>NZ_AZDP01000026.1 GCF_001435525.1 Levilactobacillus koreensis JCM 16448
ATAGAACCACCTCAAAATTATTAGTCTCTCTGTCTAATAATTTTACGGCACTTCATTTTTTAGCCAGCTTACAGCACGGGCGACTTTGGAGACACGCGGTCTTCGTGGCTTCAAAGCGAGCGAGAAGACTGGTGATTTTCCAGTCTGAAGTGTCCCCACAGCAGGCGGAATCCCTGGCAGCCGCAGTGCGGAAATTTTACACTATCTTAATGGTTCGAATCCTTGCTGATACTGGGGCGAGACAGGTATTTCATCTTTCAACCTTTAGTAATCAATTTCAAAACGGCTCCAGCACCCCATAATGGGAAGCTGGAGCCGTTTTTTGCCCACACATATTTTCCTTTGAATCTTCACTAGAGTTAATGAATAGCTATAAAAGACAGCATATCGGTCACCGACTTCATACATTGATCAAGACAGAGAACCAAGTCATTCATTCTCACTTCTCAGAAAGTTCTGGCGCGATTGTCGCCCAATTCAACGTAGAATATTGACTCATCCTTTGCTGACAAAGAACAGTCAAAGCCGACGGAATCCCTGGCAGCCGCGGTGCGACCATTCCCATGCAATCCTATTCCGCAAACAGCGTCAACAAGTCTTCCTGCCGCAGGTTCTGTTTCTCTTCACCGCGAACATCCAGCTTGATCTGACCGTCTTGGACCATCACCAGGCGATTGCCATAGGTCAAGGCGTCACTCATTTTGTGGGTGATCATCATCGTCGTTAATTGGTTCTCTTCCACGATAGTCTGGGTCAAGTCCATGACCTTCTGACTGGTCTGCGGGTCTAACGCCGCCGTGTGCTCATCCAATAAGAGCAGGTCCGGATGACTCAACGTTGCCATCAGGAGCGACAACGCCTGCCGTTGCCCACCGGACAGGTATTTTACCTGGGTCGTCAGTCGATCTTCCAGTCCCATATTCAATGGCCGTAATAACTCCTGATAAGCCGCAACCTGACTGGCCTTGCGATAGCGGTGCAGACTCATACTGCCCGTATGTCGTTGGGCCAACGTAAGGTTCTGGGCCACGCTGAGTTCCCCCGCCGTACCCATTTTGGGATCCTGAAAGACCCGCGACAGCCACTTTGACCGGTACGCGATAGGTTTCTTGGTAACGTCGTGGCCCGCTAAGGCTAGCGTCCCGGCATCGGCCGCCAACGTGCCCGCAATCGTGTTCAACAGGGTCGACTTGCCGGCTCCGTTATTTCCGATCACCGCAATAAAGTCGCCCGGTTCAATGGTTAAGCTGACGTCCCTTAAGACGTGGCGCTCATTTGCTGTCCCGGGAAAGAAGACCTTCTGGAGATGCTTGACGGTTAAGACTGCGGTTGCTTGCTTCATGTTCATCGGCTCCAATCTGTTTGAGGTAACGGTTCAACTGCTGACGCGTGCGGTACTTATTCTGTAAAATAGGCAGGCAAATGACGACGACCAAGATGCCCGCGGATAAAATTTTCAAATCGTCGACCGGGAAGCCTAACCCCATCGCAACCGTCAATAAGAAACGGTAGATGATGGCTCCCAGGACCATGGCGGACAACCGCAGCCAAATTTGGCGACCACGGAGGAAGATCTCACCAACCAAGACTGAGGCCAACCCAATGACGATGGTTCCGATACCCATTCCAATATCGGCGTACCCGTTGCTTTGAGAAATCAAGGCGCCCGACAAGGCAATGCAACCGTTGGAGACCATGTAGCCAATAATCACCATCCGGTCGGTGTAGATTCCGTTGGCCGCGCTCATGGCAGGATTATTTCCCGTTGCCATCAGTGACAGGCCTAACCGCGTCTTGAACAACCAGATCAGGAATGCCACGACGACTCCCGTGACAATGGCCCCCACCATAATCGTCTGCAGGTCGATCGACCACGACTGCGGCAGGTAGTTGGTCAATACCTTTTGCGATAACAACGGCACGTTGGACTTGCCCATGATGTGCATGTTGACCGAGTACAACCCGGTCATCGTGAGGATACCGGCCAGTAACGACGGCATGTGGAGCTTTGTGTCCAACACACCGGTGACCCAGCCCGCGATACAGCCCGCCAGAAATCCCAGCAAACTTGCCGTCACGGCGGATTGACCGCTCAACATGGCACTCACTGTGACTGCGGCGCCCAGTGGAAAGCTCCCCTCGGTGGTCAGATCGGGGATATCTAAAATGCGAAACGTAATGAAGACGCCAATGGCCAACGGTGCCCATAAGAGGCCCTGACCGATACTCGTGATTAACATAGAAACAAGCTCCTTTCCTTAAGGTTCTTTAATCTGACTGGACTGTAAGCCGATAGCCTGGGCATTTGCCTTATTCACGTACAAATGTAGTTTCTTTGACGTTTGTACGGCCATGTTCTGCGGCTTCTTGTTGTTTTCCAAGACATCGTACGCCATCTTCCCCGTCTGCTTGCCCAGGTCGTAATAGTTGATGCCGTAAGTTGCGGTCCCACCATCTTCGGCCATTTCAATCGAACCAGTCACAACGGGAAGTTTGGCGGCCTTGGCCTTCGCACCGATGGTCTTCATGGCACTGGCCATCAGGTTGTCAGTCGGTAAATACAGGCCGGAAACTTTACCGGTCAATCCCGCCAAGACACTGGCAACATCATTGGTGCTGGTGGCGCTGACGACCTTTAATTTCAAATTGTGTTGCTTCGCGTAGGCTTTGGCCAGTTTGACCTGCAATACGGAGTTCTCCTCGGACGAGTTGTACATGACGCCCAACGGCAGCTTGCTGGTGGCCATGCTAGCCAACAGTTTCAGTTGTAACCCCACCGGCGTCAGGTCGCTGGTTCCGCTGACGTTGGTCTGGGGCTTGGCGTTTGACTTAACCAGCCCGGCAGACTGAAGGTCCGTGACGGCCGTGACCAGTGTTGGCGTGCTCGTTGTCTTCTTGGCTAACGCCTGAGCGGCCGGCGTGGCGATTCCAACGAGCAAATCACTCTTTTGTTGAACCAATTGTTGGCTCATGGTGTTTAAATTGGCCTGATCCCCCTGCGCGTTGAGGTAGTGGTAGGTCACCTTGGTCGATTTGCCGTGGGCCTTCAACTCAGCCTTGAGTCCGGCCTTGAACCCTTGCCGCGCCTCATCGAGTGAACCGTGTTGCACGACCTGCAAGATGCCGACCTTTAAACCGCTATTGCTAGCGTCCGACTTGCTGGAACACCCTGCTAAAACTAAACCCAATCCCAATAATGCGACGCTGGTTGCTAATAATTTTTTCATTCTCAATTTCCTCCACAGCTATGTTTTATTTTTCGTGATCCAGCGCAATGCCAGATGCTTCTATTCTGAATTGGTAAATCCTGCCAATCGTTCAACACCGGCCGGCAACCTTGCGTCCAAGGCCACCGACTCTCTCAGAATGTTCCCCTGAGAAAACAAAAAACACCAGCTAGATTCTGAGTAGAATCTACCTGGTGTATATCGGGCCCGATATTATTTCTCCAGATAGATTAACCCGTATCTATCTGGCGCTAAGTCATGCTGAAAAACTTTAGCTAATCGATAGATACAAACGCAATGATGCGGTGCGCTTGTATCCAGTGAGCTGAACACAAACGCTATCTAAAGAAAAAGCTAAAGGCAAATTGGCTATTTAAATGATTAAGGCTGGTAATTTTCATTGGAATTATCCCTTTCATTTATCAATTTACAAGTCTCAGTTAACCATTAAAAAATGAGGCTGTCAACCCCAATCTTTAATTTAGTTCTCATTTTCGGCTGGTAACAGACTACGATAATCCTGGCACCAGGCCAGTCCCATTGCCCCATCGCCGACGTGAACCCCAAAGCTTGGGCCAATCAATGCCACGTCGAATTTAACCGTGGGAAATCGTTCCTGTGCGACACTGACCCAACGCGCGGTGGCCTCCGGTTGGTCGGCATTTAGAATCGTCGCCTTGACTGGCACCACCCCCGCTAAGTCGGTCGCCAGCTCATCGAGAAAGTCACTGAGTGCGCCTTTAAGCCGCAACGAACTCCCGGCCACCCGCATTTTACCAGATGGGTCAAAAATCAAGATTGGTTTCCCGGCTAACAGTGGCGTACTGCCCGGACTGTGGCTCGGATTGACCTCTCCCGTCCGTAAGAGTGGCTTGATGGAATCGACGACAAACGCACTGTGCGCGGTCTGCCGCAGTACCGTCAGCTGTGCAAAGATATCCTCGACCGTTGCTCCCCGGACCGCTAAGGCAGCGGCCAAGCGCGCCTGTTCTCCCATGGTGGTCAAAATCCCCCGCGAGTCCCAGGGCAAAACGTGAAGACTTTCAATCGTTGACGTATAAGCGGCCAAGGTATTAATCACCCCGGAGATTCCCAGCGATGGCCCAATCACGATGACGTCGGTCACGCCCTGGCCAGCCAAGTCCTCACAAACCGCTTGCAGGGTCTTCATCGAAAGCTGGGGGGCGGTCGGTACCACCTTGCTGCCCTTGGCCAAGCGCATTAACCGGTAATAGTCCGCCGTGCTCAGATCCTGATACTCGTGATACTGCCGATTACCAAACATAATAGGTGCCGGCAACAAGGTAATCTGCCGTTCCCGGGCTTCAGGAAAATCGATTCCCGACGATGTATCAGTTAAAATGGCAATTTTCATGGCAGCGCCTCCTAGTAGTTGACCGAATGGCTGCCAATGTCCGCAGTCAGGTCATGGTTTCGTCCTTTTTTCGTTATTCCTCAGTATACCAAAAAACTCCCATGATATTCGGTTCTAACGCAAATTTGTGTTGGATGGCCGCACTCCGGCTGCCAGGGATTCCGCCTGCTGTGGGGATATTCGCAACACACTCTACCTTTCATCCATATCAAGATCAAACACCCTTCTGTTGACCACTCCAGCCATTTCGAAATCTGACTGAAAACACCGCTTTCCGTCATAAATAAAAAAATAAGGTTGACGGTTTTTGACGGTTGCCGTACACTAAATTTATTCACATACGGAAAGAAGGAAAAGTCATATGCAAATGTCTGGTATCGAACTTAATGGACGTTGGCAAAGCCGGTAATCAAGTCTCATCAGTGTTGATGCGACTTGAGCTCCCAGAGCGATTCTCGCATCTGCGCCGGCTACTTTTCTGATGCAAAAGCCCGCACGGATGTTTAATCTCCGGTTTTGCGGGCCTTCTTCTTTGGGGCACTCAGCCGGTCTGGGTGCCCTTTTTGTATCATCTTCCCTTGTCAGATTTACTTTGTGCTACCGCCTGCGGCTGCCAGGGATTCCGCCTGCTGTGGGGACGCTTCAGCCTGGAAAAACACCAGTCTTCTCGCTCGCTTTTAAGCCGCGAAAAACACACGTCTTAAAAGTCGCCCATAGCGGTAGCCTACAGCTACCACTATTTCCACGGCTGGCTCTATCCCTGGCCTCCTCCGGCTAAACGCGAATCTGACGACCACGCTTACTCAACCCCATCATTAATTACTCTGCAACAACGCTATTCAGAAATATCAATTATCCACCATACCGTTAGCCAGTGCTACAAGAATCAACTCACCACCTGTCACGCTAAACGCATCGGTAGCAGATTACCACCATGTAAGCCGTGAGGGTGGCAAAAATGGGCTCAGCCGTGGCACTGTCTTAGCGAAGTGTTCTGCTTCGGTTAGACAGAACCGAGTTTTGAGACCTGCCTTTGGGCTCAAAATCGCGTTCACAGCGTTCCAGCCCATTTTTGTCGCCCGGTAAGGCGCTGACAGAGGCAGGCTTCACGCGGTCCCCACCGGACGTAGCCTCTGCCCAGCGGAGCGCCAAATCAACACACAACATATTATTTCAACATAAGAGAGGGTTTTGTTATGAAACGGATGTATAGCTTAATTGCCATTTTACTTATCTTCCTCGGGTTCGCCTACGTTAAGGACACCCACCAACAGTCTGCGACCAAAGCCAAGGTGCCGACTGTCGGCATTCTACAGCTTCTATCGCACCCCGCACTCGATGCCATTCACAAAGGAATCATTCATGGGCTCGCCGAAGAGGGCTACCACGTCGGCAAAAACGTGAAAATCGACTTTCAGAACGCACAAAATGACCAGAGTAATCTGAAGACCATGAGTGCCCGCTTCGTCAATGAAAATGCCGACGCCATGATTGGTATCGCCACACCCGCCGCACAGGCCTTGGCCAACGCCAGCTCTAACATTCCTGTCGTTCTCGGGGCCATCACCGACCCCAAGGGTGCCGACCTGGTCAAGAGCAACACGCACCCCGGCAACAACGTCACTGGGGTTTCCGACCAAGCACCCTTGAAGTCACAGTTAAAATTGATTCAACGGATCATGCCCAATATGAAGACGCTTGGCATCATTTACACCTCCTCCGATGACTCGGCCACCGCACAGTACCATCAATTTGCGGCGCTCTGCAAGGAAGAACACGTAAAGCTCAAAGCCTACACGATTGCCAGCACCAACGACTTGAATCAGGTTGCTGAACAGATGGTCAGTCAGGTCGACGCCATCTACGTTCCAACCGACAATACGGTTGCCAGTGCCATGCAGACACTGGTTTCGACCGCTAACGCCAAGAAGGTGCCCGTTTTCCCAGCCGTCGACACTATGGTCAAGGCCGGTGGGCTCGCCACGTTGAGTATCAACCAATATAAATTAGGTGTGGAGACCGGAAAGATGACCGCCGCTATTTTAAAGGGGAAGAATCCCGCCGACACGCCAATTCACTTTGAACGTCAGGGTGAAATGACTATCAATTTATCACAAGCTAAGAAGTTGGGCATCACGTTACCCGATTCAGTCGTTAAAGAAGCCAAAACACACGGGGAGGTCTTCAAATGAGTTTAGCAGTATCCGCAATTGGGCAAGGCCTACTCTGGGCCGTCCTCGGGGTTGGGTTGTTCCTGACCTTTAGAATTCTTGATTTCGCCGACATGACGGTTGAAGGCACCTTTCCACTCGGTGCTGCGACCGCCGTTGCCGCCATCAGTAACGGGATGAACCCGCTACTCGCCACTCTGTTGGCCTTTGTCATTGGCGCACTGGCCGGCCTAATCACCGGTCTGCTCTACACCAAGGGGCACATCCCCATCCTGCTGGCCGGTATCCTGGTCATGACCGCCTGCTACTCCGTTAACCTGCGGATCATGGGGCGGGCCAACGTATCTTTGCTGGGAAAATCAACACTATTTAAAAATCACCTGCTCGCCGCACTGCCTCAATACTTTGACAGCGTCGTTCTCGGAACCATCGTCATGGTGGTCATCACGACCATCGTCATCTACTTCCTGCAAACGGAGCTTGGCCAAGGGTTCATCGCGACCGGGGACAACCAGACCATGGCTCGTTCCCTCGGTATCAACACCGACAACATGAAGATCATGGGCCTGATGGTCTCCAACGGCCTGATTGCCTTTGGTGGCGCCCTGGTTGCCCAAAACAACGGGTACGCCGACGTCAACATGGGTATCGGCATCATCGTTATCGCGTTGGCCTCAATCATCATCGGTGAAGTGGCCTTCGGTGACCTGACCTTGAACCAACGGCTCGTGGCCGTGACGCTCGGTAGTATCCTCTACCGGTTCGTCTTATTGCTGGTCCTCAAGCTCGGTTTCAGCGCCAACGACCTGAACCTGATCTCCGCCATCATCCTGGCCCTCTGCATGATGCTGCCGGTCTTCAAGAACGTTCTGAACTTCAAGCACATTTTGAAACGGGGGTTAGATACCAATGACTAAACCACTACTCGAACTAAAAGACGTCGTGTTAAAGGTCAATCGCAACACGCCCGAGGAAATCACGATCCTAAATAAACTCAACCTGACCATCAATGCCGGCGACTTTATCACGGTATTGGGCTCTAACGGGGCCGGCAAATCGACCCTCTTCAACGCGATTGGGGGCGACCTCAGCATTGATAGCGGCCAGATTCTCCTCAATGGTAAGGACATCGCCCACGACTCCGTGGAAAAGCGGACCCGTTTCCTCGCTCGTGTATTTCAAGACCCGAAGCTAGGAACGGCTCCCCGGATGACGGTGGCTGAAAACCTATTGCTCGCCGAACGTCGAGGTCAACGTCGCGGCTTGATGCCCCGGGGATTGAATCGGCATTTGGACCACTACAAGGAACTCACAGCCACCATGCATAACGGCTTGGACGACCGCCTGACCACGGCCACCGGTAACCTCTCTGGTGGGCAACGACAAGCGCTGAGCTTCCTAATGGCAACGCTGAAGCGACCCGAGATTTTACTATTGGATGAACACACGGCAGCGCTAGACCCGCGGACTGGTCAAGACTTGATGCGCCTGACCAATGAACGGGTCTCGCAGGATAAGCTGACCTGCCTAATGATCACCCACCACATGGAAGACGCGCTGACGTACGGTAACCGGCTGATTGTCCTGCACCACGGTAAGGTCACGTTCGATGTGGCCGGCGCAGACAAGGCAGCGCTGACCACCGAGAAGCTCTACAGCTTCTTCGCCGAGATTGAATAGGAGTATCCCATGGAAATCGTAATTTCAAATGCACCATTTAACCGGGCAGCCGCCCTTGCCCTCCGCCAAGCGACCTTCGTGACCGAACGAGGTATCCCGCGCGACGTAGAATTCGACGACCGCGATACGCCGGAACGACAATACGTGGTCGCGTACCAGCGACCCGAATTACCAGTGGGGACACTCCGCTTAGAACCCCAGTCCGACACAGAAATGCGGTTCGGCCGAGTCTGTACCAGCCAAGCCGTTCGCGGTCAGGGAATCGGTAGTCAGGTCCTGCAAGCCGGCGAAGATTGGGCCAAGGCGCACGGCTTCACGGTCGGCATTATCGACGGTGAACTCACGGCCAAGACTTTCTACGAACGTTGCGGCTACCACGTTGTTGGCGAGCCGTTCGATGAGGATGGCGCACCCGTTGTGACGTTGAAAAAGAAGTTGTAATTTAAAAGACAGGTTTGGGATTTTGTCCCAGGCCTGTTTTGTCTCCAGCCCATATTTCTAAGGCGTACGCTAAGAGTCAGCTGGCCCCGCTTAAACCTGATAACTACTTTTGGTTATTCAAAATCTAAGTCAAGCCACGACTTGCTAACATAGACCGTTTCTTCATAGTAACTTTCTCCTTATCCATATGAGAACTATCGTTATGAATAGTACTAGCGGTGCCCCAATCATCTCTAAAGCCAACAGATAGGCCCGAATCGTCATATCTTCATTCGGATTATCGTACATTGAGAGTTTTAAGGTACTACTAAAATGAATTGGTTTGTTTTTAGATGAATGTGTAAGTGATTTCATCCGATTATTTTTCTTAAAAGTGCCCCTAAGCTTCTCAAACAAGATATTCTCAATTGGTAACAGTAGATAGCACATCAGGAAGTACCATGAGAACAAGTCCCAGTTGAAGATAAAGCGTCCGAAAATAAAACGGCAATTTACGATAATCAACAGCACGAAGATTAGTAGCCCCTGGATATATGACACAAGGTAATTCACTGGGTTATTGAATTTTTCATCTACCTGCATTTTTATGGATAGCACCTTACGTATCTTCATTGAGCTCCCCCCATTGTGGCAATGATTATACGCAGAGGTTAATCAATTCTAATCGTGATTTGCTTCTAATGTCGTTGTTTGTTTTGCGACCGTTTTAATCAATTTTTTGTTCTACGTGATTCTCTGAACAGCCTAATATTTATGGATTTGGAAAAGATGCTGCTATAACAAAAGTGGTGGCTGCCGTTTACAATCAACGGTAGCCACCACTTTTGTGTTCAGTCAAACTCGCTAGCCAAATTGAGCAACCAGCTGGTCTGGGTATTTACAATAGTCCAAGAACTGGTCAAGGTCAGCAATCTCCCGAGCACTTTGAAAGTAAGGGTCCATGTGCTGAACGGACGCAAAACTCGCCTCGTCTGTCCCCAATCCGTGAACGGAATACGCATAACCAGGAACATCTTTACGTGCAAGCAACCGATCTATTTCATCCATAACTGGTTGGGCGGTCGAATCAGCACTCGAAAAATGATAGGCAAACGAAATGTGTTCGTAGCGTGCGTACAAAATCAAATGAGTAAACATTGCCATTCTCCCTTCTCTGCTTCATGTCTGAAATGTTCATGATAATTTCCAGGAGCATCCTGCGCATCCCAAATTTGCAATTCCCATGGAAAGTATTTATTGTTCGTCTGAAAATAACAGTGAACCGCTTGATATTTCCCATCACGCCTCATGTAATATCTTGAAATAATATCTCGGCGTTCTAGGTCAAATAATAGGTTATCCATCCCAACTATGTTCTGATTAAGCCCTGCAACAACAATTCGGGTACCCATTAAGTCATTAATGATTTTGGCAACATATCGTTTCTTGCAAAGATTGTATTTAAGTTTAATTCTAAATGAAGTCAATAACTTGATACGGTATTGAAATTTTAGATGTTGATTTCTTATTCCCATGTTGGTCATCTGTTTTGTCTGAGTTTTTCGCAAAACGTCTAGGTAGTTTTCAACAAAGCCTAATCCCAATACCGTTTCAAAATCATCAACCAGCAGTTTCTTCAAATTCACCAATTGCTGGTCACTGCGCACCTTACCATAGAAACACTCATTAAACAAATCATATAGGTTCTTAATGTCAAAAATCAGCTGTTCAATCTTTTTTAAATCAATCATTTGGAATCTACCATCCTTAGAATTTAGTTTCTAAGAATTAACTCCGTAAATTGATGCTGATTTTTTTGCAAATTAAAAATATTTTTAGCCCAATGTAAAGAAAGCATTTGTCGTTATTTTAGCCACTCCATCAAAACGACAATGGTACCCATCAAAAAAAGCGTGACGGTTCACTCCCATCACGCTACCTATCCTTACTTTTGTTCGTAAGTCTTGATCAGCCCTTGCGTCCCATCGTTGCCCAAATCGAAGTCATCAACCATGGCTTCATACAGCAGCTTGGCCTGCTTAGTCGCTGGCAAATCAAGGTCCATTTTGTCAGCCTCCTGTAAGGCGATTCGAAGATCCTTTAAGAAGTGCTTGGCAAAGAAACCGGGTGTGTAGTCGCCCTTCAAAATCCGCGGGACGTAGTTGTCCATGCTCCAGTTGTCGGCACCACCACTACTTAGCGTTGCCAGCACTTGTGGTAAGTCCAGCTTGGCCGCCTTAGCGTAGACCAGCATTTCCGTCAGGCCGGTCATGGTCCCGGCAATCATGATCTGGTTGGCCATCTTGGTGTGTTGGCCCTTGCCGGCATCCCCAAAATAAGCCACCCGTTGTCCCACCTGCTGAAAGACTGGCTGCAACTGGTCGTAAGCGGCTTTGTCCCCACCAACCATCACAGTCAACGTGGCGTTCTTGGCCCCCACATCGCCGCCTGACACCGGGGCGTCCAGCGCCTGAACGTTGTGGTCGTGCGCAAGTTGGGTTAATTTGACCGCTAACGATGGCGTGCTGGTCGTCATGTCGACCACGATACTCCCCGGCTTAATGCCAGCGAAGACGCCGTGCTCACCCGTGTATACTTCCTCCACGTCGCTTGGGTAACCAACCATGGTCATGACCACGTCCGCCCGCGTCGCAACGTCCTGTGGTGTGTCCGCCCAAGTTGCCCCGGCATCCAAAACCGTCTGTGCATGGGCCTTGGTTCGGTTGTAAACGACCACCTTTTGGCCAGCCTTCAACAGGTTACAGACAATGCCAGTTCCCATGACGCCGGTTCCAATAAATCCAATTTGCATCAGCAAAACCTCCCATTACTCATTATGATTATCATAGCACGACCACCTGGCGCACCGCACGTTAAGAGGTTGAAGTAGTGCGTTTTATCTGTGATTAACAAAAAAGGATGACCTTTTATTGGCCACCCCGTAATTTATGATTCAGTTGATTTAGAAGACTTCTTAACGCTCGTCTTACTCGTTGTCTGTCCCCGCCGCCGTTTGCGGACCGCGTGAATAATCAGCGTCAAAATAATTGCACCCACCACAACAATACCGAACAGCGTTGCTGGAATCTCAATATCAATGGCTGGAATCGAGATGAACAGTTTCACCGCGATCAGTCCAATCAGGATATACGCCATGGGTTCCAGCTCCGGAATGCGTTGCATCAATTTCATGATGACTTCGGCCACGCCCCGCATTGCGAGAATCCCAATCAGTCCCCCAATCAAGACGATGACGGGATTGCTGGAGATCGCCAGTGACGCCAACACGGAGTCGACGGAGAAGATGATGTCCATCATTTCAATCTGCAGAACCACGGACCAGAACAATGGCAAGAGCCGTTTCTTCTTGTCGCTCACTAATTTCCGCGTATGCTTGACCCGCGTCTTCGTGAAGAATTGCAGAACCAGGTAGGCCAGGTAAAGTGCCCCGATGACCTTGATCTCCCAGAAATGAATCAGATAGGTTCCTAATCCAATAATGATAAAACGGAAAATGTACGCACCCCAGATCCCATAAAACAACGACTTCTCGCGTTCTTTTTGGGAGGGCAGCGACTGTGTCTGAGCGGCCAAAACGACGGCGTTATCGACGGACAAGAGACATTCGATCAGGACCAGTGAAAAGATAATCAACCAGTCATTACCCGAAGAAATCACCGTTTCCCAGTTGTGTAAGTCAAAGAATGGCCCGTATAACTGGCCAAGAAAATGTAACAACGCTTACTTCAGCTCCTCAGTATAAGAAAATTTATTTTTGGTTAGTTTACCATACCAACGTCAAACTTACGACCCATTTATTTAGTATAGCGCACAACCATTCAAAAGGTTAGTTAGCTGAGTTCGTCGTTTTATAATACAAGTTATTAGAAATGTTACCGAATCGCTACATCTCTGTTACCTCGATGCAACCAAAGCGCGTTAAGATTGGGGGTAATTTAAGGGGAAATGGATGATTATTGTGAAAAAACTTTTGTTACTTCTAGGAACAGTTTTATTGGTCGGTAGCTTCTTCCCTGCACACCCCGCGTATGCCCGTAGCTACTCGACCATTACCAGTACCAAGAAGACCGACTACAACGCGCGCTTTGTGAATCAGGGCACCCGTAATGACGGTATTTACTACTACGCGCCGTACTACACGCAACGCTCCGCTAAGACACGTGATGCTAGCGGGAAGAACTGGCAACACCGGTTTGTCCGGGTCAGCCAGACGGCCAAGTTGTCCAACGGCTCGACCTACGTCAAGTTCTCCTGGTACGGAAAAACGATTGGCTGGGTCAACCAAAATGCCTTGCAAACCTTTAGTCGTTCACAAAACGCGGCAGTACTCTTACAAAACGCCCATTTCCAAGGACGCGCAATGATCTTCAACAGCTATGCGACCGGCGCCAGCTTAGTCAATGTCGGCTACGCCAATGCCAGCAACAAGACGGCCAACGATGCCAGCACCCTCTTTCCAATTGCCTCACTGCAAAAGATCATGACGGGCGCCATCATCGAGCAACTCGCCGCCAACAACAAGCTGTCCCTGACCGACAAGCTCAGCAAGTATTACCCAAGTGTCAAGAACAGCGGTAACATCACGATCCGTCAACTCTTGAACCACCGCTCTGGAATCGACATGGGGGAAACCACCCCCTCAACGTTGTTGGCCACGCAGGCTTCCGAGATAAATTACACGCTCAGTCAATTATCCGTTAGTGGCAACCAATCCTTTGACTACACCAACGCAAACTACACCTTGCTGGCTGGTATCGCATCGAAGGTCACCGGTCAAACGTACGACCAGTTGGTCCAGTCGCGGATCATTCAACCGCTCAAGCTGAACAACACTTACAGTTGGAACAATTTACCCGCCGGTCAGACCGTGGCCAATGGCTATAGTTTCACCAACGGCCAGGACTATACTGCCGATGGCGTTTCACAAAACCTGATGTCCTCTCTGCTCGGGGCCGGCAACTACTACTCCACCCCAGAGGATTACTACACGATTCAAAAGGGCCTGCGTAACGGTAAGATTTTAACCAAGACGCAGTATTACGAGCTCAGCAACGATTACAAGTTAAGCTACGCTGGCGGTCTCTACCACGACTCCGGCAACATGAAGCGGGTCCGTGGCGGCTTAACCGGCGCCGGCTATCAAACGGTGCTGTACGGCTCTGAGGGCAATAAGTCCGGCGTGATTCTCTTCGCCAACCAAAGTCCTACCAAGTCGCTGAACACGTTGGCCAAGACCTTGTATCAGTTGGCAATCAACTACAATGAGAACTAAAGAGCTACGTGTTTAATTGCCGCGCTCCGGCTGTCAGGGATTCCGCCTGCCATGGGGAACACCTCCAACCTGAGGTACGGGCTTCCGAGGTTGCTTTTGGGCTAAATAGCCTACCAGCTAAGAATGTCTTTCAATTTCAATGATTACTAGAGAACCCCCATCCAATCGCTATACAACTGGATGGGGGTTCTCTGTTTTTTTTTAGATTTATTCATTAGTAGCCACTCGGTCGCAACTCGAGTCAATTGACAAATTCCAATCTAAACATCAATCATGTCATAACCACACTACTTTAGCCGCAGGAGGCCAGGGATGCAGCCGGCCGTGGTAATCTAGGTAGCTGGCCGTTGGCTAGCTACCTAGATAGGCGACTTTGAAGACACACGTTCTTCGTGGCTTCAAAGCGAGCGAGAAGACTGGTGACCTTCCAGGCTGAAGCGTCCTCACAGCAGGCGGAATTCCTGGCAGCCGGAGGTGAACACTACTAAATCTAAGTATCATACTGATTCAGATTGTAGGTAGCGATGAGATTGGTCAGCTTCTTCGCGTACTTCGGATCCGTGGCGTAGCCGTTGTTCTGTAACAGCTTGGCCGCCACCGTATAATCCGTGACCGTTTGCTTGAAGTAGCTCCGTTTTAACAACGCATCGTGGTCCAGAATGGCCGCCGTTAAATTAGGGTAGTCTCTGAAGTTAGCGTTGATGGTAATCTTCTTACCATTCACGTACTCGTTGGTGGGGAAACTCTTGGACTGACCTTCGTAGCTCCCCTTTACGCCAAAGGGATTGTTGGCCTGCAAAAAGAGCGCCGAGGTCCCCCAACTAGACTCCAGGATGGCCTGGGCAATCACGATGCTGGGCAGAACCTGACCATTTTGGCGGTAGACCCGCACGGCCGGATTGGCCATCTTGGTGATAAATTTCTGCTGGGCTGCGGTCTCTCCTGAAGAGGACTCACTCGTCGTCTGATTGATCCGGGCCGATTGAATTTCTGTTTTAATTTTTCCGCGAACTAATAAGCCGCCGCCCAAGACCAGCAGGACCAAGACAAAGATCCAGGTGGCCGTGGCGGGGTGACTGTTTCGCTTGCGTGAGCGCCGACGCTTTGGCAACCCGATCCCTCCTATTTCGGTTATAATTAATTTAATGACCGCTCGTAGTTGTAACGGGCAGCTTGGCCCAATTTAGACCGAAACATGCCATCGCCAAATTTCAACTTTAGCGGTTCTCATTAATTATAATCAGAATGAACTAAGAAGTAACTTAAATTGTAAAGTCTCAAGAAAACTTAACCTTTACGAAGGGGGTGTCAACAATGTTCCTCAGCGCCAGTTTGTTCATAATTTGTTTAATTACCTTACTAACGTTTTGGCAACCTCAGGGACTCTTCAGCGCCAGTGCAACCTGCGTGGCCGTTGGTAGCTTGTGGCTACTCGCTCACTGGTCGACACAGCCGTGGGCGCACTTTTTAGCCGCTGGACTGGGAATCATCATTCTGCTCATGGCCTTTAGTGGTTTCTTCACCCTATTTCTCACTATTGGTGCGCCCAAACTAGTCGTGCGGAAACAGGAGCGCCTGGGCGGCTGGCTAGTCGCTGGTGTCTGGGTGTGGATCGCGCTATGTGGAGGCTGGTTCTTCGCCGTCAGCCATGGTCAGTTCAGCGAAACCCTCTGGCCGTGGCTGACGTTCATCCCCCTCTTCAGCGCTTACCTTGCCATTCTCTACGGTGCTAGCCTGATTGGCCTGTTGCGGACGACCCTGTTTCACGCCTGCCGCGCCGACACCCTGGTCATCCTCGGCGCTGGTCTACTAAATGGTGATCAAATTGGTCGGATCCTCGCCGCGCGCCTCGACACCGCCTTGCAAATCGCCCGCCGGCAGAAACACCCCGTCACCATCATCGTTGCCGGTGGTCAGGGTCCCGATGAAACCATGAGTGAAGCCGCTGCCATGACCGATTACTTAGTGGCCCACGATTTTCCTGCCGAGCGGATCATCCAGGAAGACCAGTCGCAAAACACGCGGGCAAACCTCATCAATAGTCAGCGACTCTGGGGGCAACTGCCACAACAGGGTGGCCGCGTCGCCATGATTACCAACAGCTACCACCTATTCCGCGCGCGCAATCTAGCCGCGGCTTTGCATATCCACGTCTCCGGCATCCCCGCCCCCACGCGTTGGTCCTACTTTCCCGTGGCGTGGGCCCGCGAGTTCCTGGCCATCATCGTCATGCACCCGAACCTACACCGGGGTGTACTGATTGGTCTGATCACCGCCAACCTGCTCGGCCTGCTGATTTAAAGACGTGACGGTCAGGTGGTTGGCGACCGGATAAAATTTCGGTTCCGTCCAAGCCAACATATCCGGCGTTAATTTCAACTGCACCACGTCTAACCGGTCATATGGCTGGAAATAATAGGTCAACGACTCACAAACGGTCGCCGCCCGATAAACGGAATACGTCGGCCGGTACTGACTACTCCGTGGCACGGTTACCGTGTTCAGGAGGTGCCAAGCGCTGATGATGCCCGCTTCTTCGTCGGCTGGCAGATCCGCACGTTCCTTGTAATAAGCAGCTCGGGTAAAGCGACCGCCTGGGGTAAATGAACCGCTTGGAACTGGCTTTCCCGAGAAGCGCCCGGTAGACACGCGGGTGGCGTTCACGGGTAGCGTTCCGGCCTTAAAGTCGTCGGTATAGTTCACGTACTGGCCCAGCCGCTTGAGTTGAAGCTCGAAGTCCTTACTGTTGGTGACCACCCCTAGCGGATTTTCGCGAACCTTCATCGGAAAATGAGTGGGTTCGATCACCACCGTGCGGCCCGTCCGGTCGACCACGGCGAAGTGAAGCTCGGAATCGCCAATATTGTTCACGGCCCATTTGCCACTCATCAGCTGAATCTCGTCGATGTGCGCTTCAATGTCGGCCACTGAAGCGTAGTGCCCCAGCAGATAAAAGGAAAATTCGTAGGGCGCCAAGTGGACCTGCCCCGGCGTTGGCTGATCGACCAGGTGTGAGCCGTTGGCAAAGGTCAGCTTCTGGACGCTGAGGCCCATTTCATTCACGCCATCCGAGACATCGATCTCGTGGTCGTGTGGTCCCCCGCCGCCAATCATGGCGTAGCGGTTCACGTGGCGGCCGTTATCATAGACGCTCTCCCACGCGTAACCACGGGGAACGAACAACGGCTGAACGTACAGCGCATGCCAATCCATGGTCCGCGCCAAGATGTGCGTGCCATCCTTGGCAATCTGTAAAATACTCGTACACATGAGATGCATCCTCCTTGTCACCTTTGATTATTAATAAGTTAATTTAGTTTACGCGAAAATGGCGCTAACGGCAACGATAACGAGTTGATTGTTGGCGGTGAGATTGGTCTGTTAAAGGTTGAAAGTTCCAAAATACCAGCCATACCTGCTCTAGCAACAATTATGAACCTAAAACTAGGCAACCTGGTAGATCCTTCGCCTTGCCGGCCGGCAGATATGGGCTGGAGCGGTGCGCGCCTGAGCCCATATCTGCCGACCTCTCGGCTTACACAGTATGCATAGGCGACGGAGGTAATGAATGTAACCTCACTATCAACTGGGCCAAAAACGCTAAGTCTCCACGTTTTCCGACTGTTGTCGTGGTAAAGCACAGTCAGAGCCGGAGGAGGACAGGCATGTAGCCGGCCGTGGAGGTGGTGTTAGCTGGCGCTTCATCATCAGCCAGCTTACAGCACGGGCGACTTTGGAGACACGCGGTCTTCGTGGCTTCAAAGCGAGCGAGAAGACTGGTGATTTTCCAGTCTGAAGTGTCCCCACAGCAGGCGGAATTCCTGTCAGCCGGAGTGCGGCAATTTCACACTATCTTAATGGCGCAAATCCTTGCCAATACTGGGGCGAGATAGGTATTTCATTTTTCAACCTTTAGTTGGCCTGTTTATTCCGCTATGATGGGGCTGAAGACTCATTGGTAGCCGGTAAGGTCACCCGTGATTGGGATATAATTTTTTTAATTTTGAGGGTTATGCTGTATCCCACTTTTTCCAACAAAAATCAAAAAGAGACACGCCAAGCTCAGATGCTCGGTGTGCCGCTTAAATTTCTCCACAAAATTCTACCGCCGGTTCTCCGCCGCCGCATCCGTCAGAAACGCTTGGAAGCGCCGATCGATTTCCTTTTGCTTCGGCACTGCCGCCAGTGTTTCTGGGACGTTCGCCGTGATCTGTAAGTAAGCAAACATAACTTGGCTGGGATCCAGTCCGGCCGCCATTGCCAGCTTGGTCGCAAACGGATAGCGTTGGTCCGTCAGCATGGCTGCGAATGGGCTTTGGTAGGTTTGATGGTGCTTAGCCATAAAATCACTCCTCTCAGTTGTCTAATACAAGTATTTCTACTTTACCAGTTTCGTTTGCTAAGGCAACTAAAGAGATTCTTAATCTTTCTTAAATCGGTCAGAAATCCGCACCAAGCCTAGCTGTTATGGTAAAATTAATCATGGATTACACCCTGCTTGCACGGCGGGAAATTGATTACAGAGAGAGGACTCAGATTACATATGCAAGAACGGATAAGAAAGCTCCACCACAACCGCATCTTTGCACTCGTATTCTGGCTTGTCGTGGTCTTCGCGGCCATCGTCACCTTGCCAAACGTCAGCACCATCATTCAATATGATGGTCAACCACAATTGGCGAATACGAGTCAACCCGTTAAGGCGACCCAGATTCGAAATAATTGGGGCCGTAATTTAAACGGGACTTACACCGTTAACGCGGTCTTTAACAATCCGGATGGTGCCTTAACCAATAAACAACTCGCAGCCGTCAACAAATCGGTCTCCGAATTGCAAAAACGGTCGAACTATTATGGCATCCAAAAGATTACAACGATGACCAACACACCAACCAGTAAGCCACAATTATTCTCGAAGGATAAGTCGACTGAAGTGGTTCAACTGGCCGTGAGTCATAACCAGGGGACCGTTCGGCAAATTACCGAACAGTTGAAGAATCAAATTTCAACCGTTGGCCTCAACACCTACGTGACTAGCCCCGAGATTATTAGCGACGCCGCTAACGAACACATCTCGTCGTTTACGCTGATCGTCATTCTAATGACGTTACTGATTGCCTTAGTTGCCATGGGGATTTTATTCGCATCACTCATTGCCCCAATCATTACGTTCCTTGCTATTTTAATTAGCTATATTTCAACGCTTAGTCTGGCAACTAACCTGGCCTACCACTGGAACTTCGCGTACTCCGAGTACACGCCGATCTTCCTGTTGCTAGGAATCAGTCTATTTACATTGCTGACGAGTTTCTGGTTCTTTAGGGAGCTTCGGGACTTGGTCGACGATGGCATGGAGAGTCAAGAAGCCACGTCCAAGGTGATTCACGACTTAGGCTACCGGATTCTCATCAGTACCCTGAGTTTGACGATTGCCTTTGGCAGCCTCATGTTCTTTGACTTCTCCACTATTCGGGCCTTTGGTCTGCTCGGCGTGGGCTTTGCCATCACCGGGATTGCCAGTGTCAGTCTGGTCCCTGTCTTCTCCGGGATGCTCGGTGCCAGTCTCTTCTGGCCCAAGAAGACGCGGCCCCAGCTTAAGGATCACAAGTTCTGGCACAACTTAGCCCGTTTCGGGTTCTGGCAGCCTTTGCTTGCCATCGTGGTCGTCCTCTTCGTTGTCGGTCCATTTGCTCTCACTTACCGTAATCAACTGAACTACAACAACACCCAAGATATTCCCAATAACCAAGCCGTGCAGGGTGCTCGGGTTCTCAGTGCGCACTTTGGCCAAGGTAAATCAACGCCAGTGACGCTTTACGTTCAAGCAGATCAACGCTTAGACAATCAAGATCAACTGTTCCAATTAGATAATTTGACCAAGAAATTAAGAGCCCAACCTGGGGTCAGTGCGGTAACCTCCGTAACCCAGCCAGGCGGCCAACCCATCACGCAGTACTACGTTTCTAACCAATTGAACTCCCTCAATGAAAACTTGACGGGCGTCGTTGGCCAACTGGGAACAGTGCGTAACGACTTGAAGTCGGATAGCATCAACCTCCGGCAAAAGGCGTTGAAAAACGAGATCAAACGGTTAAAGAAGCTGACGTCACAAACTAATAACTTGGTCAGTGACAGTAGCACACTGGAGAGTTCCCTGCAAACGGCACTGAGTCGTTCCAGCGCAACGGGGAGTTCCAGCACCTCTAAGAAAGTCACCAGCTACATCAATCAGTTAAATAAGGTCAACACCGAATTGAACTCCGCGCTGACGACCCTGACGTCGTTATCTAGCGATGCCAGCACCGTCAACACCGGAACCAGTGCCGTTCACTCCAACTTGAGTAACTACGCGGAAACCTTAAAGGCCGTCAATGACAGCCTGAACAGTTCCCGTAAACAAGTGATCAGTATGCAAAAGTCCTTAAACAACATCTACCTGTACCTGGGTGGCCTGCAAACGTCCGAAGCAGCCAAGGCTTTGTACCTCTCACCAACGCAAATTGCTAGCGGTGACTTCCAACAATCCTTGGTCAACTTCACCGACGAAAAGGTCAAGGCGACCTACCTGACGATTACGTTGAAGCAGGAGCCTAACGCCCAGAATACAGCGAAGACGTTACGGCATTTAAAGACAGTTGCGACCTCACAACTCCGTGGCACCTCGCTTAAAGATGCCAAGTTGACCTTTGCGGGCCAACCGGTTGTTGCCGCAACCATCCAATCACAATATCAACACGACTTGCCACGCGTCCTACTGTTAGTGCTCGGGATCATCTTAGTGCTCCTGATCATCTTCAGTCGTTCGCTGTTGCAGTCCACGTACTGGTTCTTGACGTTCATTCTGTCTGCCTTAGCTGGCTACCAGCTAACCCACCTCTTGATGGCGTGGTTGACTGGCAATGGCGTCTTCAACTGGCAGGTTCCCCTGTTGTCATTCGTACCACTGACCGTCCTGGCCGTGGTCGAATTGACCCAACTAGCACTGAGCTACCGGTTAAACGATGCCCCACTGTTGGAATGGTTATTACCAGGCATCAAAGAAATCGGGCAAACTACCCGGCACTCGCTTTTCATCATCATTACGGGTGTTCTGGGTCTGCTCGCGGCTGAATCACAAGTCTTAACGGCGGTCGCTTTGATCACCATCTTAACGGCCATCATCTTCAACTTGGCACTGCCGATCATGGCGGCTTCATTTGGGAAACTTTCCGTGACCCTCCCTGCCAAGAAGCCTTACGAATTCTTCAGCGGCAAACCGAAGAGACGTAATCCGCACAGAAGAAAGCGTCGCAAGACCCGTTCTCGCCGGACCCGCTCACGGAAACGTCGGAGCAAGAAACCAGCAACCGATGTGACTACGCCAAGCACGTCGGAAACACCAAGTAGCAGTGATACACCAACTGAAACTAAAGATTAAACCTAAATCAGCGTCACGAGTTCATTCTCGTGGCGCTGATTTTTTATATTGATGTAGACTTACCGCACTACGGCTGCCAGGGATTCCGCCTGCTGTGGGGAACCCTGGCAGCCGTAGTCGACAAAATTTAAGCTGTCCGTCGTTTCAACAGCCGCCAACCGGTGATGACAGTGGCAACAAGGCAGATGGACAGTGCGACCATAAACGCCACTCGCATCCCGTCAATGAAGATTTCCGGGTGAGCCGGCAGATAGGCCGTCACATGATGACCTGCATAATGGCCCATTGCGGAGAACAAGACGGTCGTGGCAATCGAGATACCGATCACCATCCCCAGCTCGCGCGCCAGGGCATTGACACCACCAGCAACGCCTAAGTCCTGGACCGGCACAGAACTCATGACGATCGAGTTGTTAGGTGCCATGAAGATTCCATTTCCTAATCCTACCAAGCCGATGAAGAACATGAAGACCCAGAGCGGTGTTGCCAAATTAGCCAGCATGTAGCCAACCTGACTGATGGAAATCAGGACTAACCCAATAAAGGTCAACAGCTCCGGCCCCACTCTGTCGGAAACTGCCCCAGCAATTGGCGCGACGACCACTTGCACAATCGGAAAGGTCATCAGCGCGTAACCTGCGTAGTTGGCGGCCATTCCTCGGGCGTTTTCCAAGTAGAATGGCGCAATCACATTGAAGAAGAAATTGGCCACGAAGATCAAGAAGGCACAGAGAATACTGATAGTGAATCGTTTATTTTGAAATAATTTCAATGCTAAGATGGGATTGTCAACACGCAATTCCAGCCGCACGAAGATGAACATAGCCGCGACTGCCACCGCAAACAGGCCGAGAATCACCGGCCGCGTGAAGCCAATCTCCTGCCCCACGAAGACACCCGCAAACAGGCTGATCATGATGAGCGCAAAGAGACTGGCACCCGGTTTATCGATACGTTCGTCACTCACCGTAATATCCTGCGGCAGAATGCGCTGACCAATCAAGATGGCAATGATGCCAACCGGCACGTTGATCCAGAAGATGTACCCCCAACCGAGGTGCGCTAAAATCAGGCCGCCAATACCAGGCCCGGCAATACTGCCCAACGCAACAAAGGAGCCAATCATTCCCAGTGCGCGGCCCCGTTCCTTAAACGGAAAGACTTCCGTAATGATACCGTTATTGGTCGCCATGGTCATGGCCGCACCCACGGACTGAATGACCCGCGCGCCCAGCAGAAAGGACAAGCCCACGCTAAACCCGCTCAGAAAAGATCCGCTGACGAACAGCAACGACCCAATTTTGAAAATACGAATTTTACCGCGGGTGTCCCCGAGCTTACCGAACAATAGCAAGAGCGCACAGATGGCGATCAGGTAGATTGAGACCACCCACTCCGCCTGGTTCATTGGAATTTTCAAATCGTGACTCATGACCGGCAACGCAATATTAACGATACTGGCGTCCAGCGTCGACATAAACGTAAAGAGACACACCGCCACTAGAATCCACCAACGATGCTTTTGAATCTGCGGGTCGGCTGCAAATGTCTTTGCTTTCATATTTCCTATTCTCCCTTAATGCAAGTTTGTTAGGCGCGCAGTGATCCAGTTGGCCTGAGCTTGTGCCCACAGTTGTTGTAGGTGATTGGGCTGTAAGGCATCGACCATATCGGATGAACCATTCGCGGATTAGTCATTAAATCGTCGCGCATCGTTTGTAAATTTTCCAGTCGAAAGTGGCTGAACCGTTGAAAGTCCTGAAGCACGCGCCGCTGTTCAGGGGCTCTCAGCAAGTGAAGAAAACTACATTTGATTTGAAACACGAGTTACGCTTATTTGTTGATTGCGACCGGCTCTAACACTAGCTTGTGAAAGTGTAGGCGGCCCCGTGGTGTGATTTCCGCCCACTTTTTGGTTCGCAGTGCCTTGCGCAACTGGTACTCCGTCATGGTTTGGTCCATTAACTGCCCTAAAACGGATAAGTCGTACATTCGTCCAGCCCCTTTCCGTCGACTTAGTATAGTGTATCGGGAAGAGACGTTCAAGGAAAAATCAACCGAACTAATTTGCCTTACCACCGCACGATTTCCCTTTGCCATCACAGGGTGATTGGGGTACGCTAAACTTATCAAAATTGGAGTGATCAACATGTACGGTCGACAAAAATCCGCGCCGGGAGCGAAAGTTCTAATCCTGCTCGCCCAGTGCGTTTACCTGTTCATTAGTGGCTACTGGCTCATTCAGTGGGAACCAGACCATTTGCTGGCAGTCCTCGTGGTAAGCTGTCTGGACATTACCTTTTTGCGTCTCAAAGCCATGATGTTTATCTGGCTACCGCGCGGGATCGGTTGGGCCGAGGCACTGGGAAATAGTCTAGCCTTTGGATTGTACTACCTTGGGTTCCCCCTCTTCTTAATTTTCGGTGGTGGCCGGCACCTCATCGCCATAGTACTAGGTCTTCTCTTGTTTCTCATCGGTAGCGGCCTCAACACGACCGCGGAGCTGCTACGCAAGCCGTTTAAGGACGACCCAGTCAACCGGGGGAAATTGTACCGCGGTGGCCTCTTCCATTATGCCATTCATATCAATTATTTCGGCGACGTGCTTTGGGTACTAGGACTGGCACTACTGACGGGAAACCCGTATGCGCTGTTGGTGCCGGCCCTGCTGCTGACATTGTTCGTCTTCTCCTACATTCCCACGGCGGACCGCTACCTTGCGGCCAAGTACGGCGCTGACTTCGCAGCCTACCAGCGGGAAACGAAAGAACTCATTCCGTTTGTTTGGTGACTTTTCCACCTTTGACAACGAACCGTTACTATCCGCTTAACTGAATGCTATTGTGACAATCAGAACCGTTCTAGTAGCTGTACGATGATAGTCTTTGTTAACCAGCAAAAGGCACCCACCACCGAATGTCATCGGTACGCGGGTGCCTCATTTTGTCTAGTTAGGTGCTGCCTGAGTCATGCGGTGGGCCTCGTCGTTAGGGACTAACCGATACGTGACCGGACCATCATCCTCTGGCATCAGTGCCATCAGCGTTTGTTGCTCGTCGAAGGCCCCCAGGTTAATCGCCATTTTTCCATCAATTTTCGCGAATCCTTTTAAACCGGTCTTGATGAAGCGATGAATGTAAGCAATGCGGTCCTTACGACTCTGCGCTTGCTTAGCTGCGGCTGCCAGTGTGTAGCCCTCATCCATAAAATATTTGATCATGGAAACGCCAATAAACGTCTTAAACGTGTAGACCCGCGCTTGCTGACCGTCTTCGCGCTCCTGCGATGTAATCAGATTTTTCTTTTCCCAGTACCGCAGTTGCCGTGCCGAGACCCCGGTCATCGACGAGAGCTCCCCAATACGAAAAACCAATCGTTGTACGTCGAAAAATTGTCGCATTTCATTTGTAAATTGTGCCAAATTATACGCCTCCACTTCACTTAAAATGGTCATGCGATATCACAGATTCCGTATTAAACGTCAAATATTCTAAATTCGATACTCTGGATTCCGAAATTACTTTACGCTGACTCACCTAAATATTAGGACTTTCAGTCAGCAACGCCGAACCACTAATCTATGTTAAATAAGTTACCATTCATGTTAGATAATAGCAAGTTTCTAACCAACTGAGCAGTATTGTTGCGAAAAGTAACGATTTGTTTAAGACATTTAACGCCACTGCAACTGGCTTGTTACATTCCTGTCACATTAAATTGGTATTCTAGTACTTGTAAAATTCATGAGGGGTGCTAGATAAAATGAAAAAAGTGATCAAGACAATTGCAACATTCGCATTAGTTTTAACCGGATTCTTCGCCGTTAGCGAAACTACGACGACTACTGCTTCAGCTGCTACTTCAGATGACTTCAGTAACATTTACCAAGTTGCCAAAGCTCATATGGGCGCACGTTACGTTTACGGCGCTACTGGTCCTACTGCTTTTGATTGCTCTGGCTTTACCGGCTACGTTTACAAGAAGGGTGCTGGCGTAACTTTACCACGGACCGCCCAAGCACAATTCAACTCTTTGAAGCACGTGAGCTACAAGCACATCAAGAAGGGTGATTTGGTCTTCTTCGGTGGTAGCAAGTACTCTATCTCCCACGTTGGGTTATACGTTGGTAATGGCAAGATGATCGATGCTCAAAACCGTGGCGTTGTGCGTGAAGCCGTTCATGCCCCATGGTGGCACGCTGTTGGTTACGCTCGCGTCTCAACCAGTGCTTCAACAGCAACTAACGCTGACTAATCAATTTATCAGCCTCTGATGAATTTAAATTGAACGATTGAATTTTACCACGTTGCGCGCAAGTAATTGACTTGCCGCAACGTTTTTTTTACACAGAATTTGAGGTCTTTCTGTAACAATTGATATGGCTACTACTGAAACAGGCAGCCGACACTCCCCCTACTTTGCTCGCCTAGACCATGGTGACTTTGATGACGTACGGTCTTGTCAGGACTTCAAAGTGCGCGAAAAGCATCCCCTCCACATCAGGCAAGATTCCTAACAACCACAATGTGACAGTTTTTGCCCAATATAAAAATCGGCCAAGATACTCTCTCGACCGACCACGGGCAACCATATCAATTTAATTTTCCTGATACTCAACCGTCCGGTGTTGAATTCCGGCTTCCTCGAAGGGCTCTCCCACCGGCTTGAAGCCAAGTTCTTCATAGAATGCTAATGCCGTTAACTGGGCGTCCAATTCGATGTGGGCGACATCAGAGCTCTTGGCATCCTTGATGATCTGTTTGATCAATTCTCCAGCATACCCGTGCTTACGGGCACTGGCCACCGTAGCGACCCGCTGAATCTTGACCCTGTTGCCACCAAGCATATCGATGCGTGCGGTCGTGACGGGTTTATCGTCCACGTAACCGACGTAGTGCATCTTATCCTCATCGGTGCCGTCCAACTCAATCTTCGGGTCGATACCCTGCTCACCAATGAAAACCTCCTTGCGAATTGCCAAGGCATCGTCGTAACAAGGATTTAATTTCCCCCATGCCATTCTACATTCCATCAAACCAACCTCATTTCTAATCTTTTTGATTGTAACTCAGCACCTGAATGTCGTCCGGCGTCAACAATAGCTTGGTCACACTACCATTCGCTGGCCGCACACTCAGGTCAAATTTGCCCTGACCGTAACGTTCCATCAGACTCAGCAACGTGTTGCCGTGACTGATCATCAGAACATTATCGCCGTCATGGACCGTGTCGTTGTGCCGAATCAGATCGAATCCCTGGTCAACTCGCGCCCAGTACTCCGCGTTATTTTCGGCCTGATGAAACGGATCGGCTTCCTTTAAAAAGTCCTTGGCTTTACCGATCGAATACTTCTCTTCGATGGCCTTAAAGGTGGGGACCCCGTGCGGCGCGCCCGCCACGTACCAGGCCTGCGCCATGTCCGTCCCCTCATAATAACCGTAGAATTCTTCTCTAAAGAACGGTGCCGGGGTCAATTTCGGTGCTGGTTGGGACTGATTGGCCGCTAAAATGGTGCGTGCGGTCTGTTCTGCCCTAGTTGTGTCACTGCAGTAGGCCGCCGCGAACTGGACGTCTCTGAGCCGCTCACCGGCACCCTTGGCATCCGCAATGCCCGCCTCGGTTAGCGGTGAATTACTCCACCCCTGCAACTTATTATAGATGTTAAAGTACGTTTGACCATGCCGGACTACGTATAAGGTCACTTGCTTATCCATTTAACGCCACACCTTTCCTAAATCGTCATCAGGTCCGTTCAACCTTTAGCTCTAGTGTACCAAAGAATGCCAAGGTAGCGGTTACAATTTGACAATCTGACTTAAAGTTTTCCTAAACTTCGACCAAAAGTTGCCAGCACAGGCGGTTCTTTGCTAGGATAGACAAAATGTCTCTTTTTTACTATAGGTACTTATCGGCCAACAGATATGGGCTGGACCGGTGTGCGCACAACTTGAAGTCGCGAAAGAATCGGGCCTTCAGGATTAGTTTTCTGCTAAGCCGGAATCCTTGGCAGCCGCAGTGCGACCTACTTATCCAAATAGGATAGTTAACCTATCTATGGTAGAATGAGACGATTACAGGTGTTAATGAAGGAGCGAAATATCGTGGAACGTTTCAAAAGAATCTGGGCTAGGACAGGGACCCGGATGGGCTTTGTGACCTTAATGGTCGTCCTGTTTTGGCTAAAAACTCTAGTCGCCTATTTCGTCGACTTCAAGCTTAACTTAAGCGATCCGTTTCAGTTTCTAATCTTGCTACTGAACCCCATCGCAACGACCATCCTACTCTTCGGGTTGGCTCTCTACTTCAAGCGGGCACGCTTCTTTTACCCCTTTTTATTTTTAATTGATATTCTCAATACCCTGCTGCTGTACATAAACGTCATTTATTTCCGGGAGTTCACCGATTTCATGACCGTCAGCACCATGCTGGGCTACTCAAAGGTCGACCAAGGGCTGTCCGGCAGTTCGCTTGCGCTGACCTCGCCGCATGACATCTTATTTTGGCTCGACCTGGTCGTCGTGCTCGTGCTCATTGCCACGCGCCGCATCTACATCGACCCACGCCCCGTCAACAAGCGGGTGGGCTTAGCCGTCACCTCCGCCGCGTTGTTGGCCTTCTCCGTCAACCTGACACTGGGGGAAATGGATCGGCCACAACTCCTGACACGGACGTTCGACCGCACCTACGTGGTGAAATACCTGGGGCTCGACGCCTTCACCGTTTACGACGGTATCAAATCCGGTCACACCAGCGAATTGCGGTCACACGCCAAGAAGTCCGAGCTGACCGGCATTCTGAAATACGTCCACAAAAATTACGCCGCGCCAGACAAGAAACTCTACGGCGTTGCCAAGAAGAAAAACGTCATCATCATTCACTTGGAAAGTTTCCAGCAATTCTTGATCAACAAGAAGATCAACGGCCAAGAGGTCACGCCATTTTTGAACAAGCTCTATAAGAGTAAGTCCACTTATAGCTTCGACAACTTCTTCCACGAAGTCGGCCAAGGCAAGACTTCCGACGCTGAAACGATGCTGGAAACCGGGACGTTCGGTCTGCCACAAGGGTCGCTCTTCACGCAGCTGGGAAACGACAATACCTTCCAGGCCGCCCCGGCTATCTTTGATCAGGCTGGCTATTCAACCGCAGTCTTCCACGGAAACGTGGCCAGTTTCTGGAACCGCAGCAACACCTACAAGAACCTCGGTTACCAGTACTTCTTCGATGCCAGTTATTACGATACTTCTGGTGACAAATCACTGGGCTATGGCTTAAAGGATAAGCTATTGTTCAACGATTCCGTGAAGTACCTGCAACATTTACAACAACCATTTTACGTGAAATACCTAACCGTCACGAATCACTTCCCGTTCACCCTGGACAAGGAAGACTCGACCTTTAAGACGCCGAATACCGGTGACAAGACCGTCGACAACTACTTCAAGACGGCCCACTACCTCGACCAATCCATCAAGGAATTCTACGCTTACCTGAAGAAATCCGGGTTGGCTAAGAACTCCCTGGTGATGATCTACGGGGACCACTACGGAATTTCCAACTCGTCAAATAAGAGCTTGGCCAAATTACTCGGCGTCAATCCGGACGACTGGGACGATTACGATAACGCCCAGCTCCAACGGGTACCGTTGATGTTCAACATGCCCGGCTACAAGAAGGGGAAGGTTGAGCACACGTATGGTGGCGAGATCGACGTGTTGCCAACGCTAATGCACTTGATGGGAATGAATTTCAAGAAGTACATTCAATTTGGGACCGACCTCTTCTCGAAGGAACACAACCAGGTCGTCGCCTTCCGTAACCGTGACTGGGTCAGCCCAGACTATACCTCGGTCGATGGCGCCATTTACAGCAACAAGACCCAACAGGAAATTCACCCGACCGGCGCGTTGAAGGAAAAGATTGAAAGGATGCAAAAGCACGTCAATCAAGGTCTGAACTTCTCCGACTCGCTGAATCAAAAGAATCTCCTGCGCTTCTTCCATCCTAAGGGCTTCACGGCCGTCGACCCATCGGATTACAACTATTCCGACGGGCTCGAAAAG
This sequence comes from Levilactobacillus koreensis JCM 16448, assembly GCF_001435525.1. Taxonomy (GTDB): domain Bacteria; phylum Bacillota; class Bacilli; order Lactobacillales; family Lactobacillaceae; genus Levilactobacillus; species Levilactobacillus koreensis. Next base: position 29,647 of record NZ_AZDP01000026.1, read on the forward strand.
GAAGAGAAGTTGGAGAAGAAACTGGGCTTGAAGTCCACGAGTCTCTTCTCCAGAAACGGTGATAAGTCCACGCAACCGTTCTACCAGACGGACGCGCCAGAACTCGGCCACAAGACGACCGATTCCAACCGGATCAAGATCACCAACCAAGACGATACCAGTGGTAAATAACGATTTAAAAAGCCGCCTAGCATTTGTTTGCTGGGTGGCTTTTTTGTCGCTGATGAAATTGATGTAAAATGGCCGCCTGCGGCTGAAATTGAGTTGTCCACAGAAATTGGTTATGCACAGGACTTACGCCGATAGTCAATTGCGTTCTCAACAAGTAAATGTGCATAAGCGACTACTTATCCACTGTTTAGGTAGTTATAATCACAGTTTGTATGACCTTATGCACTTATTCTTCAAATTCCAAGTGAAACCGTGTGGAAAATACTATTCCACCCTGTTCATAACTTATTACCAAACTCTGTATGTGGATTAGTCTGAGAGTTACCAAAACTCAGTGCAGTCAGTTTTCCCCAACTGTTAAGAAGTCTGACCCCCTGTTGAAAACTTCCAGCATCCGTTTCTCTTATTGAAGTGCACAATCTAAGCCGGAGGAGGACAGGGATGTAGCCAGCCGTGGTAATGGTCTTGGCTGGCGTCCTTTGCTAGCCTAGACCATGGGCGACTTTGAAAACATGTGAACTTCATGGTTTCAAAGCGAGCGAGAAGACTGGTGTTCTTCCAGTCTGAAGCGTCCCCACAGCAGGCGGAATCCCTGGCAGCCGCAGTGCGACCAGGTTATCCACCACACGATAAAGAAGCTGGCCGTTCGATCTTTAAATCGACCAGTCAGCTTCTTTGGTGTTTGAGTGAAACTGTTTTATTGTTTAGTCATAGAGGTGCTGTGCACCGGACCGCGGCGGTCGGGGAAGAATTTGCTCATGATGGCCTGCACCGCGATTGGTGCCTCACCGTATCCCGTCGCAATCAGCGGTTGTTTGCCAGGGTACATGACCCCGTCGCCAATGGCATAGATGCCGTCAACACTGGTGGCCATGGTACTGTCCACGGCAATCAAGCGGTGGTCTTCCGCCATGTCTACATCCCACGCATCCAACGCGTGATGATCAGCGGTAAAACCGTAACTCACGACCAGTTTGTCGACAACCTGATGGACCATCTCCGCATCGGACCCGACTGGTTTCAAAGTCACATCGAGTTGGTCGCCAGCGGCCTGTAGGTCCCGAATCAAGTACGGTGTCTTCACATTGACCGTCGACGTATTTAAGAGATCGACCATGTGGGCCAGTCCACGGAATTGGGCCCGCCGGTGGAGCAGCGTTACGGATTTCGCAACGGGTTCCAGCATCAACGCCTGGTCAATGGCCGCGTCACCGCCACCGGCCACCATCACGTCTTGATCACGGAATGACTCCAAATCACGGGCGGTGTAAAAGAGCTGCTTGCCGGCAAAGGCATCCGCCCCGTCCACGTTTAATTTCCGCGGAGTAAAGGCGCCGTTTCCCACCGCCACGATGACGGCGCGCGTCTGGGTCGTCTCCTTAGCCGTGGTGACTGTAAAGCCCGCGTCATTCGGCGTAATATTGGTGACAGCCTGCCCCGTCTTAATCGTCAGTGGAAATTGCTTAAGCTGTTCCTGCTGGGCGGCAACCAAATCGCGACCTTTGATTGCTGGCAAACCGGCAACGTCTAAAATCGTTTTCTCCGGGTACAGCGCGTTAACTTGGCCGCCAAGTTCCGCCAGACTTTCTACGACCTGCGTTTTGGCGTTGTGCATGCCAGCGTAAAAGGCCGCAAACATACCGGCAGGACCGCCACCAACAATGGTAATATCATAAGTTTCCGTCATGAGTAAAGACTCCATTCTAAATTTTTAGGAGGTGGTCACCGTGAAACATCGTCGCGGCCTCACCGTTTTGATGACAATTTTAATCGTGCTAAGTGGCCTCGGATGGTGGTGGCATAGTCGTTGGCAGGTTCTCAACCACGTTCGCGTGCCCCAGACCCACACCGCGACCCTCTTTCTACCGGGAAATAGTGGGGCCTGGCTCTCCATGCGCAGTATGGTCCTGAGTCTGGACCGCCCCCACCTCGCATCATTTCCCCTTACCGCGCGCGTCAGTCAAGCCGGTCAGGTCACCTGGCAACAGCATCATGCCGTCACCACGAACCCGCTGATTCCGGTTATCTTTAAGGATAACACGCACGCACTGCGGCAGTCGCGGCAGCTGATCACCGTGCTCGATCAGCTCCACGGCCGCTACGGCATCACCCACGTTAACTTTGTCGGCCATTCTTCGGGCGGTACGATTGCCTATGACTACCTGAACCACCGGCCCCAAGCACCCGTGACGGTCAGCCGACTGGTCTGCATTGGCGCCGACTTTCCGGAACGGCAACCGCTGAAATACCACTATCCGCAACTGCACATTTTGAACTTAGCCGGCGAAATTGAGGCTGTGGGCAACGACAGCGAGGTCCCGGCCAATACGGTCACGCCGCTCCGGCATTTAGTCGCCGGTCGGGTTGGCAGTTACCGCTACGAAGAGGTCCGCGGACCCATTTGGCAAACCCAGCACTCGCTGTTACACGAGAATCCTCAGCTTGATGTCAAAGTGATCCGATTTCTCTATCCGCCCAGTTGAGTCCGTTTCAGAATTCGCTGACCCTGTAGCGTGCGGGCTTCACGTAAGCCGGCATTGATCAGCACGAAGATGGCGACCCACCCGGTGGCAATCAACAGCCACTGCTGCAGGTAGAGAATGTCGAGCAGGGCAAACGGTGCGTTCCAGTCCCAGATGGCGTGCAGGGCAATCGCGAGTAAGTAGAAGCGGAGAAATTTTGGTTTGACCATGCTACTCCCGGTCACGGGCTGGTGCCCCTCTTTGGCTAAAATAATGGCGGCCCCCATGATGGCTGACCAAATGGTATGGGTCCCGATAGCTTGCCAGCTCCGCATCAGCAGCGTCACCAAACCATATTGTCCGGTATAGCCGGCCGTCTCAAAGACCGCGAACCCGGCTCCAATGGCAGCACCAACGAGTAATCCATTGAAGATGTAATTGAGATGAAACCGGTTGATGAAGGCCGCAATCACCAGCATCTTGGCGGTCTCTTCGATAAAGCCCACGATCAATGCTGACTCCCACGACGTCCCGTTACCCGACGGAATCAGCGAATACAAAATCATCGTCGCGACCAGAGAAAGAATTCCGCCGACCAAGAAGACCGTCATCAACTGGTAAACTGAAATATTGCGAAACACATTGATTTCAAAAAACATGATCAATAAGGAAAACGGCACCGTCAGTGAGCCGATAAAAATCATGCCGGGAACCGCATTGTCACTCCGAAAAACCAGGAACAGCATGGCTAGTAAAACAAAGCTGGCTCCCAGTAACGCAAAGACACGTGAAAATAACCAGGGCTTCACTGGCGCCGCCGATACGGCTTCTAGCGAGGGCGTGGTTTCTTTGGTACCAACAATGAATAAAGCTTCGGCATCATCGAGGTCGTGTGGCTTAAAAACTTCCGTGAACATGGAGAACAAGTGAATCTCAACAACCTTGTTCTCACCGGTCCACTCGTTCATTTCCTTTGTTGCGTCATCTAATAAATGATTATGGTATTGAAACCGTCGTTTGAACGGCTTCGTGGTCTCCTTATCGGCCATTACCTTAATCCCCCTTCATCTCTTCTTTTTTAATTGATTAAAAACTTTGTTGCACTGCAACTGCCAGGGATTCCACCTGCTTGGCATGCGCTCTACCACTACTGATAAGGTGAACTGTGCTATAAGGTTTTAGCTAGCTCACCAAATGTCCTTTAGGCCTCTGCAACATATTTCAACTTCAAATGTACTATTCCATCATGCTTGACGTCAATTCAAGACCGCTTAGCCGCTTTACCGACTAAACTTTTATCATCCCTAATTTGACTACCCAATATTAGTCGCAAGTACGGTGGTGAGCAAATCAACTGGCTGGTACTATCGATTAAAGATGGCTCTATTTCTGCCCCATCATTCCTAACGAAGCCTGGCCTTCCGCTTGGTCTTGCCTATCGCCAATGTCGCCAATTATTTTTTTAATATTCGGGTCTAGCCCGCGATGCCCTTTAAAACAGGGAAAACCTGTCCCCTATCTTACCTTGAAGTCGGGTCAGCTTCAACTTGGTGTGCGAGTGAGCTTGCTAAATGTAACCAGTTACATTATAGTTAGAGTAGGCTTTATAGCTTAAATAAGAATCAAAGGGGAGACAATATATCATGGCAAAACGCAAAATGATTTTGGACTTGGATACTGGTATTGACGATTCTCTTGCAATCGCTTACGCATTAGGTGCTCCTGATGTTGACTTGATTGGGATCGTCGGCTCTTACGGCAACGTTGTCGTTGAAGCTGGTGGCCAAAACGCATTGAAGATTTTGGAATTATTGGGCCATACCGACATTCCAGTATACTTAGGTGAAAGTCATTCATCAACTTCAGATCACTTCGACCGCATGGAAGTTAGTGCAAACATTCACGGTCAAAATGGTATTGGTGAAGTTGACTTGCCAGAACCAACCCGTGCTATCGAAAAAGAATCCGGTGTTGATTTCATCATCGACGCTGCACATAAGTACGGCAAGGATCTGACTTTGGTTCCAACTGGTCCAATGACCAACTTGGCTGCCGCTTTAAAGAAAGCACCAGAAATTGCCAACGAGATTGGCAACATGACCTTCATGGGTGGTGCTTTGACTATGCCTGGTAACGTAACGGCTTACGCTGAAGCTAACATCAACCAAGATGCTGAAGCTGCTAACGCCGTCTTGACTAGCCCACTTCACTCAACAATGGTTGGGTTGGACGTCACGTTGCGGACCCTCTTAACTAAGAAGGAAACCAAGCAATGGCGTGAATTAGGCACGGTTGCCGGTGAAAAGTTTGCCGACATCGTTGACTACTACATCGAAGCCTACAAGCAATTCAACGACAACTTGGGTGGCTGTGCTTTGCATGACCCACTAGCTGTTGGGGTTGCTTTGGACCCTAGCTTCGTTACCACGATTGACTTGAACATGGTGGTTAACTACAACAAGGAAACCTACGGCCGGACTATCGGTGACGATAACCGTCTGAACGAACCTACGAACGTTAAGGTTGCCGTTATGGTTGACAAGGACCGTTACCTCAAGGTCTTCATGAACTACTTAACTGCTCTGTTCAAAGCTAACAAGTAGACTTAAACCAACATGATATCCCCTGATTAACTGCTAGCCCCACCCTGATGATGGGACAGCGGTTAATCCGTGGTGGTAAAACGGTTTATGCCTCAAAAAAGGCGCTCGCCTAGCGAACGTCTTTTTTTGTATTTTCCCGTCGAATGGCTTTACTCTGATTACAAAATCCCCTAAACTGTAAAGACAATCTCAAACGAAACGGAGGCGGCCACCTTGCAACCCATCATTCAACCCGAACACCGCGTCATCAATGGTCTTAGTTATCTCAGCGTCATCTTCATGCCAGTCGGTTTCCCGCTACTGGTTCTCATCATTAGCGCCTTTACGCCACTGGCCCCAGACGTTCGCCGGTCAGCCCGTCACGCCCTGGTTCTCCAGCTACTGCCCTTTATCAGCTTCATCGTCTTAATGCTAGGTCTAGGTGGCATGTCCATCTTCACCGGCGTCAGCAGTCGCCTACTGGTTGGTGGTGGTTTTCTGGTCACTGCCTTACTTGTCCTGATTAGTGCGGGTCTCTACCTGTATAACATTTACCGCGCCATTCGCATCTTTGCAAGCTAGTTAAGAGTAAATTCACTAAAATTGAACGGACTGTAACTCTATTATGTATTACCATGACAACTATTGAACCCTTTGTACACTCCATATTTTACTGGCTAATCAATAACCGTTTGACTATCTTCTCAGTCAACAAGAAAACACTGCGTAAGCCGAGAGGTCGCCAGATATGGGCTCAGGCGCGTCGTTCTGCTTAGTTAGCGGGTGACTTTCCCACTGGCTTAGCAGAAGACCAACCTTGTAGACTCGTCCTTTTCGAGGCTTCAAGTTGTGTCCGCACCGTTCCAGCCCATATCTGGCGGACGGTAAGGCGAAGGAATACTAAACCGTCCAATTTATAATGAGCATTAAAAAACGTCGCCACGACAACCGTGACGGCGTTTTTATTTACACGAATTATGATCTGTAATTGAAGTTGTTGACCATGGTGGTTACCCCTTGATCGGCGTATTTCGTGGCATATTCTTCTTGTTGTTCTTCAGTTAAAGCACCTGAATCTGCGAAGGCCTTCAAGTATTGCTTGTACAGTGTTGGCTTTACGTATTTCTTAGCGTAAGCTGGTGCCGGACTCTTCTTGACCTTGGTGTAGGTATAGGTCGTCCCAGTCGTGGCTAACCGCCGACTAGCCTTGCTCCCCTTAAGTTTAGTCGTAAAGGTCGTGCTGGTCTTCTTAGTCAATTTGAACGTGTAAACGGTCTTGGTCAATGACGTTGTCGTCTGGCCATCGGTCGTCGTGAACTTGATCAACTTGTACTTGGTGGTCAACGTCCGCTTGTTCTTACTGAGCTTGATGGAGGTTGGTACCCCGTATTTTACGTTAGGGGTTGCACCAAAATCACCGAAGATCAACATCTGACCGGTCTTTTTACCGCTCTTGTAGGTCTTAAAATAAAAGGCTGTCTTTGATTTATCACTCTTGTAATAACGCTTCATATCGGTATTCGTAAAAGTAGGCTTTGCCTTCGTCTTGGCACTGGCAACGCTTGGAGATACCACGCCACCTAATGTTCCTACAGCCATAACAACTAATCCTAACTTAATCCAAAAACGCTTCATCCCAAAAATCCTCCTTCAAATCTTCCCTTTAATTCATCCACTCATCTGTTTACATACTGCCATAGCCGTCACCCAAACACAAGTGACATGCATGGGTTAGTTTTTAAGTTCAGTAAAGACCTGTTCCAGATAAGCGGCGATGCCTGCTTCGTTGTTACTCTTAGGGGTAATGTGGTTGGCGGCCTGCTTAACTGCAGGTTGGCCATTTAACATAGCGACCCCATCGCCAGCGGCCTTGATCATCCCCAGATCATTTTCCGCATCACCAAATGCCATCAGATTGCTGAAATCCCAGCCGAAATGCGTTAACAATTGACCCAAGCCAACCGCCTTATCCATATCAGCCGCCAGAAATTCCAAGATTTTAGGCTGCGAACGAACCACGTGATATTGTTCATGCATAGCCGGCGTTAAGTTGGCCACCACGTCGTCTAAGACTGCGGGCGCCGTTGCCATCACAGCCTTACTGAACAAGTGATCCGGTAAGTCGTTAAAGGCCGTTGGCGTAAACGTCATTGGGGCCTTCAGCATCTGTTCATATTCCGACTTAGTGAGATCGGCGACCGGATATACTTGATCGAAATCGAGCACGTCTAATGGATACCCGTGAGCCGTCGCAAATTCATGGAGTGGTTTAAAGTCGTTACGACTCAACCCACTCTGCGCTAAGGCTTCCTTCGTCGTATTTTGAATCACCAGCGCCCCGTTAAACGTAATCGTGTAATCTTCTGCGGTCGTTAGCCCCAGTTGCTCCAGATACCCCCAGATGGCGTTGATTGGCCGTCCAGTACACAGCACCACTTTAACCCCCGCTGTGTGTAACTGTCGTAATGCAGCTGCGTTGGCCTCACTGATAGTCTTATCCGTGTTGAGCAGAGTTTCATCTAGGTCGAGCGCAATCATCTTAATCATTCGTCTTTGACCTCCGTTTCACTGTCTAGTTTACACGTAACCGCTACCGAAATAAACAGTGTTTCCGGGATAGTTACGCCAAATTTAAGGCGGTAAAATGGTCGGCCACAACTCACTTGTTTCAAAGTAAATACTGTTGAATGAGGCTGACGATCTGCTGATTTTCCGGTAGGTTGGCATGATTAGCATTCGCCCCGGTAACCGTCATCTGGGTAAAGTTCTTCACCTGATTTTGGAAAATGTACTTGCCCCGGTTTACACTGTCAAATGGCACGATGCCATCCCCCGTGTAGGTCTTACTGCCGGCAATCGAGTAGACGACCAACTGCTTGGGTAACCGATTCCGATTGGCACATAACCGGTCAAAGAGCGGCGTATCCACCTTAGGGTTCTGTTCCTCCAAATTAAATGGTGCGGCGATCGTCATCAACTGATCGGCATGAACGTGAGTTGCGGCCAACTCATCTTCCATGAACAGCGTCAGGACCAACCCGCCATTGGAGTGACCCATCGCCGAAAAATGATTAAAGGCATACGTTTTCTGCAATGCACGAAAGGCAATGCCAAACCACTTAGCCTGATTTTCAATGTTGGCCGCCCCATCGTGCCGATTCTGAAACCCCACCACGATATACGGCCGCATATCATCTTGGCGGATGGTCCCCGAATACTTCAATGTCCCATCCGTCATCACCTCAACGCGCAGCAAGCTGTGCTTCGTTCCCGATTCCTTATTAAGCTCCTTGACCAGCGCGTTGAACCGATTCTGTGTCGCACTGGACCCGGGCACCAGAAACACCGGTGCAATCATACTGCGATAGTTCGCACGAACATGTGCCTCTTGATGCGGCCGCCAAATAAAACCGGGCAGGCAGAGTAGAAAGATGGCCCCTAGAATCAGCCAAAAACTGTGAAACGTTCGTTCTCTTCTCATGTTCACTCACCCCTTTGCGCTAATTGGAACCATTTCACAAACGGATAGTAAATGGCGGTACTGATCACAAGATTGATGATCGCCAATATCAGCGCTGCCCAGCTGCCACCGGTTCCTAAGTAAGCAATCAAGGGCCCGGGCGTTCCGTTTGCCAAAGGGTAGGCGACTGCTGGAACTAATTGTAGCCGAACACAGGCCCAACTGATGAGGGTGCAAGCCAGCGGTGCAAGTAAAAACGGCACTGCTAAAGTTGGACTAAACATCACCGGGAGGCCCACCAGCAAAGGGGTATTCAAGTTGCCCAGCGTCGGTAGTGCACTCAGCCACCCAACACGACGTTGCAAGGGGTCTGGCTTACTCAAGAAAATGGCGAGGAGCAATGCCAACACCATTCCCGTTCCGCCCATAGTCGTATAGACGCTCACAATTGTGTGCAACGTCACTGGGTGTGGCAGTTGCCATCCACTGTGATTCAAAACGGCCGCCAGGTTCTGGGCCGTCTCAATCGTTTGCCCGCTTCCAGTCGTTAGGGGTCCTAGTGCCCCCAGCCACTGAAGCAGACTGCTGAGCGTGCTGAATCCCAGCAGCCCAAGAATAAAGTGTGGTAACTTAAATGGCCAACGTACGATGCTGGCAAAAGCCACGTTGAGTCCCACCGTCTGGGTGCTGATCCACAGCAAGCCCAATGCCGCCATGACTAGCAACCACCCACTGGTAATCGAGAGCGTCCGGGGCAAGTTTTCTTCCACTGTCGACTGGCGTTGAAGCCACCACCGATACCCATTACCCACTAGGAGTCCCATGAGAATCCCGATGCAGACACCCTGAATACCTAAGTTGGTTGAGAGCCACTGGACCGGCTTTAGTGTCAGGACCGAAGCCCGATTCACGTTAAAGAATTTTAAACTGATCACGGCTGTCATGCCGGCAATCAGGCGGTCGGTCGTGTGCGGCGTGACGGCCGCAACTAGATAAAAGCTCACAGCAAATGCAAGCAGAATCGCCGCAAAACCAAGCGTTCCGGCACTGACCAGTCGAAAGTAGGCGCGCAACACCTTAAGGGGCCAGTCCCAATGACCCACGCCCAAGGTTTGGTAATAATAGCCCGTCTTTTGTAACCACGCACTGTCAAAAAAATCTGCCAAGCTCCCAAGGAGAATGACTGGGAAAACTAATTTTAGCGATCGATAAATCGCGTTCATTTGTCGACTGTGGTGCCATCTAATCTCTAAGCCGATTAGATACTTTCCCAATGGACTAGTTTGTGTCATAACCCCTCACCCCCATTACCAGTGATTTTACGTGATAACGACGGTGTTGGGGGTCAAAAGATAATTGGTTCGGAAGTCCCTCAAACTAGCCACGTCTCTATCTGTTCCATGACTACCCCTTGATCATTTGTCAGCGGCAATACTGCCACATTGGCCAAGAGTTCTGGTGCGGCATTGGCCACAGCCAGCCCCTGGCCAACCAGTTGTAACATCGCCAAATCATTGCCCGAATCACCAAATGCCGCCATTTCACGCGGGTCGATCTGCCACAAGCTACCCAGCTGACTGAGTGCCGCCGCCTTACTAACGGTTGGCAAGCTCACATTGAGTCCGCCCAGACCACTACTCGTTGCCGTGATTTTCCCAGCAAACTCACGATTGAAGGCGGCCTCCTGCTGGGCAACATCGTCTCGCAACCAAGTCACGTCTAGCTTGAGGATCTCATCTTGTACGGCACTGAGGTCGGCAACGCTAGTCAGGCTGGGATAAAATGCCCGCGACGCCTGAAACCGACTGCTATCACTGGCCAGTTCGGTGTACGCGGTCGCGGCCCCACAGGCAATCAGAAAGTTATCGGCCATAATAGGCGCCGTCTGAAGCCACCGCACCGCCGCGCGCCAGTCCGGCATTGGCATGGGGTGCGCCGTCAAAATCGTTCCATTTGCTAACGCAATCAACGCGCCGTCCTCCACCACGTAAGTTAGGTCGCTAGCGTTTGCCAATCCCGAAAACAACTCGATAACGTGATCTAGCGGGTCCCCGGTCGCAACGACAAAACGCATCCCCCGCCGCCTCATTTCCGCTAAAATTCGATCAAAGCGGTGCTGGTCATAGCGCCCCGCGTCATTTAAAAACGTCCCGTCTAGATCCGTTGCAATTACCCGTGGTGTCGTCATGGTCGTACCCCCTTCAAAGTATGTCCATCGTACCCGACGCCCCATCGAGAAGCAACGAAATCCGCTTACAAATATTGTTATACCGCGCTTAACCACGATTGGTTGCGTTTTCTCCGCAGTCACAATTTGAATGTAGTGCCGCCCAATTATGTTCAGAGTGGCTGTTGGCGATATAAATAAACTCAAAAATTAATCGTTGACATATTTGGTAAACATTTGTACACTTGGGTCTATTGATACCCGCAATCCAAATATGACTGCTGGCTAACTAAAAGGAGTAACTCTAGCATGACCCAATCTGACCTCACACTAACCGAATTGAAACAGGGTTGGCACCAAACACCGACCGCCTTTATCTGTAACACCTGTCAGGCAACCTTTGCGACGGACGAGGTATTTGCCGCCAACGATAAATTTTATCCCGCTGACCAGATGATTCGCCGCCACGTGCGCACCGAACATCCCAATCGCGTATCCGACCTGATCAACGACGACAGTAAGTACAACACCCTAACTGCTAAGCAACGTGACCTCCTTGAAGCCTTCCACAGTGGTCTCAAGGACGCCGACATTGCCAAACAAAATCAGGTGGCCGCCGCCACGGTCCGTCATCAAAAATTTACGTTCCGGGAAAAGGCCAAACAGGCCCGTCTCTACCTGGCAATTTACGACAACGTTTTCGACCATCCCAATGCCCCAGAAGACCAACTCCTCGCCGTTCCCGAACAACCGGGTAGCCTGGACGACCGCTTCATCATCACCCAGGCCGAGTACCAGCAAAACTTGAAACGCTACCTGACGACCTCCAGCGTTGGTATTCAGCTCAAGCGGTGGCCGAAGAAGCAAAAGGCCGTCGTTGCCGTTTTGTCGCGAATCGTTCAGGAGATTCCACGCGACCAACACTTTACAGAAGCCGAAATCACGGCCATTCTCAAACCAATTTTTGCCGACCACGCCATTCTTCGCCGGTCATTGATCGAATACGGCTATCTCGACCGGACCACCGATGGCACCGACTATTGGCGCGCCAGCACAAGGAGTTAACTATGAATCACAAAGAACTTATTCAACAATACAAATCAACCCCCACATTTTACGGGGTCATTCAAATCAAGAATGAACAATCCGGCAAGACCTTCATCGACGTCACCCCGAACATCCACAACAGATGGGGCTACTACCAGACCAATCTGAACGGTAACTTTTACCACGACACTGACCTGCAGGAAGACTGGAATCGGCTGGGTGCCGACGCCTTCAGCTACAGTGTGCTCTGGAAGAAGGACACGACCGGGGTCGACCATCTGCGCCAGAAGTTAAAGGAACTCAAGCAAGAGTGGCTGGACAAGTGCCAGCCCGAATACAATTAAGGAGCTATCATGCCACTAAATACCACCGCAACGCCGATCGACCTCGCCACCTGGTCACGGCGCGACTACTTTTACTACTTTACAAAAATGATGCCGACCGGCTTTACGGTCAACGTCGACCTCGATATCACGGCGACTAAGACCTGGTTACGGGAACACGATTACAAGTTCAATCCGGCCTACCTCTTCCTGGTCTCGAAAGTGTTGACCAAGTTCCCCGAATTTCGGATTGGCCGGGAGAACGAGCAGCTTGTCCGCTATGACGTTCTCCACCCGTCCTACTCCATTTTCCATGCAGACGACCATACTATTTCCAACCTGTGGACCGCCTATGACCCGAGTTTTACAACGTTCTATCAGAACTATCTCGACGATGTTAAAATTTACGGCAGACAACACACGCCCGCGCCAAAGCAGCCGCAGAGCGCCAACCTGTACATGATTGGCAGCATTCCGTGGACCAATTTCACCAGCTACGTGCCGCTGCCATTCACACCGCTGCAAACTTTCTTTCCGGTGATTCAGGCCGGCAAGTTCACCGAACATAATGGCAAATGGACCATGCCCCTCTCGGTAACCATCCACCACGCGGTCGCGGACGGTTACCATGTCAGCCAGCTACTGGCGATGATTCAAACGGTGTTTAACGAACCTGAAGCGTGGCTAGGAGAATAGATTAGCGTAATTTAGTCGCACAATTGTTCAGCTCATAGACGTAAAAAAGTAGCTACCATCTGATAATTTCAGACGATAACTACTTTTTTGTAGCTGCTAAATCTATTTGCCGCCAGCAACGTCGATTGACGACTGCTGATACATCTATTGCCGCCTCAGAATAAATCCTACGCATAATCAGCATCATGGTAGAAATCAACCGAAGCCGGAGGATGCCAGGGATGTAGCCGTCCGTGATAATATTGTTAACTGGCCGTTGGCTAGCTAACAATATGGGCGAATTTTAAGACGCGCTCTTCGCGGCTTAAAATCGAGCGAGAAGACTGGTGGTTTTCCAGTCTGAAGCGTCCCCACAGCAGGCGAAATCCCTGGCAGCCGCAGTGCGACCAGTTCACACTAGCCTAGAATTACTCAGCCATACTGCTGCTCTTGTAAACATGGTTCATCAGCGAACGCGTTTCGGTGAACTCGTTCTCATCGTGCAGAACGACCGTGATGATCCGTTGCTTGCCTGCCATTTTACCGGTCCCGACGAAGCAGTACCCAGCTAATGGCGTGTAGCCGGTCTTCAAGCCATCAACGTTCAATGATGCTTGCGCATATTTCCGACCAGACAGTAAGTTGTTGTAGTTGTAGCACAATTGGCCATCAACGGTCTTCGACCCAACGGCACCATCGGTCAGGACACGTGGATAGTCCTTGATCAGATGGCGGGCAATCAACGCCACATCCTTGGCCGAAACCATGTTGGCGTTAGCGCTCCCGTAAGCATAACCGTAAGGACGCAGGTCACTGTTCTCCAACCCGGAAGCAGAAACGAAGTGGGCATTGCCCAAGTTCCAGCTCTTAGCTTGTGCATTCATCTGCTGAATAAACTTGGCATTGCTACCCGCAACCCATTTGCCCAGCGCGATGGCGGCATTGTTCGACGAGTCCAGTAGCGCGGCATCATACAGTTCCTTGACCGTGTACTTGTGGCCGGTATGGAAGACAAAGCCCCCAACCGACGAATTTTGACTCATTGAAATGAGACCCCGACTACTGGTATCAACGACTTGATTCCATTTAGCAGTACTGCCATCGACCTTCTTCAGGACCAGGTAGAGCGTCATGATCTTAGAAACGGACGCGATTGGCCGAGCCGTATTGGCATTCTTAGACCAAACGGCCTTGCCCGTCGTGTAATTCATGGCAATCGCATTCTTGGCGTATTTCAGACCAAACGGTGACTTCCCCTTCTTCAGGTAGCCATGCCAAACCCAGCCCTTCACGCTGCCGGCCGTGTTTTTCACGTAATAGTAAATACCCTTGGAGTTACCATGCCGTAACGTGGCGCGTTTGGTCACGTACCAAGTCGTGTAAGGATACGTCTTCAGGTTAGCAACTTTTCTACTGTGTGCCTGATTGTAAATGGCCCCACTTGTGCTCTTCTTGTGGTACGCCGTCTTGGTCACCGACTTGCTGGAAACCGTGGTGTACGTTGCGGCCTGTGCCGTTACCTGTGTGCCAACAGCTGTGCCGAGCGTTGTGGTCAGTAACAGCGCGACCAATGCGCCTTTAACTCTTGATAATCCCATAATGAATAGGTGTCCTCTCTTCTTAAACCCTAGTTTTGAATGTCCGTAAACTACACTACCACGCCGGTTAGGTGACAAACAAGGCCAATTCACACTTTGTAACCTGCTTGTTGGGCTCGTAACCTAGCCGTAATCCATCACTAGGCGAGCGCGCAAACTAGTTGTCTTTCCGCCTTACCGGCCGCTGCTCGTTGTGACGGAGCTTACTAAAAACCAGAGACGAATCGCACAACTCACTTTTTACATTAAGCTTATAATCGGTTAACTGTCTTTTCCCATACCCTCACTCTGAAACGACTAATCTGCACTGACAATGTTTTGGGAAGCCATCTTTTTGCGGCTAAATCTATTGGGGACTCGATTCGATTATCACCGTCAGCGGTTGCATTTCACCTGTAAATTGGTTACGCTAGGGGTAATCAAATACGACTGGGGTGCCATCGCGGCTGAGATCAAACCCATTGAACCTGCTCTGGCTAATACCAGCGAAGGGAACGCGTACTTTTAAGCTATCAATGAACCCCACTATCGATTTAGTGGGGATTTTTTTCGTTTTGGTGACCCCAGTCGCCAAAAATTAGGAGGCATCATTCATGAAACGTTGGCATATTCGCGATATTATTCTGGTAACGATTTTAGCAATCTTTATGGGGGTTATTTTCTGGGTCATCGGGCCCCTCTACACGGTTCTATCCGCAGCACTAGCCCCATTTGGCCTGTCACCATTGGCAAATGAACTCTTACTGGGTATCTGGGTCATGGCTGGACCACTGGCTGGCTTTATCATTCGGATTCCCGGCGCCGCAACGTTGGGCGAACTGCTGGGTGCCGTCGTTGAAATGTTTCTTGGCGGCATCTGGGGCGCCAGCACGCTGATTTCCGGGGTCGTTCAAGGATTTGGTTCAGAATTGGGCTTCATCTTCACCGGTTACAAGCGCTACAACTGGCCAACCCTGGTGCTTACTGCTTTGACCACGACGATTGTGACCTTCACTTGGGACCTGTTCCGAAGTGGCTATGCCGCCTACCACGTTCCCTTTTTACTCCTGCTGTTCGCCGTTCGGTTCGCTTCCGTCTTCGTCTTCGGTGGTGTCTTGACCAAGTTGATTAACAACCTACTGGTCCGCGCCCACGTTTTACCTAACGCAACTCATTAATTGGAGGAACCTATTTGGCCACCGTAACTATAAATTCACTCACATTCACTTACCCCCAGCGGAAACGGCCCGTCCTTGACAACTTATCCGTGACCTTCCCCGGGGGTAAGTTTTCCTTGTTGACCGGCGTTTCTGGTGGTGGCAAGTCAACTTTACTGCGCCTGATTGCCGGTCTAACGCCCCTACCAGCACCCAACACGGTCACCTTTGACGGCGAGCCACTCACCAAAATTGCGCCCGGCAAACGGGCAGCGACCGTCGCCATGCTCTTTCAGGAACCCAGCACGCAATTCACCATGGACACCGTGGTGAATGAACTGCGATTTGCATTGGAAAATCAACAGGTCGACCCAGCCGCCATGCCTGCCAAAATTGACGCGGCGCTAGATTTTATCGGCATCACTAACCTCAAGGACCGATCACTCATGGCCCTATCCGGTGGCGAACAACAGAAGGTCGCCCTGGCGATTATCGTTGCCATGGATAGCGACGTCATTCTACTCGATGAACCCTTCGCCAGTATAGATCCGCCAACCCGCTTAACGCTCCTACAAAAGCTAGTTGCATTGTGCACCCAACGAGGAAAAACAATCATTTTAGCCGATCACGATTTGAGCGGCTATGACCAATGGGTCGACCATTTGGCCGTGCTGGACACTGGTAAGGTGACCCTCCTGTCGGCCGAACAAACAAAGAAGCGATTCGCCGCCTTCACACCGGAACAGTTACGTCTGACCCACGTCACACAGCCGAGCTCTGAGTTGACCGTCTGCTTACAGGGCGACCAATTGGGCATTGCCCAAGGTAAGCGCCAACTGATTCAGCCTCAGGACCTCAGCTTCTTTGCCCATCAGGCAACACTGATCACTGGTCCCAATGGCAGCGGTAAATCCACGTTATTTCGTGCACTGGTTCGCTTGGGCAAGTATCAAGGGACCCTCGCCTACGCTGGCACCAATATTCAAAAACTCTCCCGTAAGCGGTATGCCCGTGAGGTTGGCCTGATGTTTCAGTCGGCGACAGCTCAATTCCTAAACGTTACCGTGACCGAAGAACTAAATCTCTCGCGGCACTTCGGCAACGCCGACTACTTTACCGCCGAGCGCGTACAGGACTTACTCACACAACTGAACCTAGCCGACCACGCTGAACAAGTCATTTACTCGCTGAGCAGTGGTCAGCAAAAGAAGCTCCAACTACTCTGCATGCTGATCATGGCCCCAGACGTTCTGCTGTTGGACGAACCCTTGAAGGGCCTCGACTTTGCGTCCATTCAAGTCGTCATGCGTATCCTGACCACCGTTCAACGCGACCTCAACTTGACGTTAATCATGGTTAGCCATCAACTGAGCGGCCTGGATGACCTGATTACGCTCCACCTGCATTTGGACCAACAACACTTAACGTATGAGGGGGTGGCAGAATGAATCCCAGTTTAAAATTAGGACTGATTGTGGCCATCGCACTTGAAGTCTCCTTCGCGCAGGTATGGACGGTCAACGTGGCACTGATTGCAGTCAGCTTGATTCTCATGCTCCTCAATCACGTCTCGTTCAAACGCTTGCTCTACCTGACACTAGTCCCCCTCTTCTTCTCTAGTACCTTGGTCTGGTCGCTGTCCTTACGGGGAAGCGCCTCGCCCCATTTCTTACTAGTCATCTTCACGCGGCTATTCGTCTACGTCTACATGGGCGGCCTCTTCACTCAGACCACGGAACCCCTGACATTGACCCGGTCGCTGGAACAAAACGCCAAATTGCCGTCTAAATTTGCTTACGGTTTTCTAGCAGCCTTTAATCTGATGCCTAAAATCAGAGCGGAGGTCGCGACTATCAAGGCCGCTGCCATGATGCGCGGTCAGGTTCTCCATTTCTGGTCACCCCAGTTGTACTTTAAGGTCATCCTGGCGGCCATGAATTGGTCCGACCAACTTGCCGCCGCCATGACCTCACACGGCTTTATCGAAGGGGCGCCCCGAACACATGCCATGACAATTCCGCTAGTAGCGCGCGATTGGTGGCTATTCGGTGGTTGTTTACTACTTGTTCAGGTTGGCCTCTTCTGTGGCTTACCCTAGACTTAATTAACATAATGTACTTTTTCAAAGGAGATCTTTCGATGTTTACTGACCAAGCCCACGCCACGACCAAAGCCTGCTGGGACGCTTCCAAACGCCATCCCTTCATTCAACAACTGCAGGCCGGCACGCTGCCCTTAGCCACATTTCGCTATTACCTGATTCAAGACCACTACTACCTCAAAGAGTTCGGCGCCATTCACGATCTCGCCGCCGATCAAAGCGACGATCCCTTAGTCGCAAAACAACTTCACGCCGGCGCAGAGCATTTACGCCAAGGTGAAGTTGCCATTCGCCAGGAGTTCTTTGACCGTCTGAAAATCACGCCAGCAGAGGTCGCCGCAACACCAGTGGCCCCAACCGGCTATGCTTACACAAGTCACCTCTACCGGGAACTTTTAACTCACGGTCCAGCGGGCGCAGTAGCGGGACTGCTGCCCTGTTACTGGCTGTACGCCGAGATTGGGCAATCGCTGGCTCATCAGGGTTCACCCGTTCCCATTTACCAGGCTTGGATCGACACCTATAACGCTGACGACTACACCGGCAGTATGACCGATCAACTGGCGCTAGCGAACCACGTCGCAACGCAAGAAAATACGCCACAACTGCTAGCAGCCTTTGAAAAAAGCAGCTGGTATGAACTTAATTTCTGGCAAATGGCCTTGGATCACGAGGATTGGTCATTACCCGAAACAGCCGTAGCGTCCGATTTCTCAACATCGCGGTAATGCGCTATAATTGAGACACCGCAAGAGAGAAGGTGGTGTCGTTGATGAAAGCTTTACGACGGTTGACGTTCGTTCAATTTTTCGGCTACTTGGCCTTAGTTTTAGGTGTGCTGATTGAGCTATACGCGTTGTTTAACGGGTTAGGAACCCGTGGGAGCGGCGATGACATGTTTGGCGGTGCGGTCGTCTTAGGACTGGCCGTAGCGTTCATTCACAGTGAACACCTGCCCTTCACGCTCGGCATGATTGGTCTGAGCACGTTGGGGTTCGCCTACTTCACATTCATTCACACCCACGCTTGGCTGTGGACGCTTGTGATTGCCATTGCCGTGGCGGCGTTTCTCATTTACTTCTTTGGTATTCGCAGCGACATTCGTAAGAACCAGAGCGAGTGGTTTCACTTTTAAATCAGTTTGTGCGAGGCGTTAAGCGACTGTTTGGTCGGTTGGCGTCTTTTTTCGTGTAAATCAAACCCACTGTCGGTATGCAAGCTTGAATGGGCTTGGGTACTGGCAGTGGATTTTTATCATTCATTAACTATTGAAGCAGGTCTTCGTTCGCCACATTCCGATCTTGGCAGCTTCTGAAACGTGTTCCGCAAGGCAGGCTCCTGCGCTTAACACCACACCATTCAGTTTATTCTAGCTTAGACCGTCAAGCTCATTTCTTATCCATTACATCCCGATCCTGGCGGCTTCTGAAACGTGTTCCACGGGGCAACTCCCTCCGCTTAACCCCAATAAGCACCGGACCGAGTCCCTCGGTCGGGCACTTATTGACGTTAATGCTCGGGAGTTAACCGCCCCGTTCCACACTCTTACAAAATAAAAACCACCCGTTGAACGGGTGGTTTTCTCGAGGGCTATAAGCCCTGGGT
>NZ_AZDP01000112.1 GCF_001435525.1 Levilactobacillus koreensis JCM 16448
AATCCTTTGGTATTAGTATTTGGCTCTAGTGACTAACTTGTTCTTGCAATTTGCGAAAATACTTTGTTGAAGTGAGAGCATCTTTTTTTATTTGATTGACTAACTTAACTGAAAGATACTGTAAAACGATAATAGTAGTAAATTTTAGTTGATTTGAGCGTAAAAAGGAAGGGAAGTCTAGACCTTCTTCCATGTAATACAAATGTATTTACTTACGTATGCCCGTAGTATATACTTTGGCTAAATTGAATGGAGGAATTTCTTATGGGAAAAACAGTAACTTTAAGAAAATCTGGAAATAGTAAAGTTTTAACAGCACCTACAAATCTTGATGCAAGTCTGGGTACGAAGTATGAAGTTGAGGAGTTGCCGGATGGTGTAATAGTATATCGGCCCATTGAACGTCAGAATATTTTTTCTACGAAAGATTGGCAAGATTATGATTACCAGAAGGATTTTTGGAATGATGCCGAGTTGGGACCGGAAGACCTAGTTGGTAAGGAGCACTTAGAATGAGATTTCCTAAGCAAAGAGATGTCATCGTGTTAGATGCGGAGCCACATTCAGGCAAAGAATATGGAGGTCACGGTTCCCAAGAAGGAAATATTCGACGTCATATGGTCGTTATGAGTAGCTCTGAATATTCACGAGCCACTGGATTAGTATTAGTTATGCCCATAACAACGAGTGATATAGGTGCAGGTAATCCACGGTACCTTCCAGTTTTAATTACTGGTGGCCAGCGTGATGGCGTAAAAGGATATATTGCTTTATGGCAATTACAGAATTTTGATTTTAATTCTCGGCATGGAGTCATCGTTAACCAGGTTTCTAGTCGGACTTATAACGAATTGCTGCCATATGTAAAAGACATGTTGGGTATTTGAAATTCGCCAAAATAAAATCAGAAAATTTTCCCTTACGAAGTAATTAAGAGAAAATTTCCTGATTTTTTTTACTATTTAAAATGGTTTTTCAACTGAAATTTCGTAGCGCACTCATCATTCATAACCAGTTATTTCAGTGCATACTTCCGAATGGCCGCGGCCACACCGTCTTCGGCGTTAGTCAACGTCACGGCTTGAGCCGCTTCCTTGACCTCGTCGATGGCATTGCCCATGGCAACCCCGAGGCCGGCGTATTTGATCATGGTCAGGTCGTTTCCTTGGTCGCCCAGCGTCATGACCTCGTCGGCTGTAATGCCGAGTTGAGCCGCGAGTTCGCCGAGGGTGCCACCCTTGCTGGCATGACTGTTCATGACCTCGATGAAGTACGGCGCACTCTGAACGACGCTGAACCGTTGCTTGAAACTTTCGGGCATGTTGTCTTTGACGCGAGTAATGACTGCCGGGTCGTCGACAAACATGGCCTTGGAGATGGTCAGGTCGCGGGAAGTCTCGCCAACTTCGCGGTACCGAATCAACATCCGGACCAGGTAGCTTTCGGCAATCGTGTAGGCACTGATGTTCTTGTTGGCCGTGTAGATGTAGTCCGGCGTTTCGATTTGAAAGTGGGATTGCAGTTTCCGGGACAGGGCTTCGAGGTCGATGAAGTCGTCGTAGGTCAACGAGTGGTTGGTCAGCACCTTGCCGGCCACCGTCTGGGCGACCGAGCCGTTGAACGTAATGGCGTACTGGTCGTCACCGGCAATGTCCATGGCATCCAGGTAAGGTTGCACGCCAGTCAAGGGCCGACCGGTACATAGCACGACCTTGATGCCCTGAGCGCTGGCCGCTTTTGCGGCGGCAATCGTGGCCGGAGCGAGTTCGTTCTTTTCATTGAGTAGCGTGCCGTCGATGTCGATTGCAATCAGTTTGATCGTCATGAAATTAGTTCTCCTTTGGGTGAATGAGTTGGTTGTTTTGAATGTAACGGCCGAAGTCGTCGTAAATGGGTTGGAAGATTTCGGGGGCATCATCGCCTGGATTCAACATTTCCTTCGGGAAGAAGAAGCGTTGGTCGCCGGTGAATTTTCCGCGAATGGCATTGACCAAATCGGAGACCGTCGAAAGTTCCTGTAGGGTGCCATCCGGTTCTTGCAGTTCGATCTGCGTCAACGGGTGGGTCACCTTGGGGTCGTAAGCATCGTCGTATGGCAAGTCGTAGCTGTTGTCGGTCGCCGTGTAGTAGTCGGTGTTGAAACCCACAGAACGGATCATGTCCTGTAACCGGGGCAACAACGCGGCGGTATCTTCGGTGACCACGGCGCTCTTTAGCGGCTTGCGGTCCAAGAAACGGTGGGCCATGTCGGCTAAAATATCGTCCGGTGACTGGCGCCAGTGGATGAAGTAGGTGGTCAAGACACCATCGTCTAAATTCAGGTAGTCTTGCAGATTGAACTCGTGGTTGAAGAATGGGAGCAACAGATGAGGGATGAAACTTTCATCGCTTTGTCCCGTTTGGTAGAGCTCATTGGCCCGGCCGAGCAGGTGGTCCAAAATGACTTCCATCGAGCGGGATACCGGGTGAAAATAAACCTGCTGGTACATTTGAAACCGGCTGACGATGTAGTCTTCGACCGCGTGCATCCCGTTCATGGCAAAAGCGATGCCGTCCTTGTAGGGCCGCATCACCCGCAGAATTCGGGTCAGGTCAAACGTCCCGTACTGCGTACCGGTGTAGTAGGCGTCGCGTAACAGGTAGTCCATCCGGTCGGCGTCGATTTGACTGGAGATCATCTGAACGACTTGCGGATTCGGGTAGGTCTTTTGAATGACACTGGCCACCTCGGCAGGGAAGGTCGCGCTGACCCGCCGCAGGACCTGATTGACTTCGGTTTCCGGTGACGTCAGGATCTCGGCCGTGATGGCTTCGTGGTCGGTGTGGAAGATGTGTTCAAACGTATGCGAGTAGGGGCCATGGCCGATGTCGTGAAGCAGGGCCGCACACAGCGCCGTTAAACGTTCGTGGTCGTCCCAGCCGCCATCACCAGGGACCTTCGTCGGGTAGTTGCGCTGAAAGTTGTCGCAGATCTGCCGCGTGATTTCGTAAACACCCAGTGAGTGGGTGAACCGCGAATGTTCGGCACCGTGGAAGATCAAAGAGGCGGTTCCCAGCTGTTTGATGCGCCGGAGCCGTTGGAATTCCCGGGTGTTGATCAGGTCTAAAATAATCTGGTGTTGCACGTAAATATAGTTGTGCACGGGATCCCGAAAGACTTTCTCCCGGGGCAAACGTGCTTGGGCGTAGTTCACAGTGATTCCTCCTTGTAGGTTAGTCTAGTCGCGGTTGTCGACGGGCCATCTGAGCGGTGGCATGGTCGAGCGCCGTGGTAAATGTGGGGGCGGCCATTAAAGTCGCCAATTTTTCACGTTCGATGTTGAGCCCGGCCGTTTGACAGGCCGTGATGAAACGGTTCTGTGCATCGGTAACGGTCACGTCTTGCTGGAGCAGATTGGCCGTCGTGGTCATGACGGCGGGGTCAACGTCCGGAAAGTCCCAGTCGTTGGTGTGGTCGCCTAAGCCCGCCTGGTAGAAATCACGTACGATTTCGCCACGCGCAGTTTGGTTCCCGGTCACGCCCAGGTAGAGCATGGTCACCAGCGCGTGGGGACTCCGTCGTTGGGCGATGCCAGCGATCTTTAGGCCGTTTACGCTGAGGTCGTAGTCGCCAGGACAGTAAGAACGCGTGATTTCGTAGTGTTCCAGTGTCAGTTCCGGCCAAGCGGTGGCCACCAGCTGCATCATCTGCTCGTAGGCCGCGTCAACACTGATGGGTGGCGTGGTCAGCGGTGTAAATAGGGAGACGTTAAGCACGCCACCATCGCTGACAACGGCCAAACCGCCGGAATTACGCAGCACGGTATCGTAGCCGTGACCCTGAACGGCCCTAATTGCCGCTTTAAGGTCTGGTAGCCGTTTATCCTTCAGTCCCATGATAACGGTCGGTTGCATGGTCCAGAAGTGCAGAATGGGCTGCTGAAGGGTCACCACGAGGTCGAGCAGGGCATTGGTATACCCAAACGCCTGATTTTTTTGTGCGGCCGGAATGGGCGTGGTTACGGTTTGAATAGTTTTCGTCGGTAAAGCAAAGGGGCCCATAGTCCCACCTTCCTTTTTATGTAGGTTTGAGTCGTGAAATGGTCATATCCAGCGCCTTACGGCTGACATGGTGGTCACTGACAATCTTATTGGCAGTGGGATAGGTCCGTTCGCTGTGTGCGTAAAGTGACGTTGGATATGGTGTGTGGTGGTCGTCACAGGCTGACAGAGACTCCACCCGGTGAGGCAGACCTGGAGCCGAAGAGCGGTCTCCAGGGCGCCTTTGAGCCTAAAGAGCAAGTCTCAAAGGTCGGCCACTCCTCTAAGGCTGAGAAGGTCGCTCAACCTAAGAGAACCGACACGGGGTTACGTCCCTGTCAGCCTGTGACTACAATTACGTGGTCATCGGGTAGAACACTGATGTCACCGATGTCACGTCAATATCATGGAAAGTTTAAAATAAACAAGTTGGCTATAAGATTAAGCCGACGTTTAAGCCGCATTCCGTAGATATTCTTCAACGTTTCATTATACTAGAAAACGCTTGCCACGTCATTGTTTGGACAATGTGTGGTCCCTGTACGCCTCTATATTAAACTTTTTAGTTAAAGGGCGTTGTCATCGACTATAGCCGACGGATTATATTCTTTTTAAGCACAGAGTTGGAATAACATCTAGCAGACCATAGTACACGTTTGAAGGAGACCGTCCTTTTTGTAATTGGAGAGTCACTATGTCAGTCGAAGGCCAGCGGGTACAGAACTCCGTGTCGGTCCTCTTAGGTCGGATAGTCTTGCCGTTCTAGTTATGGTGGATATTGAGAATGAGTGATCGCGAGTTAATTTGAATTATCTTAATAGTATTTATGCCGAAACTAACGATTTGTGGGGATAAACACACTTCGTCGTAGATCAATCGTGGCCGTAGGAGGCCAGAGATGGAGCCAGCTGTGACGATGGCGTTTGTCGGGGTTCTTACCCGACTTACGCCATGGGACGTCTTGGAGACCCGTGGTTTTTGCGGGGCTTCAAGGCGAGCCCCCAGCCCGTGCTTTGGCTGGAGGCGTTCCCCATAGCAGGCGGAATCTCTGGCAGCCGGAGGCGTACCCGCTGGTCGAAGACGGTAAGTGGAAATCCAATTACACAATATGGTAGGTTTTCCGTGGGAAATGAACTATAATTAACCCAGACAATTCGCGGAAAGGAAGGGTGTAAATGGATCAATTATCTACGGGGGTGCCCGTGATGATTCACCTGGAAACGCACATCAAGCAAGACGAAGACGTTTCCGATTACCGCTTGGATGTGGATGGTCAGCTGGTCCAGATGGGCAGCAACCTCTATCTGCGGTACTTGGAACCGAATAAGGAGACGGGTGAACAGACACCGGTGACTATGAAATTTACGCCGGATGGTGAAGTCCACCTGACTCGAAATGCCGAGGCCGAATTGCGGCTCCATTTTGTCAGTGGCAAACGGGTCACGGCCCGGTATAACACGCCTTATGGCATCATGCCAATTGAAACGGTCACACCGTACTTGGAGACCAGCTTTAAGGAAAAGCCGTTTAGTGGCAACGTTAAAATTGACTACCTCCTTTATGCTAATGACGATTTAGTCGGGAACTATAAGATTAGATTGCAATTTACGGCATAAACGAGTATCATATTTCGTAGACTGTGGAAAGGACGTGCACCAGTTTGGAATTAAAAGTCTTTGAGGGCCAGAATAAAAAGGAATTATCAATGATCGAAGTTGCTCACGCCATTTTGTCTCAACACGGCGACGTGATGGGGTTTGCCGACTTAGCCAACGCCGTCCAATCGTATTTGGGCGACAGCGACGAAGAGATTCGTGACCGGCTGTCCCAATTCTATACGGATTTAAATGTCGATGGTAGTTTCATTTCTCTGGGTGATAACCTTTGGGGACTGCGAACTTGGTATCCGTTTGAATCCATCGATGAAGCGACGGTTCACGCTGAGGAAGATGAAGATCAACCTAAGCGTAAGAAGCGTAAGAAGGTTAACGCCTTCTTGGCCGACACGACCGACGACGATGACGTGATCGATTACGACGATGACGATCCAGAAGACGACGACACCAGTTATGCAACTGATGACGACGATGACGACGATGGTACTGGTTCAACGACCCCTGATTTGGGCAAGTTGCAGACCGGTTTAGGCATCGACGACGATGATGAAGAAGACGATTCGGAAGATATTCCGGACGGTATCGAAGACCAGCTTTCTCAAATGGAAACGCCGGACGACGATGCAGATGACAATCTTGACTTCTCAGCCGACGATGACGAATCTGACGATGATGATGAAGAGGACGACGAGCAACAAAAATAAATGGCGTCGTTCGCTTGACCTCCTCCTAAAAAGCAGGTATTATGTTTTTTGGGCTCCCTGCTACTTGTAGCAAGGACAACTGGACGGTAAAGCTCCCTATTCGCAATGGATAGGGAGCTTTTTTTATAATTTTTTCCGACCCTAAATAATCTTACGAGGAGTTTGCACATGACCAAATATATTTTTGTTACTGGCGGCGTGGTTTCATCACTAGGTAAGGGGATTGTGGCCGCTTCTTTAGGACGACTATTGAAGAACCGTGGTCTAAACGTAACCATTCAAAAATTTGATCCGTACATCAACGTGGATCCCGGCACGATGAATCCTTATCAACATGGGGAAGTCTTCGTCACCGACGATGGTACCGAAACGGACCTGGACTTGGGTCACTATGAACGGTTTATTGACAACAATTTGAATAAATATTCGAACGTCACGACTGGTAAGATTTACTCTGAAGTTTTGGAAAAGGAACGCCGTGGGGACTACTTGGGTGCCACGGTTCAGGTTATTCCGCACATCACCGGAATGATCAAGGAAAAGATTATGCGGGCCGGCAAGACGCTCGGCGCCGACTTTGTGATTACCGAAATTGGGGGGACCGTTGGGGACATCGAATCTCAACCTTTCCTGGAAGCTATTCGGCAAATGAAGTCGGAAGTTGGCGACGAAAACGTGGTCTACATTCACACGACGTTGGTGCCAACGCTGCACGCGGCTCACGAAATGAAGACGAAGCCCACACAACACTCTGTGCGTGAGCTCCGGAGTATTGGGATTCAACCAAACATTTTGGTTGTGCGGACGGAAAATCCAATCACCGATGAGATGCGCCAAAAGATTGCGTTGTTCTGTGACGTGAAGCCGGAAGCCGTAATTGAGTCGATGGACGTTTCCACGATTTACTCGATTCCGCTACGCTTACAAGATCAAGGTTTAGACCAAATCGTCTTGGACCACTTCAAGGTCGACGCACCGAAGTCGGACATGAAGCAGTGGGCAGCCATGGTCGATCACATGCAGAACTTAACGCGGACCATCAAGATTGCCTTGGTCGGGAAATACGTGGCGTTACACGATGCTTACATTTCCGTGGCCGAAGCCTTACAACACGCCGGTTACCCGGTTGACGCCAACATTGATCTGAATATGATCGATGCCGAAAAGATCACCAGCGACAACGTCAAGGATATCCTGGGCGACGCCGATGGGATCATCGTTCCTGGTGGGTTCGGTGACCGGGGGATCGAAGGCATGATCACCGCTATCAAGTATGCGCGGGAAGAAGACGTGCCATTCTTGGGAATCTGCTTGGGGATGCAGGTGGCCAGCATTGAATTTGCCCGCGACGTCTTGGGTTACCAGGACGCCAACTCGACGGAAATGAATTCGGGGACCACGCACAAGATCATTGACCTGATGGCTGACCAAACCGACGTCCACGAAATGGGTGGGACCCAACGGTTGGGCTTGTACCCTTGCAAGTTGAAGCCGGGTAGCAAGGCCGCCGCCGCTTACGACAACCAAGCCATGGTTGAAGAACGGCACCGTCACCGCTACGAATTCAATAACCAGTACCGTGCCGAAATGGCTGCTAAGGGGCTGGTCTTCTCCGGGACGTCACCTGACGACCACTTGGTAGAAGTGATCGAGCTACCAAAGAAGAAGTTTTTCGTGGCTGCTCAATATCATCCAGAATTCCTCTCCCGGCCAAACCGGCCAGAGGGCTTGTTCCGCGACTTTGTGGCTGCGGCTAGCAAGGAAGTTAAGGACTAAATTTGTGTTGAAAGGACTACTCGATTGGGGTGGTCCTTTTTTAGTCAACGAGTTAAAGTCAGGATTACTTAAAAACGTTGCCATCCCCTTAGTAGGAGTGACAACGTTTTTGAATAGTTATATCTAAAGATTGAAAGATGAAATACCTGTCTCGTACCAGTATTGGCAAGGATTCGCGCCGTTAAATTAGTGTAAATTTGTTGCACTACGGTTGACAGGGATTCCGCCTGCTGTGGGGACGTTTCAGACTGGAAAGCCACCAATCTTCTCGCTCGCTTTGAAGCCACGAAGACCGCGTGCCTTAAAAGTCGTCCGTGCTGTAGGCTGGCTGATGAACCGCCAGCCAACACCACATCCACGGCTGGCTGCATCCCTGTCTTCCTCCGGCTCTGATTGTGTTTTATCATGACAACGATTGGAAGATGTGGAGACCTAGTGCGTTAGTCCAATCGATAACGACTATTCCAGTCATTATCTCCGTCGTCTATGCACACCGTGTAAGCCGAGAGGTCGCCAGATATGGGCTCAGGCGCGTCGTTCTACTTAGTTGGCGGTGAGTTTCCGTCAGCTTAGCAGAAGACCAACCTTGTAGACTCGCGGTCTTCGAGGCTTCAAGTTGTGTCCGCACCGTTCCAGCCCATATCTGGCGGCCGGTAAGGCGAAGGATGGACTAGGTTGCCTAATTTTCACAGTAGTGTTGCTGTTATACCAGGCTTAAACAGTATTTATTTGACGTTGTCTCATTGGAAATTAACCAACCTAGTCATCAATAATACTAGCCACAGCGGCTTCAATGGCGGGAATCAGCGGGCTCTGGGCGTTGATACCAGTCTCGTCGAAGCGCGCCTGCCACCAACTGCGGCGGATGGTCTGGACTTGGTCGACGACGGCCTCACCAGTTTTCGTGAGCGTCAGGAGTTGGGCCTTACCACTGCCGGCGACTTTCACTAAGTAGTCGAGGCTTTGGAGCTTGTTGACCTCGCGGGTAGTCAGTCCCTTGTCGATGACGAGTGACTTGGCCACCTGATTTTGGTTGACCTGGGGGTACTCATGGACGGTCAGTAAAACACAGGCCGCCGTAGGGTTAAGCCCCAATTCTTTGAAGGATTCACGGGTGTCCTTGTAGTATTTTCGGTGAAGAATCGAGATATCTTGCGCTAAGTAACCGAGATCTTTCATTGGGAAAACTCCTTTCACAAACTTTCATGGATTTTCATGTTGACAAAACAACTTACAGCTATTATGATGAACTCATGTTGATTTGTCAACACAACTAAATCTAATTTCAAAATCAAATCTAAGAATGGGGTATTGCTAATGACAACTTCAAAAACAGGTGCACAAGCATTGATCCAAAGCATGATCAATCAGGGAATCAAGTACGTTTTTGGGATTCCTGGTGCTAAGGTTGACCAATTGTTTGAAGGCTTACAGTATAGCAAAGATCCACGCGCACCAAAACTAATTGTGACTCGCCACGAACAAAACGCGGCCTTGATGGCTTCCGGAATCGGCCGGGTTACCGGTAAGCCTGGGGTCGTTGCGACGACTTCTGGCCCTGGTGTTTCCAACATGACGACCAGCTTGATTACGGCCACCGCTGAAGGGGACCCCGTTATTGCCTTGGGTGGCCAAGTGCCTCAAGACGACCTCGGCCGGTTGACCCATCAGAGTATTCCTAGTAAGGAACTGATGGATTCCGCTACTAAGTCCAGCGTTGAAGTTCAAAACGCCAACAACTTATCCGAAGCCTTTGCCAACGCTTATCAGACGGCGCAATCCGCTAAGGCCGGTGCCACCTTTATCTCCTTACCACAGAACGTGTTGAACGGTGACGTTGACCGTCCAGAAATTGGTGCGGTCCCGACGATCAATCAAGGTGTCGCTGACGACGCAACGATCACCAGCATCGTTGATAAGATCAAGGCTGCTAAATTACCCGTCATCTTAGCCGGTATGCGGGCCTCCGCACCAGCCGAAACGGCTGCGATTCGGGCCTTACTCAAGCAGGCTGATTTACCCGTTGTCGAAACGTTCCAAGGTGCCGGGGTGGTTGCCCACGACCTAGTGCGTGACTACTTTGGCCGGGTTGGCTTGTTCCGTAACCAAATCGGGGACAGCTTACTGAAGCGTAGTGACCTCGTCATCGCCGTCGGTTACGATCCCGTGGAATACGAAGCACGGATCTGGAACACCGACCGTAACGGTGAAGTCATCAACATCGACAGCATCGTTCCCGAAATTTCGACCGATTACCAACCAGAAATGGTGGTCAAGGCCGACATCGCCAAGACGGTGACCGCCATCGCTGACAAGTTGCCAGCCGGCTGGGCATTAGCCGATGACGTACAAAAGGAATTGAGCGAACACCGCCAAGCCTTTGACGACCAGGCTCAAGTGCCTGCCGCCGATGATGCTAACGGGATTCACCCACTGGCTATCATTCAAGCGCTACAGGCAAAAGTCAACGATGACACGACCGTGGCCGTTGATGTGGGTAGTTTCTACATTTGGATGGCGCGGTACTTCCGGAGCTACCAACCACGGCACTTGCTATTCAGTAACGGGATGCAGACGTTAGGGGTCGCCTTACCTTGGGCGATTGCCGCTGCTCTCGAACGGCCAGGCCAACCAGTAGTTTCCGTAGCTGGGGATGGGGGCTTCCTGTTCTCCGGACAAGATCTGGAAACGGCTGTCCGCTTGCATTTGCCAATCGTTCAACTGATTTGGGATGATGGTTACTACGACATGGTCAAGTTCCAGGAATTGGCGAAGTACGGGCAAGATGCCGGTGTCAAATTCGGCCCAGTGGACTACGTGAAGTACGCTGAAAGCTTTGGTGCTAAGGGCTTACGGGTCGACCACGCTGCCGACTTGAGCAAGACCTTAGACGAGGCCTTCAAGTCAGACGGTCCCGTTGTGGTTCAGATCCCGGTTGACTACCGTGATAACCTTAAGTTGAAGTCACAATTATTAGAGGACGTCCTCAGCTAAAGGGAGTAATCGAATGAAAACAGACACACTTTATCAACACGGTACGTTAGCGTTACTGGTTCCTGGTCTCTTGACCGGGACGCTGACCATGAAGGAATTGCTGCAGCACGGCGATACTGGAATTGGGACCGGTGAAGGTCTGGATGGTGAGCTGATCATCTTGGATGGCAAACCCTATCAGGTCAACAGTCGCGGCGAGGTCCACGTGGTCGGCGACGACTTCACGTTACCATTTGCTAACAGTCACTTTGCAGACTACCAACCCCTGATGTCGGTCGAATCCGCCAGCAAGACGGAGTTGAACCAACAGATCTTGGAGTTGAGTGGGCTACAGAACGCATTCTTCTCGGTTAAGATTACCGGGACGTTTAGTGGCGTGAAGACCCGAGCGGTGGCCAAGTCAAGCCAACCATATAAGTCATTGGCAGAAACAGCCAAGCAGCAGAGTGTCTTCACCCGTGATGAAGTAGCCGGCACCTTGATTGGCTACTACTCACCGCAACTGTTTGATGGCATTGCCGTGGGTGGGTTCCACCACCATTTCTTGGCGGACGACCACACCTTTGGCGGCCACCTGCTGGACTTCACGGCCGTTACGGGTGATGTCAGCATCCAGCTCTTCTCGACGCTGGAACAGCACCTGCCAGTTGACAACGATGACTACCGGCAACACGATTTCGCGAAGGATAACATCAAGGAAGATGTCCACCAAGCGGAAGGTTAATTTATAATTTAAGATAGCGTTATCTGTATACCGATGATGGTCGGTGAACGGGTAACGCTATTTTTTGTACAGACATTAAACTAATATTGGTGATTGCCATCTCCGGACGAGAATTGACGTTATTTCAGGGGAAATCTGATATACTCGGACAACTAGGTGAGGTCGGGGGACTGCCTAGCGAAAGAACGGGGGAGAAGTTCGATGGCACTGCCAGAGGTGATTATACCGCTGTACCATGTTGATACAATTAGTCAAAATGAGAAATTTATAGCTGGCGCATTTTGGCCGTCAAAAGAAGATGGTAAGTGGTGTGGCCGGGGGATGTACTTTTGGGATAACCTTGCGAATGCAGAATACTGGTTGCGGCAAAAGCAACGCCGACATGCGGAGAAGTTTACGATTGTTCTCGTAGCGTTGTCATGTCAGAATCAAGATTTACTTGATATGACTGACGGAGATGTTAGCGAGAGTTTGTACTTGTTCGCACAACACTATGCACAGACTTCTCAAGCTGAACTGGACTTTGATGACAATGGAGCTGTTATTAATTTTGTTCATGATACTCTGCAGCTTATAGGCAGAGATGTATTTTCGGTTGTCAAGATGATTGGATACTATCCAAAGTACCGAAAAGGGTTGATTGCAAGTAATTTTAGACGTAGTCAATATCCCCAGGCAACCGCAAGCAGTCGTGTTATTTACGCAGTTAGAAAAACTGAGATGATTGATAGAAAAGCGTACCAATTTAAAAAAGGAGGAAGTTATCATGGGCTTTCAATTTAATTTAGACGATTTAAATAATCCGCAGCGTCAGTTGACAGAAAGTGAAATTTTGTATTTACGAAAAAAATATGATAAAAATAAGCCGAAGAAATCTTTTCCGATGGAAGATGAATTTATAGTTCCACCGCTTTTTAGCGACCGCAACAAGCAGAGAAGAAAATCTCAATAGGGTTTTAGGGAGAGTTAATTTACTAACTAAAGGTTGAAAGATGAAGTACCTGTCTCGCCCCAGCTTCGGCAAGGATTCACACCAGTAAGATAGTATAAAATTGCCGTACTCCGGCTGCCAGGGATTCCGCCTGCTGTGGGGACGCTTCAGACTGGAAAATCACCAGTCTTTTCGCTCGCTTTGAAGCCACGAAGACCACGTGTCTCCAAAGTCGCCCGTGCTGTAAGCTGGCTGATGATGAAGCGCCAGCTAACACCACCTCTACGGCTGGCTGCACCCCTGTCCTCCTCCGGCTCTGACTGTGCTTTACCACGACAACAGTCGGAAAAAGTGAAAACTTAGTACTTTCAGTTCACTCGATAACGACTGTTACAGTCATTATCTCCATCGTCTACGCACACTGTGTAAGCCGAGAGGTCGGCAGATATGGGCTCAGGCGCGTCGTTCTGCTTGGTCGGCGTTTCTTGCCGGCTTAGCAGAAAACCAACCTTGTAGACTCGGTTTTTTCGAGGCTTCAAGTTGTGTTCGCACCGATCCAGCCCATATCTGCCGGCCGGTAAGGCGAAGGGCCCACCAGGTTGCCTAGTTTTAGTCTCACTGTTGTTGCTAGAGCAGGCATGGCTGGTATTTTGGAACTTTCAACCTTTAGTTACTAAGTTGCTTGAAAATAAAGGAGATTAATACGCATGAACTACGTATTTGATGTTGATGGAACGCTTAGCTTTAATGAAACAAGTATTGAACCAGATATTATTGCAAGTATCAAAAAACTAGAAAGAATGGGTAATCAAATAATCTTCGCATCCGCACGTCCCATAAGAGATCTAATACCAATCATTCCAGAATTTCAGGATAATATATTAATTGGTGGAAACGGTGCTATAGTTTCCATGGCAGATACTGTAAAAGTGATGTCCCCTATTTCTGAAAAAGATTTTAACTACTTAAGGCGACTAATAAAGAAATATAATCTGGAACATGTCGTGGATGGAAAGTGGAATTATTCAGCACAGGTTTCTTCAGAAAATGCCATTATTAAGCAACTTGACCCAAATGGACTAGCAAAGAATGTCCCGATTGAAGAAATTTCAAATCCTATTAAAGCCATTCTTTTAGGAATAGATAATCGGCAAATGTCACAGATGACCAATATGATAGGTTCAAATACCGATTTGGAACTGATAGAACATATTGGTGAAAGAAATCTGGACATGACATCAAAAGGTATCAATAAGAGTAGTACGTTGGGCTTGCTAGGTATCAAGCAATATATTGCCTTTGGTAATGATATGAATGATATAAGAATGTTATCCGGTGCTGTAAAAAGCTTTTGGGTTAAAACTAAACCTGATTTATCAGCCCAAGCGGCAACTTTCGACTATAGTTTAGAGCCCAATCAAGTAGCATCGGCAATTCAAGACCTATGTATTTAGTAAGTTGACCTAGATGCTATCGACCATCCTGAAAACAGACTGGCAGAGGATCAAACTCATATGACAAATATAGCCGGAGCAGAACCTGGAGGCTGAGAACCTGATTTGTATTTACGGACACACAGTGGGACCGGTTTTGGACTAATCGGTGGTCAGATTATGAGAAGAAAAATTGACGCCTAACGGTAAACATCAATGTGGCCGCCTATCAGCGTAGGAATGTCGGAGACCAACGTTTGAAATGGAAAAACACAATCAGAGCAGGTGTAGTCCCTGGCAGCCGCAGTGCGACCATTTTGTACCAATATTTCAATAAGCATACATACCAAAAGCACGCCAACTCTCAAAACAAGAGCTGACGTGCTTTTCATTTATATATAGAAGCTTATTCAGAACGTAAAGCCGTTGCCGCGTCCTTCTTAGCCGCCATCCGTGCGGGGATGTGGCCACCCAACATGGTCAGGACGGTACTGATGATGATCAGCACGATACCATGAACGGGGTTGAGGTGCGCAACGTTACTGAGATCGGTGATATTTTGCAGGACGATGTTGATTGGGAACGTCAACAGCCAAGCGATTACGACACCCAGGGCACCGGAGCCGACACCGAGGATAAAGGTTTCAGCATCGAATACGCGGGTGATATCCTTCTTCCGCGCCCCCAAAGCCTTCAGAATCCCAATTTCCTTGGTTCGTTCCAGAACGGAGGTGTAGGTGATGATGGCAATCATGATCATACTTGTGACCAGTGAAATACCGGCGAAGGCCACCAGCACGTAGGTAATGGCGTCCATCAGACCACCCGTCAGACTCGAGACTGTACCGGCCATGTCGGTGTAGATGACCTTGTCCGCCTTGCTCTTACCCTTGTTGTACTTGTCCAAGTAACTCAGGACCTTGTCCTTGTTCTTAAACGTATTCGGGTAGATCAGGATGCTAGCTGGCGTGGTCGACCCACCCAAGTAGCTGACCAGCGTCTTCTTGGTCGTGTTGTCGACATTTTGGCCGGTAATCACATTACTGTCGGCTTTCTTTTGGGCCTTAACGATCTTGGAGTTTTTGTTGGCCTGAATAATGTTTTGAGTCAACTTATCGCTGTAGGCAATTCCGGAAGCCAAGACGTTCTCGGATGATTTCGACTTGACCCGCAGAATCCCAGCGATTTTAATAGTAGTATTGTCAGTCTTGTTGTACAGGGAAGTCGTTGCCTTATTCGGTACGTAATTCCCGGTCGTTAGGCTCTGGTAGTAGTCATTGTTGTTGACGGCCTTGATGGTCGTGCCGACAATTTTACCGTAGTTGAACTTCTGGTTGTCCTTGACGCTGTACCCCAGGTTCTTCAACGCGTTGATGTTGGTCGAGTTGTCGCGGTCGACGATCAGGACCACGTCGTTAGCGCCCTTAGGGTAAGCCCCGGACAGCAACTTATAGTGCTTCTTCAGGAAGGTCGTCCCGCCGTCGTTAGCACTCGGGTAGACGGAAACGCCGACCCCGGTCGAGTTGGCCATGGCTGCGGACATCGCACTAGCGGAGTTTGCGTTGCTACTGTCGGTGTTGGAGAAGGAGACGGTCTTGGCCTTACCATCGACCTCGCGCAACAGGTTCATCCCCGTTGAGTAGGTGTAGGTCACGTTCTTGCTCAGCTTACTGTCGAGCTTTTTAACGTAGTTTAAGTAACCTTTGGTAAGCTTGTTGGTATGCGTCGCCTTGTCCGCGTCACTGACCTTAGCCTTGACCTGGTTAGACTTGCTAGTCTTGACCTTATCGTTGCTGTTGGCGCCACCCGTGGTGCTCGTGGCCGTCTGGGAAATAGTCACGGGGAACTGCGCCAGCGTGTTGGCCTGCGTCTTATTGATCTGCGCTTGGAATCCGTTGGACAGCGCCAAGACGATGGCAATGCCGATGATCCCAATACTAGATGCAAAGGCGGTCAGCGTGGTCCGGCCTTTCTTGGTCCGAATGTTGTTGAAGGACAACTTCAACGCGGTCCAGAAGGTCATCTTCGTTTTCTTTAATTCAAATTGTTCGGCGTCAGCGTGTTCATCGTAGGGGTCGGAGTCGTGTTGAATCTTCCCATCGGCAAACTCGATGATCCGGTCGGCGTATTGCCGGGCCAAATCGGGGTTATGCGTGACCATGATAACCAGTCGTTCGGCAGAGAGTTCCTTGATCAGCTGCATGATCTCATCGCTGGTCTCGGTATCCAGAGCACCCGTGGGTTCGTCACACAACAGAATCTCGGGCTCGTTAGCGATGGCCCGGGCAATGGCGACCCGTTGGAGTTGCCCACCGGACAGTTGGTTAGGTTTCTTACCAATGTGATCGGTCAGACCGACGCGGTCGAGGGCTTTGAGCGCCTTTTCCTTCTTTTCTTGGTTGGAGACGCCACTCAGCGTCATCCCCATTTCAACGTTATCAAGGATGCTTAAGTGACCGATGATGTTGTAGCTTTGGAAAATGAACCCCACGGAATTGTTCCGGTAGGCGTCCCAATCGGCTTCAGAGAAGTCCTTGGTCGACTTACCTTCGATGGCGAGGTCGCCGGAATCGTAGATGTCCAGACCACCAATGCCGTTCAGCATGGTCGTTTTCCCAGAGCCACTAGGGCCAAGGATGGCCACGAACTCTTGGGAACGGAAGGCAACGGAGACGTCGTCGAGGGCCTTGGTGACCGAATCGCCGACGTAGTAGTATTTCTTGATGTGTTTGAGCTCCAGCATTTAAAATAATCCTTTCATATTTTGAGTTCGACTATCGTTCCAGCGCTTTTTCTGATAAAATAGCATTATTGCAACACTGTGTCTTATATTCTAAAAACAAACAGCACGGCTGACAATCATCAATGTTAGCAGAACTGTTGTTAACGCAACGAATTACGCAAAACTGTTGCATTTATAGGAGTGAGTCTTTATGGTTGGTGTGAAAAATAATCGCCGGGCCCAGTACACCCAGCAGGTGATTCAGGAGACCGTGCTGTCCTTATTGGAAAGTAAACCGATCAACGCGATTTCCGTCACCGAAGTCTGTGAGCAGGCCGACGTTAACCGCACCACGTTCTACCGGTACTATACCGACATTTATGATTGCGTCGAAAGTATTGAAAAGGCCTTTGTGACGTCGCTGAATCCACTGGATGGTGCGACCCCCACGCAAGCCTTAGAGCACCTGCTGACGGCCTTTTACCGCGATAAAAAGCTCAGCAACCTCGTGTTTGTTGAGGGCAAGACCCAGTTACTGGAGCGGATGCAAGAGTTAATGAAACAAACGGGTCCGGATCCCCAGCTAATTGACAACTATCAGGGTGTCTACATTGGGGCGGGGCTCCAGAGTATTTTGAAAAAGTGGGTCAAAGACGGCATGCCGGAGACACCGCAACAGCTCACCCGCATTATTATCGACACCATTCTGGCGAAAGATCTCGACGATATGCGTGACGTGGTGTTGTAGGTGATTCGGTAGGAACAGCGCCATTATTAATAAAATTATGTGAAAAAGCGCTAAATGTAAGGGGTAAATATTACATTTTGCCCGAAATGCCGGGAAACAGTTGTCTTTTTGTCTGGCATTATTTATCATGGTATCTGACTGTATGGAATTATATGGAAGAAAAATTAAGTGAGGAACACATCACAATGAAAAAAATGATTATTCATGGCGGCCAACGCCTCACAGGTGAAGTGACGATTGGCGGCGCTAAAAATAGCACAGTAGCATTAATTCCGGCAGCGATTTTGGCTGATACACCGGTTCGTTTCGATACGGTACCGGATATTCTTGATGTGCACAACCTAATGTTAATTTTGAAATCAATGAACGTGCGCTCGACGTTTGAAGATGGGGTCTTGACCATTGACCCCACGGAGATTGTGGAGGCACCACTCCCGAGTAAGGCCATTAAGAGTCTGCGGGCGTCGTATTATTTTATGGGGTCCTTGTTGGGGCGGTTCCAACGGGCCACGCTAAGTTTTCCTGGCGGCGACAATATCGGGCCACGGCCAATCGACCAGCACATTAAGGCGTTCAAGGCCTTGGGTGCTTCGGTCGAGGAGCATGATGGTACGGTACGGATTACGACCGGTCCTGAAGGCTTACACGGCGCGCGGATCTTCTTGGACATGGTTTCTGTTGGAGCAACGATCAATTCCATCTTGGCAGCGGTGAAGGCCGTGGGCACGACGGTGATTGAGAATGCGGCCAAGGAACCTGAGATCATTGATATTGCAACCTTCCTAAACAACATGGGCGCACATGTCCGTGGTGCCGGGACCGACGTGATTCGAATCGAAGGGGTAGCGACATTGCGGGCGATGAACACGCATACGATTATCCCAGACCGGATCGAAGCCGGGACTTACTTATCGATGGCGGCTGCCGTTGGGGATGGCGTGGTTTTGAAGAACGTCATCCCAGAACATTTGGAAGCCTTCACTGCGAAAATGATTGAAATGGGCGTGCCACTAGAAATCAACGAGGACAGTATTTACGTCCCCCAGGTGGAGAACTTGAAGCCCATTCAAATCAAGACGATGCCGTTCCCTGGATTTGCCACGGACCTGCAGCAGCCCATTACGCCGCTGTTGTTCAAGGCGGACGGGAGCAGCGTGGTGATCGACACCATTTACCCGAAGCGCATCAAGCACATTGCCGAGTTACGGAAGATGGGCGCCAATATTCGTTCCGAAGAGGGCACTATCATCGTTGACCCGACGCATGATCTGATGGGATCACAGGTTCAGGCCGGCGAGATTCGCGCCGGGGCATCCCTAGTGATTGCTGGCTTGATGGCCGACGGGGATACCGAGATCAGTCAAGCGGACAATATTCTGCGGGGCTACGATCGAATTGTTGATAAATTAGCGGCTTTAAACGCCGATGTCGAAATCGTTGAGGACAGTTTGGTGGAGAATGGCCAAGATTAGCCATTGCCGCTTAACTTATTTCATGTTATAATTCAACGGTTGACGATTAAAATCAATCTCTGTTCCAGTAAATGGATCAGGGCAAAGGAGCGTAATACATTATGAAGCAAGGAATTCATCCAGATTACCACGAAGTTGTGTTCCAAGACTCAAGTACTGGTTTCCAGTTCTTGTCTGGTTCAACGGCAACTTCAGCTGAAACGGTTGAATGGGAAGACGGCAACACCTACCCATTGATCCGTGTCGAAATTTCTTCAGATTCCCACCCATTCTACACTGGTAAGCAAAAGTTTACTCAGGCCGATGGTGCTGTGGATCGTTTCAACAAGAAGTACGGCTTATCCAACGACTAATTATAAAATTTATGATTTGTCTGATCCGGTACGGTTTATCCGTTACCGGATTTTTTGTACGGTCGATTGTATTTGACTGCGCTAATATCGTTATATCTGATATTGTAAATTAATTCTGTCTGAACGAACGTAACAGGCAGGTGTGGTCAATATCTTATAAGTATCTGCCATTAATCAGAGCTAGTAGCGTGAAAACTGAATTTTTGAGAAAAAGTCTCAATTTCTTGTGTTTCCCTTTAATATCGGCTATCCTACGTAAGGAGGTGATGGTTGATGCTACACCAATTTACGATTAAGAATTTTAAGTCTTTTAAGGACGAAGTCACGTTGGATTTGACGGCTTCAACGCTTAAGGAACTTCCTAGTGATGTTGTGAGCGATGTGATGCATGAGCCAGTGCTGAAGTTGGCTGCAATTTATGGGGCTAATGCTTCTGGAAAAAGTAACGTCATTAAGGCGTTTAGCACGATGGTCTATGCAGTGTTGTCCTCTCTTGTAGACGAGATGGCGCTGAGCAAGGTGACGCCCTATTGGTTTGAAGACGGTAAGGTTCCTACTGAATTTACGGTGCTGTTCTCGACGGCTACCGACATTTTTCAGTATCAGTTTAGTACACTTCAAGGGAAGGTTTATGAGGAATCATTATATCAACGTGATAAGCGTAAAGTTAGTGAGCATTTTGTGTTGATTTTTGAGCGGGATGGCGGTCAGCTTACTGGAGAGATTGCCCAGCGCGCGGATGTTCAGACGCTGGAGCACCTGATTAGTCCGGAAACCTTATTGCTATCAATGCTATCTCGTTTGGAGATTCCAGTCATTAAGTCTGTCTTTGCGTGGTTTAAGCAAGTCCAGACGTTAGACTATGGTAATCCACGTAGTGAGATTAATAAAATGTATCGCTTCAATTCGCAAAAGGGGCGAAACCCAATGATTTCTCTCCTAGAAGATCCCCATGAAAATGCAGATTTCGAAGCGTTCATTCAAGCAGTGGATGTTGGAATCTCTAAAATCGGTGTGGTTACTGATGATTTCTTGGATGATTCCGGGCAAGCACACAAGCGCGTGGTCAGTTATCATCGTGATCCGCGCAATGGTCAGCTGGTTCAAACGGCAATCAGTGATGAGTCCAGTGGGACACGTAAAATGCTGATGTTGTACGTGGATCTAAAACAAGCGCTGGCTAATGGTGGCACTATCTTGATTGATGAGTTGGATGCAAAACTTCACCCATTGCTGTTGCGGTATATTCTGATTATGTTTCATGATCCGCAGCTAAATTTACGGGGAGCTCAACTGATTTTTACCACTCAAGAGCTCTTTACCTTGGACAAGGATAATTTTCGACGAGACGAAGTGTGGTTCGTCAATAAGGATGAGAGCGGTGAATCGGATCTTTACTCACTGGATACGATTCAGCTGGCCGATGGGAAAAAGGTGCGTAACGATGCGAGTTACGGAAAGGACTATATCTTGGGGAAGTTCAAGGCGACACCGGTACTGAAACGCTTGGACCGTGCGAATGGGTAAAAAAATTGGCAAACGTCCTAAACGTAAAATGAAGTTACCACTGCCGGGAAGCTATTTGATAGCAACTGAAGGAATTCAAACGGAGGTTTTGTACTTTAAGCAGTTAGCTGCCGAGGTCAAACAGACCTATGATGGTTTTAAAAATCGAATCGAAGTGACGGTTCCTAGCCTAACGATTCGGGGAACTGGTGTTAGCAATCTCACCTTAGTTGAGCAGGTCGCTGAGATTATTCAGGTCAGTCCTAATCTCTTTGAGCACGTTTGGCTAGTATTTGATAAGGATGACATTCCCTTAGATTATTTTGACAACGCGATTCAATCTGCTCATCAGCGTGGGTGGCACGTGGCTTGGAGCAATGATTCCTTTGAGCTATGGTATCTGCTCCATTTTGAATACTTGAATGCAGCGATTGATCGGGAAGAATACAAGCGAAAGCTGACCGGCTATCTTCAACAGGCGGGGATCGCAGCGCACTACGAAAAGAATGCCACTAAAATTCTAACTTTGCTGACACGCGATAAGCGGTTGGCGGCGATTCGGCTAGCGAAAAAATTGGAAGGCCAGTATTTACCCAATACGCCGTTCCACCAACGAAATCCTGGGACTACCGTACATGTATTGGTTGAAGAACTAATGGTGCTGGAGAAAATAGCGTGCCAATTG
Organism: Levilactobacillus koreensis JCM 16448; assembly: GCF_001435525.1. Taxonomy (GTDB): domain Bacteria; phylum Bacillota; class Bacilli; order Lactobacillales; family Lactobacillaceae; genus Levilactobacillus; species Levilactobacillus koreensis. Next base: position 21,685 of record NZ_AZDP01000112.1, read on the forward strand.
CGCGAACAAAAGTAAAAAATAGTCGTTATTCAAGGCGGATAGCGACTATTTTTGCGTTGATTAGGCCGGATAGTGTCAGGTATCGTTGGCAGCTCTTCGATAATTGAGTTGAAATGGCCGCGAATTTTAGATAGAACTTATTCAAAAGTAAGCCAGAAGTTTGCCAACAGAGCGTTGCTTCGTTAATCATCTCTATATTAATATGTGGCTAGCCAACACGGCTTATAAAGCAACTTGTTGCTAGGATATCGGAGTTAAGAAGAAATTTGGAACGGATAAGCTGAGTTGAAGCGAAAATTTGACAAGTATTGTGGCCCACAGAGCTGTTAAGCAGAGATAATGATAACTTCACGGTAAAAGTGTATGAAGAGCCTTAGCGAGAAGATTAGCACGCTTGAAGATGTGTTAACGGGGATGGTCAGTCAGAATCGTTCCTGTTTCCTTTTTGTAAGAAATAGGGTAAACTTCACTGCGAAGTGATAAATGGGGAAGTGGAAACCATGGCAGAGAAACAACAACCGAAGAAACACCGGTGGCGGTGGTTCTGGTCGGTAATCTTTCTATTATTAATCGTGGTCTCGTTGGGCCTGATTTTTAACGAGCAGATCAAGAATTGGCTGATTTCATCCTATCAACCGCAGATCACGCGCAAGTCGGTCAAGAAGAGTGAGAAGCAGAATGCCTCGTATGACTTTAGTAAGGTCAAGTCGCTGGACTTCTCGACGGTCGCTAAGGCCCGTTGGAACACAGCGGACATTCACGTGGTCGGGGAGATCCTGATGCCGGACTCTAAGGTGCATTTGCCAATTGCCAAGGGCGTCAGCAATGAGGTCTTGGCGTTGACGGCGGGGACCATGCGACCAGACCAGAAGATGGGTCAAGGCAACTATCCATTGGCGGGCCATCACATGTCGTCACAGACGTTGCTGTTCAGCCCGCTCTACTGGAAGACACGGGTTGGGCAGAGTATCTACCTGACCAACGCCAAGACGGTCTACGTGTACAAGGTCAGTGTGCGGAAATTCATTCCGGCGACCGACGTGCAGGTGGTGGCACAGACTAAGAAGAAATTGGTCACCCTGATTACGTGTGACGCAACTGGTGCCAATCGATTAATGATTCGTGGGACGTACGTGAAGCAGATGGCGTATAAAAATGCGCCAACTTCGGTCCAAAAAGGGTTCCACGGGAGTTTTAATAACAAATATTGAAGAAAATCCTTCGAAAAATGACGTTTTTTGCCCAAAAAGCAAAAAATGTTGTTTTTTTTTAATTTTTTTGGCTTGTGAAATTTTTTAAGGCCTTTTTAAGCCTATAGGTACGGGAAACGTAGGGCTTGCAAGGGGTTTCAAAAGTTGTTTTACTCTACTAACGACTATGGCTGGTGAGCAAATACCCTATGAACGACTATAAAAAATTGCTTATCAGACGATACTTAATTAGTTGGGCACCTAAAGTTACTAACTGTATCGCAACTTTCAAGGACCAACAAACGTTGATATAATAACGTTTAAATTGTAATGACATTTATACTATAAAACGATACTTATAGGATAAAATGATTCTATGGGGCTCGTTTTTCCCCACACATGATTAATTGTGGACAGAACTCAAAATGCGTGGTACTATAACAATGTAATCAGATGAGAGGTCATCAGATGATTCAAACAAGCACCATGCAAATGGTACGTTGCAAATTGGAAAGGCTATAAGGATCAAGGATGTGAGGATGGGACAGCGATGCGATTTAGAAAAATAGGATTGCTGATACTGAGCCTGCTAATCGTCAGTTGGGGATTTCCAATGGCCGTTCGGGCTAGATAGTTAAGAAGCGTCACGATGAATGACAGGTCATAACCTGGCGTTCATCGTGGCGCTTTTTTTACGAAAATAGGTGCCAGTTGGTTTTTACAATAAACTATTTCAAATAAAGATAAACAGCTATGATTATTTCACAATATATCGTATAATTGCATTGATGATATAACTCTTTAGCAGATTAGTATACGAGAGACAAAACCGTGCTCCAATAAACTGGTTACTACTCTCAATACATGTAACGGTGATGAAAGACGCTAATTTATGGATAGCGCTAGAAAAAAGTTGTTGGCCTGAATCTTTGTATTGTCACTCAATTTGACATCAATCGTGGCAGTGTTTGACTAGAAAGGATTGGATTTAAATGAAGATGAAGCACGTGTTGACCGGTGCCGTTACGATTGCTGCTGCTAGTCTTTTGGGTGGGTCACCAATTACGGGACGCGCTGACGATGACTATAACCATGCAGTAGCAACGATGCCACATGGCTTGCCGGTAGCCGGCTATTTTAACATACCAACATTTGCGAACAGTCCGGTGCCGAACTCGGCGAAAACGGCGGACAGTCCGACCGACGAGACGCAGGCGGTCCAGATCACGAATGATGCGAACCAGGTTGGGTCAATCTGGGCGGCGCGGGATAAATACTATTTTGATTTCACGCGTGATCAGCAGGCCGCCATGTGGATGTACTTTGGGAATAAGGGGACAACGTTAGCTGGCGACGGCATGGCGTTTGTCATTCAAAATGATTCGCGCGGTGAGCAGGCCATTGCCACGCAGGGGTCTTCAAGCACGCCAGCCGTTGGGCAGACCTTGGGTGTGTGGGGCTATGCCTCCCTGGCAGCTAATGAGAATGGCCAAAACGTTGCTAAGCGCGCCATTCAGAATAGTTGGGCGCTGGAATTCGATACGTTTGCAAATAAGCAGCGGCCGACCTCGCCTAATGATATTCCGGGGAGTTTTGACTTTCAGCTCACCGGGCCGCATTTGACGGCTAATTATCCCGCTCAACCGGGAACTTATACGACGATGAGCTTTGATACGAAATACTCCTATACGCAAATGAATCATGGGATTGATTCCGTGCTGTATGGCGGTCCGTTGATTAAAACGCCGCTCTCGGATGGGCAATGGCACCATGTGACCATCGATTATAAAGCACCAACAAACGGAACCACCAAGGGAACGATGACGTATACCATCAACGATAAGCAACCGGCGAGTGGGGCGGTTCAGCCCAAGCTGTCAACGACGACAACGTTTGATTACAGTCTGCTCAAAGATCCCGACACGAGCGGTACGCACCAAGCCAACACGGGGCGGTGGGGCTTTACGGGATCGACCGGAGCCACCTGGGAGAACAATCTGGTCGTCTTTGAACAAATGCCCGGGTTGGTCAAAGCAACGGGGACCGCTAAGATCTACAACCGCAGTGACAAAGATTCAGCCGGGAACCCCACGGAAGTCACGACTGGCAAACGCGTGACGGGTGGCGACCGATTACAACTAGACTATCAGCTGGGTTATGACTCGGGGCGTGTTGACTGGGACAATATTTCCGCTGCAGTTCGCTTGCCCGATAATGTAAGCGTTGATTCCGGGACGGTTACCTATGCTAACGGCAAGACTGAAAGTGTTGATTTGACGGGGCTGAGTGGCCAAAATCTATCCTTCAAACTGGGACAGACACTGAATGCGGATAACCGGAACGCAACGGTTTCCCTGTATGGTAAGGCGGCTAATCCAGCTAACGATACGTCTGTGGTCAGTCAAACGAGCAAGTTTTCTGGGCCCAATGCAATTGTCACGGCCGATACGCCAGCGTTTACGCTCGCACATTCAAATGTCGATTTTAAGCTGAAGGTCACTAGTGACTCGACCGTCTCGGTGGCGTCGACTACGGCAACACCAACAATTACTGGGAATGCCACGTTGACCGGATCAACGAAAGCCAGTACAGGATTCACGCTGCATCCCAATTTGAATGGGAAAGACCTCAAAACTATTCCGATCACCGTCACTAAGGACACGGCGGGGGGCTACACCGGGGACTTTTCCTATCAATTGCCAAAAGACGCCGGCCTAGTTAAGGGCGACAACACATTGACGTTAACGGCGACCGATGATGTCGGCGGGTACACGTCAACGGTTGGCACGGTCACACTGAATGTGGGTAAGCTAGACTGGGGTGTCGTTAATGGGGCAAGTAGTTTTGAAGATGTCACGTTGACTGGGACCAGCCAGACCGTTACCAGAAGAGGCGATTGGCGCGTGGAAGTCGACAATCAAGTGGGGACTAACTGGAAAATGATGGCGGCACTGACGACACCATTTACTGAGGTCAACACTGGTGGTAAGCTTGCCGGAAATCTCTTATACAAGCAGGCTGCTACGGCGGACCCCGTCACGATGTCGCCCGAATCCGTCATTGTGGCCGATCAATCAGCACACCCTGCCAGCGGGACAACGGATGTCTCTCAGGATTGGAAGACGGACACGGGGATGTTATTAGAAGTGGGTGGTGGTGCGACAGCCGGCGCTTATCAAGGACAGATTACGTGGACGCTAGTTAATGCGGAATAGAGTGGATGGTGCGGTGAGAGTGAGCCGCACCATTTTTGCATTGACGGCTAAATTTGACTTATGTCAATCCTTGACTAGTTTTCATGATAAACTGTTATAAATATACGGTAAACACCTATGATTATTCTACGTTCGGTTGTATACTTAGGCCGATGGTCCGGGACTGGTCTGTACCAAATTGACTTGGATCAAAGATGTGGTGATGAGGTGCCGATAGGGATAGGCATAACAATCATTCGTACGCGTCTAATCCGGCTATATAGGAGAAAAAGTTGAGGGGCTAAATGACTAGGCCGATGGGAGCAACGGGTAGGCCAATAGTATTTTGGTAGAAGGGAATTGGATTTCGATGAAGATGAAGCACGTTTTGACTGGAATAGTGGTGGCCGTGGCTGCCGGTGTACTGGGCGGATCGGTTGTGGGGCATGCGGATGCGGACTATGATCATGCGGTACAGACTATGCCGCGGGGGTTGCCAATTGAAGGAAATTTTCACATTCCGTATTTTATGAACAGTGTTATTCCTAATTCAGCTGAGACGGTAACTAGCCCAAGCGATAGTAGCAGGCAAGCTGTTCAAATTACTAACGATAGCAATCAAGTTGGCTCGGTGTGGGCCGACCGGAACAAATATTATTTTGACTTCACTAAGAATCAGCGCGCTGCAATGTGGATGTACTTTGGTAATATGGGAGATTACTGGAAAGCGGGTGACGGGATGGCGTTCGTCGTTCAAAACGACTATCGTGGGGAACAAGCCATCGCCACAACTAATTTTTCGACCGCACCAGCTGTGGGGCAGACGTTAGGTGTCTGGGGATATGCATCTAGCTTACCTAATGAAAATGAGACTAATGTAGCTAGAAGGGCGATTCAAAATAGCTGGGCTCTCGAGTTCGATACTTTTACTAACATGAAAAGTCCAGAGTCAGCTAATGCTATTCCAGGAAGCTTTGATTTTCAGGTTGGCTCGCAGAACGGGGTTGACAAGCCTCAGCCACATATTGCATCAAATTATCCAGGTGTATCAGGCAAAAGAGCTACCTATGAGACAATGAATTTTGAAAAGGATTCCTATACGATGATGACACACAACGGTCTTATCAAAACACCGCTATCCGATGGGTCCTGGCACCATGTCACTATCGACTACAAAGCACCGACTGATGGAACCACTGTAGGAAGTATGACCTATACCATTAATGACAAGCGGCTTCCGGGCAGTGGAGTACAGGAAAAACAATCGTCAACCGTTGACTTTAACTACAGTTTGCTCAAGGATCCAGATACAACGGGTACGCATATACCCAATACGGGACTCTGGGGGTTCACTGGAACGACCGGCAATATTAACTGGGAAAATAACCTCGTCGTCTTCGAACAGATGCCGGGCTTAGTCGATGCCAATGGTTCTGCCAAAATCTATAACCGTAGCCACCTCGACGCTTCCGGCAAGCCAACCGAAATATCCGCTGGTCAGAATGTAACCGGTGGGGACCGGCTACGCCTCGATTACCAGTTGCAGTACAATACCGGTCGCGTCGACTGGGATAACATTGCCGCAGAAATTCATTTACCAGACCACGTGATGGTCAACGCCGGAACGATTACCTACGCCAACGGCAAGACTGAGACGGTCGATCTGAGCAATCTCAGTGGTCAAGACCTATCCTTTAAGCTAGGTCAGTTGCTAAACGCCGAGAACCGCACAGCCACGATTTCACTAGATGGGAAAGCTGACAATCCAGCTAGCGATACGCCCGTCACCAGCCAGACCAGCAAGTTCTCCGGGCCCAACGCCATTGTCACAGCTGACACACCGGCATTTAATCTGGTTCATTCAAACGTCGACTTTAACTGAAGGTGACCAGTGCGCCCAGCGTTTCCCTAGCCTCAACGACCGCGACTCCCACAATAACCGGGAACGCAACGCTGAGTGGTACCGGTAAGGAAAGCAACAATTTTACGCTTCATCCAGTTTTGAATGGCCAGGCACTCAAGACTATGTCGTTTCCGGCCAGCAAGAACGATGACGGTGCTTACACCGGAAACTTTACTTACAAGTTACCAAATGATTCGGGATTGAAAAAGGGCGCCAATACCCTAACGCTGACCGCAACCGATGATGTCACCGGTGATGAGTCAACATCGGGCGAAGTCATTTTGAACGTGGGTGAGCTGGACTGGGGGGTAGTGAACGACAATAGTAGCTTCAAGGACACCACGCTCACTGGGATTGGCCAGCTGACGGTGCCGCGGAATGACGATTGGCACGTGGAGGTCAACAACCAGTCGGGAGCTGACTGGAAAATGATGGCCGCCTTGACCACCCCATTCGCTAACCAATCTGGAAAACTGGCTGGATATCTTGTTTACCAGCCAGCTGCGGGGGCGCCAGAGCTGATGTCTGAGCAAACGGTTACGGTGGCCGATCAGACGACCAATCCCGGTAATGGGAATACCGACATCTGTACCGCGAATTGGCGACCGGACACGGGGATGCTTCTCAAAGTTAATGGGGGCGCCACAGCTGGAAATTATCAGGGTCAAATTACGTGGACGCTGGTTAATGCGGCATAATCAAAGAGTGATTGAACTGGCACGGTGATTTTTGACCGTGCCTTTTTGAGTTAACCAAGCGACCTTACGAATATGCCTGATGGACTAAACTACGTAAAAGGATAAACTTATCGACAACAGCTGGTTTAGCGTTAAAAACAGTAAGATTAAAGTTAAATTTAGACAGTCGAATTGATTGCTCACTAATTAGTAAGTTAAACCAATTATCCAACCGTTATGTCTCTAAAGTATTTATGAGATCAATCGTGTTATTTGGATATGAACTTCTTTGATTATTTGTCCCTATACCGTATAATGGGGTTAGACAGATAGCCTATATACCAGGCCTGACATCTGATTACATGTAAACAACCTACCAACTTAAAATGCTAATATAAAACGAAGATGGCAACGGCATATTTCTCATATAGTGCTTTTAAATCAGCCTAATTATATTGTGAATTAAGACTCAATGTAGACTGTTAAAACAATTAAAGGTAGCCAATTTCAGCTAATTAATTTGCTCAATAAAATAGTAACTATATTTTCTATTATTAGGGCGGCTACGTGAGACAAGGGTAAAGGGGGAGAATCGCCCATGAAACGTGGAAGATTAATCTTGACATTGATCGGTGCGCTGGCTATTTTTGGCATGGGCCACCCGGTCGTCAGTCACGCAGCAGATACGACACCACCAACACCAGAGCAAGACCTAGCGAACGCATTGGCGTCAATGCCACAGGGACTACCAATCAACGGCTACTTTATGACGCCAACTTTTACGAGTTCTACGACCAACAATTCAGCCACTGTTACGCCAGCTAGTGCGAATGGGACGCAGGCGGTTCAGCTGACGAGTAATACCAATCAGCTGGGAACGATTTGGGCTAAAAAGGATCAGTTCTATTTCGACTTGACGAAGAAACAAAAGGCCTCAATGTGGATGTACTTTGGGAATGGGCCGCTTGGTCACATGGGGGATGGCATGGCCTTCGTGATTCAAAACGCCGGCTATCAAGCGACCGCTGTCGATAAAAATGGGGTGCCCCAAGGACAGGAAACTCTAGGTGTTTGGGGATTACCGGACAGTTTTGGGTTAAGTGAGGCCGCAGATGTGATTAAGCCAGTGGGTGCCCAGGCCATTCAGAAGAGTTGGGCACTGGAATTTGATACCTTCCCTAATGGGGCTTCCTATACCAGTGCCAGCGATGCCAAGGGATTCTCGACATTTGATGCTGGAACCAAGGTGGCGGGCGGGGGTAATGATACGGCCGTCAATCAGCATCAACATATTGCGGCCGCCTATCCAGCCAATCAGAGCCTCGGCGGAACTTACTATGCACGGCCAGCATCGGACAATTCGAGCGTTTATTACGTTAAAATGAATCATCAAGGAATCATCGTTGGTGCTGGTAATTGGTTAACGAATGGGTCTTGGCACCATTTGACCGTTCAATACACGCCACCAGCAGATAGCTCGACGACCAAAGGGAACGTGACGTACACGATCAACGACAAGGACCCTTCGACCGGGACGGAGCTGCAGAATGCACAATCTAACAACTACGAGTTGGATACGACCAAGGTCGATGACGGCTCCGGCCACGCTTACTGGGGATTCACCGGATCTACCGGGCAATATGGTGAGAATAACTTGGTCGTCTTTGAACAGATTCCAGGCTTAGTTGACGCGGATGCCTCAGTTAGTCTTGCCAATGAGACGGCTAATATGGAAGGCCCGATTGACGTGAACACGCCCGTCATGGGTGGTAATCGGCTACGGCTGGACTACAACCTGACGTATAACGCCGGCCGCAGCGACTGGACGCCTAAGGCACAGATCAACCTGCCAAGTGGATTTGTACCCAACAGTGCGGTGGTAACCTTTGCCGATGGGACAACACAGACCGTTGACTTGGGAGTCGCTCAAACCGGGCAACAGCTGAACTTTACCCTCGCACATGCCCTGAATACGACGGATTCAACGGCGGATATTACCATCCGTGGTCGGCAAGCCAACCCTACTAGTAATTCGGCGGTCATCAACACGACTACCAGTAAATTCGTGGACAATCAGGGGATCGCTACGGCAGACACCACGCCGTATACCGTCTTTCAGGCGACCACGACTTTCCGTATCGGTTGGGCAAGCGGCGAAAATTATGATTCCGTCACCACGGCCAAGGACAAGGACGTCACGGTCAACGGGAAGTTTATGCTGTCCGGATCACCGATCACGGCCAACGGGTTTACCCTACAAGGTAGTGTGAACGGGACACCGATTAAGGACCAAGTCATTCCGTCCAGTGATGTTTCAGGGAACACGACAAGTGGCTTTAACGGAACCTTCTCGTATACGGTACCTGCATCGAGTCTCAACGCGGGGATGAACACGCTGATGCTGTACGTTACCAGTTTTGACGGCTATACCACGGACAGTTTAGTCTCAGACATCGACGTGAGTGGGCCGCTACAGTTTGGCAACGTCGACGACAGCGTGTCTTATACGGCTGATCTGACCGGCTCACACATGCTGGTGCCCCGCGATGGGCCGTGGACGATCGACGTGAATGACCAGCGTGGGACCGGATCAAGCTGGGCATTAATGGCGAAAATGGCTCAGCCGTTGCAGGCCACTAATGTACCGGCAACGACGATGAACTTAGTTTACAAGTCTTCATCTGACGCGACACCAGTCATTCTGGGGAGTGATGCGGCACGGATAGCCGCCCGGACCACGACCAGTAACGACGATACCTTCAATGCGACCCAGCAGTGGGACAATGACACGGGGCTCTTGCTCGATGTGAGTGGGGGTGCCACTGCCGGAACGTATACGGGGCAGATCGAGTGGAGCTTGGAGAACGCCCCAAGCTAAGGGCGAGCGAAAAATCAAAAAAGCTGCGGGACCTGCCGTTTGGGGCGGTGCCGCAACTTTTTTTGATTGGGGGCGGTTACGCTTAAGAAAAACTAATTGATAACGTGGTGACAACTTAACTGATATGGGGTGAAAACGGCTCGACTAACTATAGTTACAGCTTTCAAAAAGTGGTTAAAGAGATTTGAAAATGGAATTCATTATTTCAAATTATTAATCGGTTGATTACTAAGCTGACTTTACATACAAAGCCCGCCGTAACAACAGTACATTCAAATAGTCTAGTAGAAACAAATTATAATAAAATCAATTATAATGCTTTCATTTTTTAGTTTCGATGCTATACTATATTTAGTGATGATGTTTAACTTTTAGTGAAGGATATGGTTAACCACAATCAAGTAAATAGGGTTAGGGGATTGGCGATGCTAAATGGTCGTTGTGGGATTATCCCTGATAGGTTAGCCACCAAAATAATTAGAGTCAAAAAAGTTGAGTGAGAATATAAAAGCGCACGAGTAGACTAGGGCGTGCGTCACGTGGTTTTGCCCGATGAGGGTCGGGTGAAGGGAGCCGGTTTCAATGAAATTTCGAAATAAATTGTTAGCGATTACAGGAATTGTCGCTGCCAGTATGGGTTGGGGCCTCTGGCAAGGAACATTGGTTGGAAAGGCTTTTGATGCTAGTCCTCAAGGCGTTTTAAACTCAGCACCACAAGGCCTTAAAGTCGATGGAAACGATTATTTTAAACGGTCAGCCACTATCGGCAACAGCTCAGACAGTCAAATTACAAATGCAGCGCAGGTTATGACCGGGGCGAATGGCGACGGTGTCGTGCTTTCCCAGTATGGTAGTAGTAGTCAGTATCAGAATACTGGTGGGGCAATTTGGTCTAATGGTAAGTCTTTTAATATGTATGAAGATCAACGGGCTTCAATGTGGATCTTTATGGGGACAGATGATTGGATTAATCATAAGGCAGGAGACGGGATGGCCTTTGTCTTGCAAAATAGCAGTAATTCGGCCTTCTCTAGTACTGGGGAGTCGCTAGGAGTGTGGGGAGTAGATCCTAATACAAAGGATAGTACGTCACAGACCGTTGCAAATTCTGCGATTCCTAATAGCTGGGCAATCGAGTTTGATACACACGAGAACCAAAAGATACCTGATGCAGGTCAAAAGATTGGTACAGTGTCTCCAGATGCATTCGATATTGGAAAATATGATCCTGAAAAAACAGGCGGCGCACAATATTCCGGCCTCGGATATGATTCCAATACAGATACTGATGATGTCCCAGAAACTATTCCAGCTCAGGGGAATCATATTGCTGCGAATTACCCAGGAGACAGCGGCGCTTATTTACCCTATCAGCAGAACGGTCAATATATATCAAAATATGTGCTTGGTATCCCAGTTTATGTTAATGGATTATACAATTATTATGGTTTAGCACATCGGGGCTTGATTCGTAACTCAGATAGTAGTTCTACCGTCCCACTGATTGCGGATAACACCTGGCATCATATTACGGTAAATTACAAGGCACCAACGGGCGACAGCAATACGGGGACCATGACGTACTCCTTTGGCGATCAAGATTTGAAGACTGGGGCACCGATAACAGGAACTAACCAGTATGCCAAAGAAAGTATTGATTTGTCTAAACTAAACGTCACTAAGACTAATCCAGGTGTTTACTGGGGCTTTACGGGGACAACTGGGACCAACACTGAAACTAGTATGGTCGTGTTCGAACAAGTTCCCGGTCAAGCCAATGTCAATGCGTCAGCTAAACTAGATGATGAAACGACCAGTAGTCCGATTTCCTCTGGAGATACAATTAAGGGTAATGACGCGGTTAAGGCGACCTATACCTTGAACTATGAAAGTGGGGATAAGCCTTGGTCTAATATCAAGAGCTCCCTGAATTTACCTGCTAATATTAACTGGTCAAAAGCGCAGATTACGTATCCGAATTCTAATATAGCTTCTAGCGCACTTTCAACGGCCAATATTAGTAATAATAAATTAGATGTTAAGGTAGAGGACCTGAGCAGTTCTGCTAATCAAGCAGTAATCACGTTGGAAGGAAATGCCATAAATAAAAACGCCGATTCAACAGCGACCGTAACCTCATTTGTTGGGGACAATGCCATTGCGAATACGCAACTCGGTAAGTTTAGCATTAAGGCTTTACCATTTAGCGTGAACTTTAACCCCAAGACGGTGACTGCAAATGCTAATACATCGGCGACCTTAACCGGGAGTGTTTCATCGACTAATGCCAAGGTTACGGGGAGTAATACCACATTATCAGCTGGTATCATCGGTGCCGATGGGAATAGTTCAACGGATATTCCCGCCTCAGACATCAACTTATCTCAAAAGGTTAATTCAAATGGAGGTTACGACTTTACCATTAAACTGGAAAGTGTCCCGGCTGGAGCTTCCACGGTTCAAGTCAATGCGTCGTCCACAGCGGCTATCGGTAGTTTTGCCACTGACACGGCGACTGTAACCGGTGGAACCGTCGACTTCGGCGATACCAGCGGGAACATGGTGTTTGAGACAACGACCCTGACTGGGAGCGGGACGCAGACGGTTGCCCGGGATGAATCCAATGGCCCTTGGCAGCTAAATGTCGATAGCTCGCTAACGGCTGGACCAAGGATACTGGAATTCTACTGAACGTCAACGGTGGGGCGGTCCACGGCTACTATAGTGGAACGATTGACTGGACGCTAGCGATTGCACCGTAAAGGAATAGTAAACTTAGACCGAGTGCCAGGTTTGATTTAAAATTGAATTTGCCACATAGAATAGTGGTGACACCGATGAAAGCTGACGGTGTCACCACTATTTTTAGGCTCTAAAAAATACAGAGATGTTTTCTTTAATCCGGACGATATTGCTGTATTAGTTATGGATTCATAAGAATATATAGTTACAGTGGTGAAGGTGTGGCTAAAATGAATTGTTCCGGTTTGGGAGAAAGACAACTGAGTAATCAGCCGATTATCGGACAACAATCGGTTGCAATCGTTGATTTGACAGCAACTGCTATTATAATGGAGTTAATAGTTAACCATAATTTTAATTATTTTAGCGTTTTAACTTTTTGGTTTCGATGGTATACTATATTTAGTGGTGATGTTTAACTTTTAGTGCCCAATATGGTTAATGGCAGTCAAACAGTTAATTGGTTTGTCGTAGCATAGAAATCAGGGCGCTACGGCGTTTTTGCCAATGAGTCATCCGATTAGTTAATTAATATAACAAATATTGAGAGAAATAAATAAAGCGTACGGGAAGACTAGGGCGTACGCAACTTGGTTTTGTCTGCAACGGAGTGGGCGAAGGGAGTTTTTTCAATGAAATTAAGAAATAGGATTTTAGAGATGACGGGGGTCGCACTAGCCAGTCTGGGCTGGGGCATCTGGCACGGTGCGGCCATGGGGAAAGCAGCGGTTGATGTGAATCCCCAGAGTGTTTTGGATGGTGGACCAACAGGGCTAAGTGTTAAGGCAACGACCTACTTTAATATGCCTAGCACGTTTGGAACGGGGCAAACGAACTCGGCGAAGTACGTCTCTGGAAGTAATGGGGACGGTGTGGCCTTAACTCAGGATGGTAAGATCAATCAGGGTGGTGCTATTTGGACCGATAAGCCGGTTTTCAATGCGTACAAAGATCAACGGGCCTCAATGTGGGTTTACCTGGGAACTAATGGAACGCTCCCTGGGGACGGTGTGGCCTTTGTTTTACAGAACAGTAGCAACAAAGCTTTTTCTGGTGGTGGTGAGTCGCTGGGCGTTTGGGGGGTCGACCCGCGGAAGTCTGGTAGTACCACCAGTGATTTAGCGGACTCTGCAATTCCTAATAGCTGGGCATTGGAGTTTGACACCGGAGTTGATCAGACACTTCCAGCTACTAATTGGATTGTCAATCAGACAGATCCAAACTCTTTTGACATTGGAGACCATGAAAATAACGCGTTCAATGGGACCGGGTATAATCCCACCACAGATAACGATGATGTTGGTGAGACGATTAAGGGAGAACATATTGCGTCAGGTTACCCTGGACTTTCAAGTTCTTACTATGCCTATCAGCAAACAGGCCGATTCTATACTGGGACTTCAGGTATCTTTATTCAGACTCCTAACTACACGTACGGTAAGTATAATTACTTCGGCCTCGCTCACCATGGGCTGATTCGGGATCAGTTTGGGGATCGCTTTATGTCCACAGCACATTGGTATCATTTAACGCTGAACTATGAGGCGCCTACAGATGGTGGCTCGACAGCGACCATCACGTACTCCTTTGATGATAAGGATCCAGCCACCGGTGCGCCAAAGAAAATAACTAACAGCACCTATGCTAAGGAAAAAATCGATTTGAGTAATTTAAAGGTGACACCAAGTTCACCTAAGCTCTACTGGGGACTCACGGGTACCACAGGGGCTACGAATACTGAGTTGAGTATGTTTAAATTCGAACAGGTTCCGGGTCAACCAATGGTCAGCTCCTCTGCGGATATGACGGATGTGACGAAAGGATCAACGATTCCAGCGAGCCCCAAGGCAACTATTAGTGGTAATGACAAGATCAAGTTGAACTACACCCTGAAGTACTTAGATGGTGATCAAAATTGGTCAGATATTGAGGCAGAACTGAACCTACCTAGTTATGTCGATTGGACCGGTGGCAGGGTGTCCTATGCAAATGGCGAAACGGCAAGCTTGGATATGACAAAACAGTCAGATCAGAAACTAAATGTGCCTATAAAGGATTTGGGTGCAGACAGTAGCCAGACTGTTATCACGCTTGAGGGAACTGCACAGAATGTCAGCAAGACGGCAGCAGCTGCAGTGGCGGAATTTAAGGGAGCTAACGCGATTACAAGCGCAGCAACGCCAACTTTTGATATTAAACCGTCACCATTTAGCATTAACGTCAATCCAGCGCAGATTTCTGCCAACGCTGGGAGTACAACGACGACCGTTACCGGGACAGTTTCTTCGACTGACAGTACCGTTAATGGTGATAATACAACGCTGACGGCCGTTCTAGCGGATTCAAAGGGAAATGTTGCCACGTTGCCAGCGAGCGCCATCAGCTTAGACAAAAAGTTGAATGGGAACGGGGGCTACGACTTCTCGATTACAATTCCTGAGGTGCCAGCGGGAACGTCTCTGTTACAGGTATCCGGGACCACTACGGCTTCCAGTGATTACAAGGCTAGCGGTACGGCGACCATCACGGGGGGAACCATTGATTTCGGCTCGACCAGTGGGAATATTGTCTTTAAGCCGACGACCTTAACTGGGAGCGGCACGCAGACAATTGAGCGTGATGATTCGAATGGTCCATGGAGCCTCTACGTGGACAGTTCACTGATGAAGGGGAGCACTTGGAAGGTGACTGCCAAGACGGATGGCATGTATAGCGATGATGTCCCAGCGAGCCAGTTAGACGGTTCATTGATCTTCAAGAAGGGGACATCGACGACCGTACTGAATAATAGTGAGTCTACACTGATTGCCAGCGATGATAAGACAGATGGTACTGAACAGACGACTAACATTGCCAGCGACTGGACCAATGATACGGGAATCCTGCTAAACGTCAATGGTGGCGCGGTCAATGGTTCTTATTCAGGAGATATTGATTGGACACTGGAGAGTGCACCTTAAAAAAAATGAGGAGCTTGGGACAGAAGGCGGTTAGTCAATGAACATTAACGTCGATAGACGAATAATCCCGGTTTTGGATTGTTTGTCTATCGGGGTTAAGCAGAGTTGACTGCCTTTTGTCGCACGTTTCGACTATATATGTTTGGAGCACAAAACGAGTCTGGGACTTTTGTCCCAGACTCGTTTTTTTATGGCCTTAATCTGTAGAAGCAGTAAGGGTTCGGTATAACGAGACTTGTTTTAAAGGTTAAAGCGGTTGACGTTATAGGGCTAAACAGAATATAATTAAACTTGTTTACCGCTATATCCTTTCAGGGGAGTTATCAATTAACTTTTATTGGAATAGTTCCTGATATAAAAGGGACCATAGCAGCTTAATCACTTGATAACTAGTAAACAATTAAAAATCAAATTAAGGACACTATCTAGTAAATGGATAACTAATTTATCGGGTTACAGATGGGTGCGAGTTGGATGACGCTTGATCAAGTCGGGGAGGTGTTGCAGATGGGATGGAAAAAACTGTTTTTAGCCGCCGCTGTGGCAATCGCTGGTATTGGCATCGGCCAGCAGGTAGCGTATGGGCAAACTTGGAGTGCAATGCAAGCGGTAAAAAATGCACCACAGGGGTTGTTGATGGGCGATTATTTTGATACGGATTTTGGGCTCGGAAATTCGGCACAGGTGTTAGATCCTTCGAAAACCACAGCACCTAATACGCAGGTGGTGCAATTGACTAGTAATGGTGGTCAGATTGGCTGGGTTTGGACGAATGACGCAACTAAGATCAATTTAAAACAGAATGCGACTGCGGCCATGTGGATGTACTTTGACGGACAGTCGAGTAGTTCTGGTGACGGGATGGCTTTCGTAGTACAGAACGATTCGCGCGGGACGGCTGCGCATGCAACGGGATTGGCCGGAGCAAATGTTGGGGGCGAAACCCTAGGGACTTGGGGGACCGACCAAAACTACACGTCACCCTCTGCCGATAGCATTGTCAATACGGCTGTTCAGAATAGTTGGGCTATTGAATTTGATACCTATGTTAACAAAAAAATCGATAAGGGAACGGTGGCGTCGTCTGCTGGTGCGAACGCCTTTGACGCCGATATGAATAACTATCCCCATATCGCGTCGAACTATCCGGCACAGGCTAGCACCTACCAGATGCGGAATGCGGGAACGACTAGCGATCCGGCTTATTACGCGGTGTTGGACCATAAGGGGGCAATAACATCGAATGATTATAAACTGATGACGGATGGCAATTGGCATCATTTAACGGTTAAGTGGAATGCGACTAAACAGACTATGACTTATGACTACAACGACAAGGATCCTAAGACTGGCGCACCTTTGACTGGAAAAACACAGACAGTTTCAGTCGATCCGAATATCATTGACCCGCAGCACACTGGTTTTGCGCGGTGGGGATTCACCGGGTCAACGGGGACGGCTGTTGAAACCAACGCGGTCGACTTTGAGCAGATTCCGGGGATCGTGTCTAGTACCGCGAAGGCCACGCTGACCGATGAGACGCAGGGCCAAGACGTGACTAGCGGGTCCACCATCTATTCCGGTGACCATGTGAAGCTGAATTATGAGTTGAACTATGAAAGCGGCTCGCAGAATTGGAAAGATATTTCGGCACGCATTAAGTTGCCAACTAATTTGACGTTTGGGGCCGATGAAGCCAATAATATTGGGAGGATTACCTACGCTAACGGGGATACCCAAGCGATTCCGGCAGGTGATCTGAGTGGTCAGAGCCTGACGACCTTACTCGAGGATGAGTTGTCGGCCGAGAATGATTCGGCTAAAATCACTTTGAATGGGACGGTCGACCATAGCGGGAGCGCCGGCACGGTTGCGGCGGCGAGCACCGTTAGCAATTTTGTCGGAAGCAACGCCATTGCGACGTCTAACTTGGATGGCTTCAACGTGACCTCAGTGAACTCCAGCATGACGCTGGCACTCACGGGGGCAAGTAACGCGGACAAGGATGCAGCAACGCCCGCTGAGGCGACGGTTACGGCTAAAGCGACAATTTTAGGCGGCACCGCGACCGATGCGACGATTCATCCGGTCGTGAACGGTAAGACGGCCGCTGACGTTAAGATTACGGCTAGCCAGGCCACTAACGGCTTTACGTACACGGTGCCAGTTGAAAACCTGCAGCCAGGAGTCAATAAGGTGGTGTTGTACCTGACCGATTCGTTGCACGACGTTTCGAATTCGGTGACGGCCAATATTAACTATGTGGCCGGGTCGCTGGACTTCGGGGATGTTTCAACGGATGTCACGTACGCCGGGAACTTGACGGGTGGTCAGCAGCAGTTGGCCCCGGCTAAGCCATGGTCGGTGAACGTCGCGGACACTCGCGGGAAGGATAGTTCCTGGAAATTAACGGCCTCGGCAACGCCGCTGGTCGATGGAACCCACACTTTGGCAGGTTCGTTAGTTTATCAAACAAACACTGCGACAGCGGCGCAACTACTGGGGTCGACAAGCGTGCTGATTGCTGACCATACCAACTCGGATGGGTCGCTGACACCATTTAATGTGGCTAGTGACTGGACCGGTAAAACCGGAATCTTCCTCAATGTAAATGGGGGAGCGACCGCTGGTGATTACGAAGGAACTGTTAACTGGACGTTGGTTAACGGTGAATAGAGAACTTAGCAAGAAGCGACTGCGGTTGAAGACTGTGGTCGCTCCTTTTGTACGTCGTAAAATAGCTTATACTGCTAAACGATGGTTTATGAATATGCTTATATTTAGCTTATAAATATTGTTATATCAATAATTTTCCGTACTATTTTTGGTTTATGTGCTATACTAATCAAAAATAGTACGGGGTGTTACTATTATACGTGATTTAATATAATGCAAATTATAAAAGCGTTATCAGTAATAGTTAACGGTCACACCCCCACCAGGAGAGGAGTAAGAGGATGCTTAAATATTTGGTTTGTGGGCTAATCGGCCTGGAGATGGGGATTGCTATGGGAGGGCCAGTGAAACCGGCGATGGCGACTGACAAGCCAGATGACCTCACAACAGCGTTGGAGAAGACACCACAGGGGATCTTAGTAAAAGATTACTTTGATGTGGGAACGTCAGATTTGAGCAGGTCAAAAATTGTGCCATCAAACAATAAATTGTCACCAAATACAGGAGTTGCTCAAATTACGAATGGTACCTATCAAGTGGGAGCGGTGTGGTCTAAACCTAATCGCAAATTTAATCTTAACCATGATCAGACGTTGTCTATGTGGCTGTACTTTGGTGACGGACATGAAAATGCTGCTGATGGGATGGCCTTTGTTTTGCAGAATGATTCGCGGGGGAAAGATGCACTGACGAAGTTTCCTAGTGACCAAAAAAATAAGATTCAAGGAGAAACGCTGGGAGTTTGGGGTGTTGATGATGATAAAACAATAAGCAATTCAGAAACACTTAAAAGTCATGTTGCACAGACTGCAATTCAGAATAGTTGGGCGTTAGAGTTTGACACCCATTTAAATATGAATAATGCGTTTGACCAAATTGGAGAAGCTAATTCGTTTGATTTGAATACAAATAACACACCACTAGCAGGCCCACATATTGCTTCAAATTATCCGGGGAAAGAAGAGACCTATTCCCCTCACACGGCTTTTTCTGAAAGCTTGTTTGGTTGGATTAAGAACTATGTCTACTATACGTCCATCAATCATCAAGGGATTCTTCCAAATGTGAATGGGGCAGTCAACGGCGACAATCAGCCTAACTACAATTTTTTAGCAAATGGTCAATGGCATCATGTGACGTTGTCCTATGAGACAGCTTCTAAGGATGCACTTACTGGGAAGATGACATACAGCTTTGACGACCGACAGCTTAATACGAACGCTGAGAGTCGTAGTGGGATGAGCGCAACGGTCGAACTGGTTAAAAAGAATATTGATCCAGATCATACTGGCTCGGCACTGTGGGGATTTACAGGGGCCACCGGTGCTTGGGGTGAGAATAATTTAGTCGTTTTTGATCAGATTCCAGACTTAGTCGATAGTGATGTGAAGGCGACACTATCGACTAATGGTAAGCCGGTGGCAGATGGTGGTGTTGTTCCCCATGGTGCTCCCATCCAATTGGATTACAAGCTGCGCTATTTGAATGGGAGCACACCTTGGCAAAATATTGTGGCAAAGATTAATTTACCCGAGAAGGTTACGTTTCGGTCGGCAACGATTACTAATGCTGATGGGGGGCAAGATGAGTTACCAATGGGGAATACTGATTTTAGTACCAGACAGGTCGCTTATCAGTTAGCCCATACATTATCTGAGAAAAACCCATGGGTTACACTGTCGTTTAAAGGAGAGACCCAGACACAAGGTGGTCATGTCCCAGCGGCCGTCAGTGCCTTTAATGGAACAGAAGCCGCCACTCAGGCAACTACGCCAGAATTTACGGTTGACCAGCCAGAGATATCGCTGAAGCTACAGACGGATACGACGGTTCCTTTGGATAATACGAAACCCCTTGTATTGACTGGCCGTGTCGATTTGGGTAAGTTACAATACCGTAATTCGGAGCTACGCATGACTAGTAAGCTCAATGGTATCGTACAAGCTGAGCAGCCAATGAGTGATAGTGAGCAGCCGGGAACGTTTAGATATGTGTTGCCGGCGAATATACTTCACACTGGAGATAACGATCTAGTGCTGACACTCGTGACTGCCGATGGCTTGATATCTCAGCCGCTGAAAATCAGCTTAGAGCCATTGGAAAGTGATACGAGTGTCGGTCAAGGACGGGTCCAATTTACCAATACGACTGGTCAGTTGGACTTTATTGAGCAATTGACCGGTCGAGCGCAGGATGTTTTTGCCCAACCAGGGTTTTCACTGGCCGTATCAGACACACGGCGCAATGGCAGTTGGACATTACAGGCCCAGACAGAGCCGTTAGTTGAGACGCAATCTAAGCAGAAACTGGCCGGTGAACTTATTTATAAAACAGGTGGGGGAGCTATCCCCTTGACCAATGTTGCCCGACCAATTCTGCAGCATACGAACGCAGGGACAGATTCGGTGACAAATGTGACAGATGACTGGCAGAATTCAGCGGAGAAGCAACGCGGATTATTTCTACATTTATCTGGTGGAGCCGTTGCCGGAAACTATCAAGGTGAGATCCTCTGGTCGTTATTGGATGCAATCTGACAGCTGGGGATAGAACAAAAAAGCACCAAACTATTTCTCAAGTTGAACTAGTTCGGTACTTTAAATTAAGTGTAGAGAGGCAGTTGATGCTGTAAGTTGAATGGGTTACTGGTTCAGAGCATCCAACCAAGCCGGTAGGGCAGCAGCCAATTCCTGATAGGTGAGCTCGAACTTGTGTGTGTACCAGGGGTCGTCAATGGCGTCACCTTCGCGTCCGGGGAGAATATCTAGGCAGAGCTTGACCTTGTCACGGTCGGCCGCAGAAGGGGCCATACGCTGTAAATTAGCGACGTTGCTGTGATCCATGGTGATGATGGTGTCGGCCCACTCAAAGTCAGCGGCTGTGATTGGCCGGGAGCGGTGCTGGCTGGCATCTAGGCCGTGGGCACGCATCGTCTTTAGGGCACCGGGATGGGGATGATTGCCCTCTTCCTCGGGGCTAGTCGCAACGGAAATGGCAGTGAACTTGTCGGTCAACTGGCGCTTTTCGACCAAGTCATTGAAGATGGCTTCGGCCATTGGGGAACGGCAAATATTGCCGAGACAAACAAAGAGAACGTGTTGCATGGGGGTAACCTCCTAATTAATGGTTAAGCTAGGCGTTGTTACTGGAGTCTAGCTGGACCTTTTGCTATGATGAGTTTACCAGAAAAAATAGGAGGAGAGCGCATATGGTAGCAATTATTTTAATCGTTATCGTGGCCTTATTGGTCGTTTGGTATATTAGTTCTTATAACGGCTTGATTCGGACGCGGACCCACGTACAAGAATCATGGAGTCAAATTGATGTGCAATTGAAGCGGCGGAATGATTTAATTCCCAACCTGGTGTCGACCACGAAGGGTTACGCCAACTATGAACAATCAACGTTAAAAAAGGTGGTTGAACTGCGGAATCAATTAACGGCGATTCCAGCCGGTGACCATCAACAGACCATGGAAGTTTCTAACCAGTTGTCCACGACACTGCGGTCATTGTTTGCTCTGTCTGAAAACTATCCAGATTTAAAGGCCAACACACAGTTTACGCAATTAATGGAAGAATTAACTAATACAGAAAACAAGATTGCTTACTCGCGGCAACTGTACAACAGCTCCGTGGCCAACTTGACCATGAAGATTCAGTCGTTCCCAAGTAACATCGTTGCTAAGATTCACCATTTCCAAGAAAGCGACTACCTGCAGGTTCCTGAAGAGGAAAAGGTGGCGCCTAAAGTCAATTTTGACGATTTCAACCAAGATAAGTAGGCGATAACATGTTGTATGACCAAATAGCCATGAATAAACGGCGGACCGGCTACGTGATGTTCGGCTTCGGCGTCCTGGTCTTGGCCATCGGTGCGGCGCTGGGCTACCTATTCTGGAACAGTTGGGTGTCTGGCACGGTGATTGCGGCCGTGGTGACGGCGGTATACATGGTCATCATGATCAGTCAGTCGACCAATGTTGTGATGAGTATGAACCATGCCCGCGAGATCAAGGATGTCCAGCAGGCGCCTCAGCTCTGGCATCTGATCGAAGATATGGCCTTAGTGGCGCAGGTTCCTATGCCACGGGTCTTTATCATTGAGGATGCCAGTCCCAATGCCTTTGCGACGGGGAATGACCCCAAGCACGCGGCTGTAGCTGTGACCACTGGCATCTTGGACCGGCTCGACCGAGAAGAACTCGAAGGCGTTATCGGCCACGAAATGTCTCACGTCAGAAACTACGATATTCGCTTACAGACGATTGCCTTGGCGTTGTCTGCGGCAATCGGGTTACTGGTCAACTTTGCCAGCAACTGGTTCTGGTGGGGCGGTGGCCGCAGTCGAGATGATGATCGAGACTCCGGTGGGAACATCATCGGCATCGTTATCTCCATTCTGCTCATCATCTTAGCGCCACTGGCCGCTAGTATTGCTCAGATGGCATTGTCACGTAACCGGGAGTACCTGGCCGATGCGTCAAGTGTCGAGCTGACCCGTAACCCGCAAGGCCTGATCAACGCATTGAAGAAGATCGACGACAGTCAGCCAATGAAAGCCGCCGACCCGAACAGTTCTGCTTTGTATATTAGTGATCCCTTCAAGAAGCGCCAAAAGTTTGCCGATCTATTTGCCACCCATCCGCCGATTGCCGATCGGATTGCGCGGCTCGAAAAAATGTAAAAAAATAGTGAGTGACTTACCGACGTTTCGTAGTACAATTAACTTTGAGACTAGGGGAAAGAGTGTAAGAGTATGCGCGGAAATTTTGTCTATTTAAGTTTAGAGCCCGTGACGAATATGATTTATTCGTTGGGCATTTCACCCGCTGATTTTTTGAACGGTATTCCGGCGATACCCAATCAGCTTCTTTTGTTGAACGATGAGTCCGGTAACGATGTGGAAATCAATCCGCACACGCGCCTGCAGACCATCACGGGCCAAGCGCAGATTCGCCGCTATCTGCTAGGCAAACACGACCGTGCCGTTAAATGGCTAGATTACGCTCACGGTGATGATCTCGACTTTTTATTGCCGGGTGAGATTGCGGAGCTCTTGTATTTGGCGCACATGGAAACGCACATTCGGACACCATTTTATGCGAAACTGCAAAATGAGTATGCTTATTTGACGCTTCGCGATGGGTTTTACAAGACGTATTACCGGCACTTGGGGGATTTTGACCACGTGTTGGAAGTTAGTATCAAGCGGCATCTACGCGCGATTCACAACAATCGGTGGGTCTTTGCCCGGCCGTTAGCCATCAGTGACATTCCCCATGAGATTCTTTTGCAGTTAACGCAGGGACTTCTTGATGGGATGATCATTGCTTTTGACCAATTAGTCGAGCGACACCGCATCTACGTGATTCCGGTACGGGCGGTCACTCATCCTGAGCGGCAAGCCACCTGGTACACCCAAGAAGAGGTTTACGCCGATTCACGGGAAGTTGCGAGCTTACGCTATGATCTGACAACGCGTGAATGGGCCTTGAGCATTCATGATAATCAAGTATTTAGTGATGTAGCAGATTTAATTTAATATAAGTCACCGAGCTGTGGGCGTTTCTACTACTGGTAGGGATGACCATGGCTTTTTTAGTGGTTGCGAGTGGTCACGCGACGCAGTTTTTCCGGTGGATTTAAGAATGACATCGGCAATCCATGGTATAATAAAAAACAGAATTTATTTGGCAGTCATCATTCGGTCGACTAATCGGGTGGTGGCCCAACTTGAAACCGGGCGTTACCATGAGGGTCGCCCGTAAATTAGGAGCAGAAAACATGAAGATGCAGCTTGCTGAAATTGCTCATGCAGTGGGAGCAATCAATGATTTTGAACAATGGAGCGATGTCAGCGTGACTAGTGTTGCGTTTGACAGTCGGCACCTCCAGCCGGGGGGGCTCTTTATTCCGTTGACTGGCGAACAAGATGGTCACCAGTTTATTCAATCGGCGATCGACCACGGCGCCGCGGCCACGTTGTGGGCCCGCGACTTAGCGACGGCACCGGCAGATTTTCCGGTGATTCAGGTCGCTGATTCGTTAAAGGCGCTGCAAGCCTTAGCGCAGTACTATTTAACTAAAATTAATCCGCGGGTCGTTGCCATTACGGGGAGCAATGGGAAGACCACCACGAAAGATATGATTGCCGCCGTTTTAGCCACCCAGTTTAACGTGACGAAGACCCATGCCAACTTCAACAATGAAATTGGTGTGCCAATGACGGTCTTGTCCATGGAACCGAACACAGAGATGTTGGTCGTTGAAATGGGGATGGATCGGCCTGGTCAACTAGACTTCTTGAGTAAGCTGGTGCGACCAGACCTTGCTGTCGTGACCATGATTGGGGAAGCCCACATTGAATTCTTCGGGACGCGGGATAAGATTGCGGACGCTAAGTTTGAGATCACCCATGGCCTGAGTGACGACGGAATCTTCGTTTACAACGGAGATGAACCGTTACTTCGCGAACGGGCCACGGCATTGAGCCAACAACGGCTCACGTTCGGTCAACATGACGATAACGATTTGTTTGCGACCAACGTAGCCGGTACGGCGACCGAGACGAGCTTTAGTACCAATGAGTGGCCAGAGATTACCTTTACGATTCCGATGATTGGGACCTATAACGTCAACAATGCCTTGGCAGCGCTGACGGTGGCTAATGCTTATCGAATCAGACCCGAAAGTGCCAAACGAGCCTTGGCGACTGTGCCCCTGACCGAGAACCGCGCGGAATGGGTCAAGAGTAATACCGGTGCTGCCATTTTAAGTGATGTCTATAATTCCAACCCGACGGCCGTCAAGGAGGTTCTGGCGGCCTTCTCTAAGACGCCAGTGACTGGTAAGCGCTACGTGGTGTTAGGAGATATGTTGGAATTGGGCGATCAAGCCGATGCCATGCACGCCGGATTAGCCAGTGCAATCGACCCGATGAAGATCAGTCACGTCTATCTGGTCGGTCCGCACATGCTGGCCTTGCAAGCCGCCTTGGCCAAGCAGGCACCGGACTTGCCCGTGTCTCATTTTGCCACGGATGACCTGGTAACGCTTACGGCAGATTTACAGGGTCAACTTTCTGCAGGTGACCAAATTTTATTAAAGGGGTCCCACGGGATTCATTTAGAGCAAGTTTTAGCGGCATTACAGGATTCTTCTGAAAATTAAGATGAAAACAAAGCAATTTCCACGAGTCGTGGGAGTTGCTTATTTTGTTTTCACGTTGTATGATGGCTTAGTTGTATTTTAAGAACGAAATTTACCCCGCCCTAGCCAATCGTAAGTCGTGTCAAGGAAAACGGATTTTTTCCGAGTCTCACGAGGCACTAGGGCGACGTACTCATTTAGGAGGAAATTATTTTTGAAGTTTAAAGAACTGGGTCTTTCCGATGACCTACTGAAAGCAGTTACGACAGCAGGTTACGAGGAAGCGACCCCAATTCAAGCCGAGACAATCCCCATGGTTTTGGCTGGTCAAGATGTGATTGGACAAGCCCAAACCGGGACTGGGAAGACTGCGGCCTTCGCCTTACCTATCTTGGAAAAGATTGATAAGAGTAACGAAAATGTTCAGGCGTTGGTGGTTTCTCCAACACGGGAACTCGCTATCCAAACCCAAGAAGAAATTTATAAATTAGGCCGGAACGAACGGGCTAACGTCCAAGTCGTTTACGGTGGGGCTGACATTCGTCGCCAAATCAAATCCTTAAAGAACCACCCGCAAGTGGTTGTTGGGACCCCGGGTCGTTTATTGGATCACATTCGTCGTCACACGTTGAAGCTCGACCACGTCCAAATGTTAGTCTTGGACGAAGCCGACGAAATGTTAAACATGGGTTTCTTGGATGATATTGAAGACATCATCAAACAATTGCCAGTAGAACGTCAAACGATGCTCTTCTCCGCAACGATGCCTCCCGAAATTAAGCGGGTGGGTGTTCAATTCATGCAAGATCCTAAGCACGTGAAGATTAAGGCTAAAGAATTAACGACCGACTTGATCGATCAATTCTACGTCCGTTCCCGTGACTTTGAAAAGTTTGATGTGATGACGCGTTTCTTCGACGTCCAATCACCAGACTTGACCATTGTCTTCACACGGACGAAGCGCCGGGTCGACGAAATTTCCAGTGGGTTACAAGCCCGCGGTTATAACGCTGCCGGTATTCATGGTGATTTGACGCAAAAGCGCCGGACACAAATCATGAACGAATTCCGTCACGGTCAATTGGATATCCTGGTCGCAACCGATGTGGCTGCCCGTGGGATTGACATTAACGACGTGACCCACGTTTACAACTACGATATTCCTCAAGATCCAGATAGTTACGTTCACCGTGTCGGCCGTACTGGTCGTGCCGGGAAGCATGGGGTCTCCATGACTTTTGTGACGCCTAACGAAATGGACTACTTGCGTGAAATCGAAAAGCTGACGAAGGTGCGCATGCTGCCTTTGAAGCCACCTTCGGATGAAGAAGCTTTGGTGAGCCAATTAGGCGCAGCCAAGGACAAGGTTACCGAACTGGTCAACAAGACGGATACCGAAAAGTTTGCGAAGACGGCTGAAGGCCTGTTGAGCGAATTCGATGCCGAAGACTTAGTTGCCGCTCTTTTGAACGACTTAACTAAGGATGACAGCAACCAGGTTCCCGTTAAGATCACGCCAGAACGACCACTGCCTAAGCGCGGTGGCAAACGTCATGGCGGTGGCGGTTACCATCATGGTGGCGGCAACCGGCGTGGTGGCAATGGTGGCGGCGGTTACCGCGGTCATCGGAGCAACGACTCACGCGGCGGCCGTGGTGGCTCACGTTCCCACGATTCGCGCAATCATGATTCACATGACTCACGTAGTCATGGCGATAACCGAAATCGTCGTAGTAACGGCAGCAACGGTGGTCGGCGTAACGAAGGTGGAAGCCGCGGCTTCACCATTCGGAAGAAAGACTAGTTTTAACTAAAATTGATTAGAAGGGTCCTCACTCATGGCATTGGGTGAGGGCTTTTTGTGTATAAGAGAGTGGAGCGAGGCGCTTAGGTTCTGAGCATTAACGGGAAAAGAGCTTCTGTTCGGCAGAGTCGAGCAGGAGCTCTTTTCGTGTTAAGCGCAGGAACCTGCCTCGCGGAACTCGTTTCGGAAGCTGCCAGGACCGGGATATAGTGGCGAGAGACGGTTTAACCGTAATTGTTTTAGCAAACGGAATATATAAAAACCAGTCCGGTACTTATTGGGGCTAAGCGGAGGGAGTTGCCCTGTGGTGCACGTTTCAGAAGCCGCCAGGACCAGGAGATAGTGGCGAGAGACATTTTAACTGTAATTGTTTTAGCAAGTATAAAAAAGAAGAACATCCGAGCAGAAGCTCTTTTCGTGTTAAGCGCAGGAACCTGTCTCGCGGAACTCGTTTCGGAAGCCGCCAGGACCAGGATATAGTGGCGAGAGATATTTTAACTGTAATTGTTTTAGCAAATGGAATATATATAAACCGGTCCGGCACTTACTGGAGTTAAAGCAAGGTCAGCAGTATCTCATAGCATGCGTAAAAAAATAAAAATCTTTTCAAGCCACTAAATCCCCACCAAATAGGCATTTCTCAATCAAGTTCACACTATAAACACATTTTGGACAAAAATATTTAGTTGCATTCTCCACACCATCATGATATTATTCTCTTATCGAATTGATACGAATAAACTTATGACAACCAAAATGGAGGAATTACTCATGGCCAACAACTTCGACTTACACGCTGCACTGACGCTTGCCACTAAGCCTGGTCCATTTGTCACCATGACTCTGCCCATTACTGGGATTCCGGCGACTGATCGGACTCAATTCAAAAGTTTACTACAGGCCGGCCGTAACCGGTTAGCCGAGGTTGCCCCCAACAGAGCGTGGGGCGCCTACGCCGAAGCCTTCGAACCGTTTAACCACGGTCCGTTAACTAACGGGAGTGCTGCTGGCCTGTTGATTATGGCTGGACCAACCGCCAGTTACCACTACTGGTTGCACACGCCAGTTTCAGCGACGATTACGGTCACTTACCAGCCGAATGTCCTACCGATTTTACAGGCGCGAGACCAGACTAGCGATTACGACCTGCTATTACTGGGGCGTGATGCGTTCGAACTGGCACAGGTCCGCAATGGTCGTGCAGAGCTAGTCAATTTACCATTAGACGCGCCAGAAACATTAGAACAGGCGTTGGGTGACGAGTTACGTGATCGTGGTCGTTGGCAACGATCCGCCGGCGAACACACTCATTACAGCGGGACTGGCTCCTTGGATTCAGCCCGGGCCGCCGATCAGCGGAATTACTTTATGATGGTCGATGCCTACGTGACGCAACACTTTTCCAATGTGGACCAGGTGCCACTCATCCTAGTTGCCAGCGCCAGTGAGCAAGGGAACTTCCGGAAATTGTCGCAAAATGCTTACTTGGACGCTACCGTGAGAGTCGTTCAGGGCCCTAATTTAGCAGCAGCCAACCAAACCCTGGCGGCGTTAACGGTCAACGTGAGTGATCAACGTCATCTGCAAGCGACACACATCAGAAAAGACGCGTACGCCAAGGCCCGGCAAGGTGAGCGGGTCGTGCAAGACCTCGGTCCGTTAGCCACCGCCGCAGTTCAAGGTCAACTGGAGAAATTATGGTTGCGTGATGATGCCTTTCAACCGGGACACCTGGCTGAGAAGGGTGAAATCATGACGGCGACGGCGCTCAGTCGGCAGAACAACCTGTACAACGATCTGGCACTGCTTGTCAGCAAGCTGGGTGGTCAGGTGCAGGTCTTGCCAGCTGATGCAATGCCAACCAGTAGCCCGGTAGCAGCCCAGCTGCGGCTACGGGCAGCGGTGACGCACCACTAAACGTGACATAAATGGGAGAGACGAGACGGTGAGCTCGCCTCTCTTTTCTGTTGGTTGGGCGATGTGTCGTCAGAATTTCCGTCAATTGATTGTTTTAGTTTAGGTTATGTTTTGCCGTAACCGGTAAGTTCGTCAACTGTAATGACGTTTGCTGTGCTAAAATATTAGCTAGACATTATAGGAGAGGTGAACACCATGATCTATGGAACCGGCATTGATATTACGGATCTCGCACGTGTGGCTGCGGTAGTCGAGCGGCAACCCCAGTTTCTGGCGAAAGTTTTGACGTCAGGGGAGTTGGCAGATTACCAGCATTTGAGTGGTCAACGCGCGGTCGAATTCATTGCTGGCCGGTGGTCGGCGAAGGAGTCTTACGGGAAAGCCATGGGGACCGGGATTGGCAAGACGGTCGGCTTTCAAGACGTTGAAATTCGCGATAACGCCGCCGGTAAACCAATGGTGCTCCGCCAGCCGTTTGGGGGAATTGCCCACGTGTCCATTTCACATACGGCCACGCTGGTCATGACGCAGGTCATCCTAGAAAGAGGGAAATCGTAATGGTAGTTGGGGTACACCGGCCAACGCAATTGGTGATCGATCGCCAGGCGTTACGGGAAAATATTTGTGCAGAGGTCAACCGGTTAGAGGGTGACTGTGAATTGTTTATGGTGGTTAAGGCCAATGGTTATGGCCATGGCGCTATTCAAGTGGCGCAGGCAGCTAAGGATGCCGGGGCCAGTGGCTTTTGTGTTGCCATTTTAGACGAAGCACTGGAGTTACGAGCAGCGGGCTTCAATGAGCCCATCTTGATTCTAGGTGTTACGGAGCCGGCAGATGCCCCGTTGATGGCCCGGGAGAAGATTTCGGCCACTGTTGCGGCGACCGACTGGCTGATTGACGCTGATCGATACTTGGCACTGGCAAAGGAAGACCAACCACTGCGGGTTCATCTGGGGTTGGATACTGGGATGGGCCGCATCGGGTTCCGGACGCCAGCCACTTTGAAGACTGGAATCGACTTTATGGGGTCGAATGCTGACCACATTTTATTTGAAGGAATCTTCACACACTTCTCGACGGCGGATGATCCCGATGACGCTTATTTCAAAAAACAAGTGGCTAATTGGCAAAAATTGGTGGGGTCACTGAAAAAACGGCCACGTTATGTCCACGTGTCAAATTCCGCAACGAGTCTTTGGCATGCGGCCTGCAACGACAATCTGGTGCGTTTTGGGGTCGCCGGTTACGGCTTGAATCCTTCTGGAACGGCCATTGCGGAACCTTATCCCTTACAACCAGCCATGAGTTTGACGAGTCAACTGGTTCATTGTAAAGAGTTACAGCCTGGCGATTCCGTGAGCTACGGAGCGACCTATACCGCTCAACAGGCCGAATGGGTGGGAACGGTTCCTATTGGTTATGCGGATGGTTACGAACGCCGTTTACAGGGGTTCCATGTCCTAGTAGATGGCCAAGCTTGTGAAATTATCGGCCGCGTATGTATGGACCAATTGATGGTTCGGTTGCCCAAAGAGTATCACCGGGGAACTAAGGTCACACTGGTCGGTCGAGATGGTGCGGCAGCGATTAGTTTGCAAGATATTGCGGATTATTGTGGAACGATTCATTACGAGATTGCTTGTGGATTCACAAGTCGTCTACCTCGTTACTATCTCAATTAATTTACACCAGTTAATGTGTTCGGAATGCGCGTTTCGTGGTAAACTGTATATTAGTCGAGAGTAATTAATATTTTAGGAGGGTTATCATGATCCGTTCTCAACAATTAGAACGACCACATTTACGGTTACACATCCCTCGCAGGGACCGGCTTCAAGCATTGGTTCCCCTGCGGTCGGCAGCAGCCCGCAAACTAGATTTAATTGTCGGGTACCAGGCGATGGCCCTCATTAATCAAGATATTGCCCGGGCGTTTACACCGTGTGAAGAAGAAGCAGAACGGTGCTTAACGCAGTATCGGCGCGCAGAACATTAAATTTAAACTCAAATATTTGTAGATAGGGGATGGCGGCCCATGGCCCGTGTTGAAGTCAAACGCGGTGACGTTTTCTTTGCCGACCTCTCACCAGTCGTTGGTTCGGAGCAGGGTGGCATGCGCCCCGTTTTAATTATCCAGAACAACGTGGGAAATCACTATAGTCCAACCGTAATTGTGGCGGCAATCACCGCCCGGATCGAGAAGCCGAAGATGCCAACTCATGTTGGCATCTCGGCAGCTCGAACCGGAATTGAGCGGGATTCCGTCATTTTGCTTGAACAGATCCGTACGATCGACAAGCAACGGTTAAAGGACCAAGTGACCCATTTGGACGTTAAGACCATGGCGGCGGTTGACGCCGCACTCGCAACTAGCATCGGGTTGGTGGAAAAGTCAAAGAAGAAAAAGGCACCACGTACATAGCAGCAGCCTTGAAATGACCGGTATAAAGTGGCGGTTGTTTTGACGAGTAATTTAAATCATAACTAAGCGGTCTGGCGGATTTGTCAGAGAGTGTCGCGAGATGCTTAGGACGAAGAAAAGGAGCTCTGTTCGGTAAAGTCGAACAGAGCTCCTTTTGTGGGACGTCTAGGAATCTCGTTGTGTTAATGCTCGCCGGTTAAGCACTTTTGGGCACGCATTTTAAGCAAGCAAAAGAGTCTGAGAAAAGTCCCAGACTCCTTTGTTTGCTAACTAGTTTTCGTGGCGTAAGTCTTCGATTTCAGGAACGTGGAATTCCTTGCGTTCGAGGGCCTTTACGATGCGGTCTAATTTTTCTTCGTCGACTTCAGCGGGCAGAGTGAACATGGTCCGATGAACCAGTTCGCCTTCCTGCGCGTCCAGGCTGATGACACTGGCAATCGACGTGTACTTGGTGATGATCTTGGCCATGCCAGCTAGATCACCACGTTCACCGGCGGAGACCACCGTGATCACGTAACTTCCAATGTTGACGTTCCAAGATTGAGAAAGCATATCCATCAAGCGTGTATGCGTCAAGATACCGTAGAAGGCATTCTTGTCGTCTAACACGGCAATGTAAGGCAAATCCTTGATGGAGAAGAAAACGTTGAAGAAGGCCGCGTTAACGGAAATAAACTTCGTGGCGTTCTTCAGCAATGACGTCACCGGGAGCTGCATATCGCCGCCCCGGGACTTATGGCGATAAATGTGCATTTTATAGATGTTCCCCCGGAAAATCTGGCCGGTTTCATCTAGGATCGGCACACACCGATAACCAGAATCTTCCAAGACCTTTAAGGCTTGTTCCAAGGTAACGTCCTCGCGAACCGTAACTAAACGTTCTTTCGGTTTCACTAGGGATTTTAGCAGCATAGCTGACGACCTCCTAAAATTAGAAACTTCTAATAATCTTTCCTAATAATACCATATTTCCGGGTCCGCTGGTAGTCATTTTCCAGTAAAAGCGTGTTAAAATGAGAGAAAGATTTAGGCAAGGAGGGTGGTCACGTGAAGACGCCGCATGACCCGCAGGATAAGCCGATTATTACGAAAAAGTGGCTGTATTGGACGGTTGCCGCATTCGTGGCGATCATTGTGTTGTTGGCAATTGGACTAGCCTTAAAGTAAATTAACGCAAAAGTTGCGGCACCCGGTAAGCGGGAACCGCAACTTTTTTAGATTTCTATTAGAAGACGATAACTGGTGTGCCGACGCTAACGTTTTCGTAGACCGACTTGATCTTCGAAGGTGGCGTGTTGACACAACCATGTGAGCCATGCTTCTTGTACCACGTTCCACCGTACTCTGGTTGCCATGGCGAATCATGAATCCCAACGCCGGTATCATCGATCGGCATCCAGTACTTCACTTTGGAAGCATAGCTGGATCCGTTATCATTTTTACCGCGCAGTGTCGTATTTCGTTGTTTACTCCAGATGACCCAGACACCAGTTGGCGTGTGGTGGGCGTTAGTTGGTAATCCAGTCACAATGTCGGTAGAAACGACGACTTTTCCGTTCTTGTAAACCCACATGTGTTGGTTCTGTTTATCAACTTCGACGTACGAGTTGCCGATATCGGTTCCGCTATTGTGGTAACCGCTACCTTGGATCGTTGGCGTCCGGTCCATGCCTTTGCCGGCAAGAACCAATTTACTGAGAATCGGCGTTTCAGACTTGACTTTAATGCTCCAACCGTAAAGCCCAGCCTTAACTTTGACCGTGCCGCGCTTAGTCGACTTGAAGGTCCGCGTCTTGTTAATGGTTCCATATTTGCTGCTGAGTTTAGTCAAGTAGTCCTTGACCAGATCCGTCTTGGTCGTTAGTTTACCGTTTTTAAACGTCAACCAACTGGCCAGAGTTGCGGCTGGAATGGTAATCTTGTGACCACTCAACTTGTAGGTGTAAGTCTGCTTGGTGATGTTCTCAGCCTTTTTCTCGGCAGTCTTGAACGCCGCAGATTTAGTGGTGACATCGGGCTTCAAGTAGTCCTTAGAAACGTCGACGGTGGTGTTGCCTTTTTCAATGGCCAGCGTGATCGACTTGGCAACCTTAGCGGCGTCGAGTTGATTACCGGTATGCGCTCTGGTCGTCACGTACTCACCGTCATGGTAAGTAAACGTGGCATCCGTGGGAGCGGTTCTGGTCTTGTTGGCTTTCGTCGAAATTTCCTTGGCAAGCGCTTGAACACTTTGTTGATTTTCGTTGCTAGCGTTGAGTTCGATGCTGTCCGCGGTCGCCGTGGTGACGTGAACGGGCCAGCTCCAAATGTTTTGCTTGGCAATTAATTGCTTCAGAGCAGCTTGTGAGGTAACTTTTAAGTTAACTCGCTGCGTCTTGAAAGTAGAGACGGTCTCGCTGCCATCGTTGAGTGTCAGCTGCTGGTTTTTCAACGCTGATTTCAACTTTGTGGCGGCTTGACTGGCGGTACTTCCGCCAACGTTAACTCCGGCGATTTCGGTATCCTTAAAGAAGACCTGCGCCGAAGAGTAGTGTAAAGCTTGTCCAACGTAAATGGCTCCGACCGCGACGATGGCGGTGGCAAGACCAATCACGAAGGCTTTTCGTTTCTTCATCATGAGACCTCCTAAAAATAGCCTGTGGAGGAAAAGTCGTCATTCTTAACTATCACTTCATAGCATAACTCAAGCTTACTTCAAACAACCTTAAATGACAATCTGGATGCACCAGTGTTAACGATTACATTACTTATTTGGTCAGGTCTCAAAGAAATTTTAGCCTTTTGCTGGTTTAGCCGTTATGGTGGTATCTGTGGCGGGTGAGCTGGCTATTGAAATGATGATATTCAGCGTGAGAAAGCGAGTCAAATAAAAAAATATTATTTTTAAAAAGTGACTAATTTCAGACAAGGCAGGGGATTGGGTCTGGTGGATAATAGTGGCAATTAATTTGTTTTTGGATAATTGTAACGGTGAGTTTATTTTAGATTGAGATAGTTGACGACGTGTGCTGAAGGTTCACTTAGGCTGTGGAAAATGAAAATCGGAAAACAAACGGAGTCAATTAGCCCGTAGGACAGGCATTTTATCGGTGAACGTCAATCTTAGCCGTAGGAGGCCAGGGATGTAGCTAGTCGAGCGAGAAGACTGGTGGTTTTCCAGCCTGAAGCGTCCCCACAGCAGGCTACATCCCTGGCAGCCGGAGGCGACTATGCTAAGTGTGGTTTAACAAAAAAATCGCCGTCACCCATAGGCAACGACGATTCGTTTTAGAACTGAGTTAACTGATTAAAGGGCTGCTAAACCGTCCTTCGTAACCTTCTTCAAGGTTTCAGCTGACTTAGCCATTAATTCTTTTTCTTTGTCGGAGAGAGGAACTTCGACAACGCTGGCTAAACCACTACCGTTGATAACGGCTGGCGTACCAATGAAGATGTCGTCCAAGCCGTATTCACCGTTCAATGCAGCACCAACTGGTAAGATGGCGTTTTCGTCACGCAAGATAGCCTTGGTGATGCGCATCAAGCAGGTAGCAACACCGTAGAAGGTTGCGCCCTTACGGTTGATGATTTCGTAAGCCTTGTTCCGCGTGTCGTCTTCGATCTTAGCTAAGTCGTCATCGGTCAAGCCGTGTTCCTTAGCAACGTCCTTCAATGGACGAGAACCGATAGTGGCTTCATCGTAAGCAGCGAATTCGGAGTCACCGTGTTCACCCATGATGTAAGCTTCAACGTTACGAGGGTCGATGCCACCAAGCTTCTTAGCCAAAGCAACCCGCAGACGAGAAGTGTCCAAAGAAGTACCGGAACCAATAACGCGTTCCTTTGGGAAACCAGAGAACTTCCAAGTTGCGTAAGTCAAGATGTCAACTGGGTTAGCAGCAACAACGAAGATACCGTCGAAACCAGAATCAACGACTGGCTTAACAATAGAAGACAAGATCTTCAAGTTCTTGTTAACCAAGTCTAAACGAGTTTCGCCGGGCTTTTGTGGAGCACCCGCAGTGATTACAACAACGTCTGCATCCTTGCAGTCAGAGTAGTCACCGGAGTAAATCTTCTTAGGAGCAGTGAAGGCTTGGGCGTCTTCAAGGTCCAAGGCGTCTCCTTCAGTACGTTCCTTAATAACATCCACAATTACGAATTCTTCGGCTAAACCTTGGTTCACCATTGAGTAAGCATATGATGAGCCGACGGCACCGTCACCGACTAAAACAACTTTTTGATGATTCTTAGTAGTCAAATTCTTCATCTCCTATAAAATTTTGACGTCAGGGTCGCAATAATACCCGTGACCTAGTATACCATGTAACCTGACGGGCGACCACGACTCCGAATCAAAACTTCTTTAATGGAAACGCTATCTTTGCAATCTATTTCACTTAGAGGCCTCATTCGTGAAGTTACAGGGGGACTATGCTATACTCAGAAGTGATGAATTTGAAATTGAGAAGATAACCTGAGCCGGCTGAACGGGGAGAAACGGTCCCGTCCGGCTATTTTGTTTCTGGCTAGGGAAACTGCATTGAGGGAGAGCTTAACAACATGAAAATGATCGTTGGTTTAGGGAACATTGGACCACAATATAATGAAACACGGCACAATACGGGCTTTATGGTCGTCGACGCCTTTGCTCAAAAGCATGGGATCGATTTGACCACGCGTAAACTGGATGCCCGTTATGGAACCGGGATGGTTAACGGTGAAAAGGTGTTGGTGGTTAAGCCAACGACCTTCATGAATGAATCCGGTCGCGCTGTCCACCCCCTGATGAACTACTTTAAGATTGATTTGGATGACATCATGGTGGTTCATGATGATATGGACCTGCCCCTGGGCCGCATCCGCTTACGGGACCACGGTTCAGCTGGCGGTCACAACGGAATCAAGAGCATCATCGCCCACGTTTCCAGCCAAGACTTCAAGCGCATCAAGGTCGGCATTGCCCACCCACAACAACACACGGTGGTCGATTACGTTTTAGGCAAATTTACAACTGAACAAGCACCACTGTTCAACCAAGCCAAGGACAACGCGGTCGCTGCTTTAGAGGACTGGGTAGCTGGCAGTGAATTCCCGAAATTGATGAATCAGTATAACTAAGCAACTCTAGGCAACGTCGCGTTGAGCCCATAGCTGGCGACCCTTCGGCTAGTACTGTGCGCATGGGTAACTGTGATAATAGCTATCAAGGTGGGTTATTTATACGGGTACCGAATGCACAGTGCTAAGTGTTGACTTACAGTGCAATTGGGTTAGTTATGACATAAAGAAGAACATTTATCGTGGTTTGACGATGGATTGACCACATACTTTATGGCAATCCTTATGCCTTGGTGGATGATTGCTGACGGTTTCTAGCGTAAACGTAGTCGAAGATGGTCAGGTACGGAGCCCCGTGTCGGTGTTCTTAGGCCGGTGATTTGCCGGCCTTAGAACACTGGCCGCATCTTGAAACTCGGTTTTTGAGGTTCAAGATCGCCCTGAAGACCGTTTCTCAGGCTTCAGGTCTGCCTCACCGGGCGGAGTACCTGACCATCGAAGGCGGCTGTTGCGTGCTTAGAAACATTTCAACTAAGAATAGGAAGTTATCGCGTGAATTTAGAAGGATTTATGACGCAGACGGCGGGGTATCAAACGATTCGCCAAACGTTAGCGCCCGGTCAACGTCAGTTGGTAACGGGGCTCAACGGCTCAGCGGAGACGCTATTCATTGCCAGTCTGCTCCACGAACAACAGCGATCCCTGATCTACGTCACGGATACGCTCTACCATGCTGGACAACTCGTCGACGACCTAGCGAACCTGCTGGCCGATGACGAGCTCTTTGAGTTTCCAGTGGAAGAATTATTGGCGGCCGAGGTCGCGACCAGTTCGCCCGAATATCGTTCGGCGCGAATCGACGCGCTACGGGCCTTGCAGAGCGAACGGCCGGTCGTCATCGTGACGGCCTTGTCAGGGCTGCGCCGGTTCCTACCCGCACCGGACAACTTTGCGGCGGCCCGGTTTACCGTTAAGGTCGGGGATGATTTCGACCTGGAAGACCTGCAGCAACGATTATTTGCTATGGGCTACGCGCACCAGAAATTGGTAGCGGGACCCGGCGACTTCGCCGTGCGGGGGTCCATCGTGGATATTTATCCGTTAGCGGCGGATTACCCGGTTCGGCTAGACTTTTTTGACACGGAAATTGATTCCTTACGTTACTTTGACCCGGCCACGCAACGGAGTATTGAAAATGTTGACCAGGTAGAGGTCTTGCCTGCAACCGACTTTATTTTAACGGCTGCTGAGCGGACAGCCGGGGCTGCGGCACTGACCACCGAATTGGCAAAGCAGGTCGCCAAGTTGGATGCTGATGCGACGACCACGTTGAACGACCAGGTACAGCCCTTG
The DNA here is from genome assembly GCF_001435525.1 of Levilactobacillus koreensis JCM 16448. Classification (GTDB taxonomy): domain Bacteria; phylum Bacillota; class Bacilli; order Lactobacillales; family Lactobacillaceae; genus Levilactobacillus; species Levilactobacillus koreensis. The sequence continues at coordinate 59,592 of NZ_AZDP01000112.1, forward strand.
ATCGATGGCCTGAAGAAGGGGTCGGTCGATCCACAATTAATGGAGTTTGCTGACTATTTGTTCCCAGAACATCACCAGTTGCTGGACTATTTGCCAGCTAACGGGGTGGCATTGTTCGGGGACTATTCGCGTCTGCAGGATGCGGAACGGCAACTGCTGGAGGACGAAGCGAACTGGGCAACCGATAAACTCGCCCATCACCAAATCTTTACACAGCAGGTCTTTGGCGGCGAGTTACGGCCCATTGTCAAGAATGATGCCCACGCACAGATCATGTTGGCACTATTTCAAAAAGGGATGGGCAGTCTGCGATTCCAGGCCGTGACGAACGTGGCGACGCGGGCCATGCAACAGTTTTTCAGTCAAATGCCCGTGATGAAAACGGAGATCGACCGGTGGCACAAGCAAAAACAGACCATTGTCTTGCTGGTTCAAGATGAAGAGCGGCTAGCTAAGATCGAACAGACGTTGGACGACTTTGAAATCAAGGTTGTCATGACCAAGTCGGCCAATTTGCAGGCGGAATTGACGCAGTTAGTGCCTGAACGCCTCCGGACAGGGTTTGAGTTACCTGAAGCGTCGCTAGTCGTCATCACCGAAGCCGAAATGTTCCAGAAGGTCACTAAGAAACGGCCACGGCGCCAAACCATGGCCAATGCCGAGCGGTTGAAGAGCTATACCGATCTGAAGCCCGGTGACTACGTGGTCCACGTGAACCATGGTATCGGGAAGTTTATCGGGATGCAGACGCTGACCGTCGATGGGGTCCACCAGGATTACATGACCATCGACTATCAGGACAACGCGCAACTCTTTATCCCGGTAACGCAATTGAATCTGATTCAGAAGTACGTGTCGTCCGAGGACAAGAAGCCGCGGATCAACAAGTTAGGTGGGTCCGAGTGGGCCAAGACCAAGAGTAAGGTCGCTGCCAAAATTGAAGACATCGCCGATGAATTGGTTGATCTCTACGCCAAACGGGCTGCTGAGAAGGGCTTTGCCTTTCCGGTAGATGACAGCTTACAGACGGACTTTGAGAACGACTTTCCGTATGCCGAGACGCCAGACCAGTTGCGAACAATCGATGAAGTCAAGCATGACATGGAAAAGCCGCGGCCGATGGACCGACTGCTGGTTGGTGACGTGGGTTACGGGAAGACCGAAGTGGCCTTGCGGGCGGCCTTTAAGGCGGTTGAAGCGGGCAAGCAAGTGGCCTTCCTGGTGCCAACGACCATTTTGGCGCAGCAACACTATGACACCATGATCAACCGGTTTGAAGGTTATCCCATCAACGTCGAAATGTTCTCGCGGTTCCGGACGACTAAGCAGATCCATCAGTCCATTAAGGACCTGGAGAGCGGTCAACTGGACATCGTGGTGGGAACCCACCGGCTGTTATCCCAAGATGTGAAGTTTAAGAACCTTGGTTTAGTCTTAGTTGATGAGGAACAGCGGTTTGGGGTCAAACATAAGGAACGGTTGAAGCAACTAAAGGCTAACGTCGATGTGTTGACCTTGACGGCAACGCCAATTCCACGGACACTGCACATGTCGATGCTTGGCGTGCGGGATCTCTCCGTGATCGAAACGCCACCAGCTAACCGGTTCCCGATTCAGACCTATGTGATGGAACAAAACGCTGGCGCCATTCAAGACGGGATTCGTCGAGAAATGCAACGGGGCGGTCAGGTCTTTTACCTGCACAACCGGGTCGGCGATATTGAAAAAACGGTTAGTCAGATTCAGGCGTTGGTTCCTGAGGCGCGGGTCGGCTATATTCATGGTAAAATGACGGAAGCCCAGCTCGAAGGGGTCTTATTTGACTTCTTGCGCGGGGACTACGATGTCCTGGTTACCACGACCATCATTGAAACTGGGATCGACATTCCGAATGCCAACACGTTGTTTGTGGAAAATGCCGACCGGATGGGGCTGTCACAGTTGTATCAACTGCGGGGCCGTATCGGGCGGAGTAACCGGGTCGCTTACGCTTACTTCACGTACAAGCCGAACAAGGTGCTGACTGAGGTTAGTGAGAAGCGCTTGGAAGCCATCAAGGACTTCACCGAGCTGGGGTCCGGCTTTAAGATTGCCATGCGGGACTTATCCATTCGGGGAGCTGGTAATTTGCTGGGCAAACAGCAACACGGGTTCATCAATTCCGTGGGGTATGATCTCTATACGCAAATGTTGAGTGAAGCAGTCGCTAAGAAGCGGGGGAAGCACACGCAGCCAAAGACGGACACGACTGTCGAATTGGGTGTAGAAGCATATCTGCCAAGTGACTATATTGAAGATGAACAACAAAAGATTGAAATGTACAAACGAATTCGCCAATTGGAAAATGACGATGAGGTTAGTGAGATTCAAGCAGACTTGATCGACCGGTTCGGGGAGTACCCGGATGCAGTCAGTCAGCTGTTGACGATTGGTCAGTTGAAGTTAGCGGCAGATTTGGCGTTAGTCGATAAGATTCGCCGGGTCAACGGGGATGTCTTCGTCACGATTTCTAAGCGGGGGACGAATATCCTTGGCGGCGAGGATGTCTTCAAGGCCTTAGCCGCAACCAAGTTAAAGGCGACCGTGGGGATCAATGACGATCGGTTACACGTGAAGTTGGTCCTCCAACCGAACATGACGGTCAACGATTGGTTGCCACAGGTCCAACAGTTCATGGCGGCCCTCAGAGACATTGTAGAAGTCACCACGAAGCCTAAGGATGATGCGCCAACGGCTGAAGATTAAGGAGGGCGCCCATGGGCAACCGCAACGTGAATAAGACCTTGCAAGGGGCCCTGATTCTCTCGGTGGCGGCGTTTATTGCCAAGTTACTGAGTGCGGTCTACCGGGTGCCCTTTCAAAACATGGTCGGCAACACCGGATTTTATGTCTATCAACAGGTCTATCCGCTGTACGGGATCGGGATGACCTTTGCCCTCAGTGGCTTGCCTGTGTTTATTTCTAAGCTGATTGCCGAAGCCCCGGATTTGCCAAGTCAACAGCAGGTCGCCCGCCAGATCTATCGGTGGGTCTGGGGACTTGCGTTAGTGATTTTTGGTGGCCTGATGTTGGGTGCAGATGTGCTAGCTCGGGGAATGGGCGACCGGCAGTTGGCCCCATTGATTCAGATGGTGGCGTGGATGTTTCTGTTCATGCCCGACCTGTCTGTGAGTCGGGGGTACCATCAAGGCCAATTTCAAATGTTACCAACTGCGCGTTCCCAAGTCGTTGAGCAGTTGGTCCGTGTGGTCGTTATTTTGGTGGCGGCCGCTTGGGCGACCCAGCACCAGTGGTCGGTCTACCGAATGGGGACCTGGGCGCTGAGTGGCGGGACGATTGCTGCGGTGGCGGCACTCGTTGTGTTACCTGGTTGGCGTCAAAGATCAGTGACGACGGGGAAAAATGTTGCGCATGTGGGTCGGCGGTTACTGATCGAAGGTGGGACATTGTGCCTGCTGACGGCGATGATGGTGCTGCTCCAACTCGTGGATTCATTTACGGTGAAAAACGGGTTGGTGGCGAGTGGTATGGGCGACCTAGCGGCGAAAAGCTTAAAGGGGGTCTATGACCGTGCTCAGCCACTGGTCCAGTTGGGCTTAGTGGTGGCGGTGGCCTTTGCCACGTCACTCCTGCCGGCGTTGGCCGAAGCGCAACACCAACACCGGCCCAAAGCCTTCAAGCAACTGACGACGACCATGATGCACATTGCGTTGGTGATTGCCACGGCGGCCGCCGCTGGACTGATCAGTCTGATGCCGTGGATCAATCGCTTGTTGTTTGGTGATGAGCAGGGGTCGGGGATGCTGGGCGTCTACATGCTGAGCATTATCTTGGCCACCTTGATTCAAACGTATAATAGCGTGCTTCAGAGTAAAAATGCGTACCGACTGACGGTGGTGGCGCTGACGGTCGGTCTGCTGGTCAAGGCCGTCGTTAACCACTGGGCTGTACGCAGTTTTGGAGCCAGTGGAGCGAGCTGGCTGACGGTACTGAGCCTAGTGGTGATGTTTCTCGTCATCTGGTATGGCTCTCCCAATGAGTTACGTGCCGGGATTTGGTCGCGACCGTTTATCCGTAAGCTTCTCGGCTGTACCATCTTAATGGTTGCGGGGGTACGGTTTACGGCCATGCTTCTGGCATTCTGGTGGCCGGCGATCATGACCAGCAGACTAGCAGCTGGGGGTGCACTACTGGTCACAATTCCAGTGGGCGGATTGCTGTTCTTGGGGTTAGCCTTGAGTTGGCAACTCCTGACGGTACGGGAGTGGTTAGCGGTGCCCCACGCCAAAGCGGTCTTACGCTTATGGCAAAAAATAAGTCAACACGGAGGAAAATAATATGCGATTAGATAAATATTTAAAAGTTTCACGGATCATTAAACGCCGCTCAGTAGCCAAAGAAATTGCGGACAAGGGACGGATCGAAATTAACGGGAAGGTTGCCAAGTCATCAACGGATGTGGCAACAAATGATGAACTGGTTATTAAGTTTGGTAACAAAACATTAACGGTCAAAGTTAATGTTTTGCTGGAAACCACGAAGAAGGATGATGCGGAGCGGATGTACACCATCGTCAAAGAGGAATACGCTCAGGATTTTCGGCAAGAATAACGCCCCAAATATGACGAATGTTTTACAATGTACTTAACTGTCTGGACGTACAATTTGAAACTTGCTATACTCAAGTTAAATTATCTGGTGAAAACTGAGGAGTGAGTGGGATGGCTGATACGCAGCCGAAACCGGCAAAAATTGAACAGCTTGACAATGACTATACGCGACGCTTGAATCGGCAGCACGCCGCAACCCACCGAACAGGGTGGTTGCGTCACCGCCGGATTCGTCGGGCATTGCGTATTGGGGCTGTTTTTGCTGTTTTTGCGATCATCCTCGGAATTCAGCTGGTCCGCACTAATGCGAGCCTACACACGGTCAACCAACAGGTGGCTACGAGTGAACGGCAGCTGAAGCAGACCAAAGCAGATAGCCAGGACCTTAAATTACAAATCAAACAGTTAAACAACAAGGATTACTTGGGACAGTTGATTCGGTCAAAGTACTATTATTCTAAGTCCGATGAAACTATTTATAGTTTGCCGGGGGACCATGCGAACGATGTGACGGCCAAGTAAGTGTAATGAGCGATTTCGGGTAGTTTATCCGGAGTCGCTTTTTTTACGCACTAGTTGTAGAAAATTAGGATTGCTTAAATTGTTCGCGCTGCGGCTACCGGGAATTCTATCTGCTGTGGGGACGCTCTTGCCTATGGACCGGTCTTTTGACTCGTTTTTAAGCCGCGAAGAATGCGGGTCTCAAAAGTTGCCCGGGGCTAATACCACCGCCACGGCTGACCCCATTCCTGGCCTCCTCTGTAGAACTAGGCGTATACTAATCAGTGGTTGGTTAAAGCACGACGTGGACTGGCGGGGTATGAGTAGCTGTCAATGCAGACCAGACTTTTGTTGCAAGTCGCCATTAGAACGGGTTATTAAAATACTATTAACGCTTTCTGAAAATAGCGAGACGTTTTAAGGTGTTAACGAAAGGCTTCTGAAAATCAAGGAGTCAGGTAGAAAGTTAATCTAACAGGCTTTAACCACGGTCAAAAAAGTTGTTCGGAGCATGCTGTTTTTGACTTTAGTCGTTTGGGATTGGTTAAAATTGTGTTATACTGAAAGCACTTATTTTAAGGAGGAACTTCTTGTTTATGGCAATCGAGGTTGGAGCTAAAGTTTCCGGAAAGGTCTCCGGAATTACGAACTTTGGTGCATTTGTTGATTTAGGTGACCACAAGACCGGTTTGGTCCACATTAGTGAAATTTCTGACGGGTACGTGAAGGACATCCACGACGTTTTATCCGTTGGTGATGAAGTAACGGTTAAAGTCTTGACCGTTGGCAATGACGGTAAGATTGGGTTATCCATTCGGAAAGCCACCGATCATCCGGCATCAGAACGGCCACATAGCCACAACGAACATCGGGACAACAACCGTGAGGGTAACAATCATGGTGGGAGTCGCGATTTCCACGGTAACGGTGGCAATCATAATAGTGGCGAGAATCATGGCGGTCACGGCCGGCGGTTTGAAGGCAATGGTGGTAATAATGGGCCACGGCCACACCGGAGTTCAGCGAATGGTCGTTTCTCTGGCCATCACGCAGCCAAACATGAAGAAAGTTTTGACGACTTGATGTCAGGGTTCTTGAAGCAAAGTGAGGACCGCTTGGCAACGATTAAACGTAACACTGAAGGTAAACGTGGCGGCCGTGGTGGCCGGCGCAGTTAGTCGAGCGACTAGCACCCGAAGTTAAAAGGACCGCACTTGTTGCGGCCCTTTTTCATATCAGGTGATTGGAGGGGAAGCAACGTGTCACTAGAGACCGAATTTCGGCGCAACTGTCGACGCTACGGGTGGAACGATCCGCAGCAACGGGGACTCGTTGCCGTCTCGACCGGTGTTGACTCTATGGTGCTGCTGGCGTTGTTTTGTCAGCTACCAGTGGCGGAGCGGCCACAATTGACCGTTGTCCACGTCAATCACCAGTTACGTGAGCAGAGTAAAATAGAGGCTGCCTTCCTGAAACGGTGGTGTCGTGACCACCAGTTGCCGCTGGTCACGACGGTCTGGCCACGTGATCAGCAGCCAGACCATGGAACGGAGGCTGCCGCGCGAAAGTTCCGTTATGATTTCTTCGCACGGCAACTCAAGGAACAGCCTGCCGACTGGGTAGCAACGGCCCACCAAGCCGATGAGCAGGCCGAAACAATCCTGCTTAAGCTGATTCGTGGGGGGCAGTTGTCTCAGTTAACCGGAATGGCGCCGCAACGGCCGCTGGGGAGGGGGCGAGTGATTCACCCGTTATTGCCATTTACCAAGCAAGCGTTGCGGGCATATGCCGTTGCCCATCAGATTCCTTGGTATGAAGATGCGACGAATCAGGAATTGATTGCCAGTCGCAATCGGGTGCGTCACGAGCTCTTACCGGCACTACGTAGGGAAAATCCACAGGTCGACCAGCATTTGCGGGATTACGCCCGGCAGTTACAGGCAACGCTGACGGTGGCCGACCAAGCGCTAGATGACCGGTTGACCCAGATCGTTAGTCAGCGTGATCCCGTGACGGGGGATGTTCAGCGATTACTAGCACGTCCAGCGGCTGAACAACAACTTTTGTTGGCTCGGTTAATTAAGCAAACAGCGCCAGCGATGACGGCGAGTGCGTCCCATTTAACGGCTTGCTTACGGTTGTTAAAGAGCCGTGAACACCCGACGGGAACGGTTGCGTTTGGCCAGGGGTGGCAATTAACGAAACGCTATGGCAGATTTCGGTTCTGGCAACCAAAAATTTTCGTAGAAAAATCCGTGGAACATTTTAGTTTTATGGTAGACTTGAACCAATGGCGACCGGTCGGTAATGGTTGGCAACTCGGCCTTTTCTCGACGGATACTGGAACAGAATATTCTGAGCACGAGACGATTGCTCTGACGGCGGCGCAACTTCCTTTAGTGGTTCGTTCACCTAGAGCAACGGATCGCTTACGATTGGCTGATGGCCATCATCAAGCGGTTCGGCGAGTCCTGATCAACGCGAAGGTCCCCCGGGAACAGCGCGCACAGACACCCGTACTGGTCACGGCGCAGGACGATGTTCTAGCAGTCTTAGGCGTGAAATGGTCCGTTTGGCCACCGCGGTCGCACACAAAAAACTATCACATTGTCTTGAAGTATGAATAGGCGAAAGGGGAACAGCATGAATAACGATATTTTGAAGGTCCTTTATAGTGAGGAAGACATTGCCGCAGCCTGCAAACGTTTAGGGACACAACTCGCGGAGGACTACAAGGACAAGACGCCTTTAATTATTTGTGTCTTGAAGGGTGCCATCTTGTTTATGACCGACGTCATCCGTGATATGGACATCTATGCCACGATTGACTTCATCGATGTCTCTAGCTACAACGGGGGCACGGAGTCTTCTGGGACCATCCGGTTGTTAAAGGATTTGGACACGGACGTTTCAGGGCGTGACATTTTGTTAGTTGAAGATATCATCGACACTGGCCGGACATTGAAGTACCTGGAAGACCTCTTGAAGGACCGGAACGCCAAGTCCATCAAGGTCTGCACGTTAATGGACAAACCTAGTGGCCGCGTGGTTGAAGCCAAGGCCGATTACGTTGGGTTTAACGTTCCTAGTGAGTTCGTGGTTGGGTACGGTCTAGACTACGAAGAAAAATATCGGAATCTCCCGTACGTTGGTGTTTTGAAGCCATCCGTTTATTCAGATAAATAATTAGTCAATGATAGTCAATTGTGATAACATCTTATTTAGTTAAAGGGCATAAGCTCTAAAATTTGTTCCTATCTTAATGCTGGGAACTGTGAGTAAGGAGGCACGACATTGAATAATCGACGAAATGGACTGTTCCGCAATAGTCTATTTTACATTGTGATCTTCTTGTTGATCATTGGCGTTGTTTACCTGTTTAATGGGAACAACACCAGCTCACAATCCCAAGAAATCCAATCGAGCGAGTTCGTTAAGGACTTGAATTCGAATAAGGTCAAGAACTTCTCCATTCAACCTTCCGGGGGAGTTTACAAGATTACCGGGGAATACCGGAACGCCCAGAAACGGACGACCAACACCGGTTTTAGTCTCGGCGGCTCACAGAGTACCGCAGTGACCACCTTTACGACTCAGGTCTTGACGAATAACTCGACGGTTTCCGAGATTGCGCAGACTGCCAAGGACCACAACGTAAAGATGAATACCAAGGCGGAAGAGTCAAGCGGCTTCTGGATTAACTTGTTAGTCTACGTAGCACCGCTGGTTATTTTCTTCTTCTTCTTCTACATGATGATGGGTCAAGCTGGCCAAGGTGGCGGCAATGGCCGTGTCATGAACTTTGGGAAGAGTAAAGCCAAGCCGGCTGATAGCAAAGAGAACAAGGTTCGTTTTGCTGACGTCGCTGGTGAAGAGGAGGAAAAGCAAGAACTTGTCGAAGTTGTTGAGTTCTTGAAGAATCCGCGTAAGTTTGTTTCTTTGGGCGCCCGGATACCATCTGGGGTCTTACTGGAGGGCCCACCTGGTACTGGTAAAACATTACTGGCTAAGGCCGTTGCTGGTGAGGCCGCAGTCCCATTCTTCTCGATTTCTGGTTCAGATTTCGTAGAAATGTTTGTGGGTGTTGGGGCTAGCCGTGTTCGGGATCTGTTTGATCAGGCCAAGAAGGCCGCACCATCGATCATCTTCATTGATGAAATTGATGCGGTTGGTCGTCAACGGGGTGCCGGCATGGGTGGTGGCCATGATGAACGTGAACAAACGTTGAACCAATTATTGGTTGAAATGGACGGGTTTACGGGGAGTGAAGGCGTCATTGTGATGGCTGCCACTAACCGTTCCGACGTTTTGGATCCCGCTTTACTGCGGCCAGGTCGGTTTGACCGGAAGATCTTAGTTGGTCGTCCGGACGTTAAGGGTCGTGAAGCGATTCTGAAGGTTCACGCCAAGAATAAGCCATTAGCCAATGACGTTGATTTAAAGGAAATTTCTAAGCAAACACCTGGTTTTGTGGGTGCTGATTTGGAAAACCTTTTGAACGAAGCTGCCCTCTTAGCTGCACGGCGGAACAAGACGCAGATCGACGCTTCTGATTTGGATGAAGCCGAAGACCGGGTCATTGCTGGACCAGCTAAGAAGGACCGGGTCATCAGTCCGCAAGAGCGGAAGACCGTGGCGTACCATGAAGCGGGTCACACCATCGTTGGTTTAGTGCTAAACGATGCGCGAGTCGTCCACAAGGTCACCATTGTCCCTCGTGGTCGTGCCGGTGGGTACGCAATTATGTTGCCACGTGAAGACCAGATGCTGATGTCCAAGAAGGATGCCATGGAACAGATTGCTGGTTTAATGGGTGGTCGGACTGCTGAAGAGTTAATCTTCCATTCTGAATCATCCGGAGCCTCCAATGACTTTGAGCAGGCAACGCAAATTGCCCGTTCCATGGTGACCCAGTATGGGATGAGTGATGCGTTAGGCACTGTTGCACTGGAAAGTGCTGGCGGCCAACCATTTGCTGGGGCCGGTTATCCGGGTCAGCCAACTTACTCTGAACACACCGCTAACTTAATTGATAGTGAAGTTCGTCGAATCATCGGGGAAGCGCACGATACTGCCCGGAAGATTCTCGAAGAACACAAAGCGGAACACAAGATTATCGCGGAAGCCTTATTGAAATACGAAACGCTGGACGAAAAGCAGATCCTCAGCTTGTTTAACACTGGGAAGATGCCTGAAAAGGACAGCAACGCCGAATTTCCGAGTGAAAAGGCCGCAACGTTTGAAGAATCCAAGCGTGAACTCGAACGGCGCGAAGCCGAACGCCAAGCTTCTACGGAAGCCAAGCTCGCTTCGTCAGCTGCTAGCAATTCAGCCACTGAAGCTGAATCCGCAACGAGTTCTGCAGCAGATGATGCAGACAGTTCAGCCGATTCAAATGAGTCGTCCGATGCAAATGATAATAATTCGAGTGATTCTGAATAGGTTACTGAAAGGGTGTAAGATGTTAATCTTGCCCCTTTTTTGTTTGGGTCAATATGACAAAGGAGTCATGACTCGCGGTTTTGACAGCTAAATTCGAGTGATGTGACTGATATTTTCAAGTAACAGTATTTGCAAATGGACCGGTTTCTGGTAAGGTAAGGCATGACTAACGTAACGAAAGGACTTATTTTATAATGGCAGATTATTTAGTAAAAAGTTTGATTGATGACGGCATGTTTCGGGCCTACGTGGTGGACGCTACGGATACGGTCGCAGAAGCCCAACGGCGTCACGATACCTGGAGTTCGGCCACCGCAGCACTTGGTCGGACATTGATTGGCACCATGTTGCTTTCGACCTCTCTATTGAAGGGAAAGGAAAAGCTGACGGTCAAGGTCAATGGACACGGACCAGTTGGGGCCATTGTGGTCGATGGTAATGCAGATGGTACAGTTAAGGGCTATCTTCAATACCCACACATCAGCTTACCGTTGAATGAAAAGCACAAGATTGATGTGAAAAAGGCCGTCGGGGTCAACGGGATGATGACGGTTACCAAGGATCAAGGCTTAGGCCAACCTTACACGGGACAGGTACCGTTAATATCTGGTGAATTGGGCGAAGATTTCACGTATTATTTAGCCAAATCGGAACAGATTCCGAGCTCGGTAGGCGTTTCCGTTTTTGTTCAGCCTAATAACACCGTCAAAGTCGCTGGTGGATTCATGATTCAAGTGATGCCGGGAGCAACGGATGAAGCAATTGCCCGCTTGGAACAACGGATCAAGGAAATGCCAATGGTTTCCGAACTCCTCTTAGATGGGCAGACACCAGAAGACATCTTGAAATTGCTGTTTAAGGATGAAAAGGTCAAAATTTTACAGAAGATGCCGGTCGCCTTTAAGTGTGACTGCTCAAAGGACCGGTTCGCCAAGTCATTAGCAGCTATCCAACCGAAAGCGATTCAGGAAATGATCGATGAGGATCATGGTGCGGAAGCCGTTTGCCATTTCTGCGGCAACAAGTATCAATTCTCAGAAGCTGACCTACGTGACATCCTCGCGCGGGCCCAAGCTAAGTAGGGGGTAACCACATGACCTGGAAAATTGGCGATGTTGAGATTCCTAACCGAGTCGTCGTTGCTCCCATGGCGGGGGTGACCAATGTGGCGTTTCGCGTGATCTGCAAGGAATTTGGTGCGGGTCTGGTCGTTTGTGAGATGATTTCGGGTCAGGGCATTCACTACCATAATCAACGAACGCTGGATATGATGACGGTCGCCCCGCAGGAACACCCAATGAGCATTCAGATCTTTGGTGGGACCAAGGAGACGCTGGTGCAGGCTGCCCAGTTCGTTGACCAGCATACGCCAGCGGATATTATCGATATCAACATGGGATGTCCAGTTAATAAGGTCGTGAATACGGATGCCGGTGCCAAATGGCTATTGGATCCGGATAAGGTCTATGATATGGTGGCGGCTGTGGTTGCTAGCGTGAACAAACCGGTCACCGTGAAGATGCGCACTGGTTGGGATGACCAGCATGTGTTTGCCGTTGAGAACGCCTTGGCCGCCGAACGGGCTGGAGCGAGTGCCATTGCTATGCATGGACGGACCCGTAAGCAGATGTATCAAGGCCACGCCGACTGGAATATTCTTCACGATGTTGCCCAACACTTAACGATTCCGTTTATGGGGAACGGGGACGTCCGCACACCGCAAGATGCTAAGCGTATGTTGGATGAAGTAGGTGCCGATGCGGTGATGATCGGTCGTGCCGTAATGGGTAATCCATGGTTATTACAACGCATTAACCGATATCTGGCGACAGGTGAGCTATTACCAGAACCAACGGCGGCGGAAAAGGTGACCATTGCGAAGGAACATCTCCATCAGCTCTGTACGGCTAAGGGTGCGGTTGAAGGTCCTCGTGATTTCCGCAACCAAGTGGCGTACTATCTAAAGGGAATCCCCCACACTGCCCGGACGAAGGTGGCATTGACCGATGCGACCGATGAAACCGTCATGGTCGACATTTTGAATAACTTCTTGGCTAAACGAAATGCCCACAGCCGGGACACACCAATTCGCCGCTTCTCCAATACACAGTAAAGTAAATAGATCGTCAACGCGTGGTTTGCTGGGAAGGACGCTTCTTCTCCCGGTAAGAACCACGTTTTTTTTATGATGTTAGTTGAATTATGGACGGCTGAATAATAATGTAGGCAGTTGTTAGCTTAGGAGGAGGGGAGGATGAAAATGGTTGGGATGGTTTTGCTGTGGCAAGGCGGCAACTAGGGTAACTGTGGCTGAATGACTTGTAGCTTTGGCGGTAAGCTGGCTTATTTTGATTTTTTTGATGAATTCTCTTGACCTTGTTGAGGAAAATTGATAAGATATTATCTGTTGTCATCAAGCCAACTTGGATGCATAAAAATTAGATTTATGGATAGCCATACAAATTGAAATTTATGCTTGACGAGCTAAACAGCAACTGATACAATGGTTTATGTTGTCTGCTACCGACATCAACGAAATTGATTGCTTTCTGAATATTGAATATATATTCAAAATAAATTAAAAAAGTTGTTGACAAGGTTTTGACGACATGATATACTTTAAAAGTTGTC
>NZ_AZDP01000113.1:0-751 GCF_001435525.1 Levilactobacillus koreensis JCM 16448
GACCAGTACTAATCGGTCGAGGACTTAACCAAGTTGTAAAACGTGGTGTTCTCAAGGAAAATAATTGAATAATATCTAGTTTTGAAAGAATAAGTTCTTTCTGTAGTGTAGTGGCGATAGCCTGAAGGATACACCCGTTCCCATGCCGAACACGGAAGTTAAGCTTCAGCACGCTGATAGTAGTTGGGGGATCGCCCCCTGCGAGGATAGGACGTCGCTACGCGAATTTGGAGGATTAGCTCAGTTGGGAGAGCGTCTGCCTTACAAGCAGAGGGTCACAGGTTCGAGCCCTGTATCCTCCATTTGAGCCGTTAGCTCAGTTGGTAGAGCATCTGACTTTTAATCAGAGGGTCGACAGTTCGAGACTGTCACGGCTCATTCACCTTAGGGTGAGTGGCAATTAGATAGAACATTGATACTGGCTATGCCGACTTAGCTCAGTTGGTAGAGCACCTGTCTTGTAAACAGGGGGTCGGAAGTTCGAATCTTCTAGTCGGCATTATTTTGCGGAAGTAGTTCAGTGGTAGAACATCACCTTGCCATGGTGGGGGTCGCGGGTTCGAATCCCGTCTTCCGCTTAATACCTAACGGTATTAAGCAAAGTAACATTATTTGCACCCATAGCGCAATTGGATAGAGTGTCTGACTACGAATCAGAAGGTTGTAGGTTCGACTCCTACTGGGTGCATTTTTAACGGGAAGTAGCTCAGCTTGGTAGAGCACCTGGTTTGGGACCAGGGGGTCGCAGGTT
>NZ_AZDP01000113.1:1528-1975 GCF_001435525.1 Levilactobacillus koreensis JCM 16448
GGCCCATTATGGAGAAGTACTCAAGTGGCTGAAGAGGTGCCCCTGCTAAGGGTATAGGTCGCGGAAGCGGCGCGAGAGTTCGAATCTCTCCTTCTCCGTTTAGTTATGACCCGTTGGTCAAGTGGTTTAAGACACCGCCCTTTCACGGCGGTAACATGGGTTCGAATCCCGTACGGGTCATTTTCACAATTTAATATTATCGCGGGATGGAGCAGTCTGGTAGCTCGTCGGGCTCATAACCCGAAGGTCGCAGGTTCAAACCCTGCTCCCGCAATATTTGGTTCGTTGGTCTAGTTGGTTAGGACGCCTCCCTGTCACGGAGGAGATCACGAGTTCGAGTCTCGTACGGACCGTCAGTTAAAGTCTTCCTTTTTAGGAAGGCTTTTTTGATATGTGCGCCCGGCATGGGCGCTAACTAGGCGGTGAAAGTCCGCTGTGGACCGTAGT
>NZ_AZDP01000027.1 GCF_001435525.1 Levilactobacillus koreensis JCM 16448
ATTGGACCCCCATAAACAGACAATTGGACCCCCATAAACAGACAATTGGACCCCCAAACATTTGTGAAACACTTGGGGGAGTAATGTGGAACATACCCTTAAAAGAGGTTTTAAAAAAGGTTTTAAAAGAGGTTATAAAAGAGGCGGGGGTCTCCGACTTCGTCTCCGTGCCCCAAAATGCAAAATCAAACCCAAAAACCAAAAAGGAGTGAGCGAAAATCACGCTCACATTTTGCCTGCAGCGTTCACTTCGTTCACTCGCCAAATTCAAAATCAAAACCGTTGTTCAGAAAGGAGCCTCGACTGACGCTCGGCGGATAGGCCCAGATAGCGTTAGGAGGCTATATTTTGCGTTCTAAGCTCATTTAGCGCTACCAGCGAGTATTATTCTGCTTCTTCCAGAACAAGAGCTTAGATGGCTTAAAATCGACTAATTGTTGGACGGCATGCACTAATAACCAGAAACTGGCATAAAGAGCGCCCGCTAATAAAACAAACCCAAGCAGGCCAAGCACAATCGCACCATAGGGGTGCTGGGGCTGAATCGCGAGCACGGTAGCATACAGTTTGTGCAACCCCCAACCTTGCCAAATTCCCTGATAAATTAGTTTTTCAAGCACAAAGAAAATGACAGCAACTAGCAACAAGCAAACGGCGCTACCTGCTAAAGTTGGCATGAGGTTGCGCCAGAACTGTTGACGCCGTGACTTCTCAGACTGTTCAAGCAAAGATTCTAGTTCGCTTTGCTGAGCCTTAAGACGGCGTTCGTAATCCTCAACGGACGTAACAAACTCTTGCTTGAGTTGGTCAGGGTTAATCGCATCTAATCGGGCATGTGCTTGCTCATTAAGCCAAATTTCTGAACGTTTCAATGCGTCTGCTTGTTTCTGTTGTAGGTCGTTAGTGTTGACAGTGTAAGCCATTTGTTCCGCAGCAGCTTCTTTGACTATTCTTTGCAACTCTGGGACTTTACTTAAATCCACCTTGCCATTGGCGTAGGCTAATAAAATTTGACGTGCTAATTCTTCGTTTTGACTCATCTTGAGCGTCCCTCCGGTTCTCGATAGTAACTTTTTTGTGGTTGTTTCTTTGGTGCCATTCGCTTAGCTAAGTCCTGTTTGATAGCGTTTTGTCGGGCTTGCTCCTGTTTAGCAAGGTCAGCTTTGAAGCGACTTGCCACGTCTTTATACAGCTTGCTGTCGATTACTCGTTGTTCAACTTTGCCAGCAAACTCTCGTACTGCGCCTGTAAAGTGCTGTAGGTGGTCTGCAATTGGCTTAACTGCGTTTCTAAGTTGGTCAATTCTTGGTTTTCTTGATTGAGCTTGTTGTTCTCGTTGTTCAAGCGCTGTATCTGTACTTGTTGTCTCTCGCACAAGTTCAGTAGCTCGGCTTTGGTCGTCACGATCGAGTTGCTGTGCTGTTCGTTCTCTAGTTCGTCTCTCCAGCTCATTCAGAATCGTCTCCTTTTCGTAATCAGTGCCGAGTCGTTTACCCCTTGCACGTCTCTGCTTCTTATTGGCGTCTAAAAAGGCGTATGATACGTTTTGACCACGAACAGATACATTTACGCCGGACCTGGCTAAAACGTCTGAGAACGTCTTAAAATCGCAAATAGACGTATCCTGCATAGTAGTATCAATTCGACCTCGTAAGTCAGCCATGTAAGAATATTGCCCTTTTTTGGTCAAGTCCTGTTCTGTTCTGGACTGGTGTTCACGCACGGGTTCAATGACTTTCCAGCCTTGCTCTTTGGAAATTTCGTCATTGGCATTTCTAGCACGTTCAACAGCAGAACCCTTACGCTCATCAAGCTTTTTACCAGTTTGAAGATTGACCTTGTTGATGATGATGTGGTTGTGCAGAATGTGATTTTGACCGTCTAGATGCGTATAAACAGCAGTTTGATAGTCAGGATAAAGCTTTTCAGCAAGCTCACAGCCTAAGTCATTAGCTCGTTGCCAATCTCTGGTATTCGTAGGGTCTAACTCGTTCAAGGCAAAAGATTGCGTGATGCGTAGCACCTGATTGCGTCTTGCTGTTTGATTGAACGCTTGTTGAACGGCCTTAAATTGTTCCTTGGCAATGACTGGGTCAATCCCATTAATCCCGCCAACGGCCACCGCACGACAATCTTTGAGGGCGTCAAGACGCTCTAGTCGGTTTTCTTCAAGCCAGCGTTCCGTGTGTTCATGCAGGGGCTTGTCTTTACCTAACGCATAATCCAACGCACTAGCGGCACTGGCGCCGTTGGTTACTTTTGCAATTGTCGCCATAGTTGCCGTTGCGCCTCCTGCATTTTTTTGATTTCAGCTAACATGGCTGGTGTCAAAGGATCGCCTTGGTTAAGTTTCCGCGTTATTTGGTTTAAGTTTGTTCCTTGACGGGTTAGTTCGAGAATGATTTGTTGCGTGTCACTGGCGGAAAAATAGGGCTTACGTAGATTTGATTTCAAAGCCAGCTGTTTGGCATAACTAGAAACCGTTAGACCGTAAGTGCTTGCTGACTGTGATAGCTTCTCGTATTCAAGTTCATTTAGACGAAAATTAATTCGTTTAGTTTGTTTATCTGAATTGGCTTTAATATTTGCCATGAAGTTCACCCCTAAGAATCATCATTCTCAATCTGCCCTATGCGGTTAGATTTTTAATGAGTTAATGTAAGTATAAACGTTTCCTTTTCGGTCACGTTCACCCTAACATTAAAAAACAAATACTGCAAGCTGTCGGAATGACATACATTTTGCTTCGCAAAAGTATGCCCATTCCCGCTTGAAAAGAGGGGGCTTCGCTCCCCCCTTTTATCCCCCCTAAAATCAAAGTCAAAATCATGCCGATTTCGCTTCGCAAAACGGCACAAATTCAAGCCCGAAAACCTGTCCTTTTTTTGCAAAAAAAGGACGCAAAAAAAACCGCACAAAAAAAGCCGAAAGTTTGCTGTTCGCAAATCGGCTTTTTAAGGCATTATGATTGCTCATTTTCTGTTCGAAACTGACTCAACCATTGGCTAACATCTTTCAAGTCTTCAATTTTCCAGAAGTTGCCGTTATAAGTCATAGCATTAGCAATGTTTTGTAGTTGCTGAAATTGTTCTGTAGTTAAAGTTGGTGAAGCCGTTTCTCTTTTTTCAAAAACTGGCGTATGGTCGAGCATATTTTCGGCTGTAGTTATATTTTTAGCGCCAGTTTTTTTGTAAAATTTACGGCCAAGCTTCTCATATTCCTTCGCTAGTGCCTTGCGCTTACGCGCTTTCAGTTGCTTTTCTAGTTTCGCAATACGCTCCAATTCGGTCATCGTAATCCTCCGTTTCGTAGTTCTTCGAGTATTTTTTGTCGCTCCTCTGCACGGATCTGTTCTTCGCGCTTCTCTTGTTCTTGTTTATTATGTTCCGCTTCGGTCGTTCCTAGCTTGAGGTGTTTGATTTTATCAATTGCCCGCCATTTTTCTTTGTCGGACAGTTCGCCATTGTGCTCGATATTGAATTTGGCTTTGTTCAAGCGTTCAGTATTGCTGACGTGGACATCTTCTACGTCCTTACGTTCAGCTTTCCAAGCAAAGGCGTAACCAATAACTGGTTTACCCCGACCTTTGCCGTATTTCTTGCGGACAGTTAGCCCACGAAATAGGGGGGTAAGTTCTTCTTTGATTGGTTTTATTACTTTTTTGTTAATGTCGCCTTGCCGATAAGTTTTTGGAATATCAAGTAACTCATCAAAATCTGCTTTGGAAAAGTAGGCGTATCCAGTTGTCCGATAGCCTTTGAGTAATCGAAACATGGTTTTGGCATAGCTACTTTTTAGGTCGCGAAACTCGATAAGTGCATACCGCACCCAACTCTCTAGATTGTTCAGCAAGGGCAAAGCGTCTTTGTAGATTTCTACGTCAACGTACGGCTCGTCTACGTCACCGTTGATCTTAAATTTGGTAAACATGACAAATCTTTCGAACGACAACCCACTTTTGCTTTGGCTACCGAAACGCAAGTCCATCAAGTGGTCGTAGGTGCGTTTAATATCGTCGATAAAGCGCCGATTAGCTGTGGGTTTGTAATTACTTAACTCTTTTAGCTGGTCAAAGCTAAAGCGGACGGTTTGGTCACCCTTATCACGCATTCTAGACACAATTGAAAAAAATAAATTCATCTCAACAGGACTAAATTTACGCAGAGGAATTGTATTTAACTCCGGTTGATATTTAACTAGTTCGTTGCTCAAAAAACCACCTCCTAAATCAGAGGCTACCATATTAAGGCCGGAACCTCAAGACAAGACCCCCATAAACAGACAATTGGACCCCCATAAACAGACAATTGGACCCCCATAAA
>NZ_AZDP01000114.1:0-23088 GCF_001435525.1 Levilactobacillus koreensis JCM 16448
ACGGTGGTGTGAGAGGTCGGTAGCCGAAATAATCGGCTACCTCCTACTCGATCGCAGTTGACGACGACCGACGAAGAGTTGGCCTATCCCACGACCACGGTTCGGTTGGTTCATGCCGAGACGACGCTGTTAAACGACGACCGACAACCCGTGACGACCTTGCCATTGGGCACGTTGCTGACAACGACTGGTCAGGATAGCGACTGGATTCAAGTCGTTACGCCTCTGGGCAAGGGGTGGATCGCTGCCGATGCAGCTAAATTAGGTGTGACGGGTGCCGATGATGGCGACCGATTATTGGCACTGGGCGAACAGTTCATCGGTACCCCTTATCTTTGGGGTGGCGTTACACCACAAGGGTTTGACTGTTCGGGCTTTATCTACGCCTTGCATCGGGCCTTAGACTACTACATTCCTCGGGATGCCCAGGACCAATTTGCCAACGGCTACCCGGTTGCGCCAGAGGACTTAGCTGCTGGGGACCTCGTCTTCTTTGCTCGCGAACACGGGACCGGTGAGATCCATCACGTGGGAATCTACGCTGGCAGCGGGAAGATGCTCCATGCGCCGAAGCCGGGAGCGCCTGTTCAGTTGGCGCCACTGACTGGTAAATTAGCGCCAGAATATGTGGGGGCCCGGCGGTTCTGGCAATAAACGGAAGTTGAAGAATTTTGTAAGGTCATGGTCAATCTCCATCCGCGGACTAGGGACATGCTATACTGCTTTATGGGAGCAGTATCAATGAAAGCGAAAAGAGAGGGATAACCATGAAATTAAAGCAAATTTTGCTCGGGGTCGTTGCCGTTACTTTAGCAATTACCCTTGGCGGTCGCGCGGTATCCGCTGCTGCTGACACCACGGATACCGGGAGCACCAGTAGTTCCGCAACTAGTGGCAGTACCGTTCAGACTAAGGCACTTTCCAAGGCCTACGTGGTCTATGGGGCCGGTCTAGCCAGTGAGGATAAAGATACGGTTTCTTCGGCACTGGGTGTGAAATCGAATTACACGTCCTTAACGGCAACTGGGAATGATTACGCGACGTATTTGAATTCGGCTGGGACCAGTGACGCCAGTATGATCAGTTCGGTGGCGTTGGCACCGGCGGATCCTGGAACCGGGGTTAAGGTCAACATTGCCAAATACAATGGAAATAATAATATTACTGAAGTGACCGCCCAACAATACGCCATGGTCGCAACGATGGCGGGGGTCAAGGATGTCATCATCACGGTAACGGCCGACAAGACCGTTTCCGGGGAATCTGCTTTGACCGGTGTCTACAAGGCGTTGGCGGCGGATGGGTTAACGTTAAACTCGGAAAACACGCAAGCGGCTAACAGTGTCTTGGATGCGACGCAACCGGCCATTGATGCTAACAATGATGACAGTAAGTATCCCGGTAAGCTAATGTCTGCCGTGGGGTCGGTTTCCTCAGACCTGGCCAAGCAACGTCAAGACGGTAATGATTTGGCAACCAAGGCGGATATTGAGGCTATGCTGCAGAAAGCCTTAGCTAAGCAGGGCATCGATGGGAAGACCAGTTCTACTCAGATCAACAACATTTCAATTGCCCTCAGCAAGGTTCAGCAAGCACCGGTTTCAACCAGTAAGACGTACGTGACGAATGTGACTAACGTAGCCAATAACCTCGCCAATAGTATTGGGGATAAAATGGCTAGCGTGAAAGATTTTGCCAACAGTGCGGATGCGAAGAAGGCTGAGAACTTCATTGTGCAAATCTGGAATAAAATTGTCAGTTTCTTTAAGGGCTTACTCGGCTAAGAACGAGTAAGAACGTTGAAATAACAAAGTAACGGGAGATTTCTCCCGTTTTTTTGTGCTCTTTTTTCGATTTCACAAGCAAAATGGCGGGCTGGACGATTGTAAAATACAAAAAGCGTTTTCAATAATATCTTGTATCGTACAACTGCTTACACATTGGAAAAGGTGGATAAATATACGTCACCTGCACCGGTTTTGATTGAATCTTACATAGAACAATAGTTCGCTAGATAATAAGCGAAAATTACCGGTATAATCAGGTTACAGAGACGGTTTAAATTTTGAAAACGCTTAAGGGGAACATACATTCAAAGCCAAAATTCTGTTAACAATTCCTTAATATTTCACAAGAAACTGGGAAAACGTGTGGTAAGATTAGTTTGTGATTCGTATTTACTGTGAACGAACGTGACTAGCGCTTGGGTTAGAGAGCGATGCGCGTTCCGTGATGAGTTTGAAAATCTTAAGTCATAAAAGGACGTGTTGGTGAAAATGAGTACAGGACAACGAAAAACCAAAGCAGTTGTTGGCGTCGTTGGGGCCATTGGTGCTTTAGCAGCTGGAGCATCCCTGACCGCTAATGCTGATACCATTCAAGTTAAGCAGGGGGACACCGTTTGGGGTCTTTCACAGCAAACCGGCGTTTCTATCCAAGATTTAGAACAGCAGAATTCGATTGACGCAAAGACCGACTTAATTTTTGTTGGTCAACGACTTCAAGTAAAGTCAGCTAAGACAACGCAGACATATTCGGTTAAATCTGGCGATACGTTATGGGATTTAGCACAGACGTATCATTTGACGGTTGCCCAATTACAAAAGGCTAATTCCCTAACTGGCGACATGTTAAGTGTTGGTCAAAAATTAGAGATTCCACAAGCCAGTGCCATTAAGGACGACACTGCTAGTCAGACGACGACGCCAAGTTCCCGGCGGCAAACGACGCAAAAGGCCAATGCCGTTCAGGCCCAAATCGTTGCTGAACAACAAGCCGCAGCCAGCAAGCAAAAGCAACAGACGGCCGCAGCAACCTCGAGTTCAGCAGCTACTGGTAGTCAGAAAACGAGTGCCAGCGCTACGTCACAGACGTCATCTAAGTCTAGTGAAAGTGACCAGACGCCAGCTGCAACTAGTTCAGCAAGTCAAAGCACTACGCCGCAGACCTCCTCGACCAGCACGTCGACGGCTAGCCAAACTGCCAATTCTTCAACCAGCAGTTCGGTTGCTAGTCAGCCCGCAACTAAGACGAGTCAGGTCAGTGCGCAAAGCAAGACCAGTAGTAGTGCCGTAAGTAGCTCATCAGTCCAGAGCAGTGCGGTACAGAGCAACTCAGCTAAGCGGCAATCAACCAGCAGCGTTGCAACTAGTCGGACGCAGAAGAGCCAAGCACCAGTTAGCTCAACTAGTCAATCAGTGACAACGCCAACGCAGAGTAGCAGTTCCGTTGCTAAGACTAGTTCTACGACCGCAACACCAACGTCTCGGGCTACTGCCACAAAGGCCGTACAAAAGAAGCGTGTGACCCGGGCGGCTAGCGTTACCAGTCAGTCACAGACCCAAGCAACGAGCAGTACCAGCAGTCAAGGGACAGCTCAGGGCGCAACGACGAGTCAATCCGTAGCTTCTAGTTCACAGAGCTCGACCGTTAGCCAAGCCAGTGCTGGTGCCACGGCAACGACCAAGGCAAAGAAGACGAAGCGCATTCGCACGACGACGCAATCAGCCGTTAAGAAGGCGGCTCAGTCGAGTCAACAGACGACTAGCAATAGTTCGACCGCATCTTCGGCAACGGCTGCTACCAGTAGCAGCACCGCCAAGGCAACCACGAACAGTAATTTGACCACGGGATCCGTAACTAGTCTGGCATTGAAGCTGGCTTCGGCGAATATTCCTTACGTTTGGGGCGGCTCATCTCTCAGTGGGATGGATTGCTCTGGGTTAGTGGCCTACGTTTACCAACACGCAATGGGAATCAGCTTGCCACACAACACGGTTTCGCAAGAAGCACGGGTATCGGCTCATTCTGTTGCGTCCGCTAAGCCAGGGGACATCTTATTCTGGGGTTCTAAGGGTGCGACGTATCATGACGCCATCTACATTGGTAATGGTCAGTACGTTGCCGCACCAACGCCAGGTCAAAATGTCGAAGTTGAATCGATCAGCCAATACTTTATGCCTTCCTTTGCAGGAACTGTGAAATAAGTCAAGTGACATGAATCCGCTTTTCTGACCATTTTTGGCAATCTGCTGAAAAATGTTAAGATAATCGTTAACAAATCCGATAGCAAGTGTTATGATTTCTCGTAGTCATTTAGAGACGAGTCAGCATAATTAAATTTTCTTGTTAAAGGAGTTGTCAAAAAGGTGAGTAATCGTATGGAGATTCTGGAAGAGTATCGGCAGGCTAATTCACAGTTGGCCACGTTAAAACGGAAGGAATCTGAGAGCGTTCAGTGGAGCTCGGAGACAGTGCAGATCGAACCGCGCTACGGCAAAGAAATGAACGACTTATCCAATAAGTGCGCTCAGCTCGACATGATTCTGGAAGCAATGGATGCTTCAGAAGACTAAAATAACCTGCAAGTGGTTTTGACCACAAGCAAAAGCCCCACCGCTAAAACTAACGGTGAGGCTTTTTTATTGGCTAAATGGTGATATCGAACCAGAAAGGGTAGGATTTGACGCCAACGTAAACGTCAAAGAACCGGCCACCCATTTCTTCGCCGTCTAACTGCCCGTATTCGATGGCTGGGACGGTTAGGTGGACCTGTGTGGCCTGATAGTAATGAACGGCCTTAGACGTTAAATGACGCTTAAATATTAAGCGTAGAGCTAACCAAAGCAATTTAAAGAAATTGGGCTTTTCAATCACAACTAGGTGTAACTTATGATCAGTGATCGTTGCCCCGGGGGCGATCCCAACACCACCGCCAAAGTAGGGATGGTTGGTCGTGGTCACGAGAAAGGCGTTGGGATAGATATCCCGTTGGTTGCCCACGTGAACGGTGAGGGTAAAGCCTGTTTGGTTATAATAAACATCAAGTGCCGACGCTAAATAGGACAAGGAGCCCATGTGGTGCTTGTTGAGCCAGACCTTGGCCTTCGATTGATTGGCCTGTGAAATGATTGCGGCATCAAAACCGATCCCTAAGTTGTTGGTGAAAACACCGCGTTCCTGCTTGATGGTCTCGTCATAACTGCCGATGTCGTAGTCGGTCGCGTGGGTACACTGAATAATTTGTTTCAGTGCATCCTCCCACTTCAGGGCCATCCCGGCACCCCGCGCGAAGTCGTTACCGGAGCCAATTGGTAAGTAGGTCACCGGAATGGGGTACTGGCGTGGCAGCTGCGTGAGACCATTAATGGCCTCGTGCAGCGTGCCATCACCACCCACGGCTAGAACGACCCAGTCTTGGTGGGGGGTATCCGGGATTCGTTTGGCAAATTGTTCGCTTAAAAGGATGGCATGATTCGGATATTCCGAAATTGCTAGCTGGTAGGAGACCTGGGCGGCATCGAGCTGCTCTTTGATTTCTGGCCACAGTGTACCGGCGTGGCCACTTCCTGCGTGCTCGTTTAGAATGATATAGAACTGGACACTCACCGTACTGCTCCTCTCAAAATTTAATCCTTTTCATTATAAACGAAAACTCTAGTGGTGCCTAGTGATTCCGGCAGAACTTTCGCTGGTCGTAAGAAATTATGCAAAATTAGGGCGAAATATACGTAGAGTTTCTGTACTCTGGTTGTATGGGGGAATCGTTCAATGGCCAATTGAAGATAGGTTAATTACTTTGTGCTAAAAAGACAACTGATAATGAAGCTTGGTAGCAATCGAGTTGGAAGATCAAACTATTTAGGCGTTTAACGTATAACGCGAGAAAAAAGGTCTAAGCCGGAGAAGGCCAGGGATGGAGCCAGCGCGAGGACCGTTCCTCAGTTTGAAGCGTCCCCACAGAAGGCGTAATCCCTGGCAGCTGCAGTGCGACCTGAGAACGACAAAAAGAGCCCAAGCACAAGGCTCAGACTCTTTCGACCAACTTACTTGGTCATAATAAACATTGGTAAAATCATTGGGTGACGTTCCGTCTTTTCAAACAGGAAGTTTTGCAGATCGTCGATGACGGCGTTGCGAATCGAGGCTTCGGTAGCCTTTGGATTGCGCATCGCCCGCCGAATGGTCTGGAAGACGCGGCGGCGACCTTCATTGAGAAGTTCGCCAGATTCGCGCATGTAGACAAATCCACGTGAAAGCAGGTCGGGACCCGCTTTGATCTCCTGGTTCTTCAAGTCGATGGTGGCGACGACAACGACGAGTCCTTCTTCGGACAAGAGTTGCCGGTCACGCAAAACGACATTCCCAATATCACCGATACCGGAACCGTCAATGTAGACGTCTCCAGCGGTGAAGTGGCCCGCAACACGAGCGGAGTCCTGAGTTAAGGCCAGAACATCCCCGTTTTGCAGGATAAAGCTGTGATCCAACGGCACACCACATTGTTCTGCGAGTTCCGTATGGATCTTCAACATCCGGTACTCACCGTGGATAGGCATAAAGAACTTGGGCTGCATCAGTCGCAGCATTAACTTTTGTTCTTCTTGACCACCATGACCAGATGTATGGATATTGTTGACCTTACCATGGATAACGTTGGCGCCGGCTTCTTCCAGTTCGTTGATGACCCGGTTGACCGAAATGGTGTTCCCAGGGATCGGGTTGCTAGAGAAGACGACCGTATCACCGGGTTGAATGGAGATTTGCCGGTGGGTACCGTTCGCAATGCGTGATAGAGCAGCCATCGGTTCACCTTGTGAGCCAGTACATAGAATCATGACTTTCTCAGCAGGGAGGGAACGAATGGCGTTGGCGTCAACTAACGCGTCATCGGGAATGTTGAGGTAACCTAATTCCCGACCGTTAACGATGGCAGCTTCCATGGACCGACCAAAGACGGCAATCTTCCGTCCGTGAGCCAGCGCCGTTTCACAGGCCGTTTCGATCCGCGAGATATTGGAAGCGAAGGTGGCAAAGATAACCCGACCTTCAACTTGGTCAAAAATCCGTCGAATCGATTTACCGACCCACTTTTCCGACTTGGTCCAGATTGGTCGTTCAGCGTTCGTGCTATCAGACATCAAGCACAGCACGCCTTCTTCACCCAGTCGTGCCATCTTTTGTAGATCAGGCGGCTGGTTCGTCACGGGAGTTAAGTCGAACTTATAGTCTCCCGTTTCCACGATCGTTCCGACCGGGGTATGAACTGCGACACCTAAAGTATCAGGAATCGAGTGGGTGGTCCGGAAGAAGGTGACACTCATCTTCCGAAATTTGAGCACAGTGTCATCGTCAATTGTGTGTAGTTCAGTCGATTTAAGTAATCCGTGTTCTTCAAGCTTGTTCTTGATCAGTGCCAAGGCGAGCGGTCCTGCGTAAACAGGGACGTTGAGCGCCTTTAATAAATAAGGAATACCGCCAATATGATCTTCGTGGCCGTGGGTAATCACAAGCGCCTTGATTTTGGCTTGATTTTCAACGAGGTACTGATAATCCGGAATGACATAGTCGATCCCGAGTAACTCGTCTTCGGGAAACTTAATTCCGGCATCGATCAGGATAATTTCATCCTGAAATTGAATACCGTAAGTGTTTTTCCCGATTTCACCAAGTCCACCCACGCCAAAGATAGCGGCTTCGTTATTTTTGACGTTTAACTTGTTCATTCATTGAACTCCGTTAATTTGTAATTCGGATTCTCTTGTTCGTAAGCCAAGGTCTTACCCTCGATGGCTTCGATGAATTCGATATTGTGTTCCGTATGAGCTTCCACTAATGCCCGAGCTTCAACTTCTGTTGGGGCTTCCAGGTAAAGTGAATGCGTATCCTCGCGCTTAGGATTCCGCTTTTTATCATTTTGGTAATAGACTTTGTAAATCACAGACAAAACTCCTTTTAATTTTAAACGATTTAACTCGCTAATCGTGAGCGAACAGCGAATTATTTATGTCCTGCCGAACTGCGGGTTGCTTACACAACAATTAGCACAATTTTAGCATAATTTCAGCCACTTGTATAGAAGTACCCCTAGACGGCAAAACATGCTATGATTAAACTAGCGTGAAGTGAACGGAGGAGACGCCATGGCTCTAATTGTAGAAGTCATTATTGGCATCATCATTGCCTTTATTATTTATGAAATGATTCGCCGCATGATTGTCCAGCGGGCGACCCGAATGGTGCGGCGTTCGGCGGAGGATGACACGGACGTAGCAGTGAAGGCAGCCCTACAGCGTCTAGTGAATAACGATGTCTTATCAGAAGACGAATGTGTGCTACAGCCAACGGAAACGGTCGCTGATGTGTGGGGCCGCGGGGTCATGGCCTTTGAGTATACCATGCCCAGCGGTATTGACACGGAACGGCGACTGCCTGAAATTGAAGCAGCCTTTAATGAAGCCCTCGCTAGTTTTAGTGCGGATCATCAAGTTAAGGCGGTAGTCGCGGGTCCGGCTTTTGTGGTCAGCGATATTTGGGTCTACGAGGGGCACCTGCACGTTGACGTGGCGAACTTGATGAATGAGTCAACGGTTGAATACTTAAAAGACCTCAAGAAGTTAAATGATCCTGCTGTGAAATGATGCACTATATATGGAAGAAACAAGTTTATCTTTGCGGAATGAAAAGAGTTCTACCCTTGAAAATAGGCACCGTAATCAACTATCCCTAGGGGATTTGGTTACGGTGCCTATTTTTTTGCCAGAGGACTGGCGGTTCAGGTGAAAACTTACGCAAGCCCGGTCCCAAAACCACTCAGATCAGCGACCGTTAGCTAAACGGTAGGGAAGTTTACTTACCTACTACTGATGTAAGCCACTTGAAAATAACGGCGTCAGTTGCGCATGGCTGAGACATAAATTACTCGATCATAATCATGTCATCGTCACGTGTAAACGGCTGATCATTGTTGATGTGATCGTAGAAGAGCATTCCGTGTAAGTGATCGATTTCGTGTTGGCAAACGATGGCCGGATAGTTCTTTAGGCGTAACTGGTGTTTTTCACCGTTCACATCATAGTAGCGTAAGGTGATGCGATCGTGACGGGGCACGAAGCCGGGCACATCTTTGTCAACGGACAGACAACCTTCACCTTCAGTCAAAGCGCCTTCCTGAACGGATTCAGAGACGATGACTGGGTTGATGATGACGTCAGTAAAGGGTGATTTGCCATCTTTTTCGGTCGGTGGGACCAAGACGGAGGCCATCTTCTTGGAGACGCCAACTTGTGGTGCGGCTAAGCCAACACCGGCCCGTAAACCGTATTTCTTACATTGTTCGGGGTCCTGAGAGACCACCAAGTATTCCATTAAGTCTTTAGCGAGCTGTTGATCTTCCTCTGAGAGAGGGAAAGTCACGTCTGCTGCTTCTTGTCGTAAGACGGGATCACCGTCGCGGACAATATCTTTCATGAGAAACAAAAGCATTACCTCCGCAAAAATATTGTTAGTTACCATTCATTTTAACATACCCACTAAGAGAAATGAAATGAAAAGAAAACGGTTTCTATTTTCAAAAAAAGTGGAAACTAAAAAATCACAACGCGCCGTAGGGATTTGGCCTAATCCCTTTATCTGTCCACATGAAAGGGCTTGCATGGATTCTGAAAAAATGGTACTTTATAAACGTAGTCAGGAAACGCAACGTTAACTCACTCTAGTTAACAATTTCATATCAAGTGAAAGGAAAGTGTTACTTATGGCTAATGGAAGCAAACAGATTGTAGACTTTGCCAAGATCAAAGCTACGATGGCTGACCCATATAAGCACCCGGTTCAAGTCATCGATCGTGAAGGCAAGGTCGTTGATCCAGACACGTTGGCAAAATATTCAGATGACCAACTTGTTGACTTCATGAAGAAAATGGTTTGGGAGCGTACGTTACACGAACAAACAATGAACTTCTCCCGTCAGGGTCGCCTCGGTTTCTATGCTCCAACTGCCGGTGAGGAAGCCAGTGAAATGGGAAGTGTTACTGCATTTAAGCAACAAGACTTCTTACTCCCAGCTTACCGTGATTTGCCACAAATGATTCAACACGGGACTACCGTTGCAAAAGGTTTCTTATGGTCCAAAGGTCATGTTGAAGGCAATCAACATGAAAATCCAAACATGTTATTCCCACAAATCATCATTGGCGCGCAATACGTTGAAACCGCCGGTGTTGCTTTAGGGATTAAGAAGAACGGCGATGAAGACCGCGTTGCCTTCGTTTACACCGGTGATGGTGGGACATCACAGGGTGACTGGTACGAAGGGGTCAACTTTGCCAGTGCCTTCCAAGCACCAGCTGTCTTCTTCGTTCAAAACAATGGTTGGGCAATTTCCGTACCACGTTACAAGCAAACCGCAGCTGAAACGTTGGCACAAAAGGCCGTTGCCATGGGTGTTCCTTCCGTCCAAGTTGACGGGATGGATATCGTGGCCGTTCACGAAGTTTCTGAAGCAGCTCGTGAATTTGCCGCAGCCGGAAATGGTCCAGTCGTCATTGAAACATTGACTTACCGTTATGGTGCTCACTCCTCTGCTGGTGATGATCCTTCTCGTTACCGGACCGATGAAGAAACTAAGCCTTGGTTCGATGCTGATCCACTGATTCGTATGCGGAAGGTCTTAACTGACAAGGGCGTTTGGTCACAAGATCAAGAAGATAAGTTAGTCGACGAATACAAAGACGAATTTAAGGAAGCAATGAAGGAAGCTGAAGCAGCACCTGCACAAAAGGTTTCTGACTTCTTGAAGTGGACTTACAATGTGCCTACTCCAGCTGTTAAGAAGCAAATTGCAGAATTCGAAGCAAAGGAGTCGAAGTAATCATGGCTAAAATGACGTATATCAAAGCGATCACTTCTGGTCTGGATCAGGTTTTGAAAGACGATCCTAAGACGTTGATCTTCGGTGAAGACGTTGGTAAAAACGGTGGTGTGTTCCGGACAACTGTTGATTTACAAGACAAGTACGGTGAAGACCGGGTTTTCGATACGCCATTAGCTGAATCTGGGATTCT
The DNA here is from genome assembly GCF_001435525.1 of Levilactobacillus koreensis JCM 16448. Lineage (GTDB taxonomy): Bacteria > Bacillota > Bacilli > Lactobacillales > Lactobacillaceae > Levilactobacillus > Levilactobacillus koreensis. The sequence goes on from NZ_AZDP01000114.1 coordinate 10,845, forward strand.
TGGATTAGCTATTGGTTTATCCTTAACTGGCTGGCGTCCAATTCCTGAAATCCAATTCATGGGCTTTACGTTCGAAGCAATGGATGGGATTGTTGGGCAATTGGCTCGTGATCACTACCGTTTCGGTGGCCAAAAGAACTTCCCTGTTACGGTACGGACACCATTTGGTGGTGGGACACATACCGCTGAAATGCATGCCGACAACTTGGAAAACTACTTCGTTAGCACCCCAGGTCTGCGGGTCGTAACACCTGCTAACCCATACGATGCTAAGGGCTTGGTTATCTCCGCTGTTGAAAGCGACGATCCGGTTCTGTTCATGGAAAACTTGAAACTTTACCGTTCAATGAAGGATGAAGTTCCAGATGAAAAGTACACGGTTCCGTTAGACACTGCCAAGGTTGTTCGTGAAGGTACTGATCTTACAATTGTTGCATACAGTGCTGAAGTTAACGAATCCTTAGCTGCCGCTGATGCTTTGGCAAAGGACAACATCTCTGCTGAAGTCATTGACTTGCGTTCCTTGTCACCAATTGACACGGACACTGTCTTTGCTTCTGTTGATAAGACCCACAAGGTTGTTATCGTTCAAGAAGCACAGCGGATGGCTGGTGTCGGTGCCGTTGTGGCTTCTGACATTGCTGAAGAAAAGATCATGTCCTTGGACGCCCCAATCGGCCGGGTAGCTGCACCAGATAGCGTTTACCCATTTGCCCAAGCTGAAAATGATTGGATTCCAAATGCCGATGACATTGAAGCCAAGGCACGCGAAATCGTTAACTATTAAATTTTAAATCTAAATTAAACGATAAAAAACGATGTGGGAGACATCCTGCATTAGATGAAAGAAAGGAAGTTTTCCCATGGCTTATACGTTCAAACTCCCTGAGCTTGGTGAAGGAATGGCCGAAGGTGAAATTTCTTCATGGCTTGTTAAAGAAGGAGACACTGTTAAGGAAGACGACACGTTAGTCGAAATCCAAAACGATAAGTCTGTTTCGGAATTACCATCACCAGTTGATGGCACTATTTCACAAATTGTTGCACAAGAAGGGGACACCGTTGAGATTGGCGACCCACTGATTGTGATTGATGACGGTTCAGACACACCACCTGACTTAGGTAAAGGTGGGGATGAAGCTGCTGCTCCGGCTGAAGAAGCCGCTCCAGAACCAGCTGCTGCCCCAGCACCTGCTGCCGCACCTGCGCCAGCTCCAGCCGCTGCACCTACTGGTGTTCCAGCTGCTTCTGACCCGAATAAGTTAGTTTTGGCAATGCCTTCCGTTCGTCAATACGCACGGGACAAGGGCGTTGACATTACTTTGGTTGCCCCAACTGGGAACCATGGTCAAATCTTGAAGGCAGACATCGACAACTTTAATGGTGCCGCTGCACCTGCCGCAGCCGCTGCTCCAGCTGCTGCCGCTACCGAAGGCAAAGCCACTACTGGCCAAGCTATCAAGCCTTGGAAGTCTGACCAACCAGATCTGGAAACACGTGAACCAATGTCAGCTATGCGGAAGATCATTGCCAAGAGCATGCGGACTTCCAAAGACATTGCCCCACATGTTACCTCATTTGATGAAGTTGAAGTTTCTGCTTTGATGGCTAACCGGAAGAAGTACAAGCAGGCTGCCGCTGACAAGGGCATTCACTTGACCTTCTTGCCTTACATGGTTAAGGCTTTGGTTGCCGTTATGAAGGAATTCCCTGAATTGAACGCATCTATTGATGACACGACTCAGGAAATTGTTTACAAGCACTACTACAACATTGGTATCGCTACCAACACTGATGATGGTCTTTACGTACCAAACATCAAGGCTGCTGATTCCAAGGGTATGTTTGAAATCGCTAAGGAAATTAGTGACAACACCCAAGCTGCTTACGACAAGAAGTTGAGTCCTGCTTCCATGGCTGGTGGTTCAATCACCATCAGTAACGTCGGCTCAATTGGTGGTGGCTGGTTCACACCAGTTATCAACCAACCTGAAGTTGCTATCTTAGGTGTTGGTCGGATCGAAAAGGCACCTTACGTGAACGATGATGGCGACATTGTTGTTGGCCGGATGTTGAAGATTTCCTTGAGTTACGACCACCGTTTGATCGATGGCGCCTTAGCTCAAAATGTTTTGAACAAGTTCAAGGCATTGCTTCATGATCCAGAATTACTGTTAATGGAAGGGTAGGAAAAATATGGCAGATGTTGAAAAAAAGGACACCGTCATCATCGGTGCCGGACCCGGCGGCTACGTTGCCGCAATTCGGGCTTCTGAATTAGGCCAAAAGGTCACTTTAGTCGAAAAATCCGATACGCTTGGTGGTGTCTGCTTAAACGTTGGCTGTGTTCCTTCTAAGGCCTTAATTCAAGCGGGTCACCGGTTGGAACAAGCCAAAGACGGTTCGACTTACGGAATTTCTACGGAATCAGCCGTTATTGACTTTAAGAAGACGCAAGACTGGAAGCAGACTAAGGTTGTTGATCGTATGACCAGCGGCGTTAAGATGCTGATGAAGAAGCACCACGTTGACGTGGTTAACGGGGAAGCTGTCTTCTTAAGCGACACCCAATTACGGGTAATGCCTACGGGCGAAAAGCAATTCATGTCCACCGATACCGGTCAGACTTTCGAATACAATAACATTATTATTGCATCCGGGTCTCACCCAATCGAAATCCCTGGCTTCAAATTTGATGGCCGGGTCATCGATTCTACTGGTGGCTTGAACTTACCTGAAATTCCTAAAGAATTCGTTGTGATTGGTGGGGGTTACGTTGGGACCGAATTAGCTGGTGCATACGCTAGTTTAGGCGCTCACGTGACAATCATCGAAGGAACGAAGTCAATTCTGCCTAACTTCGAAAAAGACATGGTTTCCGTTGTCTTGAAGAAGTTGAAGAAGAAGGGCGTTGATGTCATCACCAACGCGATGGCTAAGGGTTCTACCCAAGACGACAAGAGTGTTAGTGTCACTTACGCCGTTGATGGTAAGGAATCCACGATCAAGGCTGACTACTGCATGGTCACCGTTGGTCGTCGGCCAAACACCGATGACTTAGGCTTGGAATACACCAAGGTTAAGTTGAACGACCATGGTCAAATCGAAGTCGATAACCAAGGTCGGACTGCTTCAGAACATATCTGGGCAGTTGGTGACGTTGTTCCTGGTGCTGCATTGGCTCACAAGGCCTTTGCTGAAGCTAAGACTGCGGCTGGTGCTATCTCTGGTAAGAAGACGGCTAATGACTGGTTGAGTGTTCCAGCTGTTTGCTTCTCCGATCCTGAAATCGCAACGGTTGGGTACAGTGAGGCTGCTGCCAAGGACAAGGGGATCAAGGTCAAGACTGCGAAGTTCCCATTTGCTGGGAACGCTCGGGCCGTTTCATTGGATGCTCCTGATGGGTTTGTTCGGTTCATCTACACGGATGACGACAACAAGAACATCGTGGGTGCCGAAGCGGTTGGCCCTGAAGCCAGCACCATGGCTGGTGAACTCTCAATCATCGTTAACGACGGTTTGAACGTTGAAGACGTTGCTTTGACCATTCACCCACACCCAACGTTAAACGAACCAATCCAAGAAACTGCGGACATTGCAATGGGCTTCCCAACGCATATCTAAAGCGACTGTTGAACTTGAAAAGGATCTCCGCTTGCGGAGGTCCTTTTTGTTTGGAACGAAAAGGGGGGCTAGTTGACGGCGCTGCGGCGGGGTCCAAAATTTGATGGTTGTGCGGACGCTACCGATTGAATAGTCGCTGATCTTCTCGCTTGCTTTGCAGTCAAATTCGCGTGTCTTCAAAGGCGTCCAGATTAATTGTTACCGATGATTAGGATCATCACGGCCGAGTGTCTTTCTGGCGGCCGGTAAGGCGAACGAAACACGCTGCTTAGTCCCGAACAGAACCTTAAAGATAACGGTTACGGCTTGCTATCCCCAACCGTTCACTTATAATGGAGCTATGACGGTATTCGTGTGGGATTGAAGAGTACGACGCACGCGGATATGACGTGGTAATTCAGCACGATTGCCAGTGGCTGAGGGGGCTCTTAATGGGGCGGTGACTGGCAACTTGGTGCGGATAAAATGGGCTTTAGCTTGAAAGAGGAGGTCATCATGATGCCAACGTTACTGATTCAGGGAAACTTTGATCAGGCAAATCAACTACTTCAACAATTGCTGGTAGCGGATTTGCCACTTGATTGTGTGATTATGCCGAACACGACTGATGACACGCCTCGTTATCAACCTTTAGTGGTTGCGAGTGCATTGTGTCCCCGATTGACGATTCGAGTGGGGACAACGGCGGATTATGGGCAGGCAACTTGGCTGGTCGTTTTGGATCGAGATTCGGCGGAAACACCGGCCAATGAGCAGGTCGCGGATCTTCGGCTCTTGATGAATCGAATCGTTGAAAATGGGTTCGGTGGTCAGCTGATTTTCTGTGGTCGTCAGGACGAAATTTTGACGTATTTTGCCTGGAAGTTTTCTGGCTTTCCGCGACAACAGATTTGGGGACTAGGCACCTATCCACTGGCTCGCCTGATAACGGCCCGGCTAGCGGAACGGTTACACGTGGGGCATTCGGCAGTTCAAGCGACCGTGGTGGGAGCAGCCAGTGCGCCGATCGTGGCTTGGAGCCGGACGTATATTGGACCGACGCCCCTGCTGATGTATTTGGCAAATGCGGACGCTAAATTTAGTGCGGATGATCTGTCTAAGATGGGAACTTGGCTGGCCCGTGAGGCGGGGGAACAGCAGGTGACGTTGCGCTTCTTGGCGTTGATTCACTTGCTCCAAGCGGCCATGGATAATCAACCCGTTATTGCGTCGGTGACCCACGTTTATCCCGAAGAACTCGGGTTTGCGGCGGCCGCACCGGTGTTGGTGGCTAAGACAGGGGTCAAGGATCTCATGCCGTTAGCCTTATCGGAAGATGAGCAGCAGGATTATGCGGCTCAAACGGCAGAGTTGCGAACTACGATTCAAGCGATTGAAAATCAACAAACGGAGGGAAAATAGTGATGGCAGAAGAAGACTATGCATACCCATTGCGAGCAGATTGGTCGACAGCGGAAATTGTGACGGTCACCACCTTTTATCAGCAGATTGAAGCGGCTTATGAGCGGTCACAGGGTGTGGCGGCGGTAGATTTGGTCGCTGCTTATCGAAAATTTCAGGAAATCGTGCCCCAGAAGTTTGAGGAAAAAAATATTGATCAGGAATTCGAGGCGGTTTCTGGCTACAGTATTTACCGGACGATGAAGCAGGCACGGCAACAAGCTGGTCAGGTCAAGATGAAGGGGACGACAAGGTCATGAGTTTGGATTGGCAACAGTTGAATCAAGAGGTTACGGCACTATTGAAAGAAGCGCGACAACGGGTGCTAGAGAAGATGCAGGCACCGTTGACCGTCGATGAGAAGACGGGACGTAAGGATCTGGTCACTAACGTCGATAAGGGAAATGAACAGTTTTTGATTACCGGTATTCGACGGATCGACCCTGAGGCTAAAGTGTTGGGTGAGGAAGGCTTTGGCGATCACCTGACGGATGTTAAGGGCCGGGTCTGGATCGTTGACCCCATTGATGGGACCATGAATTTTGTTAAACAACAAGATAACTTTGCGATTATGATCGGCATCTATCAGGATGGCGTTGGGCAATTAGGTTATGTCTATGATGTAATGAACGACGCCTTATATCACGGTGGTCCTCAATTAGATGGTGTTTGGGCCAATCAAGAGCTCATCGCGGCACCGGCTAATTTGGCCTTACGTGACGGCCTGATTGGTGCAAGCGGGCCGTTAGTCATCCATGATGTGGCCCACATGCAGGCCATTATCCATGCCAGCGCGGGGATGAGAATCTATGGGAGTGCTGGGATCGAAATGATCAATGTGATGCGGGGAAAGACCCTTGGTTACATTTCACACCTCAAGCCATGGGACTTCGCCGCGGGACAAGTTTTGCTGAATACCTTGGGTGTTCGGGTCTCAACTATTGACGGCCAGCCGCTGAATATGCTATCATCTAACCTTGTACTAGTAGCGACGGAAAAAGCGCAACGTGATATTCTCCAAATTGAAGAAGATGACGTCTCACTGTGACACCTGTCACAGTTTTTTTATGCGGCTGGCTGGTACGGATGGACTTTACCAGCTAGAAAAGCTACAATAAGCGTACTTACTGAGGTAAGCATGCCGTGATCCATCTAATTTCACCAAGCACGAAAGGAAGAAATACACTTGAAAATCAGAGATGATATCCGCAACATTGCCATCATTGCCCACGTTGACCACGGGAAGACGACCCTAGTTAACGAAATGTTAAAACAATCCGATACGTTGGATGAGCACGCGTCAATCGAGGACCGTGCCATGGATACAAACGCTATCGAAAAGGAACGGGGCATCACGATCTTGTCCAAGAACACCGCTGTGCGGTACGGTGACAAGCAAATTAACATCTTGGATACCCCAGGACACGCCGACTTCGGTGGTGAAGTTGAACGGATCATGCGCATGGTTGACGGCGTTTTGTTAGTTGTCGACGCCTACGAAGGGACAATGCCTCAGACCCGTTTCGTTTTGAAGAAAGCCTTAGACCAACACTTAACGCCAATCGTTGTGATCAACAAGGTTGACCGTGAAGGCGCACGCCCTAGCGAAGTTGTTGACGAAGTCTTAGACCTCTTTATCGAATTAGGTGCTGACGAAGACCAATTGGACTTCCCAGTAGTCTACGCTTCTGCTATGAACGGGACTTCTAGCTACGAGCCAGAACTCGACACGCAGGATCACACGATGAAGCCAATCTTTGACACCATCGTTAAGCACATTCCAGCACCAATTGACAACACTGACGAACCTTTACAATTCCAAGTTGCCATGCTGGACTACAACGATTTCGTTGGTCGGATTGGGATCGGCCGGATTTTCCGGGGTAAGATCAAAGTCGGCGACAGCGTTACTGTTATGAAGCTTGACGGTTCCAAGCAAAACTTCCGGGTTACCAAGTTATTTGGTTTCTTCGGTTTGAAGCGTTTGGAAATCAAGGAAGCCAAGGCTGGGGACTTGATCGCCGTTTCTGGGATGGAAGAAATCAACGTTGGGGAAACGGTTGTTGCCCCTGACACGTTGGAACCACTACCAGTTCTGCGAATCGACGAACCTACGTTGCAAATGACTTTCCGGACCAACGACTCTCCATTTGCTGGTCGTGAAGGTAAGTTTGTAACGTCTCGTCAAATCGAAGAACGGTTGAAGCGTGAACTTCATACCGATGTTTCCTTACGGGTTGACGACACTGATAATCCTGGTGCTTGGGTCGTTTCCGGTCGTGGTGAACTTCACTTGTCCATCTTGATTGAAACGATGCGTCGTGAAGGTTACGAATTGCAAGCTTCTCGTCCAGAAGTTATCTACAGAACAATCGATAACGTTCGTTGCGAACCATTCGAATCTGTTCAGATCGATACGCCTGACGAATACACCGGTTCAATCATTGACACGCTTTCTCAACGGAAGGGTGAAATGAAGAACATGGAGGCCGTTGGTAACGGTCAAACTCGTTTGACCTTCTTGGCCCCATCACGTGGGTTGATTGGTTACTCAACTGAATTCTTGTCCTTGACTCGTGGGTACGGGATCATGAACCACACGTTCTCTAAGTACCTCCCAGTTATCAAGAACTGGAACCCTGGTCGTCACAACGGAACTTTGGTTTCCATCAACTCTGGTAAGGTAACCACGTATGCCATCATGGCCGTTCAAGACCGTGGGACGATCTTTACCGAAGCTGGGACTGAAGTCTACGAAGGGATGATTATCGGCCAAAACAGCCGTGATAACGACATTTCTGTCAACATCACGCGTGGTCGTAACCAAACCAACGTCCGTGCCGCTGGTTCTGAAGATATTGCTAAGGTTAAGACGCCATTGAAGATGTCTCTGGAAGAATCACTTGAATTCATCAACGAAGATGAATACTGTGAAATCACGCCAGACCATGTTCGTCTGCGGAAGCAAATTCTGAACACGAGCGAACGGGAAAAGGCTGCCAAGAAGCGGAAGACCGCTGCGCGGAAGTAATTCTAAATTTTAAATGAATCTTTACCGGTAGGATAAGTGGGTTAACCACGTGTCCTGCCGGTTTTTTTGTCCGAAAATTGCTGGGGAGCTATGCTATAATATAAACATTCGATTATCGCCGTTAACGCGGTAGGCTTGGGGCGACTGAAACGTATGCAAAAGTTAAAATATTTAGATTACTGGCTATTGGTACCGTACTTGGTACTCAGCCTCTTTGGAATTGTTATGGTGTACTCGGCTAGTGCCGATATTGGAAGTCAAAATGGGGGGAGTCCCGGTAGTTATCTGATTAAGCAGGCCATTTACGTGCTACTGGGAATGATCATTGTGACCTTCATGTTCAAAATGAACTTGAATAAGTTACGTGACAAAACAATCTTAAAATATGCTGGGTATTTAGCCTTGGCAGCCTTATTGCTCCTGCTGGTCCGGGGGCAGACCATTAATGGGGCCGCTGGGTGGTTCCGTTTGGGACCGATTGGGATTCAACCTGCGGAATTTGTTAAGTTCTATCTTATTGTTTGGCTGGCAAATGCGATTGACCAGCGACAAGATGAGCTCATGGAAGACGGCTGGTGGGCCACGATGCTACGACCAGTCCTCATCTGTTTTGGGATCGTGTTTTTGATTTTCTTACAACCCGACTTAGGGGGATCCACGATCAATGCGGCCATCGTCTTTGTCATGCTCTTGGCAAGTGGCTTTAACTGGCATCGCGCGGTGGCCTTCTTCGGTGGGGCCTTCTTACTAGTGGTGGCGGTTATCTTCCCCCTGGTGGTCAAGGTGTCCGAGATGGGGTTTGCGAAGAACGTCTATCAACTACAGCGAATTGTGGCCTTTATCAATCCGTTTAAGCACTCACAGACGGTTGGTCAACAACTGGTCAATTCCTATTATGCTCTCAGTAACGGGGGCGTCTTTGGGGTCGGCTGGGGAAATAGTATCCAAAAGACTGGGTACTTGCCAGAACCCAACACGGACTTTATCATGGCGATTTTGGCGGAAGAATTAGGACTGATTACGGCGTTGGCGGTAATCACATTACTCTTCTTGATCATTGTACGCACGGTGCTCATCGGTATCCGCAGCGGGTCGGCTTACCAGTCGCTGATTTGTTACGGAGCGGCGACTTACTTGACGGTGCAGACCCTATTTAACTTGGGTGGGGTCTTAGGCATGCTGCCAATTACCGGGGTGACCTTTCCGTTTATCAGTTATGGGGGGTCCAGTACCTGGACACTGGCGTTGGTCATGGGAGTCATCTTAAATATCAGCGCTCGGCAGAAACACTATCGGGCGACACGCTAGATAAATAGAATTAAATTAGGAGGTCAGCGAATGGCATTTGAAATTCAACCACGACAGAGTTTGATCGTGTATACCTATAGCTTGAAGCAGACACGGCAGCTGAAACGTTACGGCACCGTGATGTACGTTTCTAAGAAGATGCGGTATGTGGTCTTGTATGTCAACAGTGACGCCGTTCCGGCCTTAACAGAACAGTTGAGTCACTTACGATTTGTCAAGCGGGTGGTGGCGTCAAAACGCCCAGAAATTAGTGAAACGTTCAACGGGGTTGCTGAGGAAGTTAACCCGACAACGGCAGTAGAGGATGATGACGAATGAGAATTGTAGCGGGATATTTTGGTGGCCGCCGGTTAAAGGCGGTTCCCGGAATGGCAACGCGGCCAACGACGGATAAAGTTAAGGAAGCACTTTTTAATATTATTGGACCGTACTTTGATGGTGGCCGGAGTCTGGACTTATTTGCGGGTTCCGGTGGACTCAGCATTGAGGCCGTCTCGCGGGGCATTGATCAAGCTGTCTTGATTGATCGGCAGTATGCCGCGATTCAGACGATTAAGGACAACGTGGCCGTCACGAAGGCCCCAGAACGCTTTGACATTTTAAAGCGCGATGCCAATCGGGCACTGGATGAATTGGCCCAACGGGGGGATCAGTTTGACCTGGTCTTCTTTGATCCGCCTTACGCGCAACAGAAAATCGTCGATCAGATGACCAAGCTGCGGGAATTAAACCTTTTGGCTGCGGATGCGCGAATCGTTTGTGAAACGGATCAAAAGGCTCAACTCCCCGATGAGGTTCCTGGATTTACGTTTATTGAACGGCGGGACTATGGGATTACCGAATTAACTATTTATGCATTAGGAAGTGAAATAGCATGACGATTGCAGTGTTTCCAGGAAGCTTTGATCCTTTAACCAATGGACATTTAGATCTAATTGCACGGGCGAGTCGGATGTTTGACCAACTCGTCATTGCCGTTGGTCAGAACACGTCTAAGCAGGGGGTCTTTTCACCGGCAGAACGAGTGGCCTTTATTGAAGCTAGTGTGGCGACACTGCCTAATGTGAGCGTACAGATTGAAAGTGGGCTGACCGTGGCGTTCATGCGAGAGATTCACGCTACCGTGCTGGTGCGGGGCCTACGTAACAGTGTCGATTTTGAATACGAACAGGGTATTGCGGGGATGAATCGGGCTTTAGATGCCAATATTGATACGGTTTGCTTGATGGCGGACCCACAATACCAATTTGTGTCTTCCAGTCTGTTACGGGAAGTGGCCCGGTTTGGCGGTGATTTGACGAAGCTCGTGCCACCAGTGGTCGCCCATGCCTTGACTGCTCGGCTAGAAAGCGAGGGGTAGTCATGCGCAGATGGATCCAGTGGTCTTGGCGGGAAATCGTATTAACCGCCGTGATTGTGGTCGCAATTTTAGCCTTCTTTTTTCTACCGCTACCGAAGTACATTGAGGGACCAGGGGAAGCCAACGACTTAAAGACGTTCGTGTCGATCAAGAATCACCCTGATCAGGACCAAGGGAAGTTTATGATTACGTCCGTGGCGTTGTCTCAGGCGCGGCCAGCAACGTATTTGTATGCCAAATTCAATTCGTACTACAGCGTTGAGAGCGTGGATAGCGTCACGGGCGGCGAAAGCAACGCTACCTATGACCGGGTCCAGGATTTTTACATGCAAAGTGCCATTAACGAAGCCATCTATACCGCTTATCGGGCAGCCCATAAGCCGGTTAAGCGCCAATACTTGGGCATTTACGTTTTGAGTGTTGATGCCAAGTCGCCATTTGCGAAGAAACTTCAGGTGGGTGATACGGTCACTAAGGTCGATGGTCACCACTTTAACTCAATGACCGGCTATCAACGCTATATTCAAAAACAGCGTGTTGGAAAGCGAACGACGATTACTTACCAGCGTAATGGACATGACCGTCAGGCGACGGCCAAGCTGATGCGATTACCAACGAAGAAGGCCGGAATTGGTATTATTTTGACCGACAACGTTAAGGTGACTGCTAAGCCGAAGGTCAACGTCGATCCTGGCGAAATTGGCGGGCCGTCTGGTGGGTTGATGTTTAGCCTGCAGATCTACAATCAGGTGACGGGGAAGAATCTACGTCACGGGCAAAAGATTGCCGGAACGGGGACCGTCGATGGTGATGGCAACGTTGGTGAGATCGGTGGTATCGATAAGAAGATCATCGCGGCAAAACGTGCTGGAGCGACCGTGTTCTTTGCACCATACGTGAAGCCATCTAAGTTGTTACTCAAGTATGAGGAGCACCACATGACCAACTACCAGCTGGCTAAAGCCACAGCGAAGAAGGTTGCACCGAACATGAAGGTGGTTCCGGTGGAAACGTTTGGTGATGCTGTGAAGTATCTGGAGACACATAAATAGACTATAGAGAAGAGTTGCGACTGTTGGTCACAGCTCTTTTTTCTACGATGAAAGTCAATTGCCCCTGAATAAATTCAGCGGCTTGTCGCTCACGTGTCTGGCAACACAGTAGTCCAACATGCCCATTAAGACACTCCTACTCGTAGTGGCAACATCATCGGGTAATTGACGGCTACCCGTTAACTGCCAGGTTTACCCAGCAGTTGTTAGCTTCTTAATCTTTGGGTGCTTGACGCCGTTCAACCAGCCTTGTCCAAGTATCAAGATATTCATTGCGCCTAGTCGATCATCGTTACACCGATACTGGCATTGGGCACACCAATATTCGTGAGTATCATGATGGCGGTTGGTCTTCTCAACTAGCCCGCACTTTGGACACCTCTGTGAAGTGAAGGCTGGATTCACTTTCACAACGGCGCTTTGAATAGC
>NZ_AZDP01000114.1:23098-42627 GCF_001435525.1 Levilactobacillus koreensis JCM 16448
ATTAAGAAAGATTCTAGTTGAAAAAAGGACCAAGAACGATGGCTATTGCGCAGGGACTTAGGAAAATCACTAGTGTTGAAGGTCACGTTGGTTAAGTCTTCCAAAACGAAAAGCGTATGCGACCCATATGCCGTAACGAGTGTCTTAGCTAGCCGATGATTCACATCGGTCATCCAGCGGTTCTCTCGTCGAGCTAGTTGCTTCAGTTTTTTCTTGGCAGACTTGGTACCTTTGCTTTGCAGTTGTCGACGACTCTCTAGGAACTTCTTTCGCTTACGCAAGATCTTCTGACCATCAAAGAATAGCGTCTTCCCTTCACTATCAAAGGCAGTTGCCAGGAAGCGTAGTCCACGGTCAATCCCTACGATTTGCGGTTGATTCTTAGTATCGAAATCGCTAACTTCCTTCGTGATACCGATGTGCAGAAACCACTTGCCCCGATTATGGATCAACTTAGCAGTCCCGAATTTCCAGTTCGCGGCAAAGTATTCCTCAAATCCTTTGTTGGTGAATCCTAGCTTAGTCCGCTTACCTAGAGTGGTTATTGAGATTTGCCGCATCTTATCTACAAAAGAATAGTTACTCTGACGAACCAAGTCTGCTTGTGGTCGGTGAAACTGGATGGGGCTCACCAACCAAGTCAAATCCTTTGGGAGCTGAATCCACTTATTTTCTTCATTTTTGTAGCGATAAGGATGTTGCTTCATTTGTTCTCGAACAGTCTTATAGCGAGCCACAACCGTCCGAAAAACCGACTGAATCATCTGGCTATTGAGCGGTGATTCCTGCCTGAATCGTTTGTACAGCTGGTGATTGATTTTTAACCAGCTTAACTGAAATGCATGATCAAAAATCCATTGACTGACAACATTGGCTAATCGTTGATATTCCTGGCTCATTGCTAGAAATTGTTCTGCTTGATCAGTGTCTGGATAGAGTCTCATCTTGATTGTTCGCCCTAATTTAGCCAATGGATACCTCCCCTGTAGATTGGATTAAGTATACCACGCTTAGTCCGCTAGGGGAACACACGTTTTCCCTTAAGAGCGTTACATTCTGGCATTCATCCCGCGATTAAAATCGCAGGTTTTCTGCTTAGTTTTTAATAAAAAAATTTGGTAATTAAAAAATATTTGTCCAACTTTTACGGAGTTAAGCGTAAAGGGGGCAAATGCGAATGGAACGACTTATGGAATGGTGGCAGGAATTTTCGTGGCGGCAGCGTATCTTGGTGGTCAGTGTGGGATTGGCGATTCTGAGCCTGGGGTGGTGGTTAACGGTAGCGCGGGCCAGTCCGGAACCGTTGCCGGCAGCAATCCCGCCGGCGACAACCGTCAGCACGTCTGCGAAGGATGGTAGCCGGGGAGCTAGCGGTGGCGTGAGTGCCGCCAGTCAGGTCAGCTCGCACGATACCCGAGTCTTTGTGGATGTTCAGGGTGCTGTGAGACAGCCGGGACTGTATCAATTTGGCCCGGAGATGCGGGTTGCAGACGCTGTGAAGGCCGCTGGTGGCCTCAGCGCGCATGCTGACCGTCAGCAGGTCAACTTGGCGACCCGCTTGACGGATCAGCAACAACTTTATATCCCGGCAAAGGGGGAAAAAACAGCGGCAGGCGCGGCATCTGCACCAGCAAGCGCGGCCAAGACCACCGGGAGTCAGTCAGCGAGTCAGGCGACGGCAGTGGTGAATCTGAATACCGCAACTGTCGCAGACTTGCAGCAATTGACCGGTATCGGCGAGAAAAAGGCGCAAAAAATTGTGGACTATCGCACCGCGCATGGGGCGTTTAAGGCGGTCACCGACCTAACGCAGGTCCCAGGATTTGGCGAGAAAACGGTTGCGAATTTACAGGACCAACTAACGACGTAAAGCCGTGGTATACTGGAAAATAAATTTAGAAATGGGGACGTTAGCATGAAACGAGAGAGAATTCCTTGGGATCAGTACTTTATGTTGCAGGCACTAGTGATCTCAACGCGTAGTACCTGCAATCGGCTGTCGGTCGGGGCGACCATTGTGCGGGATAAACGGATCATTGCGGCCGGTTATAATGGCTCGGTTTCAGGCGATGATCATTGTTTGGACGAGGGCTGCTACCTGGTCGATGGTCACTGCGTGCGGACCATTCACGCGGAAATGAATGCCGTTTTGCAATGTGCTAAGTTTGGCGAAGCGACGGATGGGGCCGAAATCTACGTCACGGATTTTCCTTGTCTGCAGTGTACGAAGATGCTGCTTCAAGCGGGGATTCGTAAGATTACTTATTTGCGTAATTACCATAATGATCCGTATGCCCAAAAGTTAATTGAACTGAAACATGTTGAATTAAATCAGGTCGAGGTTGACCCGAAGTTGCTGGCAACACTGTCATTTGATCAACCGCAACACGGTTAGTGGCGCCTAACCACTTTTTCTTTATTAGCCTGGGAATAGCGGCTGTTAGTGTTAGTGTGGGTGGCCATTTTTGGGGCGGCCTGATTTTGCTACTGGTGGTGATCAGTCGAATTATTCGGCTGGGTAATCGGGCCACTTGGATCGTGCTGCTCGTGGGGCTAGTCATCTTTGGTGGCCATTTATGGTTGCAGGAACAGCGACTCGATCGGCGGCAACTTCCTATTTTGGCCCCGGCGCAGGCGACGGAATTGGCCGTGCGGGTGCAACCGGATGCGATTACGATTCGCGGTGCCCTGTACTATCTGGTAGCCACTAAGGTCAGCAACGGGGAGCGGGTGACCTTGCGGGGGCGATTAACCTCGGCCGCTCAATTACGGGCACTTCAACGCGTTCACCGGGCCGAAGTCTGGCAGATTACCGGCCAGCAACAGCGGCTATTACCGGCGACAAACTTCAATCAGTTCGATTCGGCGGCCTATTGGCGGCATCGTCAAGTGGTGACGGAGATCAAGGTCACGGCCTTAACGGAACGGACCCCGGCGCCGAGTCACTGGTGGCAGTGGTTTAGTGATTGGTGGCATGCACGGCGGGCTCAGCTGATTCGCTACTGTGAGCAGTTGCCGGGGGCACTAAAGGTGTACGCGTTGGGCCTGCTACCAGGAGCCAAGTCCGCGGAATCAATGACGGAATTACAGGGGATGCAACGACTGGGCTTGCTACATTTGTTCGCCATCTCTGGTCTTCACGTGGCGTTGTTATTAGCGGCTGCGGAATGGCTACTGGTCCATCTCCGGTTGCAACGCGAACATTGGGAGTGGTTACTCCTGCTCAGCCTACCGGGGTACTGGGTTCTAGCTGGGGCGAGTAGTGGCGTTCTGCGTGCCTGTCTGATGCGGGGAGTCCAATTAGCCGGGAAGCGATGTGCGTTTCATCTGAGTACGTTGGATACGTGGGCGGTGGCGCTTGTGGTTGGTTTGTGGCTAAATCCCGGACTCTTGTTTGAACTCGGTGGTCAGCTGAGCTATGGTCTGTCGTTAGCGCTCATTTTGCTGCGGACAGAGTCCTGGTGGTGGCGTCAGGTGGGATTAACGCTCTTGGGCTTACCGAGCCTATTAACGGGGATCTTTCAGTGGCACAGCCTGACGTTATTGGCAAACTGGATTGTGGTACCACTATTCCCAATTATTATTTTGCCCGTGACGGTGATTGGTACGGTTAGTTTTGCTTGGTTACCGGCGCTTAGTCGTGGTTGTGCGCAGGTACTGGGAATCTTTGATGGCGGTCTACAGCGGGTCGCTCAACTACCAGGAAACGTGTTGTTTGGGCGGCCATTTTGGTGGGTGGCTTGGTTCTGGGTCGGTGCCACGTGGTGGTTATTTAGCCGTCCAGCGGGGAAACGACGGCGGTGGTTAGGCCTGCTTGCAGTGAGCTATGTGGTCATGTATGGGGTCATTCATTATCCACCGGACGGAGAAGTCGCGTACTTTGACGTTGGTCAGGGGGACAGTATTTTGATTCGGGAACCGTTTAACCGGCACGTTTCCTTGATCGATACGGGTGGTCGGCTGGCTCTGCCACAGCCAAAATGGGCGGTCGCACCACCGGTCACTTATAACGCGGAACGGACCAGCATCAATTACTTGAAGAGTCGGGGCATCGATCACGTGGATGACCTGTACCTGACCCACCATGATGCGGACCACATTGGTGATCTACCGGCCTTTTTAAAGCATTTACGCGTGAAACGGGTGCTGGTCCCCGCGGGGATGGAGCAAGAACCGGGATGGGCGCGATTATTAGCAAATAGTGCGACGCCAGTGCGCGTGCAGCCGATTCAGGTTGGAAGTCCAGTTGGTCTGCACGTTTTACATCCGTTTGAAGCTGGACCGGCGGATAATTCTGGCTCATTGGCCCTGCAGGGAACTTTCGGTCGCTTGAATTTTATGTTTATGGGCGATTTGGACCGGGCGGGCGAACAGAAAATTATGACGGCAGCCCCGCAATTGCGAACGGACGTGTTAAAATTAGGACATCATGGAAGCAAGACAGCCACGGCGCCGGCCTTTATTGCGCAGTTACAACCGCACTTAGCAATAATTTCGGCGGGACGGCAAAACCGGTATGGTCATCCGAATCCGGAGACTTTGGCAACACTTCACGAGGCAGCCGTGCCAGCGATGAGCACGCAGACGAGTGGGATGATTCGGTATGTGTATACTGACGGCCGACCGGGAAAGTGGCAAACAAAATTAATTTCGAAGGGGCATGCTCGTGACAATCAATGAACTTTTAAAAACGTTAGCAACGGGCGGACACTTGGCTAACGTCTATCTGGTCTTAGGACAGGCAGATTACCTCCAGCGACGACTAAAGACCGGTTTTAAAGGCAGTGTACCGGTCGACGAACAGACGATGAACTTTGCGAGTTACGATATGGATACCGTGCCGCTCGCCGTGGCCCTGGACGATGCCATGGCCGCGCCGTTCTTTGGTGAACGCCGGGTCGTTTGTATTGATAATCCCCAGTTTTTGACTGGTGAGACGAAAAAGCAGAAGGTCGATCACGACATTGACAGCTTGCAGACGTATTTGGGCGCACCAATGGATAGCACGGTACTGGTCTTCTTTGCACCATATGAAAAGCTGGATGGTCGTAAAAAGGTGGTCAAACAACTGAAAAAGGTTGCGACCACCATTGAAATTGGCAATTTTTCTGAGCGGGATGTCCGGCAATTTGTTAATGGCCAGTTGAAACGGGATGGTTACAGTATGGCGCCGGCCGCGTTAAATGAACTGATTCAGCGGACCGATGCGGATCTTACACTGATGATGAGTGAATTGCCGAAGCTGGAGCTCTTTACCCATCCCGAAAAAACGATTGGGATGGACGCAGTCACGGGGCTGGTGACACAGACGTTGACGCAGAATGTCTTTGACCTCGTGAACAAGGTGCTGGCCAAGGATACGGCCGGCGCAGTGACACTTTATCGGGAGTTACTGCAAGCCAAAGAGGAGCCGTTGAAGATCAATGCCATCTTGCAGGGCCAGTTTCGTTTGCTGATTCAGACCAAGGTTCTGGCTAAGCAGGGGTTCAGTCAGGGACGTCTGGCGAGTGAACTGAAAGTTCATCCGTATCGAATCAAGTTGGCGTTGCAGATGCACCGACGGTTTAAATTGACCGACCTGAACCGTGCCTACTTGGGATTATTTCAGGTCGAACGGCAGATGAAGTCGACGGCCATGGCGCCCGAAATGTTATTTTCACTGTTCATGACGCAGTTTGCCGGCTATCGCGTGCCAGCTTAAATGAAAAATTAGTCAAAAAAGGGGGTCGACCAAATTCATGGTCGACCCCCTGATTGCATCATCTAATCGAGTTGATTAATTGATTACTTAGCTAAACGTGCAGCCATCCGTGACTTGTCACGGGCAGCCTTGTTACGCTTGATTAAGCCCTTTGAAGCGGCCTTGTCAACTGCAGCACTAGCAGCGCGGAATAAGTCTTCTGCGTTGTCGGCGCCAGCCGTCTTGGCTTGTTCGAAACGCTTAACGGCAGTCCGCATCGCACTCAGTTGAGCTGAGTTACGTTCGTTTGCCTTGACGTTCGTCTTTGCACGTTCGATTGCTGATTTGATAATTGGCATGAAAATTTCACCTCCGAATGAGAAATCCTAGTACCGGAAATCTTAATTTCAACGTATGTTATTATACAGAAGCCACGGGGTGAATGCAATAGGTTAGCGCGATAAATGTAAAGTAATTTTACTTGATAGGCAATGTGGCAAAAACACTTGCTATTTAAACGCGACTCCCGTATGATAGATAACTGTGCTAAGCACAAACCCTTAACTTAGTTTATCTGGCGGCCACCGCCGACTTACTCAGTTTCGGGCACTTATATTGAAGGGTGGTATATTTACCATGGCTATTAGTCAAGCAAAGAAAAACGAAATCATCAAGCAATACGCACGTCACGAAGGCGACACGGGGTCTACTGAAGTCCAAGTTGCTGTTTTGACCGCTGATATCAACGAAATCAACGTTCATATGCAACAACACCGGAAGGACTTCCATTCCCAACGTGGTTTGATGAAGAAGATCGGTCACCGTCGTAACTTGTTAGCTTACTTACGGAAGACTGACATCCAACGTTACCGTGAATTAATCAAGAGCTTGGGTCTGCGTCGTTAATTCGCCGCGCCACTCGGTCCATTTTCTTTATTGGAGATGGGCTTTTTTGTTTGCCTTAAGCAAGCTTAGCCATCTTGGTTCTTTAAAATGACAAAGTATGGTAGAATGAAAGAAGTTTAATCATGGACGAATTTAGGCTATTTGGCCTACAAGAAAACGCTGACCGACTCCTGGTCAGAGATTGAATTGAAACTATCAAAGATACTTGAGGTGAACTTATGAGTGCAAAGATCAAGATTATTCCGTTTGGCGGTGTTCGCGAAAACGGTAAAAACATGTACGCCGTTGATGTTAACGGTGGAATTTATATTTTAGATTGTGGGTTGAAGTACCCGGAAAATGAGTTGTTGGGAATTGACGTTGTCATTCCAGATTGGGCTTATTTGCGTGAGAATAAGGACCGAATTGTTGCGGTCTTCTTAACCCATGGGCATGCCGATGCAATTGGGGCACTCCCTTACTTTTTGAGTGAGTTCAACGTCCCCGTATTCGGTTCAGAAATGACGATTGCTTTAGCGAAAATTGACGTTGCTGCCGAACCTAAGGTGAAGGATTACGATGACTTCCACGTGATCGATGAAAAGACGGAAATCGACTTCGGTGACGTGGTGGTTTCCTTCTTCTCTACGACCCACTCAATTCCAGAATCACTGGGGATCGACTTAAAAACTGATGAAGGCCAAATTATTTATACCGGAGACTTCAAGTTTGACCAAACGGCTAAGCCCGGCTACCAGACCGACTATGCGCGGTTAGGCGCCATTGGTCAGGCGGGTGTCTTGGCGGTATTGAGTGATTCCGCTAACGCTGAAAATCCAGCGATGAATGCTTCAGAGCAAACCATTGCGGAATCCATCGAAGAAACGTTCCACTACCGTGATGGACGGGTCGTTGTCGCCTGTGTGGCCTCGAATATTTTGCGGATTCAACAAGTCTTTGACGCCGCAGCGAAGACCGGACGAAAGGTTTGCTTGACGGGACAGGATCTCGAAGCCATTGTGAACACGGCCATGAAGCTGGGAAAGTTGTCCTTTGACGACGATCTTTTGGTTACCACAGCGCAATTAGACCAATTGTCACCAGCCGAAATCGTCATTTTACAGACGGGTAAGATGGGTGAACCCATCAAGGCAATTCAGCGGATGGCTAACAAGCAAGAAAAAGACTTAAACATTCAGGAGGGTGACCTGGTCTACATCACCACGACGCCTTCACATGCCATGGACACCACGGTTGCCCAGACGCGGGACATGATCTACCGGGCCGGTGGGGAAGTTAAGGCCATTTCTGATGAACTGAATTCATCAGGCCACGCCTACAAGCGTGACCTTCAGTTAATGCTGAACCTGCTGAAACCCAAGTATTTAGTACCTATTCAAGGGGAATACCGGCTATTAAATGCCCATGCGAATGCGGCCATGGAATTAGGCATGGCCGCTGACCACATCTTTATCTTGGCCAAGGGGGATGTTTTGACCTATGCCAATGGTGAGATGGGACTCGGCGAAGGTATCGACGTTAGCGACACCATGATCGACGGTATCGGTGTCGGTGATATTGGGAACATCGTGTTGCGCGATCGGAAGGTTTTGGCCGACGACGGGATCTTTATTGCCGTGGTGACGATCGACCGGAAGAAGAAACAGATTGTAGCGGACCCTAAGATCACATCACGAGGCTTTGTCTACGTTAAGGCCAACAAGGACTTGATGCAGGAGAGTGCTCAGATTATTCGCAAGGCCGTCCAAAACAACCTGGACAATAAGGAATTTGATTGGGGTCACTTGAAGCAGGATGTGCGTGAACATTTGAGCCATTACCTGTTTGAACAAACCCACAGACGTCCAGTTATCCTGCCAGTCATCATGGAGGTTAACCAGCATCATCGTCGGACGACGGGTAAGGAAAAGACGCCGGCTAACCAAGCGACACCAGCTAAGGCCAAGGCCCCTAAGGCACCAAAGTCGAAGGATAAGCCAGCGCCAAAGAAAGATGTAGCGGATAAGTCGGCCCATAAGGCCCATCGTAACCGGAAACGGCGGCGGACGCCTAAACCAGCGACCACTGAAACGGATAAAGCATAATTAAATTTGACGGACCGAAAGCCATCTGGGCCTCGGTCCGTTTTGAGTCAAAGAAAAGGGGGAGACTGCCATGTCAGAGTTTACGAGTCCAGCAGCTCGCGAGAAGGCCCTTGAGGCCGCTCAGACGGACTTTAAGGCAAAAAAATGGTCAGCTGCCGCGGCAGGTTTTGAACGGCTGTATCAAGACCAGCAAACGGCCGAAGTCAATCAATACTTGGTTGCCAGTCTGTATCATGACCAGCAATATGCGGCCGCTGAACAGGTTGCTACTGAACAGGACGATATTTATTTACAGACTGCTCAGACCTTTCAGCTACGGTTAGACGTGGCGTTAAAGAATCAACAATTTATTTTTGCCCGTGAATTTTGTGAATTGGCGGCTGCTCAGGACTGGCGTGCTGGGGGACTGGCGCAGATTGCGGCAGCCGAAGCAGCTAGCCAAGCGGAACTGGGGACCACACAACGGGTGATTGCTAAACAGTTTTATCATTTAGGGGACGTGTCGTTTGCCGAACAACGACAACGGTTAGAACGGGCCCGCCAATTACCGTTAGCCCAATTTATGCAGGGCGTGCAGTATTTACTGGTTGATCCCTTTTTGCACCCCCTAATGCGAGCGACACTACTTGAAGAATTATTACGTTTGCGGACCACCCAGCCCGTTCAGTTGCATTGGTTGGACGATCAGGTTTACACTATACAGACGAAGGATCTGCGACCAGTAAATGCGAGCCAAGCTGCTGGTAAGATACACCCCTTCTTACAAGACGAGTTAGGTCAAAGTGACCCGCTGCTGGCTGCTAATGTTCAACAGGTGGTGACGCTACAGTTGATGATGCTTTATCCATTCATCGACAAGGTGGTCACGCAACCGGTCTTGTGGGTTCGGGTTTTAGCAGGGTTACCTTTGCCTGCCGAGGTGTCGTCGGCGGATTTAAATCAAATTTCTGACTGGCAGGAACGATTAAATCACTATTCGGCGGAACTTTTTGGGGCAATTGGGGACGAAAAACACGAAAAACCGTAAATTCAGCGATTTTTTAGTTTACAAATAATTCTGCAGCATATATACTGGTCAAGGATTCTTTTTTGGGAGGGTTCCAGCTTTCCCTTTCCGAAAAGAAGTAGTATAATTTTACGCAAAGGGTGATTAATTTTCGTTAGAAGGTTAATTGCGCTTGCGATAAAATACAGGAGGGTTTCATTAATGGCTGAAAAAGAACATTATGAAAGAACTAAACCCCATGTAAATATTGGTACTATTGGCCATATTGACCATGGGAAAACGACGTTGACTGCTGCAATCACTAAGGTACTTGCTAGCAAAGGTTTAGCAAAAGCCGAAGATTACGCTGATATTGATGCTGCTCCAGAAGAACGTGAACGTGGTATCACGATCAACACTGCCCACGTTGAATACGAAACTGAAAAGCGTCACTATGCGCATATCGATGCCCCAGGACATGCTGACTACATCAAGAACATGATCACTGGTGCTGCCCAAATGGACGGTGCTATCTTGGTTGTTGCTGCTACTGATGGCCCTATGCCACAAACGCGTGAACACATTTTGCTTGCTCGCCAAGTTGGTGTTGAATACATCGTTGTCTTCTTAAACAAGACTGACCTTGTTGACGATGACGAATTGGTTGACTTAGTTGAAATGGAAGTTCGTGAGCTGTTGTCTGAATACGATTACCCTGGTGACGATATTCCAGTTATTCGCGGTTCAGCTTTGAAGGCTCTTGAAGGCGACGAAGAACAAGAAAAGGTTATCCTTCACCTGATGGACGTTGTTGATGATTACATCCCAACTCCAGTTCGTGAAAACGACAAGCCATTCTTGATGCCAGTTGAAGACGTCTTCACGATCACTGGTCGTGGGACTGTTGCTTCTGGTCGTATCGACCGTGGGACTGTTAAAGTCGGTGACGAAGTTGAAATCGTTGGTTTACATGACGACGTATTGAAGACTACTGTTACTGGTCTTGAAATGTTCCGTAAGACGTTGGACCTTGGTGAAGCCGGGGATAACGTTGGTGCTTTACTCCGTGGGATTAACCGTGAACAAGTTGTTCGTGGACAAGTTCTGGCACAACCAGGCTCGATCCAAACGCACAAGGAATTCAAGGGTGAAGTCTACATCTTGAGTAAAGAAGAAGGTGGCCGTCATACGCCATTCTTCTCAAACTACCGTCCACAATTCTACTTCCACACCACTGATATCACTGGTGTTATTGAATTGCCTGATGGTGTTGAAATGGTTATGCCTGGTGACAACGTGACGTTCACTGTTGAACTGATCCAACCAGCTGCCATTGAAAAGGGTACGAAGTTCACTGTCCGTGAAGGTGGCCACACTGTTGGTGCCGGTACCGTTACGGAAATTGACGACTAATTAATCTAATTAATTAATTGTACCGCGAGGCCCGAAAAGCTCATCTTTTCGGGCCTTTTTGTTTACCATGATTCAGTTGTGGTAAATTGGCCAAAATTTTTGAGGTCGGGGTCGCTTTCATTTTCAGTCCCTTTTGACTGAAAATTCGAAACAATCCCCCGTCATTCACGGACTTTAGGCAAAAACCATTTTACAATTTGGATAGCATAAGGTACACTAATACAGTATGCAATTGATAGAATTGTAAATAGTAATATCTTTCATTTCGGAGGGAAAATAATGGCTGCAAAGTGGGAAAAAAAGGGCACTAATCAAGGCGAACTGACCTTTGAAATTGCTCCTGATAAGATTAAAGAAGGCTTGGACAAAGCTTTCCAACAGACCAAGAAGAACCTGGCTGTTCCAGGATTCCGTAAGGGCCGTGTACCGCGTCAAATTTTCAACCAAATGTACGGTGAAGAAGCACTCTACCAAGATGCTTTAAACATTGTTTTACCAGAAGCTTACGATGCTGCTATTAAAGAAGCCGGCATCGAACCCGTAGACCAACCCCAAGTGGACGTTGAATCCATGGACAAGGGTAAGGCTTGGGTTCTGAAGGCCGTTGTTACGGTTAAGCCAGAAGTTAAGTTAGGCGACTACAAGGGCTTGAGTGTGACTAAGCAAAACACTCGGGTTTACCAAAAGGACATTGACGCTGAATTAGAAAAGCAACGTCAACAACAAGCCGAATTAGTTTTGAAGGAGGACGAAGCTGCTGCTAAGGGCGACACTGTTGTGATCGACTTTGACGGTTACGTTGACGGCAAGCAATTCGACGGTGGTAAGGCTGACAACTACTCCTTGGAATTAGGCTCTAACTCCTTCATTCCTGGCTTTGAAGACCAATTAGTTGGTCACAAGGCTGGCGAAAATGTTGACGTTAAGGTGACCTTCCCTAAGGATTACCAAGCCGAAGACTTACGTGACAAGGAAGCAACCTTTAAGGTTACCATCCACGAAGTTAAGGAAAAGCAATTACCTGAATTGGACGATGAATTCGCTAAGGACGTTGACGAAGAAGTTGACAGCTTAGAAGAATTACAAGCCAAGACTAAGGATAGCTTGAAGGAACAAAAGACGACTGCTGCGCACGACGCAATCGAAGACGAAGCCATCAGTGAAGCTGTTGACAACGCCGAAATTGCTGAAGTTCCAGAAGCCATGATCAAGGAAGATATCGATCGTCAAATGGACCAATACCTGGCTAACATGCAACAACAAGGTATCGAACCTAAGATGTACTTCCAATTGACTGGGACGACCCAAGACGACTTGCGTAAGCAATTCACTGACGGTGCCGAAAAGCGGGTTAAGACTAACCTGGTGCTTGAAGCCGTTGTTGAAGCCGAAAAGATCGAACCAACGGAAGACGAAGTTAGTGCTGAAGTCAAGGACTTGGCTAGCCAATACGGTATGGAAGAAAGTGCCGTACGGAGTGCCCTTTCCGATGACATGTTGAAGCACGATATCGCTATCAAGAGCGCTGTTGACTTGATTGCTGATTCCGCTAAGCAAGACAAGAAGAAGGATGCCGAAGACGACGAGTAATCGTTAACTTACGACAACTTGACCGGGATGACAGACGGCTGTTGTCCCGGTTTTCGTATAAAAAGGTGTGGATTACCCGTGCCGAGGCGAAATGATTTTCTCACGGCGCCAACTGTGGTATAGTACACGATTGATAGGTAATCTGGTTAGTTCGATGGGTTTACTGACCAAAGTAACGTGTAATTAATTAGGCTTAAGCCTGGAGAGAAAGGGTGAGTTTATTGTTTGAAAACACCGAAACGAATGGCCCAGTAACTTGTTCATTCTGTGGTAAATCACAGGATCAAGTTCAAAAAATTGTTGCCGGACCGGGTGTTTACATCTGTAATGAAAGTATTGACCTGTGTAAGGAAATTATTGACGAAGAGTTTAGCCAAGATGCCACTCAAGAAACTTTAGAGGTACCAAAGCCAGCTGATATCGTCAAAACACTTAATCAATACGTAATTGGCCAAACTGAAGCCAAGCGGACCCTTTCCGTTGCGGTTTATAACCACTACAAGCGGGTCAACGAAATGGCACAAGCTGACGATGATGGTCCTGAATTACAGAAGAGTAACATCGCTGTTATTGGACCGACTGGTTCTGGGAAGACTTACCTGGCACAAAGCCTGGCAAAGATTCTAAATGTTCCGTTTGCCATTGCAGATGCCACGACGTTAACTGAAGCCGGCTATGTCGGTGAAGACGTCGAAAATATTCTTTTGAAGCTTCTGCAAAACGCCGATTACGACGTTGACCGGGCTGAAAAGGGCATTATCTACATCGATGAAATCGATAAAATTGCTAAGAAGTCTGAAAATGTTTCCATTACGCGGGACGTTTCCGGTGAAGGGGTACAACAAGCCCTCCTGAAGATCTTGGAAGGAACCATTGCCAACGTGCCGCCTCAGGGTGGTCGTAAGCATCCCCAACAAGAATTCATTCAAATCGATACCACCAACATCTTATTCATCGTGGGTGGGGCGTTTGATGGTATTGATGGTATCGTTAAGCGGCGTTTGGGTGACCAGACGATCGGTTTTGGTGCCGACACCAAGGAACAAGACGTGCTGGCTTCCGGCGATAGCCTGATGCAACACATCATTCCTGAGGACCTCCTGCAATTTGGGTTAATTCCTGAATTTATCGGGCGGTTGCCAATTTTAACGGCTTTGGAAAAGCTGGACGAGAACGACTTGGTTCGCATCTTAACGGAACCCAAGAACGCCTTGGTCAAGCAATACGAAAAGCTGTTATCTCTGGATGGCGTAGAACTCCAATTCCAGCCGGCTGCGCTTCGTGAAATGGCCAAGTTGGCAATTTCACGGAATACCGGTGCTCGTGGCTTGCGGTCGATCATTGAAGACGTTATGCGTGACATTATGTTTGATCTGCCAAGTCGTAACGATGTGGCTAAGGTCATCATTACCGCGCAAACGGTCACGGATCATGCCGAACCAGAATTGGTTTTAAAGGATCAAAAGGCGTCATAATTTTAGAGCCGAGTAAAAGATCAGCTGCGGCTGGTCTTTTTTTATGGAATCATGTCGTTGAAATCGGGTCACTAGCGCCCACAACAGGTGAAATTCCTGGCAACCGGCGCGTGGCAATTTTTAGCCAATCTGGTTTAGCTGGCTGTTTAGAATTAATTTTAAAGCAATCAAAAGGCCGGACACACTGCTTTTGAACCGTTTTCCCAGCAGGTAAAGGGCAAGAAGGAGCTGCTGTCACCGGAAATTCTGTGTTAGAATGGTGAAAGATATTTTGGAGAGGATGGCACAACTAATGGAAGTAAATCACGTGGAATTAGTCATGAGTGCGGTTGATCCCGCGCAATATCCAACGACGGGGTACCCAGAGATCGCCTTTGTCGGGCGGTCCAATGTGGGGAAGTCGTCACTGACCAACGTCCTCATCAACCGGCGCTCATACGCCCGGACCTCAAGTCAGCCGGGTAAAACGCAGACCCTTAACTTTTATAACGTGGAGGACAAGCTCTACTTTGTCGATGTTCCTGGCTACGGTTACGCGAAGGTTTCCAAGTCAGAACGTGAAAAGTGGGGACAAATGATCGAAACGTATCTGACGCAACGCGACCAGTTGCGTGGGGTGGTCTCGTTAGTTGATGCCCGGCATGCGCCAACTGCGGATGATATTCAAATGTACCAGTGGCTAGCCTACTATGATTTGCCAACGCTGATCGTTGCAACGAAGAGTGACAAGATTGCGCGCGGCAAGTGGAATCAGGCGGTTAGCCAAATTAAGAAGTCCATGGGCTTGCAGAACACCAACAACATCATTATGTTCTCGGCACCCAAAAAGATCGGCAAGGACGCCGTCTGGAATTGGATTGAAGATCAAGCCTTTGGGGAGGAATAAACGTGGAATTTAATGATTATCAAAAAGCTGCTAACCGGACACTGTACGGTAATGAGCAGGTTCTAACGAATTGTGCACTAGGTCTAGCTGGGGAATCCGGCCAAGTCGTTGAGCTGGTCAAACGCTATACCTTTCATGGTAAGGACCTCGATCACGATGCACTCGTCAAAGAAATGGGCGATGTGTTGTGGTATCTGAGTCAAATCGCCCAGTGGGCAGACATTGACTTTGATGAGGTGGCTCAAGATAACATTAAGCGACTGAATGAACGCTATCCACACGGGTTTCAACCAACTCGCTAATTTGAAATAGTCGAAATTGGGCGATATGGTGATGTCATTGCCCTATCAGCCAGCGGAGACGCGCCTGAGACCATATCCGCTGACACGCGTGTCCTTTGGCAATGATGACGGATCTTTGAGAGCGGCGACTGAGGTCACGCTTAAGGTAGGCCAGGTTAATGTTAGCGTGGACGGCACTTTTGGTAGTCCGCGCGTGACTAATTTGAATGTAGTGTAAAATTAAAAGGGACCCGCGGCAGTTACTGTCGTGAGTCCCCTTTATTTAATCTGTGGCGTGGTCTTTGTCGAGTTTGGTCTGGTCTTCCTTAGTCAGACCTTTGGGCCGCTTGTCGTCCTTGTGGGCGTCTTGACGCTTGAGAAACTTGTCGCGTTTGACGTCAGTGGGATCCATTTGCGCAAACTTGCCGAACATGGAGTCCAAGTCATCTTGTCGTTTAACTTTAAGTGCCAATTCAGCCACCTCCTTGCTTGTTTGCAGTTATCATAGCAGAATTACGATCGTTTGTCATTTTTCAGTTCGGTTACGAATGGTAGCTGATTAAATTTGCGGTCGGTGTGCGGTCAGGTAGGTTAGGGAGTGAATTGCTTGCACCAAACACGCATTCGGCTTATACTTTATAGGCTATTTAATGGACGAAACGGGAGGGATGCGCCTTGGCATCAGAGTATCTAGAACACAAGCTGGCATTATTGCCGGGACTTCCCGGCTGCTACCTCATGAAAAATATTAACAGTCAGATTATTTACGTGGGGAAGGCTAAGAATTTAAAGAACCGGGTTCGCTCTTACTTTAAGAGTAGCCATACCGGGAAGACCGCACAGTTGGTCAGTGAAATTGTGGACTTCGAGACGATTATTACGTCGACTGACAAGGAAGCCTTTTTACTTGAAATTACGCTGATCCAAAAGCACCAGCCTTACTTTAATATCAAACTGAAACGGGGGACCGGTTACCCCTACATTAAGATTACTAATGAACGTGACCCCCAGCTCATCTTGGTCAGTAACATCAAGAAGGATGGGGCATATTACTTCGGACCTTACCCCAATGTGTACGCCGCCGAGGAGACGATTCACTTTCTCCAAAAGGTTTATCCTTTGCGCCGCTGTACCGGCTATCAGGGCCGACCTTGCCTGTACTATCACATGGGCCAGTGCCTGGGTGCCTGCTTCAAGGAGGTTCCGGAAGAGGCATATGCTAAGCAGATTCGGAAGATCAAGTCCTTCTTAAATGGTAACGTGGGTCGGGCCGAGAAAGAATTGACGACCCGGATGGACAAGGCGGCGGCTGATATGGAATACGAACGGGCCGCGGACCTGCGTGATCAAATTCGCTACATTGAAGCCACGGTTGAAAAGCAAAAGATTATATCTAATGACAGCACGCCGCGGGATATCTTTAACTTCTATCTGGATAAGGGCTGGTTGTCGATTCAAGTCTTCTTCATTCGCCAAGCGCGGTTGATGAAGCGAGAAAAACGACTCTTTCCCATTGTGAACACGGCCGAAGAGGAATTGGCCAGCTTTATCGTTCAATTCTATCAGCGAAAGAATACGGTTTTGCCGCGGGAGATTCTCGTGCCTAGCAGTATCGACGGGGACGTCATTGAGGAGATCCTGCACGTGCCAGTCCGGACGCCACAGCGGGGGACCAAGCGGGATCTACTCGAAATGGCTGGAAAAAACTCGCGGCTGGTGTTGGAGGAGAAATTCCGGTTACTTGAGCTAGATGAGAGCAAGACGACGGGGGCCATGAAGGAAATTACGGATGCTTTGGGAATTGCACCCGGGCATAAGATCGAAGCCTTTGACCACTCGCATATTCAAGGGGCTGATTTGGTTTCAGCAATGGTGGTCTTCGTGGATGGTCAACCCAATAAGAAGTTGTATCGTAAGTATAAATTGCGAACGGTCGACCATGCTGATGAAACGGCCAGCACCCTGGAAGTGATTCGCCGTCGGTATACGCGTTTACTGAAGGAACATGGCCAGATGCCGGACCTTATCTTGATGGATGGTGGGGATATTCAGATGAACGCGGTCAAGGAAGTCCTCGAGGATGAATTGGACCTACACATTCCAGTTGCCGGGATGGTCAAAAATGATCACCATAAGACGGCCGACCTGTTATTTGGCCCGGATGATCACCACATTCAATTGGACCCCAAGAGTCAGGGCTTCTACCTGGTCCAACGGATTCAAGATGAGGTCCACCGGTTCGCGATCACCTTCCACCGACAAGTCCACTCAAAACACTCATTGAGTTCACGACTGGACTTGATTCCCGGCGTCGGGCCCAAGACGCGGAACAAGCTGTTACGTAAGTTTGGTTCTACCAAGAAGATTAGTGAAGCCAGCATCGACGATCTACGGGACCTGGGTATCAGTAAAGCGGTTGCTCAGACCATTCACATTACATTAGCAGCGGAGACGGCGGAGATCAAAAGTCCGCGGACCCCATCCCAACTTTGACGTGGCCCCCATTTGCCGGTATACTAGCAGGAGTCGAATTGAGAAAGCAGCGTAGGCTGGTTTAGAAAACGAGGAATAAAAATATGTTTGTAGATCAAGTTAAAATTAGCGTTAAGGCCGGTAACGGTGGTGACGGAATGGTTGCCTTCCGGCGGGAAAAATTTGTGCCCAATGGTGGCCCAGCTGGTGGTGACGGTGGTCGCGGTGGGAACATCGTCTTCGCCGTTGATGAAGGCTTACGGACACTGATGGACTTCCGGTACCAACGGAAGTTTAAGGCCAAACATGGTGGCAACGGGGGCATCAAGCAGATGACCGGTCGCGGTGCTGAGGACACGATTATTCACGTGCCCCAAGGAACGACCATCATTAATGCCGAAACGGAACAGGTTATGGGCGACTTAGTAGCGCCCGACGACTCTGTCATCATCGCCCATGGTGGCCGTGGTGGCCGTGGAAACATCCACTTCGCCTCCCCGAAGAACCCCGCACCAGAAATTGCTGAAAACGGGGAACCAGGGCAAGAATTCGAAATTCGGTTGGAATTAAAGGTCTTGGCCGACGTTGGTCTGGTTGGATTCCCATCCGTTGGGAAGTCAACGTTACTGGCTACGGTCACTAGCGCCAAGCCAAAGATTGCGGAATACCACTTTACAACGTTAGTCCCTAACCTGGGGATGGTACGGTTACCAGACGGCCGTGACTTTGTGATGGCTGATCTCCCTGGATTGATCGAAGGGGCTGCCACCGGTGTCGGACTGGGCTTCCAGTTCTTACGCCACGTTGAACGGACCCGGGTCATCCTCCACTTGATCGATATGAGTGGGCTGGAAGGCCGTGATCCGTACGAAGACTTTGAAAAAATCAATCAGGAATTGATGACGTACGATCCAGATATTCTGAAGCGGCCCCAGATCGTGGTGGCTAACAAGATGGATATGCCGGATTCTGAAGATAATTTGGCTAAATTCAAGGAAGACCTGAAGCAAGACCAGATGTTAGCTCAAGCACCAGAGATCTATGCCGTGTCAGCGTTGACGCATAAGGGATTGACCCCGTTGCTCCAAAGGACAGCCGACATGTTAGCCGAAACGCCACAGTTCCCAGTCAAGCAGCCAGAAGTGGCTACTAAGGCCGAGTACGACTTTAAGCCAGAACCTGAATTTACCATTACGCAGGACGCGAATGGCACGTGGGTCTTGGGTGGCGAGAAGCTCTTGAAGCTGTTTAAGATGACCGACATCAACCATGATGAAAGTCTGTTGCGGTTCACACGGCAGATGCGTGGCATGGGGATCGATAACAGCTTACGGGACCACGGTGCCAAGAACGGCGACCTGGTTCAAATCGACGACTTCAGCTTCGAGTACATGGCTTAAATATTGCTGTTAGGTTAGTGGGGGGCTGGTCGCACTGCGGCTGCCAGGGACTACGCCTGCTGTGGGGACGCTTCGGCCTGTGAAGCGGGCTTCTCGCTCGATTTGAAGCCACCAAATTCACGTGTCTTCAAATCGCCCATGGCCTAGGCTAGCAAAGGACGCTGGCCAAAGCCATTACCACGGCTGGCTCCGTCCCTGACTTCCTCCGGCTTAAGCTGATTTACGTTAGAAGGGTAGCGGAAGTCATGAAGTTAGTCATACTCGTATTAGGTCGGTATGGTCGGATGGTTAAATACTATTAAACCCGGATTATTCATCAACAAGATTTCTCACCAAAATAGGTAGGCCTGAATCGAG
>NZ_AZDP01000115.1 GCF_001435525.1 Levilactobacillus koreensis JCM 16448
AATCTTTGGTATTAGTATTTGGTCCTAGTGACTAACTTGTTCTTGCAATTTGCGTAAGAATTTCTACCGGTGGTGACAGAAATTTTTATTTTAAGTTACAGAATTGAAGTGTATTCGTTAGTATAGGTATAGACTTTGCTGTGGTAAGTGCATTTTAAGTCAGTTTTCCTCATAACCCCTAATCTTTTAGCTGAGTCTCAGTGGATCGTTCATTATTTTCTAAGAGGTATCGCGTTGAACCGACTAATCTTATATAATTAGGAAAGAAATTTCAGTAAGATACGGTCATGATAGGAGGACGTAGCCAATGCCACAGTATAGTGCGTCGATGGTTTCACATTCTTTTTGGTTTAATGAGTTTTCACAGTATTTAGAACTCAAAGAACAGGGCAATAATGATGATGATATTCGTTATTTGGCAATTGAAGAAAACTTGTTTCAACAGCAATCGACGGCACGAGCACTCAGGATGGTGCAGACGCTTAAACGGCGGGTTAACGTTTTGGATGAGGACTATTTTGACCTATTTTCTTCACTGGACTTAACGAATCGAAAAATCATCAATTTATCTGCTAGTCTACAATTAGATCCTTTATTTGATGAATTTTTGTACGAGGTTTATCGGAATGAATTAATTTTAGGTGATGCTAAGTTGTACAGCTATGAAGTTGAAGCATTTTTTAGCCAAAAGCAAATTGAAAACCCAAAGGTGGCCTCTTGGACTGAGCAGACGACTAGGCGTTTAGCTAGCACGTTTAAAGCCTTTCTGCGGGAAGCGGGTCTGCTTGAAGACCAAGGTGACTATGATCAAGTGAAACGACCATTGCTGGATACCAGGCTAGAGATACTGTTACATACAAAAGGGTTAACTCGCCAATTAGCGGCGTTTTTAGGGAGATAGCATGACAAAAACAGCAGAGAAGCTTAAGCATTTACGGGAAAAGGTGGCTGATCCAGATTTTCAACAAAGTCGTGGATTGTCGAATGAGGTGTCTTATTATATTCTGGCCTATGAAGCGCAGGACCAACCATTAGTGACTGAAGAGATTAGCAATATGCGTCAGCAGTTGAATCGGGAAACGATTGGCATGGATATTGTCGAATTTAACTTGTATCAAATCATGTGGGAGCTACTAGATGAAATGGGCATTAAGCAGGATGTTCTAGAGATGGAAGTCAATGATGGAATCGACTATCTGACTGAACAGCTGAATAATGCGCTAGAAATGACAAGTTCAGAAAATATGTTTGTTCAATATATGCAGCAGCATTTGCCCGAGGAGCCAGTAATCGCTTTTGTTACTGGCATTGGGGATATATTCCCACTAATTAGAGCACATAAGGTTTTGAATACAATGCATCAAATTGTGACCAATGTCCCGGTTGTGTTTTTCTATCCTGGAACGTATGACAACTTGAGTCTCAGCATGTTTGGTGAGTCAAAAGAAGATAACTATTATCGCGCATTTCAAATTAACTAGGGGAGAACTGAAATGAAAATTAAAGATATTTTTGCGAAGCCAATTGACCGAGACATCAAAGGGGTCATTACGATTGGTGATGAACAAGATGCTAACGTCAAACAAGAGCTTGAAGAGTACGTGGTTACGAAAGAACTAGATAATCACTTTAGAGACTTCTTCGCTGCGTATGCTGAGGGTATCCAACACGATACGACGAATATAGGTGTTTGGATCTCTGGGTTCTTCGGTTCTGGTAAATCTCACTTTTTGAAAATTTTAGCTTATCTGCTGGAGAATCGAGAAGTTGCGGGTAAAACAGCTTTAGACTATTTCATTGATGATGCCAAGGTGCATGATCAAAAAACGTTGGCTAATATGAAGCTGGCAGCGTCAGTTCCGAATGAAGTGATGTTGTTCAATATCGACTCCAAGGCCAAAAATGGCAACAAGTCGCAGAAAGATGCAATCTTAAACGTTTTCCTCCAGGTGTTTAACGAACAGCTAGGCTTGTTTGGAGCTGACTTCTGGATTGCCGATTTGGAACGGGATCTAGTTGCTCAAGGAAAGTACGATGAGTTTCAGTCAAAATTCAAAGAACTTGATCGTCAAAATCGTGACTGGCTTGATGCACGGAATGCCTATGCCTTCTTAAAGGGAACTATTCGGGATACTTTAGTAGAGACTGGGTTTATGTCTGAGTCTGATGCCGATGGTTTTATTGATCAGTTGAAGAAAGAATATCCAATTAGTGTGGAAAGCTTTGCTAAGTTAGTAAATAAACATATTGAGGCACAAGGTAAAAATTATCATATGGCGTTTCTAGTTGATGAAGTGGGGCAATACATTGGTTCCAGTCAACAACGGATGTTGAATCTTCAGAGTATCGTTGAAGATCTTGGCACCTATACGCACGGTAAGGCTTGGGTCATTGTCACGAGCCAACAGGCGATTGACAAAGTAACCAAGAATATTAACGGACAGGACTTTTCTAAAATTCAAGGACGGTTCAATACACGGATTGCGATGTCCTCGGCAAACGTTGATGAAGTTATTCAGAAACGGTTATTATCAAAGACCGAACCTAGTGAGCGGTTGTTAGAAACAACTTTTGATGAGAACCAACATGTTATTAATAACCTGATTAGTTTTGATGGTAAAGAAGAGCGAAAGCGGTACGATAATGCAAAGATGTTTGCGGATCTTTATCCATTCGTCCCTTACCAAGTCGTTTTACTACAGGACACGTTGACAGCGATTCGTGAGAATGGTTCTGACGGTAAGCATTTGGCCAATGGGGAACGTTCGATGCTGGCTGTATTCCAGGAGTCAGCTCGTCGATTAGAAAATGAAGACACACGGGCATTAGTGCCATTTAGCATCTTTTTCCAGGGACTTAGTCACTTCTTGGATCATACCCATATGATTGTGATTCAACGGGCTCAGAATAATGAGCTGATTAATCCTAGTGGGGAAGACAATCCATTTGCAGTTCAGGTCCTAGAAACTTTATTTATGATTAAGTATGTCCAGGATTTTGATGGCACGCTGAATAACTTAGTGACCTTGATGATTGATTCGATTGATACTGATCGAATCGAACTAGAAGCTAAGGTTAAACAAGCCTTACAAGTACTCCAAGAGCAAAATATTGTCGAAAAGACGAGCAAAGGGTACGAATTCTTAACGGACGCTGAACAGGACATCAGTAAACAAATTCAGCGACAAGGAGTAGACTCGGGCGAAGTTTCTCAGGCGATTGGGGAATATCTCTTTAGTACGGCCGCAATCTCACGGCGGTACACGTATCCCAAATTAAAGCAGCAGTATACTTTTGTTTTTAATCAATGGGTAGACGATCGTCCGGTTGGTCAAACCAATCAGGATATTAACTTGAAAATTGTCACGGCAGCAAACGATGATAATCGAGATGACAGTGAGTTGCGACGACAATCTAGCTCGCCAGAACAACCACAAATTATTATCGATTTACCAGGGGAGTCTCAGTATGTAGATGACCAACAACAGGTTCTTCGTATTCAAAAGTTCATTCTAAATCCGCAAGAACAATCGCAGGATGCCCGCTCACAACGGATCGTGAACGTTAAGAAGACAGAATTGAATGCTTTGAAGAGTCGAGTTGCTAAAGAACTGTTAGATGTTTTGCAACAAGCTAACATTTATGTTCAGGGTGATCGCATTGATGCTGGAAAGAAGGACTTTTTTACCAGTTTAGCCCAGGCTGAGGAACAGTTAATTGATGAGATTTACCGTAACCTAAGCTATATCAACGTTGTGAAGCAGGAAAGTGACGTTGTCGCGTTATTTAAAGATACAAATGAATTAGTAAAGACAAGTGAAAACGAGCAAGCATTGCAGGCGGTTTTAGAACGGATTAATCGAGATTATTTAGGCCACAGTAAGATTTCATTTAAGTCGGTACTAGAACGATTTAATAAAATTCCCTATGGCTATCGAGAGATTGATACAAAATGGTTGGTTGCTAAACTTTTCGCTGATGCTAAGCTAAAAATTTACGTGAATGGTGAGTCGTTGAGCCTGCAAGCAGGATTATCGGCTAATGAAATTGCCAAGTATTTCTTGAAGCGACAGTATTTAGATGCTGTTCAGATGGAACCGCGGCAGGCTGTGAGTGAAGCTAAGAAGAAGGATTTACGAGACGTTGCACTAGAGTTGTTCAACAAGCAGACCTTTAGTAACAATGAAGATGACACCATGAAGCGTGAACTTCAGGAGAGCCTTGAAAATGCTCGAAAGGCTTTGAATGTCTATCTGCAGAAGCCCAATTATTATCCAGGGCAAGATGTCTTGCGTACTGGGCGGGACTTAATGACTCAGTTATTGGCACAAAAAGATACAGATCGGTTCTATGATTTGGTGAGCCAAAAGCATGACGACTTGCTGGATTGGCACGAGGACATGGACGATGATGGCATTAGCGAATTCTATCAGAGTGAGACACAGCAAGAGATCTGGGAATCCGGTCATAGGCAACAAGTTATTTATGATCGCTCGCAAAAATTTGTCACTGGAACAGTGGTTAAAGATGTGATTGGTAAGATTGATAGTCTGATGAAAAAACGGCCGCAAGGAAATATTAAAGGTCTTAAGGACTTAGTTGATGAATTCCGTAGTGCATTTAGCGATGAATTTGACGCTGGTTTAGGACGGGCACTACAAGATATTCAAAATGAGCAGGCAGCTACAGAGGCCTATTGTGAAGATAAACAATTATCATCTGAATTCTCAAGTCAGATTCAGCGAGAGTTTATGAGCCTGTTGGATGATGCGCGGGAAGCGACTACCTTGAATGGATTGTTCATCATTCCACAGCAAGCCACCTCTGTTCGGGTACGTTTAGTTCAGAAGATGGATCGCTTGTTGGCAGAACGGGAAGCCGAAAAAGCACGACGACTTCCAGAGGATGACAGTTCGGATGAAGGCAAACCTGATTCAGATTCCGACTCAGGTTCTAAAACAGTTTCAGAGTCAGTTGTGATTCCAGTAGTTAAGGAGCCAAAGGTGATTAACGTTCGGTCCTTAGGAATCAATCAATCTTGGAGTTTGAATAGTTCAGCGGATATCGACGTTCAAATCGAAAAGTTAAGAGATGTTCTTCAACAACAATTGAAGGAAAATGGCAAGATTAATTTTAGACTATAATAACGTTTCCAGTCAGAGTGAAGGAAGAGAATATGGATAAAACAGCGATTAAAAAATTTGCGGTTGAAGCACGTCGTTCACTCATAGAGAGTATCAAACTGAGGGCGGCTTCCTTGGGTATTTCTGAGAAGGGTGTAGAGGATAAGCTCCCAATCTCAACATCTGAAGTTGAATATTATAAGGATGAGCAGAATGGAATCACGGGTAAGGATATTGTTAAACGTCAGAAATTAGTTGCGGAACTAAATCAGCGGGCTACAAAGAATGATATTGCGACAGCGTTCCATGACCTGGTAGAGGAAGTTGCTTATACCTGGTTTAACCGAATCATTGCGATTCGCTTTATGGAAGTGAACGACTATTTACCGAGTCGAACACGGGTGTTGTCGAGTACGGAAAACCGGAATGAACCAGATATTATGATTCATGCACTGGATATTGCGGATGATTTGGGCGGATTTTCAGCGAAGGAACAGGATCTAATCAACCAGGCGTTAGACACAGAACAACTAACGGTTTTAGATGACGAATACCGGATGTTGTTTATTAAACAAGCCAACGCTTTGAATAAGAATCTGCCATACTTGTTTGAAACGACCAATGATTATGCCGAATTATTGTTCACTCCCAGCTATCATGACGGCGTTATTCAGCATTTAATCACCGATGTCAGCGAGGATGATTTCAACGTGGCCGTTGGCGGGCAGGTCGAGATTATTGGGTGGCTGTATCAGTACTATAATACGGAACCTCATAATCAAGTCGTGAATATTACGGGTGGACCAGTCAAGAAAGCCGACATTCCTGCTGCAACACAACTTTTTACGACAGATTGGGTTGTAAAGTATATGGTCGACAATTCATTGGGAAAGTTCTGGTTAGAACGTCACCCTGATAGTCAGCTCAAAGATTATCTAAGATTTTTGTTACCTAGCGATATTGAATTCGTTAGCGACGATGAGTCCATTGAAGATGTGAAGATTATTGATAACGCTATGGGTTCAGGTCATATACTAGTTTATGCATTTGACGTTCTGATGAAGATTTATGCTGAGCAAGGCTACTCCTCTCGGGATGCAGCAACGTCAATTCTTAAAAACAATCTCTTTGGTTTAGAAATTGATAAGCGGGCCTACCAGTTAGCTTACTTTGCATTAATGATGAAGGCTAGACAGTTCAATCGTCGTGCACTGCGCGCTGGAAGCGTGACGCCTAACGTATTTGTATTTGAAGATACTGATGATATCTCTGAAGAGTTTATGAGCCGAGTTGATACAGAAGTTCAGCCTGAACTGGCGGACATTGTTGAACGCTTCAGTAATGCGCGAGAACTAGGATCAATTATCCATTTTGATTCTAAAAAGTATAATTTCAACGAATTACGATTGGCTGTTGACTCAGTACAGGTGGATGATCTGGATCTCTTTAGTTTCCAGATGATGAAAGAGAAGCTCTTACGAGTACTAAGAATTGCAGAAATTCTTTGCGATAGGTATGAAGTTGTTGTGACAAATCCACCGTACATGAATAAGATGGAACCAGCTCTTAAGAAGTATGTTAAAAAGTATTATGCAGACTATTCAGGAGATTTATTTTCAATTTTCATTTTCAGTAATAGTAATTTAGCAAAGACTGGCGGGTACTCAGCCTTCATGACGCCATTTGTCTGGATGTTCATTAAGACTTACGAGAAGCTCCGAAAATACTTGATTGAGAATAAGAAAATTGATAGTTTGATTCAAATGGAATACTCGGCATTTGAAGAGGCTACCGTGCCAATTAATACTTTTGTTTTGAAGAATACTCGGTCGGAAGAAACTGGCACGTATGTTAAACTTTCAGCCTTTAAAGGTGGTATGGATGTACAGAAAGATAGGGTTTTAGAAGCCATTGCCAATTCAAGCATTGATTATCTTTATCGAACTAACCAAGCGAACTTCGCTAAAATTCCGGGGATGCCGATTGCTTATTGGGCTAGCGAGAGCTTGATACATGATTTCGAAGTTGGTATCCCGATGGATAAAGTTGCCGCTCCTCGTGTTGGTCTTCAGACAGCAGATAACAATCGATTCCTACGTGAATGGTACGAAGTAGAACACAGAAGGATTAAGTTTGATGCTACTTCGCTGAAAGATGCGCTTGAGTCAGGAAAAGAATGGTTTCCTTACAATAAGGGAGGGTCCTATCGCAAATGGTACGGTAACTACGATTACGTTGTCAATTGGCAAGATGATGGCCATGAAATTCGTAATTTTAAAGGCCCAAATGGGAAAGTACGTTCACGACCTCAAAATACTAATTATTACTTTCGTGAAGCGATAACTTGGTCATTAATTACTAGTGGCGGATTTAGCATGCGTTTTCGATCCTTAGGTAGTATTCATGATGTTTCAGGCATGTCGGCATTTTCTAATAATGAAGATAACTTAAAGTTAGTTTTAGGGATAATGAATTCACCTGTCGGAAATTATCTCACCAAAATTTTAAATCCCACTATTAATTTACAATTAGGTAACTTCAATTCAATACCGATTATTGATCAAGGTATTGGTGCTGGAATCGTAAAAATTGATGCATGCATTAATTTATCAAAGAAAGATTGGGCTTCAACTGAAACCTCTTGGGACTTCACCCACCATCCACTCTTAACTCACATCGCTGACGACAAGCAAAATGAAGTTAACGGTAAATTGAAAAATGCATTCGGTTTGTGGCAAGATGAAGCTCAGAATCGTTTTGATCAATTAAAAGCTAATGAAGAAGAATTGAACCGTATCTTCATCGATTTATATGGCTTAAATGATGAGCTTACACCTGATGTGGCAGATAAGGATATTTCAGTACGTTTAGCGGATGAAAAACGTGATATTAAGTCATTCCTTTCATATTTTGTGGGGGTTGTCTTTGGTCGCTATTCTTTGGATGTGAAAGGCTTAGCATATGCCGGTGGCGATTGGGATAAGGGTAAATATCAATCGTTTGTGCCAAACGAAGATAATATTCTTATGCTGAATGACGCAGATTATTTTGGTGATTCTCGAGACATTATCAATCGTCTGAAAGAGTTCTTGACGGTTACTCTTGAGGCCGAAACGGTTGAAGAAAATCTAAGCTATATTGCATCTGTCGTTGGAAAAAAGGCAGATTCAGACGAGGCTGCAATTCGACGATACTTTGTGGAAGACTTCTTCAAGGATCATAAAAAAATCTATCAGAAGCGACCTATATACTGGGAATTCAATAGTGGACGTCATAATGGATTCAAGGCATTGATGTATCTACATCGGTATAATGTAGATGAATTAGCAATGCTGCGGACAAACTATCTGCATCCATTACAGGGAAAATATGAACTACGGATTGATCAATTGACACAGTTGTCTGGTAATGAGACGGTGGCGAGTCAAAAGAAACGCTATGAAAAAGAACTTAAGCATTTAGAACAACAGTTAATCGAAATTAGAAAATATGACCCCTTAATCCAACATATTGCGAACCAAAAGATTGCATTGGATTTAGATGATGGTGTTATTGTGAATTATGACAAGGTTCAATCTGGTAGTGTAATTTTATCTAAGTTGAAGTAGTCAAAAAGGAGCCTCTCGATGTTGAGAGGCTCCTTTTGTGCCAAGTTATGTGCCAACTATTTCGATGCATTTTCTAGGATGGAAATAATCTTATCTTGATCCTGTGATTCAAGCTCTTTGATGATGTGCAGATAGGTGGATTGGGTTGTTGTGATGTTACTGTGTCCTAATCTACGAGAGACGGAAAGAACGCTGACCCCTTTATATAAAAGGATTGAAGCATGAGTGTGTCGCAACCCATGAAATGTAATTCGAGGGATATTTAGAGCAGAAAGTCTATCTGTTAATATCTTATTTATTTCAGCACTGACAAGGATATGACCATGAGAGTTCATAAAAATCGGTTGACTTGGACTTAGTGAATGATTTTTTTCAAAGTTTCGTAGTCTGTAGACAGTTTGTTGGTCAATGGTAATTTCGCGAATAGAAGAATGCGTTTTTGTCTTCATGAATCCAGTCTTATACTTATAATCCCAGGCCTTGTTCACGTTAATTATGTGCTTGTCCAAGTCAATATCATTAGCCGTTAGACCGACAATTTCGCCATAACGCATGCCAGTAACGGCAGCTAAATAGATGATCATTTCACCAATTTTTGAGGTGTCAAGGTTAGCTAGTAGTGTCGTCCAGTCATCATAATTTAAAGTTTTGGCAATTTTAGGACGTTCGTGACCCGTAATAACGGCTTTTCGAGTAGGGTCAGTTGTGATGATTTTTTCGTCTAAGGCTTCAAGAATGCAGGCACGAAGCTGTTTATGAAAGCATGAGACTGTTCGGCGAGCATGAGTTTCGGCGAATTTATTTAGCCTTTCTTGGTAAATTAACTTGGTTAAATCTTTTAATTTAAGGTCGCCAAAGAGCTCAATGGCATGTTTGGCGGTGTTCTCGTACTTGTTATAGGTGATTGGTGTAACAGCATTTTGTTTATAAACTTTGATCCAACGCTGATAATACGAGACTAAGGATTCACTACCGGATTTTACGGTCAGTAAGTTAGGATGTTCGGTCTGAACTTTACTAGCTGCTAAAATCGCTTCAGATTTAAGTAAGAATCCAGATTTACGAAGCTTTTTGTACTTACCGTCACGGTCCTTATAGGAGATCTCATATTGCCATGCGTTGCCACGTTTTCGATAACTAACCATATATTTATCCTCCATTGATCTTTAATTGGCACAAGTTTGTCACAGATAAGCTTGTTAGCCAACAGGAGAACGGCAATGTGATAGGTTGTCGTCAGCGATGTGAGTTAGGAGTGGATGATGGGTGAAGTCCCAGGAAGTTTCGAAAGAATCCCAATCATTCTGTGATAGGCCCACCGAAGTTTTCACACAATCAATCATTTGAAGAGATGTAGTAGAAATAACGGGAAAGGCTTGAAAATTACCGATCTGTAAATGGATAGTTGGATTTAACATTTTAAAGATATAATTTCCAACCGATGAATTCATTAAACCAAGTATGTTTAAAAGGTCAGTATTACTTTTTGAAAATGCCGACATTCCCGATACATCATGAATACTTCCGTACTTTCTCAATCGGATACTAAACGTTCCGCTGGTAATGTCTGACCAAGTTATCGCTTCACGAAAGTAATAATTAGTATTTTGAGGTCGTGAACGTACTTTCCCATTTGGGCCTTTAAAATTACGAATTTCATGGCCATCATCTTGCCAATTGACAACGTAATCGTAGTTACCGTACCATTTGCGATAGGACCCTCCCTTATTGTAAGGAAACCATTTTTTTCCTGATACAAGCGCATCTTTCAGTGAAGTAGCATCAAATTTGATCCTTTTGAGTTTTACTTCATACCATTCACGTAGGAATCGATTGTTATTTGCGGTTGCTAACCCTTGCTTTGGAGTAACTATAGTATCCATACGAGTTCCAACTTCGAAATCATGTATCAAGCTCTCGCTAGCCCAATAAGCAATCGGCATCCCCGGAATCTTAGCGAAGTTCGCTTGGTTAGTTCGATAAAGGTAATCAACAGTCTCATTTTGGACCGATTTTAAGTAGGCCGTCTCCTTCTTCTGTTGAGAATCAAAATTGACTAATCGCTCGTACGTTCCAATATAGTCAGCTACTGTCTGATGTTTAAAGACAAAAGTAGTTGACTGTACAACTTCCCCGCCGATTTCTTCAAAGGCCCTTGTGCCAAGATGAGCCATATTAATAAGCGTGTCTTCTTTTAAGACGTGTCGTAACTTTTCAAAACTTGAGAGAAACATCCAAGCGTGCTGTGTAATCATTGCGTAGTAGCCGTGTGAAACCGTCATAGCACGTAATCTTTCCATGAAGACCGCAAACAAGTCTGATTTACTGTTTGGGAAGTACTTCTTTACGTAGGCTCCTAACATATTATCCATTTTTCCAGAACCCATGTAAGGAGGATTCATAGCACCAATAGTGAATTTTTCGCTTAATATTTTACCAACTTCGACAATTTCGCGTAGCCTTGCTTGATTTTCAAGTAACACAACGGAATTTAATGTTAACTGACCAGTTGGAATCTCTGCATGTGCTATACGTTCAATTGATGACCAATCGACTTTCTCCTCGAATTGAATCAGAGAACCATACTCGTTACCGAAACGAAATTTATCAAGAAGCGAATCCAGACTCTTGACTTCACTCTCGCTGGTTAATAACTCTTGAAAATCAGAACTTGTTAAATTACCTGATTCAGGAATATCGAATACATTAGGACGAATATTAAGTGTTAAGAAACGTCTGTTAGTCGCTCGTGCTTTCATCATCAATGAAAAATAAGCCAGTTGGAAAGCACGCGTATCAATATCTAGCCCGTACAAATTGTTTTGAATAATCAGTTTTGCTGCGTCGCGTTGTGAATAACCTTCACGCGTATATATTTGCATAAAAACCTCAAAAGCATAAATTAAGATATGGCCCGATCCCATTGCAGCATCGATAAGTGTAACGTTATCAATACTTTCTTCTGATAATGTTGACGAATTGGATTGAACGACTACCTGATCTACCTGCTTAGCAGCGGGCATAAAGTAGGACCAGGAAAAATCATTTGCAATTTCCTTATCGGAACGCGGATCGCCCTTGGCTTGTAAAACATCAATCCAATAACGCCCCAAAGAATTTTCAACCATGTACTTAACAATCCAATCAGGTGTAAACAGCTGAGTAACTGCGGGAATATCTGACTCAAGATATTTTTTCTT
This sequence comes from Levilactobacillus koreensis JCM 16448, assembly GCF_001435525.1. Lineage (GTDB taxonomy): Bacteria > Bacillota > Bacilli > Lactobacillales > Lactobacillaceae > Levilactobacillus > Levilactobacillus koreensis. The sequence goes on from NZ_AZDP01000115.1 coordinate 11,932, forward strand.
TTTAAAGGCTTGGTCTTTAGGTTCCGTATTATAGTACTGATACAGCCACCCAATAATCTCGACCTGCCCGCCAACGGCCACATTGAAATCATCCTCACTGACATCGGTGATCAAATGCTGAATAACGCCATCATGATAGCTGGGAGTGAACAATAAATTTCACAAATTCTACTGCAGTCTTTGCTGGTTTACGTTATGATTAGGCTATATCATAAAACGGAGCGAAGAGGGAGTAAGTACCATGGCAGACGTTGACATCAATCAGATTATTACAACGCTCAAACAGCGTTTTACTGCGCAAAATCAATTTGTCTTTTGGTACGATGACAATGGCGATTTTTCAGACAGTATGACGGAAATTCAGCAGGCATTGCTGGGTGTCGCTGATGTTATTGTAATGGCACCGGGCCATCAATTAGAGACAAAGCAACAATTGCTGTCATTGTCATATCAGAGAAAGGCGTTGGTCTATTCGCCAGCACCTGAACCGGCACTTGAAGAAGATCATTTGCGTAATATTGTTTTATACTCAGGGACATTTACGGCGGATTCTAAAGAGATTCTGCGTAAAGATTTAGGCTTGCCAGAGGATCTGCGACCATTCATCAAACAGTTCGTCAGTTTCTTTGCCAGTAGTCGTCGCCGGGAGATCTTTTCTCGGTATGATGTTGCCAGCTACCATGCAAAACCGGAACTAGCGATTATGGCAGCATTAGTGCCCTTGAATCAACCAATTGTGGACTTTTTTGATTTATTACAGGAGTTGCTGGTTAAAGGGATACAAGATAATCCGGTGCTTGAAAAGTTTGATCACTTTGGTGTTTTGCAGGCCTTTTGGCAAGAAGTTGCTGAACATTTTGGGTATGTAGCTGAGACACCGCAGCTTGAAGACTTAGCTGCTGATTTATATCTGACGATGACTTATCAGCAAATAGGTAAGTCGGTTCCGGTGAGTTTAAATCAATACGACCTGAGTGCTCATGCAGCTAACGTTCAAACCTTTGTTCAGCAGTTTGGTAATCGTGGTGATATAAATGAATCAGCGGCTAGTGAAGATACGTTTGATAGTATTGCAGAACTAGTTTGGAAAAAAATAGATGGTGATCGGATTTTTAAGGCGTCTAAAGTTGATGATTTAGCCAAAGCAGATATGTTTCCACGGTTTGATCAATTGATCTTATTATGGATTCAAGAACGGCTTCAATTGGAAGATTTAGATAGCCGTTTGAATGGTCAAACAATTGCTGAGGTGACTCGGCAACGGCTAAATACGCATTATGGTCGGCAACCACGCTTTTCAAGATTATACCGGATGATTCGAAAGGCCTGGAATATCGTGCGTAATGGCCATCAAGATGCAACTGGTGACCTACAAAAAATGATTGATGATTATACAACCCAGAACTATCGAATGGATACGGACTACCGGAAGTTTACGACTTACTATCAGCAAGCTGGATTGCCAGAGGCGTTTGCGAAAACAAAGCAGTTAATTGAGTCGGTGTATATAAATAATTACTTAGACAAGTCAATTTATGCGTGGAACGAGCAATTTAATGTGCCGGATATTTTGCCGCAACATCTACAACGTAATTTTTACCGATTCTATATTGCACCAGAGAAAAATCGAATTGTCGTGATTATATCTGATGCCTTTCGATTTGAAGCAGCTAAGGAATTAGAGAAACGACTGAGTCGAGAAGATCAAGTGACAGCTTTATCAATGAATTATTTGGTGACGGGCTTGCCTTCTGTAACATATATGGGGATGCCGATGCTGCTGCCAAATCGACAATTGGATTTGAAAGATAAAGAATTATTGGTGGATGGTCAAGCAACTACCAATCGGGAGTTAAGACAAAGCATTTTGCGGCGGCATAATTCCAAGAGTGCTGCCTATAGTTTGGATGAACTAAAGGGAGCGGCTGCTAAGGAGCTTCGGTCAAAGTTTGCTGGGCAAGAAGTCGTGTATATCTATCACAATCAAGTTGATGCAATTGGTGATAATAAGAAGACGGAAGACGACGTGTTCAAGGCCACCGATGAAGCAATCGGTGAAATTCAACAGCTAATTACGCGGCTACGAACCCAGGGAATTGTGCATATCTATGTGACGGCTGATCATGGATATATTTATCGTGATGATCAGTTAAAGCCGACCGATAAGATTGATGTACCAACTAGCGAGGATGATGTAAAGTCACAGCGTTACTTAATAACATCCAGACAGTTTGAGTTACCTGGTGTTGGAAGACAACAGGTAAGTGATATTTTAGCAAATGACGATTCACGATATGTTTACTATCCGAAGACAGCAAATGTGTTTAGATCAGTCGGTTCGTTTAATTATGTTCATGGTGGTTCTTCACTACAAGAAATGATAGTACCGCTGTTGGAGGTAAAAGCGACCTCTAGCCGTTCTACAGCACAGAATGTGAAATTGGAACTCTTTAGTATGAATCGCCAGATTACTTCACTAACGGTACCACTTGTTCTGCGGCAAGAGCAGCCGATTGGACCGACAGTTATCCCAGCAGAGTTTACACTGTATTTTGTGAATGATCAGGGGCAACAGATTTCAGGTCAACAAACGGTCAACGCTAATAGTCGTTCAGAGTCCGTAAAGGATCGCATGCAGAGTATTCAGCTGATTTTAGCTGATCAAGCATATGATAAAGCGAAGGCTTACTCATTGGTGATTGAAAATATGAGTAGTCATGAGAAGACAGAAATTCCATTTACAATGGATATCGCTGATTTTAATGATTTTGATTTTTAAGTTCTACACAGTGGATGACGAGCTATGTTTTGTATTGCCTAGAAAAATAAGGTCAACGCGATTGCCAGCGTTGGCCTTTTTCGTCGCGCAAGTTTATCATTGAACGTAAAAGGACGGTGATTCTCGTGGAGCAAGAATCGTTATTTGCGAACCAACAGAATACGCCGCTAGCCAGTCGGGTGCGGCCACGGACGTTAGCGGAATTCGTCGGACAGACGCATCTGTTGGGGTCCGGTAAGATTCTCCGTGAGCTGATTGAAAATGACCAAGTCTCGTCGATGATTTTCTGGGGACCACCTGGTGTGGGGAAGACGACGCTGGCCGAGATCATTGCCCGGCAAACGCAGGCCAAGTTTCTACGATTCAGTGCGGTCGACAGCAGTATCAGCCAAATTAAAAAGATCATGAAGCAGGCGGGTAACGATTTAGCGGTCGGCGAGGAAACCATCGTATTCGTTGATGAAATTCACCGGTTCAATAAAGCCCAGCAAGACGCATTTCTCCCATATGTTGAGCGGGGAAGCATCGTTTTGATCGGGGCAACCACGGAGAATCCGTCGTTTGAGATCAATTCGGCGTTGCTCTCTCGGTGCAAGGTTTTCGTGCTAAAGGCATTGGAGACCACTGATATCGAGCAGTTACTGACCAATGCGTTGGCCAGTCCAGAGGGCTTCAAAGGAAATGTTAAAATTGGGGACGATGAGTTGCGGGCCATCGCCGAGTTTGCTAACGGCGACGCCCGGACGGCCTTGAACACGTTAGAAATGGCGGTGCTCAATGGCGATAAGCAGGGCGACCAAGTGACGGTCGACATGAACGACTTGAAGCAGTTGATCACGGAGAAATTCGTGCTCTACGATAAGTCTGGTGAGGAGCACTACAACATTATTTCTGCGCTCCACAAGTCGATGCGTAACAGTGATCCGGACGCCGCCATCTACTGGTTGTCGCGAATGCTAGAGGGTGGCGAAGACCCATTGTACATTGCCCGGCGCTTAGTCCGGTTTGCCAGCGAAGACATTGGTTTAGCCGATACCAACGCGCTCAACGTTGCCGTGAATGTCTTTCAGGCCTGCCAGTTTCTGGGGATGCCAGAGTGTGATGTTCACTTGACGGAGGCCGTGACCTATCTGGCGCTGGCCCCGAAGTCCAACGCCATTTATAAGGCCCGGTTAGCTGCCAAGAAGGACGTCAAAGAGACTCGTGACGAACCAGTGCCGTTACAGATCCGGAATGCGCCAACTAAGCTGATGAAGGATCTGGATTACGGCAAAGACTATCAGTACGCGCATGATACTAAGGATAAGCTGACGACCATGCAGACGCTGCCGGATTCGCTCGTGGGCCACGAATATTATCAGCCGACAGATCAGGGGCGCGAGGATTTATTCAAGAAGCGCTTGGATTATGTGAAGAAGTGGCGCAAAGAACATGAAGCAAAAGATTAATTTAAACTTCTGTTGATTTAGGATTAGTAATCGTCAATGTATTCTGTTTATTGAAAAATAGCCGATTTTTTGATTAATGGCGCACTACGGTGGTCTCTTAATCAAAAATTCGGCCTTTTTTTGATTATTAGAGCAATGATATCTCCTGTTTATTCGAAAAACGATTATTTTTGAATTTATAATGCGATTCATTTAGCTGTTCTAGAAAAAAGTGTTAATATTTTGATTAGTATCTATGGAAGATGGGGGTGACGTGATGAAATATCAGCTTTTAGCGAAATATAAATATAATGGTAGTGGACCACGCAAAAGTAGCGTGGAGATTGAACAGGAATATCAAAATCGTTTGAATGGGTATTCAACAATTAAGACAGAACTTCATCCGCTACTTGAGTTAGGGAATGAGGGTCAGCAAACAAATCGTTTTCCACTATTTTTCGTCCAACTGAACGATATTATTAGAATGGACGATACTGTGAAAAGAAACTCACAACAGATTCGCGAGATTATGAGTGAATTGCCAGGTATTGCCCAGACCAGTTATAGCAATCGACTACTAACTTCTGAAATTTATTTTACAAATGAAATTGAAGGCGTTAAGACCAATCGGGTTGAAATCGGGACGATTGTGGCAGAACGTCAACAAAAAGGCAGCATCAAGCGACCTCGGCGATTAGAATCTACGGTTCATCAATATGCGACTGCGTTACAGGGAAAATCGGAAAATATTCGACAGTTAGAGGACTTTCGTAGAATTTATGATGAGCTTTTAAAGGGAGAAATTGGAGAAAATGAACTTCCTGATGGTCAACTCTTTCGAAATAAAGGCGTTTATATTGGGACCGCCTCGAAGCGCGTTCATGTTCCGCCGGTCAATGAACGAGAGATTTCAGAGATGCTGTTACCACTGATTTCTTTCATGAATTCTCATCAAGTTGCATATCTTACAAAAGCTATTGTGACGCATTTTATGTTTGAGAATACGCATCCTTTTAATGATGGCAATGGCCGAATGGGTCGGTACCTACTAGCTTCCTACGTGGCTAGTAAGTTAGATCCTTTTACGGGTCTCTCAATCTCTGGAGCGATTCACGAGCAGCGTGACACTTATTATCGTGTTTTTCGAGAAGCCGATGACGCCGAGAACCGAGCAGATGTCACTCAGTTTGTGAAAACCATGTTTAAAATTATTGAGAGCGGTCAAGATACAGTTATTCGTGATCTAAAGGAACTTTCAGATGAGTTGCAAGCTGTGAGTGAAAATCTCGTAAAGGTTGTTCCGGAAGCCGAACGACCAGTGGCGTATATCTTTGCGCAATCGAGCTTATTCTCTGGGAGTGAAGAGTTGGGAATTAAGGATAGGGAACTGGTAGATTTCTTAAATTCTCAGGATAGCCGCACTTTTCCAAAATCAGCGGTTAAAAAGGTCATTCAGCAATTGGAAGATCAGCGTATCATTAGGTTGATCAAAAAACGTCCGCTCCAACATGTTTTGAATAATGAGTTTCGAAAATAGGTATCGGTTATTGAATGTAGCCGATTTTTGATTAACGTCGGTGTAGAACCGGTTTATAATTCAAAAAAACAGCTATTTTCGAATTATTAGCGATCCATGAGCTACTGTTTATTGAAAAATCTCCTATATCTTCAATTACAGCCCAACCAAAGCATTCGTTAATGCTAAAATCTCACATTTGTAGATAATGAGAAAATAATGAAATTACCCATTGATTTTTCACCAACTGGCGCCTATAATCATGACAATACTTTTAAAACGTTGAGGAAAAAAGTAGCATCCGTCGCGATGCGTAGTGAGTCACGGTAAGTGGAAAGTGACCATCTAGCGGGTGTGAAAATCATTTCCGAGTTCGAGACTGATATGTAGGTTATCGTGGTGGCCACCATTATCTGGCTAGCGGATGTTAGTCCGCGATGAGTGTGGCGTTTGACGTCACAAAAAGGTGGTACCGTTCTACTTGTAGAGCCCTTTTCCCGTAGTGGGAAGGGCTCTTTTTGACGTTCTAGGTAAAAATAAAGGCTGTGGAGGAATCAAAATGGACAAAACTGTAACCGGTAAATCGCACCGGAATTTGGGACAATTACTCGTGGTGAGCTCATTAATTTTTGGCATGTTTTTTGGTTCTGGCAACTTAATTTTTCCTGTTCATTTGGGCCAAATGGCTGGGAGTCATTGGTTTACGGCTGCTTTGGGATTCGCCATCTCCGGGTCGTTATTTCCCTTACTGGCGATTCTTGCCGTTGTGGTCACTAAGAGTGATGGCCTGTTTGACCTAGCTAAACCGGTGGGACGGCACTATGCGGCCCTCTTCTTAATCCTCGTGCACTTGACGATCGGACCGTTCTTTGGCACGCCCCGGACGGCCGCTACGGCTTACGAAATGGCTGTCCAGCCATTCTTGCCCCAGCGGTTTTCGACCGTCGGAATGTTGCTCTTTACTGGTTTATTCTTCGGCGCAGCGTACTTACTAGCCACGCATCAGAATAGTTTGGTTAAGGTCGTTGGCAAGTATCTCAACGCCTTCTTTCTCACCATGTTGGCGGTTATCTTTGTGGTGGCGTTCTTCAATCCGATGGGGAGCCTGAACCATGCGGCAACCACGGCCTACCAAACTAATGCGACCATCAGTGGGTTTCTGGAGGGGTACAACACCGTCGATGCCGTTGCCTTGCTGGCCTTGAGTGTGACCTTCGTTCATGCCGTACGGGGATTAGGCTACCATGACCGGGAATTAACCAAACTAACGGCTAAGGCCGGCACGCTCAGCATCGTCTTAGAAATCTTGATCTACTTTGGTTTAGTTCTGTTGGGTGCCTTCAGCCTCAGCCAAATGAAACTGTCAGACAACGGGGCCGTAGCTTTGTCAGCCATCGTTGGCCACTACTTCAGTAATTTTGGCACGCTCTTCTTGGGCGTCCTGGTCACGCTAGGGGTCTTTACCACGGCTCTGGGATTGGTGACCTCGTTTGCCCAAGATTTCCACAAACTTTTCCCAAAGGTCAGCTACCTAGCTTGGCTACGGGTAACGACGTTTGTTTCCTTCCTCGTCGCTAATGCCGGTTTGGACACGATCATCGCGTGGTCCTTGCCAGTGCTGATGCTCCTTTACCCGCTGTCCCTAGCGTTGATCTTGGCCGCCCTGACAGTTGCCAAACGGCCATACGCGGGTATCGTCTACAAAATGACGATTGCCTTCACCATCATTCCAGCGGTTCTGGACATGCTAAATAGCGCACCGCAGGTTGTGACGCAATTGGCACCCGTCCACGCAGCCCTCACGTTCTACCACCAAGTGATTCCATTTGCTAGTCTCGGTCTAGGCTGGTTGGTCCCGACACTCGTGGGCTTTGTCTTGGGGTTAGTTCTCGGCAAACTTCGCTTAGCCAGTCAACGGACGACGATGGTTGATAATGATCGATTTTAGGGGACGTACGGATTTTGTCGTTGCTTAGATGGCTCGCAGAGGATGACGGCCAACAAGATACCACCAAATGGGATGAGTAGATTGAGAAGCCAAATTTTGCCGCTATGGCCGGTATCGTGGAGACGACGAATCTCGGCCGTCGTGAGACCGAAAACGAGGATGACCAGTAAGAAAATGGGCGGCACTAAAACAGTCCACGTTGCCGCAGAGTAACTCGTGAGTTGGGTCCAGTCGTGACGTTGGCCGATTGTAAAAAGCCCAAAGATGCCGATAAACAGGCCAATCAGGCTAATACCGACCATCCCCCACCAGTAATCTGCACGGCCTAAGCATTTTGATGTATTCGTTAGATTCTTAAAAAAGAGGCCAGTTGATGAGATGAGGTTTGGTTGCATGGTTTCGTTATAGGGGCGATCAAGTGGTTCTAAGGGCATCGTCACGGTTGACCGGGCCTCGAAACTCTGCGCGGCGCTACAGTATTGACAAAAGTTGGCGCCCAGCGGAATTGGTTTGCCACATTTGATACAGGTTGATCGATAGTTTTCCATATGATTTACTCCCCGGATAGTTCCAGTGACGGTCGTTAAAATTAGCGGTTGTTAAGCTAGTAGTCTCATGATATCCTTACTGAAGGGAAATCGCGAGGCTTATTTGGCTGTCGCGGTAAATCCGCTATTGTATGGTTTATATTCAATTACAATTTATAAAATGAATGCTAGCCGGAATTTTTCTGGAGAACTGGGCATTAACAAGGGTATTCTGTAATAAATATCGTTATAATAGGTGGAAGTTAGTCTCATTAATATTTATCCTGAAATTTAGCGATTCACGGTCACTTTACTTTGGAGGTTAGACAAATGACGCAACTTTATTTCCTATGTACTGGCAACTCCTGCCGCAGCCAGATGGCAGAAGGGTTTGCTCGTAATTTAGCACCCAAGGATTGGACGATTGCTAGTGCTGGTGTTGAACAACACGGCTTAAACCCGTTGGCCGTTCAGGTTATGGAAGAAGTCGGCATCGATATTTCTCAGCAGACGTCCAAATTAATCGATGTTGATTACCTCAATGCCAGTGATATCGTGGTCACACTCTGTGGCGATGCGCGCGACAAGTGTCCAGTGACCCCACCGACCGTTACGCGAATTCATTGGCCGCTGACCGATCCCGCGCAAGCTACCGGGACGCCTGATCAGATCATGGCGACCTTCCGCCAGTCCCGTGATGAGATCAAAAGTCGAGTCACCTCGTTAATTGCGGATATTCAATCTTTAACCTAGATCAAATCGCGTGAAAATTGATGCCTGTTAGATGCCACTCTGCGATATTTGCAGGGTGGTTTCTTTTAATCATTAACTAAGTAGTGGGGTTAAATAGACGGTTAATTGAAATAATTATCGAAAAACAGTTGTATTTTCACAAGGCGTGAGTGATACTTAGGTTAGTTGGTTCACTAAACCATGAGGTTGATTTTGGTACCGGTTACAAAGCTTGATAAAGTCAAGGAATAACCGACTTGAGGTTAGTTGGGATTTTTAACCTCGACAAGCGACTGAAATCAGCAAACCTATAAGGAGGGATTGGATGGTTCGTCAAAGTATGAATCGCAATCAGTTACATGATCAGAACTTAAAGTTTGTACTGCAACAGATTTTTAACAACCATCCCACCTCGCGAATTGAAATTTCTCACCAGCTTCACCTGAATAAGTCCACGGTCTCATCGCTCTACAATACGCTGATGGCCGCTGGTTACTTGACAGAATTAGGCCTGGGGGAGGCTTCGACAGCGGGTGGGCGTAAACCGACACTGGTTGAAATCAACCGCAACTACGGCTACACCTTAACGTTTGACCTGGGCTATCGGCATCTACATGCGCTAGTCACACTACTAAATGGGCACGTGTGGAAGTACGACCGCATCGAAACGAAGGGCCGGTCGATCCACGATATGATCGACCGTATCAAGCAATACATCGCACAGATTCAAGCGGAAGACAGGACGAGTAATGGCCTATTGGGGATTTGTTTCTCCATTCATGGGATCGTCTTGAACAACAAGGTCCAGACGTCACCGTTTATCGACATGGATGGCGTCGATCTCGAAGATGTCTTCACGTCGACCTATGACGTGCCGGTCGTTTTGGAAAACGAAGCCAATCTGTCCGCAATTTATGAACGGGACTTCAACGGCGCCCGCCAGCTCAATAGCACCGTCACCATTAGTATTCACCGGGGAATCGGTGCCGGGGTCATTCTTCACCGGGACTTGTTCCGCGGTGAACACGGAGACGCCGGTGAAATTGGCCGGACCATTGCCAGTATCGAAATTGACGGTAATGGTAAGTCCCACGCCATTCACGCTGAAGATATCAGCTCCGAGGATGCCGTGATTCGACAAGTCGAACAGGCAAAAGGGGCCGACACGCTGGATCGTGAGGACATTGTCCGCTTAGCGCAGGCCAAGGACCTGGAAACCGTTAAGGCACTCCAGACCTTTACCACGGCCATCGCTGGTCTCATTTACAACACCATGCGGACGCTCGATCCCGACGCGTTCTTCCTTAACTCACCATTAGTAGAGGAATTGCCACACCTTTTGACGGACATTCGGCGGGTCTACCAGCAATTGGCTGATACCGACCTGGGCATTGAGTTGACTACCAACGCGCGGCTGGCGACTGTTTTAGGTGGCTGCTCACTGATCACTCATCAAGTGCTGGGACTAGAAGGCTACGAGCTGAATTTTGACCGGCCAGTTGACGCAGAAAATTAAATTGAACATTACAGTCTGGGAGTTTTTTCCCAGACTTTTTTTGTTGTTTTAATGGTTCTCTAAATTTGGCCGTATTCTGGCTGTTAAAGATTACGCGCTACCACAACAATCATTAAAGAGTGTTCGACTTCTAAATTAGCTTGTCCGGCTGATAACGAGCTTTACGTAGTTGTCCCAAAAACTGTGTAAGCCGAGAGGTCGCCAGATATGGGCTCAGGCGCGTTGTTCTGCTTAGTTGACGGTGATTTCCCGTCGGCTTAGCAGAAGACCAAGCTTGTAGACTCGGTTTTTTCGAGGCTTCAAGTTGTGTCCGCACCGTTCCAGCCCATATCTGGCGACCGGTAAGGCGAAGGTCAAACTAGGTTGCCTAATTTCTAGAAACTTTCAGTTGCTCAGCAATAATAGGTCATTAATATAGTAGAAACAGTTCAGGAAAGAACCAGGTTTTAGTTGATTTGACCAGGAATCATGAGGGCCCTGAAATTTTTGAATCTTTTTTGGCGAAAACGCTTGCATTCGAATTAAAAGATTGTATACTAGTATTTGTAAGTTGGTTGTCGCAACGAACTAACTAGGAGGGTATTATAAAATTATGACTGAAGAATACTGGAAAGGCATCGACAAGATTCAATATGTCGGCCATCAAGATAAGAAATCTGGTTTAGGATTCCAATACTACAATCCGGAAGAAGTTATTGCCGGAAAGAAAATGAAAGATTGGTTACGTTTCGCCGTAGCCTACTGGCACACATTTGACCAACGCTTAGTTGACCCATTTGGTGACGGGACTGCTCAACGTCCTTACGACAAGTACACTGATCCTATGGACTTAGCCTTAGCTAAGGTTGACGCTGCATTCGAATTCTACAACAAATTAGGTGTAGATTACCTTTGCTTCCATGACCGCGACTTGGCTCCTGAAGGCGACACTTTACGTGAAACCAACGCTAACCTGGACAAGGTTGTTGACAAGATCGTTGAATACCAAAAGACTTCTGGCATGAAGGTTTTGTGGAACACTTCGAACATGTTCACTAACCCTCGTTTCGTCGAAGGTGCTGGGACTTCTCCATACGCTGATATCTTTGCCTACAGTGCTGCTCAATTGAAGCACAGTTTGGAAATTGGTAAGCGTGTCGGTTCTGAAAACTATGTCTTCTGGGGCGGCCGTGAAGGTTACGAATCACTCTGGAACACCAACATGAAGCAAGAACAAGAACATGCTGCTAAGTTATTCCATATGGCTAAGGACTACGCTAACGAAATTGGCTTCGACGCACAAATGTTGCTCGAACCAAAGCCAAAGGAACCAACGACGCACCAATACGACTTCGATGCCGCAACCACCATTGCGTTCATGAAGGAATACGACTTGGACAAAGACTTCAAGTTGAACTTGGAAGGTAACCATGCTAACTTGGCTGGCCATACTTACCAACACGAAATCCGTGTTGCTCGTGAAGCTGGTTTGTTAGGTTCATTGGATGCCAACCAAGGTGACAAGTTGATCGGCTGGGATATTGATGAATACCCATCTAACTTGTACGAAACCACTGCTGCAATGTACGAAGTTGTCGAAAACGGCAGCATCGGACCTCGCGGTGGGTTGAACTTCGATGCTAAGCCTCGTCGTTCATCATTTGCTCCAGAAGACCTCTTCTTAGGCCACATTGTTGGGATGGACAGCTTTGCTGCCGGCCTGCGTGTTGCTGCTGCTATGAAGGAAGACGGCTTCTTGGACAGCTTAAAGGCTGACCGTTACAGCTCATACGAATCCGGTGTTGGTGCCGAAATCGAAAGCGGCAAGGCTGACTTGAAGTCCCTTGAAAAGTACGCTATCGACAAGCCACAATCCGAATTGATTGCTGCTACCCACTCCGACCACTTGGAAGAAGTTAAGGATACCATCAACCACTACATCGTTGAAACGTTGAGCAAGTAATCCTTTACTCTACGAAAAATAACTGACAATAGAATGGCGGACGGACCGTGTGTCCGCCCGCCATTTTTATGACGCGAGATAAACTAGGAGGAATGACCGATGGGGAAGTATGTACTCGGCGTTGACCTGGGGACTAGTGCCGTTAAAGTTTCAGCGCTAGATCACAGTGGCCAGATTGTCGCCCAAGAAAGTTTTGACTATGATTTGATTCAAAAGAAGCCTGGCTACAATGAGCAGAATCCTGAAGACTGGGTTTCCGGGACGACGGTAGCGATTGTCCGCTTGATTTTGACCGACCATTTAGCGGCCGAAGAAATCGAGGGCTTGAGCTTCTCTGGGCAAATGCACGGGTTAGTTCTGTTGGATGAGAACAAGAAGGTCTTGCGGCCATCCATTCTCTGGAACGATACGCGCAGCACGCCACAACGTGAAGAAATTGAAGCGAAGCTCGGTGACGAGTTCGTCGACATTACCCGGAATCAACCACTGGAAGGCTTTACGCTGACCAAGTTGCTGTGGGTCAAGGAAAACGAACCTGACATCTGGGCCAAGGCCAAGTACTTTGTCTTACCTAAAGACTACGTGCGTTACCGGATGACTGGTAACCTCGCAATGGACTACTCCGACGCGACTGGGACCGTCTTACTCGACGTTGCCAAGGGCGAATGGAGTAAGAAAATTTGTGACACGTTCGACATTCCAATGAGCATGTGCCCACCATTGATCAAGTCCGTTGATTTTGCCGGGACGGTGACGTCGGCCTACGCAGAATTTTCTGGTTTGACCACCGCCACCAAGGTCTTTGGTGGCGCCGCCGATAACGCGGCTGGTGCAGTTGGGGCGGGGATTCTCCACCCGAACATGGTTCTGTCTAGTATCGGGACGTCTGGTGTTGTGTTGAAATACGAGGACAACGCCGACGTTAACTATCACGGGGTCCTTCAATTTGAAGACCACGCGATTCCTGATAAGTATTACTCCATGGGGGTCACTTTGGCCGCTGGGTACTCCCTCAGCTGGTTCAAGAAGACCTTCGCTCCTGCAGAGGATTTCACCGATTTCGTTGCGAGTGCGGCTAAGTCGACGGTTGGGGCCAATGGTCTCCTGTACACGCCGTACATTGTCGGTGAACGGGCACCTTACGCGGATGCCGATATTCGGGGGAGCTTTACTGGGGTCGACGGAACCCATCAACGTTATGATTTCGTCCGTGCTGTTCTGGAAGGCATCGTCTTCTCGTTTAGAGATCTCTTTGATATCTACGAAGAAAACGGTGGCGACTTTGACACGGTCGTTTCTATCGGTGGGGGCGCCAAGAGTCCACTCTGGTTGCAGATTCAAGCCGACATCTTTAATCGTAAGGTTGTCAGCCTGAAGAACGAACAGGGGCCTGGCATGGGGGCTGCAATGATTGCGGCTACCGGCCTAGGTTGGTTCGATTCCTTACAGGATTGCGCACAGACTTTCGTTCACTTCGGCAAGGCTTACGAGCCCAACCCAGAGAACGTGAAGAAGTATGCGAAGATGCATGCCATCTACAAGCAGGTCTACAAACAGACCAAGGCCATCAGCGAACAACTGTTGGACTACCGTAGGGAAGAACTATAGGCGTTAGAGAAGGTCTTCGCTGTCTGGCGGAGGCCTTTTTGCTGTGAAATTAGGTTGGTTAAGAATGGCCGCACTCCGGTTGCCAGGGACTACGCCTGCTGTGGGGACGCTTCAAGCTCAGATTGTCTACTACGGCAATGGCAATTTTGCTAGTGTACAGATTAAGCGGGTGGTGTTTACAGGTGTACTGTCTAGGACGGCGGAGGGGCAATGGACTTATGGTCTTTTTCAAGATATATTGCAAGTGTTTTGCCCATAGAAAAATACGTTGGAGTACGGAATCGGGTGTCATTAATCGCATAAACAAGTGGGTCTTCGTAAGACACGGAGGCCTTTTGTTTACACCAAATAACAATTAAGATTCACGATTATTCATGTGCATTTTCACACAAAATTGGAAGCTGTGAGAATCAGTCAAAATATTACAATTGAATATTAAAGTATAGGAAACGCTTTCAGAATTTGACGAATTGTGCTATAGTTATCACATGGTTGGTTGAAGCAATCAACTAACCGCAAGTAGAATACCAACTTACAAAAAAATTCTACGGTGATTTACCGTCAAAGGAAGTCAGTAACGATGCATAAAGTTTCGACCGGATTCATTTACTTTTTTGGCGCCCTCGGCGGGTTGCTCTTTGGTTACGATACCGGGGTTATCTCCGGAGCGATTCTCTTTATTCAAAAACAAATGCATTTAGGCGCTTGGCAACAGGGCTGGGTCGTAAGTTCCGTTCTGTTAGGAGCGATTTTAGGTGCTGCGATTATTGGACCGTCGTCTGACCGGTATGGTCGGCGTAAGTTACTCCTACTCTCCGCCGTTATCTTCTTGGTCGGGGCGTTAGGGTCCGCATTTTCGCCGGAATTCTGGTCTCTGATCATCTTCCGGGTCATCTTAGGGATGGCCGTTGGGGCTGCCTCAGCGTTGATTCCAACGTACCTCGCTGAGTTAGCACCAGCTGACAAACGGGGGACCGTTGCCAGTCTCTTTCAACTGATGGTTATGTCGGGCATTCTGTTGGCTTACATCACTAATTATAGCTTCTCCGGCTTGTATACCGGTTGGCGTTGGATGTTAGGTTTTGCCGCAATTCCTGCCGCATTGCTCTTCTTTGGTGGGTTGATCTTACCAGAGAGTCCCCGGTTCTTGGTCAAGTCTGGTCGTGTTGATGAAGCCCGTGAAGTCTTGGATACCATGAACGGCCATGACAGCACCATTGTTAACCGTGAAATTCGTCAAATTAAAGAACAGGCTGGCGTCGTGAGTGGCGGTTGGCCAGAGCTCTTTAGTAAAATGGTTCGTCCTTCATTGATCATTGGGGTTGGCTTAGCCATCTTCCAACAGGTCATGGGCTGTAACACCGTGTTGTACTACGCACCAACCATCTTTACTGATGTTGGTTTCGGGGTCTCGGCGGCTCTGTTAGCCCATATCGGTATCGGGGTCTTCAACGTGATTGTGACCGCGGTTGCCGTAACTATTATGGATAAAATCGATCGGAAAAAGATGTTGATCATCGGTTCCGTTGGAATGGGGATTTCCCTGTTCGTGATGAGCATGGGCATGAAGTTCTCCGGCGGGTCACACGCGGCAGCCATTATTTCCGTAATTGCCTTGACCGTCTACATCGCATTCTTCTCCGCTACTTGGGGTCCCGTGATGTGGGTCATGATCGGTGAAGTCTTCCCGTTGAATATCCGGGGCTTAGGAAATTCCTTTGCCAGTGTGATCAACTGGACGGCTAACATGATCGTTTCCTTGACGTTCCCATCATTGCTGGACTTCTTTGGTACTGGGAGCCTGTTCATCGGTTACGGGATTCTGTGCTTCCTTTCCATCTGGTTCGTTCACAAGATGGTCTTCGAAACGCGGAACCGTTCGTTGGAAGACATTGAAGCAACGCTACGTGAAAAGGCCGGTGAAGCAGAAGTCACTGATCTGAGTACCGCTCAAAAGTAAAATCAACTATATGCTATCTGGAGGCTGGGACATCTGTCCTGGTCTCTTTTTGCGTCTGAACTAAAGGTTGAAAGTTCCAAAATACCAGCCATGCCTGCTCTAGCAACAACAGTGAGACTAAAACTAGGCAACCTGGTGGGCCCTTCGCCTTACCGGCCGGCAGATATGGGCTGGATCGGGGCGAACACACCTTGAAGCCTCGAAAAAACCGAGTCTACAAGGTTGGTTTTCTGCTAAGCCGGCAAAAAACGCCGACCAAGCAGAACGACGTACCTGAGCCCATATCCGTTCGGCGCGCAAAAAGAGCCTGGGATTAGGAAATGTCCCAGACTCTTGTATGACCAAACAAAGTTCGTCTAGTCGTAGTTTAAATGCTTATCTTGGTCTAAACCGTTAATTTCTTCAATTTCAGCAGCGGTTAGGTTAAACCCAGAGATTTCGAAGTTTTCCTTGACCCGTGCTGGTTTCGAGGACTTAGGGAAGACCACGAAGCCCGTGTCAATTTGCCACCGTAAAACGATCTGGGCTGGTGACTTGCCGTATTTTTCTGCCAGCTTGGTGATGACTGGATCTTCTAGGATTAAGTGGCCATGCCCGATTGGGGAGTACCCTTCGTTGACCAAGCCATTGTCCGTGTCGAACTTGCCTAGCTCGGCTTGGACCTTGTAGGGGTGTCGTTCGATCTGGTTGACCATTGGCTTGACCTTGGCCATCGCAAAGACTTGTTCGAGTTGTTCTTGAGAGAAGTTAGAAACACCGATGGCCCGGACCTTCTTTTGTTGATACAGGGTTTCGAAGGCGCGCCAAGTGTCCAACGTCAGGTCGAAGTTCTTTTCGTTTGGCCAGTGAATCAGGTAGAGGTCTAGGTAATCCAACTGTAAGTCAGATAAAGTTTGGTCAAAGGCGGCTAGCGTCTTATCGTATCCTTGGTCAGCATTCCAAACCTTAGACGTGATAAACAGGTCAGGGCGGTCAACGCCAGAGTCCTTGATGGCCTGCCCAACTGCGGGTTCGTTACCGTAAATGTGGGCGCAGTCGAGGTGTCGATAGCCGGCGTCTAAAGCCGTTTTGATTGCTGCGGGGACATCCTTACTGTCGATCAAATAAGTCCCAAATCCCAGCATAGGGATGGTCACACCGTTGCTTAATTGAGTTGTTTCCATGTCATTACCTCACTTTAAAATATTTTGAGTCCGAACACTTATGTCCATGATACACTACTCTACCAATAGTTTCACGGATAGCACTTGGCGGGTTGCGATGAAGCGAATGCTTGGTTAACAACGTTTCCACTAATTAGTTCAATTGAACAACTAAGACGGTAAAAAGATTCCGCACGTAATCGCTTTCAATACCCCATTGTTTCCGGTAGAATGTGAGTGTACCTGGAAATCTACTTATTCTGAAGGAGTGAATGGCACATGGCATCAAATGGTAAAGTAGCAATGGTTACTGGCGGCGGTCAAGGAATTGGGGAAGCCATTTCCAAACGTTTAGCCAATGATGGTTTTGCTGTATCAGTTGCTGATTTGAACTTGGACAATGCCAACAAAGTCGTTGCTGCGATCGAAGCTGATGGTGGCAAGGCCGTTGCTGTAAAAGTCGACGTTGCCGACCGCGACAGTGTGTTCGCTGCGGTTAATGCGACTGCGGATAAGCTCGGCGGGTTTGACGTAATCGTCAACAATGCCGGCCTTGGTCCCACGACGCCGATCGACACGATTACCCCAGAACAGTTTGATTTAGTGTACCACGTCAACGTTGCCGGAACCCTGTGGGGCATCCAAGCAGCGCATGCCAAATTAAAGGAACTCGGCCACGGCGGGAAGATTATCAACGCAACCTCTCAAGCCGGCGTTGTCGGGAACCCGAACTTAGCCCTGTACAGTGGCACCAAGTTTGCCATTCGGGGGATTACCCAAGTCGTTGCGCGGGACTTAGCTGCTGAAGGTATCACGGCTAACGCTTACGCACCAGGCATTGTGAAGACACCAATGATGTTTGACATCGCGCACAAGGTGGGTCAAAATGCCGGTAAAGACGACGAATGGGGCATGCAGACATTTGCGAAGGACATTACTCTGGGTCGGCTGTCCGAACCAGAGGACGTTGCAGCCGGGGTTGCCTTCTTGGCAGGTCCAGACTCCAACTACATTACGGGACAGACACTGGAAGTTGATGGTGGGATGCAGTTCCACTAGCAACAGGTTGAGTTGAATAGGAACAGCGGGGACGTCGTAGTGGTCACGGCGTCCCTTTTAAAATGGAGAGTGGGACAGAAGGCGATTAGTCAATGAGCATTAACGTCGATAGACGAATAATCCTGATCTTGGATTGTTTGTCTATCGGGGTTAAGCGGAGTTGACTGCCTTTTGGCGCACGTTTCGACCGTATACATTAGGAGCGCAAAGAGGTGCAGAAGCCTTTTGTCCCAGGCCCCCTTTAAAATAGATCACCCCCTCATGTAAGTGGCAAGCACCCGTGACTTGTGCGTTTGGTGAAAAGAATGCTGGGTTTCATAGATGTTAATCATAATTAATTCTCCTATTATCAGTTTTGGCTAGAACTGGTCAAGTGAGAGTGCTACTCTGAAATAGAGGAGGGGTTCTATGAAACGTTTAATTCGGCTTGTCAGTGTCCTCGGAGTCGCTGGCGGCATGTTCTTTTTGTCTGGGACATCGGCTAAGGCCGCTAGCGAGATGTACTCGTCAACTGCTCGGTCACAGTCCGTGCGACTGGTCTGGCGGAAGAGTATGAAGCAACACGCCTTTACGCGTTCGCAGGGTGGGCGCTATTCGAAGCATCTGGGCCTGCTATACGCCATGGGGTATGAGGAGCCGGACGAGATCTGGTTCACCGATGCTCATGAAAAATTGTACCGGAAGGCGAAAGGCACATCGGCCATCTATTATCATGTTCAAACTGCAGCCGGGGAGCACAAGGGTTGGATCTGGCGAGGCTACTTGAAGCCAACGACGACCACCCAGACGCCAGCTGTCGTGGGTGCTAAAATAGCAAAGAATCAGGCACTCAAGACGCAGCAAAATATTGCCTTCCAAAAAATGACTAATCAACAGATTCAAGCGGCCGTGGCCAAAAAATTGACGGGTCAGTACACCTTTAGTCCGAAGATGATGGCTTTTGCGCAGTACATGACTTATGCCGATGATGGGGTTAGTGGTCAAGTAAGGGATCAATCTAAAGTTTGGCAACCTGCGAAATTTGGTATCAAGGGCAACAAGCATTTTATCGGCTCAGGTGGGCTAGGCGCCATTGAAGATATGGATTTGGGCTGGATGCGTTCACTACCAGCTAATACGCAGGGTGGCAATTACCTGGTGGATGGCCTGGCGGATGAGACTGCGCATGCCTTACAGTACGTTACTAAGCATCATAATACTCGTAATCTGGGGTTTGGTGTCGTCTCTGATCCGGGAGCGAGATTGCAGGAGAATGCTTCTAACGACCCGTATTCTAAGAACTTCTACCGGGCACTTGAGGTTGAATTTTACTGGCAAGACGACCACGTGGTCAACGAGTGGTAAACTTGAGTTGAGGCGGTGGAATTTGTGAATTACAGTTTTTTTCGAAAATGGACTTTTTGGCTAGGCGTGGTGGTCTTCGTGTCCACGCTATTTACCCTCACCCCCGGCAATGCATTTTCCGTTAAATTGTTTAGCGGGAGCTGGATGATGACTTTGGGCGAATGTGTCGTGGGACTGGGCTTTGTGATTGAAGCTATCTACAGTAGTCAAAAATCAAAATAGAATTGGACGCGACTAACGGGTGAGTTGAAACCCAGTGGTCGCGTTTTTTGGCGAGTGTTGGATAACGGCAGAGCTTCTAATCACGCGCAAGCGACATCCCCTCAATGGAAGAAAACATGCTACAATAAAAATAATTTAACGTGGTCGCTGGGCCATGACTAAACCATTTAGGGGTGAACCTATGATTGCAGAATTTGAAGATTACTTAGCGAAGATTGACGACGACGAACACCAAGCGCGGGTGCGGACCGTGTTGAATTGGGTCCAGACGACCTTTCCGCAGCTCGAACAGCGGTTTGCGTGGAATCAGCTGATGTTTACCGACCATGGCACGTTTATTATTGGGTTTAGCGTGGCTAAGGCGCACATGGCGTTTGCCCCCGAAGGCCAGGCGATGGCTCAGTTCGCCGATACCATTCAGGCCGCAAAATATAATCCGGGGAAGAAATTTGGCCGCATCAAATGGACGCAGGATGTGGACTACGACCTGTTGAAACAAATCATTTCATTTAATATTGCGGATAAGGCCGAAACAACGACGTTCTGGCGAAAATAGAAAAAAGGTGCTGACACAGTCTGATTTAACACAGCTTGCGTCGGCACCTTTTTTAGTTTGTGTAGCCATTTACCTGATAGTAGTGATGACTTAATGTTGTAATGAGTTGTTGGGTGGTTGGTTCCTTCGGTAGCAAGAAGTAGAGGTGGTGAAGGAAGCTGAGCCAGTTGTGTAGCCGTGCGGCTGGACCGCGGTCAAATGAGAAATTGGTCCACAAACGCTGGTCGGTGGCGGTTAGCCAGTCGTTGAGTTGCGTCGTGGTCAGATGGCCGACTCGTAGTGCTTGAATCAGTGGCATGGCCAGGCGCGGTTCCTCGTCAAATTGAAAGGGAGTCGTCTGCCGAACAAACACCGTCGCAATGGTTGCCAGAGCCATCGGCGTTTGGTTCAAGGGAAACTGGGGATGTTGCCACGCATAGCCGAGCAGGTCGCTACCGTGAGCGACGCCGTGGGCCCAGCCCTTGTCCGGCACCCAGCCGCGTTGGTCGTGCTCGCGGACGAGGTAGGTCAGAGCGTCGTTGAAAAATTGGTTCCGGTCGACGGTGGTTAACCAGGCATGTTGTGCGTCGTTGTCTAGGACCGCCGCAGTCAGTAGCGCCGTGAATGTTCGCTGAAAGACGGCGTCGCTAGCTGGCTGGTCGATGGCGGTGAAGAGACCACGGTTAGTCAGCAGGTGCTTAGCGATGGTCCGACGTTGGGCAGGAGTGAACGCATCCTCGTCTAATCCCCGTTCAAAGAGGGTGAAGACCGTATCGTCACGAATCGTGGGGTCCAGATCACCAACGTGTGCCAGTAACACCTCGACTTGGTCGTCCGTAAAGCTTAAGTCGGGTGCATCGACTAGTTGTCGTAATTCAATTGGAAAGTCTGCCATGCCAATCGCCTCCGGTTTTTTCTTAGTATACGCCCTTGTAGGGATGATGGTTGAAAGTTTAAAGATAAATTGGCCGCACCACTGAACTGCGGCTGCCAGAAATTTAACCTGCTCAGGCTGGCTTTTGCTATGACGATCGTTGAAAGCTCGGTGCACTCTGAATTTTATGATTCGTTCAGTAACGACTTTACGCTCATTCTCTTAGCCGACAAAAGACTGCTGTGTAAGCCGAGAGGTCGCCAGATATGGGCTCAGGCGCGTCGTTCTGCTTAGTTGACGGTGATTCTCCGTCGGCTTAGCAGAAGACCAACCTTGTAGACTCGTGATTTTCGAGGCTTCAAGTTGTGGCCGCACCGTTCCAGCCCATATCTGGCGGCCGGTAAGGCGCAGGCCATACCAACTTGACTAATTATCGCGCTAATGTCGATGTTATATCAGATGACGGACAACAAAAACCACCATGGCGTCGTGCCATGGTGGTCATTTCGAGTCTATTTAGAAAGTTTCGGTTGTTCCTGGTTCTGTTCGGCGGCCTGCTTGGTGTCGAGTGGCTTGCCGGCTTCGTTGGTCCGGACTACGAAAACATCGATGGCGGACATTCGGCTCACATAAGACGTGACCGACCCTTCGACCATTCGGGCAACCGCGCTGAGACCGGTGGCTCCCAGCATGATGAGGTCATTCTTGTGGTCACGCACGAACTCGTGGGCGATGACGGTCTTAGGATTGCCGAACCGCACGTGAATGTCCATGTCAGCGAAGCCCGTGGCCGCCTTGGTGGTGTCGACCAGCGAGGTCAGGTAGGCCGTGGCGTCCTGCGCAAGGTCATGAATAACGCTACCAGGCATAGAGCCACTAGCGTAAAATCCGTAATGATTGATCCGCAACACATTTAGCAAGTCGATGTGCGCGTGATTCTGTTGGGCGACCGTGACGGCCTTCTTTAGCGCCAGTTCTGCTTGGACGGACCCGTCGACGGGCACCAGAATCTGTTTATAGTTCTGTTCCATAATACCCCTTCTTAATGGGGGGCGTCCTAAACCCGGCCGCGCAAAGTAATGGTGGCGGTGTCCAAGACGTGCCCGTTGATTTGATGAAGCAGGTCGTTTAACCAGAAACCGTCAGCCAAGTCGAGCTTGGTGTTCAACGCGTAAACGGTCAGGCTATAATCGTGGTCCTCGTTAGGTGGAAATGGCCCGGTGTAATTCTGGAAAATGGCGGGGTCCGTGTTCCCAATGAGGGAGCCAGCGTTGCTGTTGCGGCCATGGACGTGCGGGATGGCGTTAGTCCGGGAAACGTCCGCGGTAATTTCTCTGGTCGTTCCGGGGAAGTTAGCGGCGACCCAGTGAATCCAGGGGAATCCGCTGACGGGCACTGCGTCAAAATCAATCAGGTTCAGCGCTAGTGTCTGTGTCTTCTTGGGAATTTTGGATAAACTGATGGGGAACGACTTAACGGGCTGACCACCATAAACATCGTCGCCCGTGGCGTGTTTGCTGTATTCGTCGGCTAAGTAGCCGTTTTCGGATGGCACAAAGATTCGCATAAAAACCCCTCCTCAAATTAACTGCGCTGACAGGCGGCCGACCTAATGCTGGGCCGACGGGCGAGTCAGTTGGTTCACTCCCCATTATACCGCAGGAGCCGGACCACTCGCGAATATTCATTATAAATGTATAAAAATACGATATATCAAATATAATCTAATATATTTGCAATTAATGGTTGCTTTTCGGGGAGAAGGGCGTATGCTAATAACATTAGAAAGTGATTAGAGAAAGGATGACGCCTATGACGCCCCAGACCAAAATTGAGATTTTACAGCACATGATTCAGATTCCTTCGGTCAATGATAACGAGACCGCCGTTGCCGACTACATTGCGAGCCTGTTTGCCCCTTATCCTCAAGCCAAGGTGGAAAAGGTGCCATTTGCTAAGAACCGTGATAACCTGGTCGTAACGATTGGGGAAGGTCCGCAAATCGGCTTGTCTGGGCACATGGACGTGGTTGACGCTGGGGACCACAGTGCGTGGAGCCACAATCCATTTGGTGGTGAAATCGTTGGCGACCAGCTCTTTGGCCGGGGCGCCTCGGATATGAAGAGCGGCTTGGCAGCCATTGTCATCACCATGCTGGAATTTCTCGAACAGGGGATGCCGTTAAAGGGCAGTGTGCGTCTGCTGGCAACGGTTGGTGAAGAGACCGGTGAATACGGTGCGGCCA
The DNA here is from genome assembly GCF_001435525.1 of Levilactobacillus koreensis JCM 16448. Taxonomy (GTDB): domain Bacteria; phylum Bacillota; class Bacilli; order Lactobacillales; family Lactobacillaceae; genus Levilactobacillus; species Levilactobacillus koreensis. The sequence continues at coordinate 35,308 of NZ_AZDP01000115.1, forward strand.
CGTTGACCGATGCTGGATACGCCGATGATCTCGCCGGCTTGGTCATCGCCGAACCCAGTGGTCTCGACAACGTGGTCTACACCGCGCGGGGCGTCATTGACTACAAGGTTGTGTCTACGGGTAAAGGCAGTCACAGCGCTAGTCCGGAAAAGGGCATCAACGCAATTACGAATTTGCTGAAATTTTACAACGCAGTCGGGCCTATCATGGCGCAGCACACCCAGACCGATCCCGTACTAGGCGGCTTGCTGCATAACGTCGACCTGATTTCCGGGGGCGAGCAGATCAATTCGATTCCCGCTCACGCCGAGCTGATGGCTAACATGCGGACGATTCCGGCCTACCCTAACCAGGTCATTTACGATGAGCTAGAAGCGTTAGTTGCCAAATTGAATCAGGAGCCGACCGTCGATTTGGAGCTGTCCTACAGTTATCCGGAAGAGGCCATTCCGGGCGACCCGAACGCGCCATTGGTTCAACTGGCCAAGCAGATCAGCGATAAGATCTGCGGTCATGACACCAAAATCGTCGGGTCCGGTGGAGCGAACGATGGCGCCGAATTCTTGCGGGCCAAAGCCGACTTTACCAGCATTGAAATCGGTCCCGGTAGCAACACATCTCATCAGGTCGATGAATACATTTCCATTCAGGAATACTTGAAGGCCATCGACTTCTACGAAGCTTTGGTGCTAGCCTTTTTTGAACAGTTGAAGGCGTAGAGATTGATGTAAGTTGGTGTACTGCGGCTGCCAGGGATTCCGCCTGCTGTGGGGAACGCCTCCAGCCTGAGGGACGGGCTTCCGGCTCGCCTAAAAGCCGCGAAGAACACGCGTCTCTTAGGTCGTCCCATGCTGTAAATCGGGAAAGATGAAGTGCCGTAAAATTATTAGACAGAGAGACTAATAATTTTGAGGTGGTTCTAT
>NZ_AZDP01000116.1 GCF_001435525.1 Levilactobacillus koreensis JCM 16448
AAAGTTAGCGATGATTGGGGATAAACATAAATGTTACAAGACTAGCACTACGCGTTGGAATAGGTATATTATATGTTATGCTGATCCCAGAGATACCGCTATGCAGGCATTTATTGGAATAGGTATGTTGTATATTATATGTTACGCAAGACTGAGTTTTCTAGAAGTATAATGTGTTTTTACTCGGTTATTTGGCAAAGCACAGTCAGAGCCGGAGGAGGCCAGGGATGCAGCCAGCCGTGGTAATCTTGTTAGCTGGCCGCTGGCTAGCTAACAAGATGGGCGACTTTGGAGACTCGTGTTCTTCGAGGCTTCAAATCGAGTTGGAAGCCCGTACTCCAGGCTGGAGCGTCCCCACAGCAGGCGGAATCCCTGGCAGCCGCAGTGCGACAATCTTCTGTGCATTTCGCATTGAACAAAACAAAAAAATAGAAACGGAGGGCGAATCCATGAGTCGTCCAGGAAATTACGGAAAATCAAGTCGCTTGAAACAGCTACGTCAACTCAAGCGGCGGAAGCAACAACAGGCCAGCCGCACCATCGACTGGGACCAAGTCGAGGACTTTTTACTCGGCCGTTACCATTTGGTCCAGGGCAGTAAACTGCCGCCGCTAGTCGACGCTACGGTCCAGCGCTTTTTCAGCGAGTGGCTGCAAACGGCATTGGCGCAGGGCCAACAACAGGTTCAGTGGGACGTGGCCGCCATCACGGCGACGACCCTCAAACGCATCGGTAATCAGGTCCCCTGGCAATTTTACGGTGTGCTGCTCGGTCAAATTATGAATTGGCAACGGTTATTATTGCGCGAGGGCCCGGTCGTCCCATTATCGGTTTCCCGGCAAATCGTGAAGCCCCTGACACCAACGGCTTACGCGGGTTTAGTCGCCGATCAACTGGCGATAAATTTACTAACGACCATGGCGACACCGGTCACGCCCACACAGCGTGAACAATTGACCGCCAGCTTCTTTGTGGGGGGACAGGTCCAGTGGTCGGCAGTTGGTTCGTTGTTTTCACCGCTTGGTTTTAAGATTTCAGCGAGCGCTGATGACGCGACACATCAATGGTTAAATGAGTTGTTAGGCTTAAAGGTGGGGGACTTTCACCACTAAAGGTCTAGGTACGAAAGGCTGGCGAAAAGCTGGCCTTTTTAATTTATAGCGGTTATCATCTTTATTGAATCAAGCGTATGGACACTCAAAGGTTAATTCGGTCAGATAGTCGGCGAACAACGTGGCCGGCACGGAACAATTTAGGACGTCAGCTTGCGGGGGGCTTAGCCATTACCGAGGCACCTCGTTTACTCTAATACTGGTAATCACGATATTAGTATGAAGGAGTGAGTAAAAATGACTCGTAAATTGAAGGTTTCACTGTTCAGCAGCCTGGCCGTTTTGGGTTTAGGCGCTGGTTTGTTGGCCGCCGCACCAGTTTACGCGGCAACCACTGATACGAGTAGCAGTAGTGATTCGACAACGACCGCCACGACTACAAGCAGCGATTCGACGAGTAGCAGTTCGGCTGTAACGACGCAAAGTACCACCACGTCAGCCGAATTTGACACGAGTCCTAACGCCACGATTTCTCTGGATACGGCGCCAAACATCAGCTTTGGCAAGAATGTCACTCCTAACGGTAAGACCAACGGCAGTTACTTTGCGGTATCGGCCGACAATCCGGTTGAAGTCTCTAACCCCGGCTTAGGCAGTGGTTGGAACGTTCAGTTAAAGAACACGCCGTTTACGGATGCAACGGGTGATACGTTAGGTGGTGCCCAATTAACGCTGGGAACGCCAGAAGTTGCTGCAGCGAACACGGGCAACCCATCCGCCGCACCAGTGGCAACCAACTCACCTTTAAATGGGACCGGGACGACGCAAATCGTTCTAGCCGCTCCAGCTAAGGGTGGTTTGGGGATTTGGGACTCCGAGTATAGCTTGGCCAACATCAACTTAACGGTTCCTGCTGGGCAAGTCAGCGGCATCTACAGTTCAACGCTGACGTGGCAGTTAAGCGACACGCCACAGTAATTTTGGAAAGTTGTCGTGCTGATGCTAAATGGGCTTCCTAAAAGCGACGACTAGCTGGTAACGACTAAGCCGCCAGCCAGCAATCAGCACAAGTCGTTTTGACGGTGTCATGTTCGTGGCACCGGTTTTTCTGGCGGTTGATGGGGGGATGACAACGATGAAACGAGGATGGCAACTTTTACTCGCATTGAGTCTAGCCTTAGTCGGATTGATATGGCAAATGCCAATGGCCTTAGCGGATAGCGTGGGCTATACGGTGAGAGCCGAGCTCCCAAGTAACCAGGATGACAAGCAGGTGAACTATTTTGCCTTACGAGTCAAACCGGATCAAACGCAGGAGTTGGCAATCGTCATCAACAATACGAGCGATCGGCAACAGAAGTACGTGGTCAGCATCAATCAAGCCGTGACGAACGATAACGGGGTGATTGATTATAGTCAGGTCAAGCCTAAGCTGGATCCTTCGTTGAAAGTGGGGATACAAGATATCTTCACTAAGGGGTCCGACCAAAAGGTGACGGTGGCAGCTAATGCCCAGAAAAAGGTGACGTTTACCTACACCATGCCTGCTAAAGAGCTGCCGGGAATTATTTTAGGTGGGGTGTACGTGGAACAGGTCCCCGCCGCCGCGAAACACACGACGGCGAAGATCATGATTCAAAACGCGTTTGCCTACGCCATTGGCTTACGTCTTCGAGAGAGCACGCGGACGGTCTTACCGGACATGCGCCTTCACGAGGTCAAAGCCACGCAGATCAACCGGCGTAATTACGTCACGGCTAATTTGCAAAACCCGCAGCCTGGCATTATGCAAAAACTCACGGTTAATGCCCGCGTGACGAAGTTCGATTCGGTTAAGACCCTGATCCGGCAACAACAAAGCGGAATGGGGATGGCGCCAAATAGTAACTTTAACTTCGGTATTCCGTGGGGCAACCAGAACCTTCCCGCCGGCCAATACACGCTTTATCTAACGGCCAAGGCGGGTTCTCAGACCTGGCAGTTTACCCGGAACTTCACGATTGCAGACCAGACTGTCAAGCGGTTGAACAAGACGGTCTTGGCGCCAGCTAAACGGCCAAATTACTGGCTGTATGCGGCGTTAGCCCTTCTGATTGCCATTCTGCTTGCAATCATCGGTTACCTACTCTACCGCAGCCGGCACCGTGACGACGATGATGATGTTGACGATGAGTAGTTTGTGATTTTCCGTCTGCGACTGACTACAGTTGCCGCGCTACTGTGAGCTACAGTTATATTTTCCGGTGGCTGTGGCTAATAGTACTGGCAACCATGGTCGGGGCGATTATCGTCACTTAGTCTACGTATCGTCAGTTCGGTTAGTCACAATTTTCCAGAGGGCCGCCGCCAGTCGTACACGACTTATTTTGTCGACCCTCACCCGCGGCTACTTTCGTAATTGAATAGGGGGGATTTCCCATGTTCAGACGGTGGTTGGACGCTGGCTTGATTCTGCTAGCCCTGGCCTGTTGGGGTGGTTCGGTCACGGCGCATGCGGATAGCGACTATGCACATGCCTTGGCGACCGTGCCGCAGGGAATTCTACTCAGCAAGCCCAACGCCATCTTAACGGTGGCAACGGCTAGTAAGAGCTCTGCTACCGTCGTGAACACGACGAATCCGGCAACACCCGGAACGCAAGCCGCGGTGGTAACAAATAGCGCAGATCAGTTTGGGTCAACTTGGTCGACGGATGACAATAGCTTTGATTTAACTCACAACGAAACCCTGTCACTATGGCTCTACTTTGGTGATCAGGGGACCACCGCAGCCGATGGCATGGCCTTCGTGTTGCAGAATGATCCTCAAGGTGTTCGCGCGATGCCTGACTGGGGGAGTGCTGGCATCAGCGCTGACACGCTCGGCGTTTGGGGAGTGACGGCCGACATGCCGGTCAGTTCAGCAGCTGAAATTGCCGCAACAGCGATTCAAAATAGCTGGGCACTGGAGTTTGACACAAACGCCAACGACGATTCAGCAAGCCTGACGACTGACCTGAATGCCGGTCGGACCACCGCCCACATTGCCTCGGCCTATCCGGGGTTGGCAACGAGTTACCTGCCGCTGACGCCGACTGCAAAAGAGACCGCTAGTGCGCCAACCGTTTATCGATTGCGCCACGTGGGTGTGATCAGTGATTCGACACAGCCAAACTTTTTGGCTAACGGATCGTGGCATCATTTGACGTTAACCTGGAACGCCACGGCACATACCATGACGTACGCGTTTAACGACAAGGACCCCGTGACCGCGGCCCCTGAACCGGGGGTACGCCGGACGGTAACGGTCGATCTGAAGCAGATTGACCCTAGCCATACCGGTCGCGCTCGGTGGGGGTTCACCGGGACGACGGGTACTCACGATGGCACGAACTTGGTGGTCTTAGAAAATGCGCCCGGACTAGTGGCGGCACAGACTTCAGCGCAGTTGTTCGATCTAACGCAGGACAAGATCGTTGATCACGACGATGAGGTCACCAGTCATGATAAAGTTCAATTGACGTATCACCTGGATTACCAGGCTGGTCGGCAAACTTGGTCGGCTATTAGCGGCCATCTGCAGTTGCCAGCCGACATTGCGTATGACAATCAGGCGACCATCACCACTGCCAATGGGCAGACCACCACATTGCCACTAGAAACGGCACGTGATGGTCAGCTCGTAACGGCCTTGAAGGCGGTTCTGTCACGACAGAATCCGACCGCCACGATTCGACTGACGGGAAAAATCTTGCCAGTCGATTCGCGGCAAGTGGTGACCGGCGCTACCAGTATCTTTGCGTCGCCAACATTTATTGGCACGGCAACGACGCCGACCTTTAGCGTCATCCCGGCCGTTAAACTCAATTTGGCAGTGACTAGTGCTGATCCACTGGCACTGCCGGACTTGCAGAAAACGACGGTGACGGGAAAGATCGGGGGCTTCACTCGTGCCAATGTGCCACCAGCATTGCGCGTCATGGCCAAGCTGAACGGGGTTGCCCTGCCCAGGGTAACGCCGCAAAGTGACGGGACGTTTGCCCTTTCGTTGACTGCCAGCCAGCTACAGCCAGGGGCAAACGACCTGAAACTGACTGCAGATACAGCTAGCGGTGATGCTTCAAAAACGGTGACCGTGCCCATCACGGTTGCCGGCGAGCTGAAATTTGACACAGTTTCTAGTGCGGAAGGGTTCCGGGTCAGTACCTTGACCGGTAACAGCCAGTTGGTCGGTCGGACCGGCGATTGGCGGCTGGTTGTTCAGGATACGCGCGGAACCGGTTCTCGCTGGACGCTAAATGCACAAGCAACCGCATTGACCACTAGTGATGGGCAGCAGTTGGCCGGGCAACCGGTCTACGTGACCAGCCACGGGACAATTCCAATTGGAACGACCCCGATGCCGGTCCTAACGCACGTTACGGACGATAGTGAAGATGCGGGGCGCTTCGACGTGGCCGGCAGTTGGACGTCTAAGACCGGAATTCTACTCGCGGTCGATGACGGTTCTGCGGTCGGAAGTTATTCGGGAACGATTATTTGGACACTGAGTGATGCACCAAGTTAGCTTTAAAGTTAAATCGAACGTTGTGTCGTCGGGTAATCTGGCGATCAACACGCAAGCTGGATACTGACAAGTGCCCAGTCTACCGCGGGTTAACACCCACAGCGGACTGGGCACTTGTTTTGTTTTGAAGTAGATGACAATGGGTTAGAAAAAGTATGGGGGAGAAACAATGGGAGCAAAACGATGGTTACGTCTGACGTTGGTAGTGGTAGTGGCTGGATTGAGTTGGCACGGCTGGTGCGTGGCCCACGCTGATGATTTGGGGACCGCTTTAGCAACGGCCCCCCACGGAATCGTGCTGGACAAGACAAATCCGTTTGTGACGACGGATACGACCACTAAGAGCGCAGCCACCGTGGTGGAGAGCACCAATCCGAACTCTCCCGGAACCCAGGTTGCGGCATTGACGAACGGACCGGATCAATTCGGGTCGATGTGGTCGACGCGACAGGGCCTTTTGGACTTAAATCGCGACCAAACTATTTCCATGTGGATGTACTTAGGAAACAGTGACGCCTCGGCCGGGGAGGGGATGGCCTTTGTCCTGCAAAATGATGGTCGGGGACTGGACGCCATGCCGCTACAACGGAAGGGCCCAATCGCGGGAGAAACACTTGGGGTGTGGGGCGTTGACGAGGATCCCCGAGAAAATAATTCTAGTCAGATTGCGCATACGGCAATACAGAAAAGTTGGGCGCTGGAATTCGACACACAGTGGAATGGGGAATCCAATGAGATGTCGCCCTCAAAGGCCAATTCGTTCGATACTGGTTATCCGGCTATGCACATTGCTTCAAACTATCCGGGAAAATCAAGCACGTATAAGTTGAATACTGTGACTAACAGTTTTTGGGGGAGTCTTTTTGGTGGTCATCGGCATGCTTATTATTACAATATGTGGCACAAAAATATTGTATACAATGCCAACGAGCCGAACTTTCTGTCTAACGGGCAGTGGCATCATTTGACGGTTCGCTACCAAAAGGGTGGCGTGTTGATGTATAACTTTGACGATCGGAATCCGCAGACGCATGCCCCACAACCGGGAATGGGACGGACGATTACGCTTGATCTCAACCACTTGGACCCACAGAAAACGGGTAAAATTCGTTGGGGGCTGACCTCAGCAACGAGTGACCAGTACGAAAACCATTTGGTCGTGTTGGAAAACATCCCGGGAATGGTGGATGTTGATGCGGAAACGACCATGACGGATCTGGACCGACAAAAGGTGGTAAAACCAGGAGGCCAGGTCAAGAGTAAGAGTCGCGTTCAGCTGGACTACCAGTTAGCCTACCGTTCTGGCAAGCAGGCGTGGGCGGACATCGTGGCCCATTTGAAGGTACCCAAGGATATCGACGTGCAAGAGATTAAGATTGCTTACAGTAAAGGAGAGACGCAGCCGGTGATGCTGACGGACTTCACGGATAATGAGTTGTCGGTGCAGCTGAAAAGCGCGTTGAGTGAAGAAAACCCGACGGCCGTCATCAAGGTGGTCGGTCGAGCTAAGGATGTGGCCGCAACTAAGGCAGTTGAAGCGTTCACGAGTAAATTCACATCACCAACGCAGGTTAGTGCTGCGGATACGCCAAACTTTATTATTAACCCGAACGCCCGACTGAGCTTGAAAGTTACCAGCGAAAATCCGGTCAACTTAGCAGGTCATGACGATATTACGGTGGAAGGGAAGGCCAAATTGAAGGGAGCGGACACGGAATTTCCACCATTAGTACGGGTACGGCCCCAGTTAAATGGTAAGATGCTTAGTCCCGTTGCGGTGAACCGAGACGGTGTTTTTCGGCTACCAATTTCCGGTGACCAGATTCGCCGGGGAACCAATCAACTTACCTTGGTCGCGGCCACCAACATGGGGGATGAATCCGAACAAGTTTCCGTGCCAATTACGTTGGCCGGAACGTTGCGGTTTAAGGCGATTTCAACTCGTAGTACGTTTAAGGAGACAGCCCTGACCGGTGCGACACAAAATGTGCAACGGGAGGCAAACTGGTTGCTGAGCATTCAGGATGATCGGGGGACCGACGAGCCGTGGACGCTTACGGCCAAAGCGGAACCCTTTAAAACGGCAGCGGGACAAAAGCTAGCTGGAAATCCCGTCTACGTGGACACTTACCGGACGATCCCGATTGGTGCCGAAGCTACGCCCATTTTGACGCGCAAGACGGATGACAGTGTTGCTGATGGGACCTACGACGTGGTTAAGAATTGGACGCCAGAAACGGGCCTGCTATTGGCAATCGGCAGTGGTGCCACGGCAGGCGAGTACCAGGGGACCATTACTTGGGGCCTCACCAACGCGCCAGGCTACGTGGTGGACAATGACTGATTTTCTCTATAGCTGACAGGGACCTTGTCGTCTCAGCTACCATTGCCGTTAGTGAGCACTTCACGCCAGTATCAGTACTGACTGCATAGAAAAAATGGCATGGCATACCATCAGGTAGAATAGAACCGAAAAAAGTTGACCTCATCTGAAACCAGACGAGATCAACTTTTTCATTTAGAGTAAATTTATTATTTTGATTTAACGGTTAGCTGCCATAAAGCACAACTATAGCCGAACGAAGCCAGCTGAGGCGACGATGTTAGCCGGTTTTTTTTCCCGGGTTACATCGTGGGACGACCTTGGAGACACGCAAACTTTGCGTGGCTTCAAGTCGAGGTGGAAGCCTTGCAAAGGCTGGAACTGACCCCATAGCAGGCGCAGTCCTGGAAGCTGCAGGCGGACACTTTGCGCTAATATCGACAGCTGTTTAAAAATAACATTACGATTTACTTCAACAAATGCGTGATCAATTTCTCGTAAATCGTGATGAAGCGGTGGTACATGTCGAGGTCGACGTACTCATTGACCTGGTGGGCCGTGATGTTGCCGGGCCCGAAGACGATGACGTCGATGTCGGGGTTGAACGCCAGGAACGAGGAGGCGTCGGTGCCGCCGGGAACGCCGATCAGTGGTAAGGCTTGTTGGAGTTCAGCCTGGCCAATTTCCTTAGCGGCCTTAACTAATGGCGCGTCGTCCATGGTGTGCATGGGACGGAGGTCACTGAGAATGTCTAGTGTTAGGTCGGCACCGTCCGCGTTCAAGTCAGCGATGATCTGCTTGATAGCAGTTGTGATGTCGGCGTTTGGCAGTTCGGGGATGGTCCGAATTTTGACGGAGAGGTCGGCACTGGCGGGTACCGTGTTGATCTGTTCGCCACCCTTGACCATGGTGACCACCGGGGTAACGGTTCCGAGGACGGGATTACGGTAGTCCTTAATGGAAGCGAAGTAATCCTCTTCCTTTTGGTAGAAGCGCATCAGCGGCGTGATGGCGTTCTTACCGATTTCTGGCATGGAACTGTGTGCAGCGACCCCTTTGGAGTGGACCGTGTACGTCAGTGAGCCCTTGTGCGCCAGTTCGATGAAGTGTTGTTCGTTGGTTTGGTTGGCGTCAAAGAGTTTCTTGGCCCCAGCCTCGTCACTCTGCAGCATGTATTGGATCTTCTTTTGCAACAGTAATTGTTTGTGGACCCCACTTGGTTCGCCGACAATCAGCGTGTCGAGGTCCTTGGCGTAGCCTTTTTCACCCAGTTGTTGGGCACCGTATTGGCCGTATTCCTCACCAACTGTGGCCATGAAACGCAGGGTACCGTGTAACGGCACGTTCTGGTCCTTTAAATGGATCATCGCGAGTGCACCGGCCATCAAGCCGGACTTCATGTCGGACGTCCCGCGGCCAATCATGTTGCCGTCCACAATCGCTGCGGAGAGGGCGTCGGCCTTCCATTTAGCGGCGTCACCAAGGGCCACAATGTCTGAATGCCCGTCGAAACCAACGACGGGGCCATTGCCGTCACCAATTTCAGCGACCAGGCTGACCCGGTTGGGGGCGTATTCAACGACTGTGCTGTCGATGCCATGCTGCTTGAAGAGGTCTGCCAGATAGTCGGCGACCAATTTTTCGTTACCATTAACCGTGTTTAGTTTGACAATGTCACTAAGTGCTTGTACCACTTCGTCCATGTTAAGACCCACCTTAATTTTAATGTAAGCTCTGATACTGTGACTAGTTAAGTGAAGCAATCATTTGTTATCAACTTGATTACAGCACTTTTTGCGGAGTCGGTCAAGAATCCTGGCGCGTTTAGCCAGTCCTAGTCTTGAATTTGGTATTGCAAGGAGACTAAATCGGAAGCACCCTTGCTGGTGAAATTTTCGTCGCGGTTCATTTGCCACAGCTGGCCGTTGATTTTTAGCTGATTTTTTTGAATGTATTCGGCGAGGATCTTCAGCGCGATACAGATATTCTTGGTGTCATTAGTCGTCGTGATGGCAACGTAATTACCGGCCGGTTTCTCCAGTCGTGGCAGGTCGCCGGTGTCCGTCTGGACCGTGACGGCTTTGAGAATGCAAAATGAAGCCGTGGGATAGCCGTTGGCGTCGCTATTGGGGAGGCGGGTGAGAAAACCGGAAGATCGCTGATTGACCAGCTTGAGCTTACCCAATCGCTCGTAAAAGTCGGCGTAAATTTCGGCGATTTCAGCTTCGGTACAGGCAACGGACTGCTTAGACTGGCAGAACAAAGCGGCATCCATTTGGGTGATGAAGGGTTGGTTCCGCACACTATTTTCGGTGGCGACGGGTTGATTGAAACGCGTATTCAGCGTCGTTTTGAGTAGACTCAAATTGTCCATCTGCTGGTTGATCTGCGTGAGAATGTGCTGAAGATTTTTATCGAGCGAGCCAGGGTTGGTCGAGGCGTTGAGCGCTTTGATCTCGCTGATCGACAGGCCAAGTCGGCGTAGTTCCAGAATGAACGTGGCCGGGTACAACTGGTCGTAATCGTAGTAACGGTAGCCGTTAGCCGCAACTTTTTTCGGCTTGAACAGGTCTTTTTGATCATAGAAGATCAGGGTGCGCCGCGTGGTTCCGGCAAGTTCCGCAAATTTTTGAATAGTGAGCATCTCTTTCGGTCCTTTCGGCTTGACTGTAACGTTACGTTATACTCTATACTGGGTTTACTGATTAAGCAAATACAAAGAATGGAGCGATTAACTAATGAGAGCAGTAGTCATTGATGAACCAGGGGACGTTAACGTCATGAAGATTGTCGACCGGCCAATTCAAAAGGCGACGGATCACCAGTCCGTGATGCGGATCCACGCGTTTGGCGTGCACCGGTACGAAGTCTTGACCCGTGCCGGTGGGTCGCCATCGGTTAAGTTTCCCCGGGTGATCGGCGTTGAGGCCGTCGGTGAAATTGCTGAAGCCTCTGCTCAGAGCACTCTGAAGGTTGGCCAAAAGGTCATGACCATGATGGGGGGCTTTGGTCGTGAAGTGGACGGCAGTTACCAGGAATACGCGTTGGTCGACGACGCTAATTTGTTCCCGGTGGACTTTAACGGTGACTGGGTCAAGTTAGCCGAATATCCGGAAAACTTCTACACGGCGATTGGCGCCATCAAGTCGTTACACCGGAAGCCGGGCCAAACGTTATTGGTCCGTGGCGGGACAACGGCTGTCGGTCTATCAGCCATCAAGCTAGCCAAGGTGCTGGGCCTCAAGGTCACGGCAACGACGCGGCGCAAAGAGATGCTCCCAGAGTTGATTGCCAATGGCGCCGATGATGCCATTCTGGATGCGGACAATAAATTGGTGACGGATCAAAACTACGACGGCATCATTGATATGGTCGGCACGGTCACGTTAGCCGATTCGATTGCTCACCTGAATCAGGGCGGCGGTGTGTCACTGATCGGGTTGCTAGCCGGCGAATGGGTTGCCAAAGAGTTCAATCCCTTCACGCTGGGCGGCAAGTTCTTGACGATGTTCGACTCCACTAATGTTCAACAGGACTTGGTCGATGAGATGTTTAGCCTGATTTCCGAGCACCATTTGGAAATCCCCATCGCCAAGGTCTTCAAGCTCGACCAAATCAAGGAAGCGCACACCTACGTAATGGCCAGCCGGGCGCTGGGTCAGGTGATCGTGGACAACGACTAGATTGGTTGAGATTGTTGAGAGCTGGTCGCACTGCGGCTGACAGGGACTACGCCTGCTGTGGGGACGCTTCAGACTGGAAAACCACCAGTCTTCTCGCTCGATTTGAAGGCATGGAGAGCACATGTCTTCAAATCGCCCGTGATGTAAGCCGGCTTAAGAAACGCCAGCTAACATCACCTCCACGGCTGGCTCCGTCCTTGTCCTCCTCCGGCTTAGATTGTGTTTTACCACGACAACGGCTGGTAAGGCGAAGGGCCAACCAGATTGCCTAGTTTTAGACTCGCTGTCGTTGCTAGAGCAGTCATGACTGGTATTTTAGAACTTTCAACCTTTAAGTAATGAAAAAAACGTCTCCCACCATCAGCTGAAAAGGCTGTGAAGGGAGACGTTTTGAATTGGTATTGGTTTTGGACAATGTTGTCTAAACTTAGTTGGGGTGATAACCGTCATAACAGGTTGCCAACTTCGACTAAGACCGATGAAATTAGAACGACAACGTAAAATAAATCGCCAGTTCCGTTTCTAACATCGGTTGCGGTAGAGGACTAACGTAGCCGTAGGAGGCCAGGGATGAAGCCAGCCGTGGTAATCTTGGGAGCTGGCCGCTGGCTAGCTCCCAAGATGGGCGACTTTTAAGACGCGTGTTCTTCGCGGCTTAAAAGCGAGCGAGAGGACCGCCCCTCAGTCCGAAGCGTCCCCACAGCAGGCGCAATCCCTGGCAGCCGGAGGCGACCGCTTTAGAACTATCCCGCACTAAATGCACTGAACGCATTTAAGATTCGGGGCGCACTAAACCACCCTTAAATATCGTCGATCACGTCGATGACCTGATAGCGGGCCACTTTCCCCAGAGCCAGCAGGAAATCGTTCAGCACGTGGCGGTCGTGAAACGCGCCCTCCAGCATGTAGTCGTAGCTACCGGTCGTGCGGTAGTGGTGACGGAAATCATTGTGGTGGCTCTTGACCAATTGCAGATAGGCCGCGTGTTGGCGGTCTTGAACAGCAACTTGGATGAAGACTTGCCGCGGTAGATCAACCTTGTCGAGGTCGACTTCGATGGTGTATTTGGTAATGACACCGGCATCCTCGAGCCGCTGAATTCGGGCGGCGACGGCCGGGGCGGACAGGTGGACGAGTTCGGCCAAGTGACTCGTTTTAATGCGACTGTCACGATTGAGCTCTTTGATGATGGCAATATCGGTTTCGTCTGGCACAGTAAACACCTTATTTTCTAAGTTTTTAGGACGGAAACTCTTTCTTTTCAATATTAACAGCCAGCCGGGAAAAGTGTAAAGTGGGATACTGTTGCATAAGGAAATTCGTAAGCCTTCTGCCTAGGTAATTGGCGGAAGATTAGTATAATTGAAGATAATCATGTGAAATTGGATGTCCTGCGTTTTACTTTGGCAGGTCATCGTGAAGATAAGCGAGCGTTATTTGAAAGTCAGCAGTGGGAGGTCACGAATGATAGAATTTAGAAACGTCAGCAAGCGTTACGCCGGCAACCAGGCGATTGACAACCTCAATCTGACCATACCGACGGGAGATTTTTTTGTGTTGGTTGGCCCCAGTGGGAGTGGAAAAACGACCACGCTGAAGATGCTGAATCGCTTGATTGCGCCAACCAAGGGCGACATTTACTTTGAAGATAAGCGCCTGATTGATTACGATTTAACGCAATTACGACTACAGATGGGTTATGTGCTGCAAAACATTGCGCTCTTTCCCAACTTAAACATTCAAGAAAACATCGCCATTCAGGCAGAATCGCTCGGCTGGCCGCGCAAGCAACGAGTCGAACGGGCCCGCGCGTTGTTGAAACAGGTCGACTTGGATCCCGATAAGTACGCGACCCGAATGCCCAATGAGCTGTCCGGCGGGGAACAACAGCGGGTCGGCATTATCCGGGCGCTCGCCATTAAACCCAAAGTGGTCTTGATGGACGAACCATTCAGCGCGCTGGACCCAATCTCGCGTAAACAGCTCCAGGACCTGGTGTTACAGCTGCATAAGGAACTCCAGATGACCTTCGTGTTCGTCACGCATGACATGCACGAAGCGCTGCGGTTGGGCCAACACATTGCGGTGATGCGGCTAGGTCATATTCAACAGGTGGGGACGGGCGCAGACATCATGCAGCACCCGGCCAATGATTTTGTGCGCGGCTTTTTTGAAAATGAACACGCGCCGCGGCCCGACACCGTCCAATCACTCTTAAGTGAAGGCTACGGGCAAACGACGAGCGCACCGGCAACGCTAACGGCGACCGCCACCATCAACGAATTGGCGGCGGCGTTAAAGGGCAACGTGTCGGTCGTTGTGAGTGGTGGCGAGATATCGCGGGCACTCAGTACGCCGGATCTCCTCGATTATTTGGCAACTAAGGAGGCAAACTAGTTGGCACAGATCATTCATATTCTCCAAACACAGGGTGGCGACATCGTCAATTCCATCGGTCAACACATTGGGTTGTCCCTGATCTCGTTGCTGATTGCGGCCATCATTGCCATTCCCTTAGCAATCTTACTGATGAATCACGAGCGCTGGGCCAAAGTCATGCTCCAGATCACCAGTATTCTCCAAACGATTCCGAGCCTGGCACTGTTGGGGATTCTGATTCCCATCGTCGGTATTGGGACCGTCCCGTCAATCATTGCGTTAGTCATTTACGCGGTGATGCCGATTTTTCAAAACACCTATTCTGGGCTGACCACCATCGACCCCAACTTAGAAGAAGCGGCAACCGCGTTTGGGCTGTCGCGGCGGATGAAACTTTTCCGGGTCGAGTTGCCACTAGCCCTGCCGATGATCATTTCTGGGATTCGCATCGCGATGGTTCTGATCATCGGGACCGCCACCTTGGCCGCCTTGATTGGGGCCGGGGGCTTGGGGACCTACATCCTGCTGGGGATTGAAACCAACAACAATGCGCTCCTGATCATTGGGGCCGTATTGTCGGCCGTCCTCGCGTTGGTCTTTGGTGCGGCCATTGACTGGCTGGGTAAATTATCTTTTAAAAAGGCCGGAATCGTCCTGTTGACGCTGGTCGTGTTGATCGGTGGTTTTGCCGGTTATCGTAAATTAGTGACGCCCCAGACGACCATTACAGTTGCTGGGAAAATGGGCAGTGAGCCCGAAATTTTAATTAATATGTACAAGGACTTGATCGAGCACGATCATCCAAATACCAAGGTGACGACGAAGGCGAACTTTGGGGGCACCTCGTTTCTGTTTAAGGCCTTGCAGTCGGGGTCGATCGACATCTATCCTGAATTTACCGGGACCGTCTTGGAGTCGTTAGTCACCGGTGAAAAGTCGGCGAGTCACAATCCGGCGAAGACGTATCAGGTGGCTAAGCAGGCCCTCAAGGCGCAACACCAGATGGCCTACCTGAAGCCGATGAAGTATCAAAATGGGTATGATTTGGCGGTCACCAAGCAATTTGCTAAGAAGTATCAATTGAAGACTGTTTCCGACTTAGTGGCGATCGAAGGCAAGATCCACGCCGGGTTCGACCCCGACTTTTACCAGTTGAAGGATGGTTATCCTGGACTGAGCAAAGCGTATGGTCTGAAATTTGCCAGCGCTAAGACTATGGAGCCATCGATTCGCTACAAGGCCATCGCCAATGGCAAGGTCAACCTGGTCGACGGCTATACGACTGATCCGGAAGTTCGGGAGTATCATTTGGTCGTCTTGAAAGATGATAGGAACTTCTTCCCACCATATCAAGGGGCACCGTTGATGACGGAAAAGCTGTTGACGGAGCATCCCGAACTGCGGGCGACGCTGAATAAACTCGCCGGCAAGGTGTCCACGACCGATATGCAGAAGATGAATTATCAGGTCACCGTCAAGCACGAGAAGGCGGCGACCGTGGCGCGTGATTATTTGAGAAGTCATGGGTTGTTAGACTAAAATCCGCTCTTGACAGCCACCAATAAGAGCCTTAAACTTATCACTAATTTCTAATCGGTTTGTCATAAATAAGGCTAGGAGAAGAGTAGTGGCGTTGGCGTTGTACAGTGAGCCCGAGCGAGTGTGAACGGGTCGACGACGAACCATGAAGATGAGCTCCCGATAGCTATCAAGTGGTTCACGCTGCTTGGTCGGTAGGAACCGTTAACTTTCCGGGTATCAACTGGTACCGTTGAGGCAGAGTCTGTGAGGACTGTGTGAACTAGGGTGGTAAAACGACACGTTCGTCCCTTGAACTAAGCAATTAGTTCGGGGAGGAGCGTGTCGTTTTTTGTTTATGATGACCGATTAGAAAAAGGGTCGACCGAGATTGCTGGACTGGCAACACCCCCTTGAGAATCCCTTAGCGATGCACACTGGGAGAGCCACGGGCGATGTATTTGCCGAATGAACAGGTCATGTTAACAGTCGAACGGTCTCGGGCCAACTCAATTTAGGAGGAAATTAAGCATGACAACGACGACAGAAAATGAGTTCCCTTACCGCTATGACGTTGTGGGCAGCCTCTTGCGCCCCGCAACTTTGAAGGACGCCCGGGCAAAATTTGCGGCGGGTGAGATCGATGCTGACCAACTAAAGACCGTCCAACGGGCCGAAACAAGGCGCGTCGTCGGTGAACAGGTGGCCTTGGGCTTGAAGGCGGTCACGGACGGCGAGTTCAACCGAAGCTGGTGGCATCTGGACTTCTTGTGGGGCCTGAATGGCGTCGGCCACTATGACTATCAACAAAGTTATAAATTCCATGGCAGCAAGACGCGGACCGACAACGCCGACCTGGTAGGTAAGATTGCCTTTAACCCGGATCATCCGTTCTTTGAAAGCTTTCAATACCTCCAGTCATTAGTTCCAGCAGGTGTCCTGGTGAAACAGACGATTCCATCCCCGACCATGCTGTTCCGGGACAATCGGAGCGACAACTGGCACGAATTTTATGAGACCTGGGACGCCTACCTAGATGACTTGGCCAAGGCTTATCATGAAACGATTTTGCGCTTCTATGAACTGGGTTGTCGCTACCTCCAACTGGACGATACGACGTGGGCCTTTCTCATCAGCAAGCTCAACGAGACAGTCGACGATGCCACCGCGCATCAGACCTATGTGGCCTTGGCCGAAGACGCGGTCCGGGTCATCAACGACCTGTTGACCGATCTGCCAGCCGACTTGACGGTCACCACCCACATTTGTCGGGGCAACTTCAAGTCGACATACCTGTTCTCCGGTGGTTATGATGATGTCGCCGACTACCTGAGCCAGTTGCATTATGACGGCCTATTCTTGGAATATGACAGCGACCGGGCCGGCGACTTCACCCCACTCAAAAAGATTTGGAACAACGATACCAACAAGAAATTAGTTTTGGGATTGATCACATCTAAATTCCCTGACTTGGAAAATGAAGACGACATCAAGACCCGGATCAAGGACGCTGCTCAACAGGTGCCGTTAGCCAACTTAGCATTGTCCACGCAGTGTGGCTTCGCGTCGACCGAAGAGGGCAACCAACTGACGGAGGACCAGCAGTGGGCCAAGCTGAAATTAGTCAAGCGCATTGCTGACGATGTTTGGGGATAGGTTAGAGCAAATTAGTCGCACTGCGGCTGCCATGGATTCCGCCTGCTGTGGGGACGCTTCAGACTGGAAGAACACCAGTCTTCTCGCTCGCTTTTAAGCCGCGAAAAACACGCGTCTTAAAAGTCGCCCATGGTCTAGGCTAGCAAAGGACGCCAGCCAACACCATTACCACGGCCGGCTACATCCCTGTCCTCCTCCGGCTTAGGTTGTGTTCTATCACAATAACTGCTGAGAGTCTTGTGTCCGCACCGTTTCCGGCCCATATCTGGCGACCGGTAAAGCGAAGGATGCACTGAGTTGCCTAATCTTCACAGTAATATCGTTGTTATATCGGGCTTAAGCAGTATTTGAATATAAGAATAGAACTGAGGTGTTGCTAGACAAACTGGTAGCGCCTTTTTCGATGACCAACAGAGAAATACTGGTTAGATATTAAGTTAATTTACCTTTTGAGCTACTAGAGATATTACAAGTAAAATAGCAATCAGACGGTCTAAAGTGGTTTAGTTGGGGATGGTGAATTCAGTGGGAAGTGTCACGTCATTCTAGTCAGGATAGTGGCCGTAACTAACGGAGGTCATGTTTCAAACACATCTCTCAATTAAAAACTATCAAAGTCGGAGGAGACCAGGATGGAGCCAGCTGTGTCGACGATGTCAGGCGGCGTTCTCTCCGGCTTACATCGTGGGACGACCTTGGAGACAGGTGGTCTTCGTGGCTTCAAGTCGAGGTGGAAGCCTTGCAAAGGCTGGAACCGACCACATAGCAGGCGTAATCCTGGCAGCTGCAGGCAGAAAATTTACCACTACCCCAGGGTTAGATTTTGACCTGCTAAATAACCCCCTAAATCAAGTGCCACTGAAACGACTATCCCGACCTGCCACTTACAGAACGTAATCGCTTTCAAGGAGAAGTGAGAATGGTTTACAAACTATTTACATAGACCACACAACCTCGTTACATGGGCCGCGTACACTTGCCTCATACTTAAGTAAGGGGAGTGGCGAGATGTCGATTGAGTTAAACGCATTGGGGAAAGCGTACACCGCTGATAATTGGGTTTTGCAAAACGTGACGGCGCACATCGAGAGTGGCGAATTCTTCGCGATTGTCGGGCCTTCTGGGTGCGGAAAAAGTACGTTGTTGCGGATGATTGCGGGACTGATTCCGATTTCGACCGGTGAACTTCAGATCGACGGTAAGGTGGCAACGGATCTACCACCGAAGGACCGCCAGTTAACGATGGTTTTTCAAAGTTACGCGTTATTTCCATTCTTATCGGTCACCGATAACGTTGCGTTTGGACTGAAGGCCCGGAAGTTTCCCGCTAAGGAAATCGAGGAGCGGGTCACGAAGGCCATCAAATTGGTCAACTTGGAGGAATTCAAGGACCGTCGTCCCCGGGACCTGTCTGGTGGGCAACGGCAACGGGTGGCTTTAGCCCGCGCAATCGCCAGTGATGCCAAGGTTTGCTTGATGGACGAACCACTATCTAACCTGGACGCTCAGCTCCGAATCAAGATGCGTACGGAATTACGGAATCTCCAGCAGGAGTTGGGACTGACCGTCATCTACGTCACGCATGATCAGGTCGAAGCGATGACTATGGCCGATCACATTATGGTGTTGCACGACCATAAGATTCAGCAGATCGGCACGCCCCTCGACATTTATAACCGGCCCGCCAACACCTTCGTGGCTAGCTTCTTTGGCACGCCGCGGATGAACCTCTTGCCGGCCCGGGTGACCGCCGACCGTGAATTGACCCTAGCAGACACGTTAAAATTAGCACTACCCAAGCCGTTACCGGTCGCCGACTACATCGTTGGGATTCGACCAACGTCGCTGTACCTGCTTCCTCAAGGGGAGGGCGAGCCTAACGCACAGGTCAAGACCGTCGAATACCTCGGCGCCCAGATCCTGTTGGAAGCCGAACTCAGCGATGGCACGCCGATCGAATTGACCGCCGATCCTGATGAGAATTATCAGGCGGGGGACTGGCTGTCCGTCGGTATCGATGGCAACGCCTACGTCTTCGACCACACTGGCGAGGTTCAATTTATGGTGGAAGGGGGTCGCCAACATGCAAGCAGAAGTCACGCCAGCGCCCAAGCCTAAGGTCGATCAGTCGTCTGCGATTAGTCACAAACGAGCAAAGGGGTACAATCTGCACGCTGGTGATAAGTACTATGCGTTCGCCTTTCTTGGACCCTCACTGTTGGTACTCGGGACCTTCGTGTTCTACCCAATGCTACGGACTCTCTATTTGAGCCTGTTCTTGACCAATAACGTCGGTCGGCCAACGGTCTTTGTTGGCTTGAAAAACTATATCGGTCTGTTGACCTCCAGCGCCTATCAGGCCAGTCTTCAAGCTACTGCCGTTTACGTGATTGGGGTCGTCGCTTTGACCCTGATTCTGGGATTGTTGTTGGCACAACTCGCGGTCAAGAAGCTCGCCGGGATTCAATGGTTCCGGACGATTTTCTCCGCCACGATGGGGGTCTCCGTCTCCGTTGCCGCCATCTTCTGGCTGTTCATCTTCAGTCCATCGATTGGGCTGTTTGATCAGATCGGTAACTTCCTTCACTTGCCGATCGTGGCTTGGCTGACACAACCCGGTCCCGCCATGTTCGCCGTCATTATTTCCACGGTCTGGATGAACCTGGGCTTTACTTTCTTGATTCTCTTCGGCGCCTTACAAATGGTGCCACAACCACTCTACGAGGCGTCCGCCATCGAAGGGGCGTCCGAGAGCTACCAGTTCTTCCACGTGACCATCCCAATGATCTCGCCAACACTGTTCTTCACGTCGACGGTCACGCTGATTGGGGCCTTCAAGAGTTTCGGCTTGATCGACCTGATGACGGCTGGGGGGCCCAACAACGCCACCAACCTGATGGTCTATCGGGTCTATCAAGACGCCTTTTTAAGTGGTAACTATGGGATAGCGAGTGCCGAGTCCGTCATCTTGGCGGTCATCATTGCCCTGTTTACCCTGCTACAATTCAAATTCCTTGAGAAACGGGTGACCTACTAATGATGCTGACAAAGACTCATAAAACGTTGCGTTACCTGGTGTTGGTCATCATGGCCATTATTATCATCGGCCCGTTTATCCTGGGATTCTGGACCAGCCTGTTACCTACGGCCGACATTGCCAAGGGGACGCTGTTTAGCACCCACGTTTCCTTCCAAAACTACGTGGACGCCGTACAACAGACGGCCATCATGCGTTACTTACTCAACAGTTTCGTGATTTCCGTGTTGACGATGGCGGCTCAACTTCTGTTCTGTTCGTTAGGCGCGTACGCCTTTGTCTTCCTGTCCTTCAAGGGCCGCGACTTCCTGTTCTACGTGATTCTGGCCACGATGATGCTGCCTTTCGAAGCGGAGGTCATTCCCAACTTCGCCACGGTCCGTCAGTTGAACCTGCTGAACCACTACGCTGTCATGGTCATTCCATTTCTGACGTCGGCCTTTGGGATCTTTATGTTGCGGCAGTCCTTCCGCCAGATTCCACCGGAGTTAAAAGAAGCCGCCGATGTTGAGGGCTTGAATCACTGGCAGTTCTACTGGCGTGTCACGTTGCCTTACGCCCGCATCAGCCTGTTCACGTTAGCCGCTTATAGCTTCCTGGAAAGCTGGAACCAATACCTCTGGCCAATGTTGACCACGTTTAGTGATAAGTTCCGCCCCGTGCAAGATGGGTTGCGGCAACTGCAATCACAGGAAACGTTCAACAACTGGGGGATGATTCAAGCCAGTGCCGTGATCGTTGTGATTCCCACGCTGATCGTGCTGTTTGTGGGACAACATTACTTTAAGGATGGCTTGAACGAGGGGGCCACGAAATGAAGAAGCAAACTGTTTCCCACAAAGTGTTCGCCATTGTGGCCAGCATTCTGGTCGTCTTGGCAGCGATTCTGGGATGGACCGCGTTCAGTCATCCGTCCGCCTCGGCGCAAAGCAATGGCCGAATCAAGGTGGTCTTTTGGCACGAAATGACTGGTCCGGCACAGCAGCAATTGATTAAGTTCTCTAAGCAATTTAACCAGTCACAAAAGAAGTATGAGGTCGTCCCCGAGTTCGAGGGGAGTTATAATGAGGCCGTCCAGAAGATTATCAACACGCACGGCACCGACGCGTCGCCCGCAGTCTTTCAATCCATGGACATTTCGACTAGTCAGATGCACCACACCGGGTACACGACGCCGGTCCAGAAATTTATCGACGCCGACAACTACGATGTGAACAAGATCTCTGCGGGTGCGCGGGCGTTTTATTCCAACCAAGGCACACAGTTATCCATGCCATTTAACACGTCGCAACCCGTGCTCTTTTACAACGCGACACTGCTGAAGAAGTTGGGCGTCACACCACCACCTGTCAATCCGTCCTATAGCGACATCACGAAGGTTGCTAAGCAGGTCATGGAAAAGTCCAACAAGAAGGTTCAGGGGATGTCGGTCGAAATTTATGGCTGGTTGTTTGAACAGTTCATGGCAAACTCTGGCGCTTCATTTGCCAATAACGACGATGGCCATGCCAGCACGCCAACGGCTTCTAACTTGACCGGCCCTAGCACCGTCAACACCATGAAATGGCTGCAAACGAACGTCAAGGATGGCGTCTTTGCTAACTACGGTGCCGGGGGGAATGCGTTGAACAACGAAATCGCCAGCTTCTTGTCTGGCCGACTCGCCATGTTCTTACAGAGTTCCGCGACGACGACCCAGCTGACCAAGGGCAACAAGGATCAAGTCGGTATCACCTACTATCCTCATCCCGATGGTCAGAAGAGTAATGGGGTGGCCATTGGTGGCGCGTCACTGTGGATCTCAAACGACAAGTCTGCGGCCGTTCAGCGCGGGTCATGGGACTTTATCAAGTTCTTGATGACCGCGAAGAGCCAAGCAGAGTGGCAAGCAGCGACTGGTTATTTGGCCTTAAACAAGGACTCGCAGAAACAACCAGCCCTGCTGAATATGTATAAGAAGTTGCCAGAATCGAGGGTTCCTGGCGAACAATTGGCCGCAGCGAAGCCAAACAATACGAACTCCGGAATCTTCATGCAAGGCTTGATTCAAGCGCGAAACTTGACCCAGACCGCCATGGAGCAGATCTACGCGGGGAGTAACATTCAAAAGGCGTTGCAGACGGCACAGTCGTCGCTCAACGGCAACATTAAAAATAACAACCGTGCGAACGGCTATTGAGTAGGAGAGCGATTTTATGACAGGGAAAACGTTAGTATTTGGGCACCGGGGCTACCCGGCAAAGTTTCCGGAAAATAGCATCGCGGGGTTCAGTTACGCCCTGGAGAACAACGTGGACGGCTTGGAATTCGACGTGCATTTGACTAAGGACCAAGTCCCGGTCATCATGCACGACGAACACATCGACCGCACCACGAACGGCAGTGGCTTGATCAACGACTTCACCTTTAACGAACTGCGGCATTTTCGCCTGGCAAATCAGGAGGCCATCCCAACGCTAGCGGAATTTCTGGCGTTGGTTGATGACTCGGATGTCCAGCTAAATTTGGAGCTGAAGACGGACAAGATTCAGTACCCGGAGATCGAAGCCATCGTCATGGCCATGGTCCACGGGGCACCGCTCAAGCACCCGGTCATCTTCTCGTCGTTTCATTTACAGACGTTGAAAAATTGTCAGAAGATTGCGCCCAACGAAGCATACTGCTGGCTGACGGATAAGCCGGTAGTCAACGCTGCGGCCTTCGTCGCCAACGAACATCTGAGTGGCTTGCACCTGAGCCATTACCAAGCCGACGTGCCGGTCGCCGAACGCATCTGGACGGTTGACAAGCCGGAGTTGGCGAAGGAGCTGTTCCAAAAGCACGTGGCGGGCATCTTCACCGATGACTTCATCACCATGATGCGCCTTCGCCAGGAACTGGCGCGCGTGTAAAATCAGGTGGTGGACCACCGCCTGTCGCCTGCGATTGTCAGACGCCACGCTGTGGGGCAGACCTGGGGCCTGAGGTGCGGTCCCCAGGGCAACTTTGAGCCGCGGGAAGACGCGTCTCAAAGATTGGCCCGTCGACTAAGGCTGAGCAGAGCGCTCAACCTAAGATGACCGACACAGCGCTCTGTCTGGCAATCTCCGGCTGGGTGACGTCGCAAATTTTAAGCGTGTCGTTCACCGGGGCTGGCGGTCCATGGTCAGTTATTGGAGCGGCTGTCAGTTAGATTGATTAAACTAGAGTGACTGTAGACAAAAGCGGACGTTGCCCAATGTGTTAGGCAGCGTCCGCTTTTGTGTTGGTTATGGACTGAAAGTTTTGTTGATGATGTGTTGATCAAATTGTTTGATTGAAATTTGGCTAACTCGCCTGTTGCAGAATGAGTGACTGATTTCTACGAAAGATAGGTGCCATTTCAGTGCTTGTGTTGAAACTTTGGTTGCCTAGTCGGAGGTGGTCAGGTACGGAACCCGGTGTCGGTGTTCTAAGGTCGGCCGGTTTTGGCGACCTTAGAACACGGGCCGAGCTTGGAGACTCGTTCTTGGAGGCTCCAAGTCGCCCTGAAGACTCATGATTTTCGAGGCTTCAGGTCTGCCCCACGGGGTGGAGTACCTGACCACCGTAGACGTTGAGACGATGGTTTAAGACAAGCGGTGTAGGAATTCGGCACCCATTTGGTTGGCGTTGAAGGCGTAGGGCGCGAGGGCCTGTGCCGGGTCAATGAACTGTTCATTGTCGTCCAAATCTTGCTTGCGTAGCGTCAATTGCAAGTTCGTTGCCATCAGTTGCATCTTGAGACCGCGAACGACCAGTTGCATACCTAAGGCGGCTTGGAACCCACCGTGACCGCCGTAGGATACTAGGCTGACTGGCTTGCCGCGCCATTCAGTGTAGAGGTAATCGAGGGCATTTTTCAGTGGTGCCGGGTAGCCCCAGTTGTATTGTGGGAAGAGCAAGATGAAGCCGTCGTATCCCTGAATCAGCTGACTCCAGGCCTGCGTGTGAGCTAGCGTGTAATTACCGTCAGAGGGTTGGCCGGGTTCGTCGAGGAAGGGGAGGTCAATCTTTGCGAGGTCGATTAAATCAACGGCCAAGCCATCCTGAGCGACGGTGGGTTGAAGCCAAGTTGCGATGCTGGTGCTAATGCGGTTTGGCCGGGTCGAGCCAATAATTAAACCAATTTTCTTTGTCATAATGAGGTGTCTCCTTAGGCAGTTAAATTTATATGTGCAATATGCACACATATTAGCATTCTTCTGGTATAATAACAAGTATGGACAATCAAATATTTGAAGCACTATTTGAGATAGTAACATTTTTTAGTCGAACGGAAGAGGATCGTAAGCTGCTGAAAGAGGCTCACGTCAAGCTGGATACGCCAACTTTGCCCATCATCATGCGGGTCGATCATCAACCCGGCATCAGCATTGGGGAGCTAGCCGACCAGATTGGCCGCAACCATTCGTCGATCAGTCGGCAGGTCGATAAGCTGATTGAGACGGGGTGGCTAGAGGAGACCGAGCGTCGGGACAAGCGTGTTCGGCGGGTCATTCTGAGCCCTAGGGGTCAGCAAACGGTCCAACAGATTAAATTAGCCCGGGAAGCAGCCATTCGGCGCCGATTAGCGAAGTATTCGGATGCCGATCGCGGCGAACTTCTACGCGTCTTACAACGCCTATCAGCCGTCTTAAACGGCAACGACGATTACGAGGAATAGGGAGGGAAACGAAGATCCCGTTGAGCCCAGTGCAAGCTGGCTTGACGGGATTTTTAGGCGTGTTGTTTCAAAAGCGAAAGTTTCTAAGTGGGTGTTGAGTCGGATGTAGCAATAAGATTAGAGGTAACCTGGTGTGCCCGTTGCCTTTTAGAGTACATAGGGCCCAACAACTAAAGGTTGAAAGATGAAATACCTGTCTCGCCCCAGTATCAGCAAGGATTCGAACCATTAAGATAGTGTGAAATTGCCGCACTCCGGCTGCCAGGGATTCCGCCTGCTGTGGGGACGCTTCAGACTGGAAAATCACCAGTCTTCTCGCTCGCTTTGAAGCCACGAAGACCGCGTGTCTCCAAAGTCGCCCGTGCTGTAAGCTGGCTATGAATGAAGTGCAAGTAAAATGTTAGACACTTTTCTGACCTATGCAACTAGCATCTT
>NZ_AZDP01000117.1 GCF_001435525.1 Levilactobacillus koreensis JCM 16448
ACCACTCTAGGTAAGCGGACTAAGTTAGGATTCACCAACAAAGGATTTGAAAAGTACTTTACCGATGACTGGAAATTCGGTACTGCTAAGTTGGTCCATAACCGGGGCAAGTGGTTTCTGCACATCGGCATCACCAAAGAAGTTAGCGATTTCAGTCCCAAAGACAATCCTAAAATCGTAGGGATTGACCGTGGATTACGTTTCCTGGCAACCGCCTTTGATGATGAAGGAAAGACGCTATTCTTTGATGGTCAGAAGATCCTACGTAAGCGAA
>NZ_AZDP01000118.1:0-13801 GCF_001435525.1 Levilactobacillus koreensis JCM 16448
CTTGAGACTGTAGGAACAGTCAAAACATTCTAGTCCTTTTATGAATAAATTGGGATCTAGATTCATTAAATAAAGATCCTTATCCGAAAATTGGAAGATACTCAATTGAGAAATTTGTGATAAGTCAACTACTCTCACTAGACGTTGACGCGTAACCTCAAAGGTGGCAATCGTACAGACATCATTTACAGCTGCTTTAATTTCCGCCAAGGCGACATGCTGATCACTACTCAAATAGAGATAGCCGATTCCAGACGCATTTAACCGTCCACTACTGGCAAGACCAACTGGTGCTGAACCCATGTGTTCTGGCAGAATTGCCTTACCATCCGGACTAATCCGTGCTCGAACATATCTTTTACCTGGTATCAAGTCGCGTTCACAGAGATGAAAGAAC
Source organism: Levilactobacillus koreensis JCM 16448 (assembly GCF_001435525.1). Lineage (GTDB taxonomy): Bacteria > Bacillota > Bacilli > Lactobacillales > Lactobacillaceae > Levilactobacillus > Levilactobacillus koreensis. Next base: position 398 of record NZ_AZDP01000118.1, read on the forward strand.
TCTAGCAATTTATCCTCATTCACCATTTTTGAGTGAAATCTATTGTTGAACTTAATGTCTTGTTCAAAATCCCGCCATTGCTTACCGTAAAAGATGCCATCAGAACCATCTTTTATCTGGCTTAGTCGAAAAGATGGCACAACCATCCCGTCAAATACTTCTGGAACAGTTACATATTTCTCCGTCAACATTGCTTTCAACAGTCGACTGATCTGCTCTGATTTCAGATTAAAAACTGTCGTCATTTGTAACAAACTATCTGACAAACGCTGTCCATAATGGTGTGAGTCTGAAGGAACATCGACTACAAATTGATCAACCAAATCGCCAAAGTCGTCAATAAAACCTTCAGCATAACTCGTCTTCCTCTTAGCCCGTTCTATATCTAACACCCATACATTCTGAGAACCACAAAAATCACAGTTACCTTTTTCCTTCAATACCCGAATTCTGGTCTGAACGTCGGTATCGTTGAAACAATTCACACAACACTTCATTAGGCACGTTCCTCCAGATATCTCCCCATTATCTCTAAGTGATGGGCAATTGACAACTTTTTAACGACACCCAATCCCGAATAGACTTCCTCGCGAGCCATTCGTTCAAAATCACGCAATGCCGCAGAATCATTTTTAGCATGGTCAAATTCTGATGACTTAACCCATGTCATCAGCTTATCCAATGCTTCTAAATATTTTCCGCCAGGATCACGAACATCCCCATTAGAATTCGAGGTAAAATGACGAATTCTTAAAGTATCATCCGCTGCAAAATAAACAATGTGGATTGAAACCGCTCGGGGAGCAAATCCAGACCGAGCAAAATCACTGCCAACAATGGAATAATCACCAAAACCAACAAATCCATCCTCAAGATAATGTAAATGATCATCAGAAAAAAATTCATCGGCCGTGTCTAGATAGTCTGCATTACGTGTCAATTTAGTAAAGTCATCATTCAACTCAATTGCTTTTACGTTATTCAGGTTCTTAAATAAACGCTGTGCTCGACGATTCCTTTGGTTAATAGCAACCCAGTCTTGATTAGCCTCAAGCACTGATGTATCAGTAAAATCAGATTCTTCTTCCACAATTCCTATTCGGTCTTGACCTACCATCTTCTGAAAATCCGCAAGATTCTCATCCGTTAGCAGATACGCCGGAATAAAGTTAGTTGCAGCTTTAATTGCCTGAATATCGCTCAACCCTGAATATTCTACTAGCTGTGAATTTTGAATAACTGCGACGGTTCGCTTTTTCTCTTTCAACGCCAATAATAGCTTCTTAAAACTGGTTGACGCCCGCACTGGCTCAATAACCGGCACAATCTGAGTGCTAAGCTTCCCCGCATCTAGTAGCTCGTGCAGTGCTAAAATTTCATACAGTTTTCCTCTCAAGACTGGATAATACATGTTTAAGCCTCCCCGACTTGCTGAACCAAAAAGTCTTCTAATTCCGCAAAGTCTGCCTGTCTGTAGCCCGAAAAATAAACTAATTCCATAAGCTCCACCGGTACCCGCGCAAACGGCTCCGCGTATTTTTTATTTTCCGCCGCTCGTTGCTTGAGTTCTCTCAAGACTGCGCCCTGGGCCTCTAAAATATCTAACCCTTTAAATTGCGCCAAACATGCACGATAATATCTTCCCTGACTAGTTTGCGGTAACTGACCACAGCAACGCAACAAAACTCGTTCAAACTCTGGTTTCCGTAAAAGTTTAAATAGTGTCTCATGCTTCAAACCTTCATTGTACATCTCTGAATTACGAACAACGTGCAGCGTATTCCGCTTGGTTAGCAAGATTATACCGACCTGTGGAAAATCTAATATTTTCTGTACCTCCGCTAAATGTGACTCGTCCGTCACCACATTGCAAAAGGAGAACGCCTGATAGTAGGTGCTAACCTGCTGCCGGAGACGCTTCAAATTGTCTAATTCCGTCTTAATCTCATACACCTGGCCAACACCATTAATAATCAAAAAGTCGAGAATGTTCCCGGCCACGGGGAGTTCACGTAAAGCACTTGTAGTATTCATGCTGTGCCGACCAAGAAGAATTTTATTCAACAACGCATTCTTATAAAAATATTCATTTCGATGTTTCTTACTCATATAGGCATACAAATGTCGGATGGCATCCAAATTAGTCTGGCCAACCATCGCTCCACCAATCTCCTGAATCGCTTGACTAAATGTCCGCGTATCGTGCTCAAAGACTAATTTATTCAAGGAATTCACAGTGAATAGTTTATTAACCAAGCTACTTTCTGCCATTTGACACCCTTCTTTCATAGACAGTTCTTCTACTTTTCAGTCTAACAGTTTTACTCAACTATTCCTATCACAACTGCACTTATCGTCTCAATGATCACGATTATTTCTCCGCCAAACATCCGCTTACCCCCCACCACCATTTACCAGCTTTACAAACTCTGTACACAAAATCTACGATTCTACTACATTGGCTTGTTACGCTAACTTAGGCATCAAAAATGTTTCCAAAATTAGGAGGAGTAACATGCATCGATCAACTATTGTGAAATCACTGAGCCTCGCCGGGGTCGTCCTGTCACTGATGAGTGTGGGCGTTCCGAGTGCAGCCGCAGCAACGACTGACCAGGCACCGCTGGTAACCGAAACCAAGGCTGCCGACAAAAAAGATAAGCAACAACTAGCTGCCCCTGCCGCTCCAAAAGATGATTTGGCCGCAGAAGTCGCCCAATATGGTGACGTTAAAGACACCCTGATCAAAATGACTGGAACCAAGAACACCCGGGACATCGGGGGCTACAAGACTGCCGATGGCAAATGGCAGATTCAAAAGAACCGTCTGCTTCGCTCGGACAACCTAAACAAGATCAACATGAAAGATAAGCAGATTCTTACTGACCATCACGTCACGTCAATCGTTGACTTCCGGACTAACGGCCAAATCAAGAGTCAGCCCGATCAACACGTCGCGGGCACCGACTTCACCGCAATGTCCATTCTGGGTGAATACGCCTTTACAGACGGCGTTGCTTTGAACCAGGACAAATTTAGCGGTGACGGCGGCTTCTACGTGCAACAACTGGAATTCAGCCAATCCGCTATCCTGGGGTACAACCGCTTTCTGAACATGCTACTCCTTAATGACCATGCCACCCTTTACCACTGTTCATCGGGTAAGGACCGGACTGGAATCGCCACCGTTCTGATCATGTCTATCCTGGGGATGGATGACAAGACCATCATGGGCGACTTCATGCAATCTCACCAAACGGGCCGGACGGTTAAGGAAGACTGGCTGAACGAATACTACCGCGAAATCAAGTCACGTTACCAAACGATGAACCGCTACATCACCAACGTGCTGGGCTTCTCCCGTCCACAACAAGAAAAGCTGCGTGAAATGTACTTAGTTTCAACTGACGGCAAGAACACGCCATACAAATCAAGTGACACGGGTATCACGACGCCAACACCTAACCCCAAACCAATACCGGCACCAAAGCCTACTCCAGCGCCACAACCAGCACCCAAGCCAACCCCTGCACCTAGCGAAACGGCCAAGCCACAACCGGCAACGCCAGCTAAGCCCGCTACGGATACGGCTGTTCCGGTTGAGGCCATCAACGCCCCTGCACCACACAAGGCCAAAAAGGTTAAGGGCAAAATCGTCTCAACCAAGAAACTTCACACCAAGTACGTTTACCATCTGAAGACTAATAAGAAGTGGTTCAAGGACGCTCATTTACAAAAGTTACTGGGCCACACCAGTAAGAAACACAAGAAGACGACTTGGAAGCTGACCAAGGTTGAACGGATCAAGATCAAGGGCAAGACTCACACCTACTACCAGATCAAAGACCACGCGGGTCACAAGGCCTGGATTCTCAAGTCTTACGTGGTAAAGATCAAAGCGAACACGACGAACCACCAGTCATAAGCACGTCTCTCCCCCTTAGAGATGACGACAAAAAGAGAGCAGTTCGGCCATCCCAAGAAATGGTCGGACTGCTCTCTTTACTTTTCCACGGCATGAGTGAATTTAAATGTGGGTTTCTCCATGATTCATTTGGTAGATAATCCCTTGAATACTATCCTCATTAATCTGATCCGGCGAATACTTCATCAACAATTGTTTAATCTCTTCATCCCCGCCATCCATGTTGATGTAACGTAAGATATCCCGCTTAAAATGGTAATTCATCCTCAACACTATTGCATTGCCCTTTATAGGCAACATGATCATCCACCATAACCTCTAATGTATACGCCGGCTCAGGTCTTCGAAGTCTAAACGACATCTGCTCCTTGAATAAAGCCTTATGTTCAGCACCCGGCCAGTTAACAACTCGCCCATCTGGCGTTACTGATTTAATCGTAACATTCAAATAGCGATCACTAACGTCTGAATTAACAGCATATTTCGGTTCAGTTGCATTAGTTGCTCCCCAATCAGATGGATATGGATTTTTCACCCGATTTTGAATACTAAATCCCGTTGGCGACATCGAAACATTTCTTACAAAGTTCCGATCCATATAAAAAGTAGATTCATCCCCAAGCTGTATGAAATCATCAAATCGATAGTTTCCACTCTCATGTAACAGCTCTAGCAGGGTAGTCTTCTCCGCAACTGACCGTACTAAAATTTGCCTCAACAAGCTTAAATCAACTTTCTCAGGAACAACAATCTCTGCATGTTTATGCCCTGTTACATCTCTTTTTTGTTCTGGGGATAATCCCCGCATACTTGTATCATGATAAATATACTGAAACGGTAGCTCGCTGAACGCTTCCGGTGAACTCATTAACTTCACATCTTCACTTCTGGCTAGCGTACGATCACTAAATCTAGCATTCGGTAAACTCAATAACTCTGGCAAGCTAAAAAGAAAAAATACTGGTACTGGGCAGTTGGCCACCAATTTTCGCTGCGCACGACTATAAGATGTCTGAAAACCCTCGTTATAAAATTGAGTAGGTGTCCGTGGCCTGAAATAAAATCTAACCATTTGTTCAACTACATCTTTCGTTCCCGATATGACTGAACCACTGGCATTATCATTAATCATAATATGATGACTTGATGCATAGTCTCTGGAAACTAAAAAGCCACTGTTTAGTATACTCACTGCATTCAGTATATCCGTAAAATGAAATGCAAATCTCGGCCAATACCTACGTTTTGTTGGATTCAGACCAACATCAATTGCATTAGATGTCAACTGCGTAATCACGTCTACATATCGCATGTTTACCCCTCTAGTAGCGTCCGGGAATTTACCTCATGACTCACCAGGCCACCTTCACTAGCTAACCGCTTCTTAAAAGTTAAAGCAAATATCTGCGTCTCTCCCAGTGAAACCGGTATTAATTCAATATATGCCAACTTAACCATCAATTTTTTAAAGAACCCATTATCATAATGACTTAAAATTACTCGAGGAAAGTCAACATCCAGCATAATTCCTTGATCGCGTAACCGTGTCCAGAAATCTGAAATGTCTGATTGTGTTAACGCATAGCTACGCTGATCTGGCAAGCTCACCACCATAAAATCACTCAAAGTTTCGTCGATTTCATCATTATCAACAATTTCGACATGATGCTCATCTTCATAAAAATCGACTGCACCCTGTGCCAGCTTAAAATCATGCTTGAACTCACCTAAGCTTAACGAGGTTGGCTCGCTTTCAATCCATTGTCGCATCTCTTTAACATTTTTATACTCCGGTTTTCTTTCCCATCCGGAATAAATATGAATGTATATCTTAATCGGCAATGGCTTCAAATACTTCTCCATCAAAGGTTTAACTTCTTTATCCCAGTCTAAGCCACCATTCCCGGCACCCAGTTGTGGAAAAGAAATCGACTCAATCCCCCGTTCCCGATAGGTCTCTACAAACTTCTTCAAACCAGCTTCAATGTATTCTATTTTAGACTTATTTCGCCAGCTCTTTTTAGTTGGAAAATTCAATATCCATTTGCTGGATGTCTTATAAATGTATAATTTTCCAACAGTTAAACTCCCATTTTCACAGAACTTCTGATAATGCGTGAACATATCAGGATAGAGTTTTTTAAATTGAAGCGCAATTCCCTTGCCCATAACGCCCACAGTATTTACAGTATTCACCAGTACCTGAGCTGGGCTATCAAACAGGTTTGAATTTACATATAATAGCATTTTAAAATTGCCCCCCTGCCTCAAAAAAGCCTCAAATATCGCAGATAATTATACCACATTGTCCCCTCAACTCCCTATTTCTCTGCTCACTCACACCGCTTTCCCACCAGTTAGTAACCCACCCCCGCGCAACTATCGACAATCCGCTCTAATTCTAGCCATCAACTATTTTAAATGTTAACGTATTCCTAAACCCTGCGGCTAGTTACTGGTGCCTTAGACTCAGAGTCCAGCGGGTCGCGGTGTCGCCGGGACCTTCTGACTGAGGCACTGCTGCCACTGACCGCGTCACCGTCCACACCGACTGTGCTTGGCACGTTTATCCGGCGATTCTGGCCGTTCCGTTTTCCGCATGCCATCACGCTAATCCTCCCGTGGACCCGTGCCAGCCACACACGGCCGTCACCCAGCTCTCAGCCTCGCTCATCGCTGCTCGCCAATCTGATCCACGAAAGGAAGTCTCCCCCATGGAGATTACTGATTTACCAGATAACGCCGTCCGCCAACATTTTCAACTGCACTATGACGGCCTCGCCCGGCTGCTGGAGGTCCACTTGATCACCGGTGAGATCTACGTCTACCGGGGCGTCACCCGGACCACTTACCAACACTTCATCGACGCCGCGCATCCAGCGCTCTATTACCACAACGTCATCGCCCATCACGGCTGCATTCAGATTCGCTTCAACAGCCTACACCTCAGCGAGATTGGGCGCGACGCTGCGGAAATGTTGCCGCTGCCGAAGAGCCACCTGATTGCGACGATTGCCTATGACAATGCCCAATCGCTACTCCTGGTCACCTTCATCGAGAAACGACAGCTCCTGTACCCCAACGTCCCCCGTGAAACCGTCGAGATATTGCTGCACGCGCTGGACCCAGATGAATATTATAAAAAGTCGATCACGGTCCAGTACGCTTGCTGTGCCGTCAAATGACCGCCACGTGGTCGCCAATGGAGGGAACGCCACTCATGACCCGCACACTAGAACTCGAGGAACAATCGCTGGCGAATGGCCGCTACTGGGTGCACTACACGTCCGGCGCGCAATTGCTGGAGGTCCAGGTCGACCATCAGCAGATCGTCGTCTTTCGCCGCATCAGCCATAAGGTTTACCGCGACTTCGTGAAGAGCCGCCACCCAGACGACTACTATGAAATGAAGCTGCTGAAGCGCCGCCATCTCAATCTGAATACCGTTGACCTGACGACCAGTGAGATTGGGGCGGCGAGTGCCAAACGAATCGCGCTCCCCTGCGGCGTCTACGTGATTGCGATGACCTACGATGAACAGTTGCACGTGCTCCAGTTGACGATGGCCGACCACGCGCATCAGGTCTATAGCAACGTCTCCTACGATGAGGCGATGGGCATCACCAAGACGCGACGAGTGGACGACTACTACGATGACCATTTCGATAAACGGAAATCGCTGATGTTCTGAGACGAATCGGTCGAAAGGAGGCCGCAAACATGGAACTTGCGGAAAGGTACGACGCGCATCGCCATTACCAGCTGCACTATCTGCCCCGCGCCCAGTTGCTGGAGGTGAAACTCAACCGGCAGCGAATTGTCGTCTACCAGGACGTGACGCCGATGACGTACCACGACTTCGTGACGAGTCCTAGCGTGAATACCTATTACCGGGACATCATCAAGCACCATAGCAGCATGACCCTGGCCTTTGATCAGGAACCAGCGGCTAAACCGTTGGCAACGGGCCGGCCACAACAGTTGTTGGGAAGGCTGGTCTATAGCATGACTTATAATGCGCCTACGAAACTGCTCCAACTGACGCTGGCCCACATTCCCCGCACTAAGAAACCGGATATCAATCCGCGCTCGGTCATCCTGTACATCTACGCCAACACGGATAGTGCCCTGGCGGATGGCCTCCTGCTGGCCCCAGACCCGGACGAGTTCTACAGGCAGCAGATAGCCTCGAAGCCGGCGATGCAGGTTGAGGTGGCGTGGCCGGAGAAGGATTATAAGAAGTGAAGGGTTGGGATGGTGAGACTACTAGGAAAAATGACTGTGAGCTATTTTGGATAGTGACACTTTTGGGTTTGGCAGGTCGTTTCCGAATGAGTGTGATAATTTATTGGTAAATTTTAGGCTGTCGCCATAGCATGGTTCCGATGTTGACTAAAATTCTAAAATATACATTGATTGGGAAGTTTTGAGGACTGCCTGTCAAACGTTAATAGTGTCCAGACTGATAGAGGAGATGCTAGTCGATTGACTGGCACCTCCTCTATTTTATCTACTTTAGGTCATAAAAGGTAATAGAAACTCGTGTTCCGATTGTTTCTATGTACAACTAAAGTGTCCACCTAAACTACCTGAGTGGACACCACTTTTACTAATTAATATGATTCTAATATCCGTACCCGCCACCATTACTATAACCAGAATTATCAGTGGCTGATGAATCCGTATAGGTGCTAGTCGAATCACTGGAACTAGATGATGCTTTCTTAGTTTCAAAAGCAGAAGTTAACGCAATTTTCCCAGTCTTCTTATAAGACAAACTTAGTCCATTTCGAATAAAGTTCGTGACCCGTTGTAATTCAGATTTTTTCATAACTTCTAAACTCTGACCATTGATTGTCTTACCCGTTCCTTGTAAATGGGTCTGCTTAATGTTGCCAGTAGCTGAACGATAATCCTTTGCAATGGCCGTTAAATCATCAAAAGTCAAATCTGTTTGGACCTGCTTAGACAATGAGTTAATAAAGCTTTGGTTGAGCAACGTTGAAATCGAACCACTCTTCTTAACTAAAGCCATTAAAACAGTTCTCTGGCGCGTTTGCCGACCATAATCACCTTGTGGATCATCGTAACGCATTCTGGAATAAGCCAGGGCTTTTTTACCGTTCATATGAGTCTGAACGCCCTTAGTAAAGGTAATTCCTTCATACTTAAAGCTCAGTGTTGGTGTAATATCAACACCACCAACCTTATCGATAACCTTTTCCATACCACCCATATTAATTAATGCGTAAAAATCAACTGGCACATTAAGCATGTCTTGAACTGTTGTTATAGTTGTCTTTGCTTGTCCCCAAGCATAAGCCGCATTAATTTTTGATGGAGCAGCATCTTTAAATCCAGGAATACTAACAGCTGTATCACGTGGAATACTTGTAATGGATGTTTTTTTCATAGATGGATTAATTGTAATTACCATCATACTATCTGTTCGCCCTTTATAATTACGACCCAACGCGCCTGTATCTGTTCCCAGTAAAAGAATAGAAATAGGCTTTTTATTCTTTAACTGACCGTTAACATCCCGCTGCTTAGTTAAACCTGCCGCCTTAAATGAACTATTAACCGAACTTTTGATACTTCGATACCGTGTCATTCCATATGCAGCACCACCAACTAGACATAATAAGGCAATGATTAATATTGTGTTTCGAAAAACATGTCGCTTTTTTCTATGTTGCATCCCACTAGCCATCCTTCCATATCTTTCAAAATATAAGTTAATTATACGTCAAGCTAACCAACTATTTCGTAAAACTACAAAAAATTTCAAAAATTCATTTTCTTCATCCAAGAGATTATAACAAAACCTATACAATACCTTTTTCGCTGTAAACGAACCCCGATGTTAAAGGACAAACTGTAGTCTAAGACTTAATTAGGATCCTTCAAAACCCAGCAATTGCTCAACTAGATATTAAGAATCCATCTTTGACATCAAAATATTATCAAACTTAATAATACTACCTTGATCAGCAAAATATGGCGAGGAGAAATACTACACCCAACTTAATTAACCATTTGTCCTTAGATCAAAAAAGGATATGATATTGTCAACCAACTTGTTTCTCCTTAGAATAGAAAAAAGCTTTCTTAAAAGTATTATTATCTCATTAGAAGCTTTTATTTCGATTCTATTGAAAAAGGCTTCTCTAATAACGTCAATAATAGTCGCAGTAACAAATACTAAAACGGACAATCCGATAACACCAACCAACATTTGCCAAACCGTAGTCTGCACAAGTCGATCTAGATGAAACCAGTCATGCCAAATAAGTACCCTCAAATATTGATTGTCATGTATCAAATATACTGCAAACATTGATGTAGACATTCTATTTATAAATGCATTCGATTTAATAGGGTGCCCACCAAATATAATAAACAAACCTACTGCCATTCCAAGTACTAAAGGACTCCCGTCCTTCGCAAAATGTTGCGCATGTGTGGCAATAAGCGAGTTACCTGTCTGTTTTGTAACAAACATGAATCCAACTACCAGTAAAGCATATAGAGCCCACGATCCACAAAACAATATTTTCCCAAGTAACTTATATGCTCCATTTAGCACATCTTTTTCTCTCAAAAAAGCGCCCACAAAATAAAGAAACAAGAACTGACTTGCCTCATTGGAAGCAAAATACTCCGCTACTGGTCCCCCAAGCAGAGTAGGAATAATCACATCAATTACAAATAAAAACAGTAAGAGATACTGCTTCATTTTTGAATTGATCGATTTCCACAGGATATTTAGAAATGGAATTGCACAATACAACACTATGTAAGCCGTCATAAACCAATAATCAACAAAAGTAATCGGAAATACTGACTTCACGATAGCAATAATACCTATGTTAAACTTACCTGACAAAATTCCAATTACTAAACCTAGTACAGAATATATCCATATAGGTATCCATAATTTTATGAGCTTGTTACCTTTAAATCTGGAAGTAATCATAAAATACCCTGTAATGATTACAAATATCTCAACACCAGTTTTCCCTACTATCACTAATATATTGGCAATAGTGATATTAACCCAGTGATTTGTGAAGATTGTTCCACTGTATATGTTTCCAACATACTCCCCCAAAACACCATGCACAATTGCATGGTGTAAAACAATAAAAAACATCGCTAAAATTCTCAACAACTCAATATTCGAACTGCGTTTTTTTTTCAAAATACTCTCCTTAGGACTGCGTTTCAATCTCAATATAGTGCCCATATTAGACTCATTCCAACACAATTGGTATAAAACGCGCAGTGCTAGTCTTGTAATATTTATGTTTATCCCCAATCGTCGCTAATTTTGAGGCCACTTCGTCCTTGGATCAGTTGGTCATGAACCTTAAGTACATTCCAGAGAAATAAAGCATCTAATCGGCTCTCTAATCCGCTTAGTGTAAGGGTTCCTGGATGTTCAAAGTGACCAACTTTATCAAGGTTTTCAAAACTGGTTTCGATATGTCGGCGTTGATTTTTAAGCAACGCCAAATTGACTTGCTTATTGCCCAACATGTTCTTTCGTAAAGGAAACCAAAGATGGATATGGTGGTTCTTAAGCTTTTGCTGTTCAGGTCGGCTTAAGTATCCGCCGTCCGCCAGTACTTGCTTAGCTGGGGTTTCAAGTAGTAGTTCTTCGACAGGCTTACGGTCGTCAACGGAAGCCGGCGTTAATTCCCAGTTCACAAAGTATCCCTGATTGGTCATTACGGCATGTAGTTTGAAACCATAATAGTAGATTTGTTTGGTCGCGTTGTAACCCTTGTTAGCGATACCCCTTAGAACTTTAGCCTGGTTGCTTCGTCTTGCTGAGACTAAGGTGATTGGAACACTATCAATGATTTCGTAAGTGACCTGAGAGACGTATGACTTTAGTAGACGATCTCGAATTAGCTTCATTGCGGGGATTAGGTCGCGACAACGACGATTGTAACGTGTTCGTTCGGGAACCTTGATTCCTGAAGCAATTAACATGTGATGGAAGTGAGTTTCAGAAGGATCTCGTTGCTCAATTCTCGTAAGCATGCAGGCAATCATCGTGACGTCACTAGTCTTTAATTGGCGGTAATTTTGTCGAAACCGAAATGTTTTCGGTAGAGTTCGATAGATTGGGTCAATCAGCTTGCTAAATTTCTGTACCATGACTTGACTTGAATTGGATTAAAAATTGCGTTAGCTTTAAGGAGGCCTTGCATTTACGGTTCTTCTTTCTGGTTTAGTCGCCTTAGAAGTTACCGCAAACGCGGGCTTTTTGCATACATTTTGACTCAATTCGAGTTTCATCCAGAAATTATTACAGAACTAGCACTACGCGTTATAAACTAAAAATGTATTGGCCTCCATATGATGAATTTTTTTACCTTTCAAATAGTCCCCTCAAGAACCAACAACGTAATCCATACTCTCAGAAAAAAAGTGCTATCCACTCTAAATAAAAAAAGTCGTCTATCATAACCTATTCTGCGCGATTTCTAATCACTGCCGGTAAAAAAAGGACAAATTTATTCACAAAAAATTACCTGTCTATTATATCAACTGTCGAGTCAAAAATATTTTCGCAAATTGCAAGAACAAGTTAGTCACTAGGACCAAATACTAGTACCAAAGGATTCTCAGAGCTTGGAGTTGGGTGTGATCACTGGGCTGAGCTTAGCCGCAGGCGGCAGCGAAGCACTCGGCAGGTGACCGGTAGCCAAGCTGGCGACGAGGCATATTATTCAGCTTGTCAGCGGTTTTAGCGACATCAGCTGGACTAACAGCATCAAGTGATTCGCCCTTAGGAAAGTCGCGGCGAACCATGCGGTTGTGGACTTCATTAGTACCACGCTCACTGGAGGTATAAGGGTGCGTAAAGTAGACCGGTGCGACCGATGTCATCACTTGAGAAAGGGTCGCAAACTCTGGGCCGTTGTCCGCAGTCATTGACTTGATGATGTCTCCGTATTCAGCGATGATTGCTTTCATGATGTAGGCTACGGAATCAGCGTCACGGCCGTCAATCAGTCGGATAATCTGGAAGCGAGTTTGACGCTCAATCAGGGTCATAATGACGCTCTCCTGGCCATCACGCTTACCGACAATGGTATCAATCTCAAAGTGGCCAAACTCTTCACGTGTCGCCACTTCAGCGGGCCGTTCTTCAATGCTTAACCCCAGCTGACGGCTGTTTTTATGAGGAGCGTGCTTGGGCAGTCGGCGACTCATCTTCTCAGCGAGGTCCAAGTTACAGACCTCTAAGAGCTGGTCGTCGATGTACTTATACAGCGTCTTGGTGCAGACCATCTCGTCAGAACGAAAGAGGCCCAACGCTTTGGCCCGACCCACAGCAGCGTCTGGTGCCCAGCTATCAGTCTTAAAGTGCTCAACAAAGAACACTAGAAAGGCTAGAACTTGATGGAACTTACAAGGACGATGACAGGCCTTACGCTTCTCGTGATACCGCTGTTCAGCCA
>NZ_AZDP01000118.1:13811-82857 GCF_001435525.1 Levilactobacillus koreensis JCM 16448
CACGTAGATTTCATAGAGCTTTTCCTTACCGTTAACCAGCTGCTTATTGGTCACTAGGCCTCGCTTGATCTCGTTGTTTATGGTCTGGGCACTAACACCGATCAGATCGGCAATCTTACGACGAGAATACCCGTCGTGATTGAAGAGAACCTCAATGTTTCCCCGCTCTTTCAAAGTTAGGTGGTGACCCTTGGGACGATTCATGGTAAGCTGTTCTTGCATCAAGACGAAGACCTCTTTCATTGTTTGTGTAGGAACTCCAATGATACCTGAAATCTACGTCTTGGTGTATTTATTTTGGTCTAAATTCTAAGTGGCTAACTTGATTATAAAATTCGCCTCAAAAATATTTTTATTATTTCGATAAAAATTATACATTTCTTGATTTTGCTTACCAAATCCTAAATGGCCTGCAATAGAATTTTTTGAAACCATCATTGGACGAGACTTCAGCATACAGAAAGTATCAATCTGTTCTTCATCTAATCCTAGCCCATTCCCACGTGGTGTAACATAAAAACCATCCATATCCTCCCATAAACTGCGTTCAAAATAAATGATTCCTATACTAAATCTAATTGGACAAGAAACTTGATTAAACTCGTCCTGATTTAGCTCATCATCCATCTGATCAAGCCCTTTTATTTTCCATAAATACTTTGCCACTTCCGGATTACTTTCTACCTGAGTGTCGGACCCAGCACTGTATCTTATATCACCAAACCTGTGATTGTAATCCCTTATGCACCCGAAGCGCTTAAGTATTTCAACATATCCAAATCCATTGATGGGAATTAACGGTGCCATAAAACCTGGATTATATTCCAACGAAGACGAACAATACGCTAACTCCAAATTCTTAACAGTATGTTCGCTAATAAATATATCTTCATCTATTTTCAAAAAATACTTACCGGACGAAAAATAAGAGATTGCTGTATTCAGCGCTGCACAAACATTATTTCTTTTCAGAGAGATGTATGTCCAACCATTATTACGTGCAATTTCTAGTAATTGTTCTGAATATTTCCCAGACGAAACAATACAGACGTCGTAATCCTTTGGTAAAAAGCTACTGATTCTTCGGAAAACCTCTTCCCAAAGCTCTTCCTTATAACCCGCCAAAATAACTGCAACTTTATCCTTGCCATCAATATTTTCAGCCAAGTGAACAATAGCATGTTTATCTATATAATTACGATACTTCCACTTTTTATGTGCTCTGTAAATCCAGTCAATTTTTTTTAACATTCTTTTAATTTTCTTCATTGCTTTTCCTCAAATCTTTTTTGTACGTGTCCACGAATCATACTAAGTCCCAATCTATAAACTGGAGGTCTAAACAGAATCATTAAAATGCCATAAACTAGAACTCCCACACTAACCGATAGCAACAATGAAAAAATTCCCATTTTAAAATGATTAATTAACCAGCTAACAGGAATGTACATAATCAAACTAGATACCAAGTATGGCCAGCAACCACTAACCAATCTTAAAATATTCAGTTCGTCTCTTACACGAAATAATTGATAGGCCGTTACAGAAAATTCCGAAACTACGGTTGCAATCATTGCCCCCACTGTGCCAAAAGGATAAATTAAAATTATGTTCAGTAAAACATTTATAATTACCCCAATTGTTACAGACACCGTGTACTCCGGAACTCTCTTTGTTGGAAGTAAAAATTGTTGTCCAATTACTCCACTCCAAGCAATGAAAATTATAATAGGTGTCTCTAAAACCATTAAGCTTCCAACCTGATTAAATTCTTCTCCCATAAACCAAGGTGCAAATTTGTTTGCAATCGCAATAATCCCCACTGCCATTGGAAAGGCAAGCATACTGACAAATTCAAAACCAATTTCCGTATAATTATAAACCTTTTTGTATTCCTTTCTAGAAAATGCATTTGACACTCTAGGAAGTAACACTGGCCCTGTTGCTGTCACAATCGACAACGCCATTTTTATAAATTGATCTGCATATTGAAAGAATCCTGACGCTTGGACTGACACAATTTGTCCAAGCATAGTTCTATTTAAAATCCAATATACTTGAATTGCAATCTGCGGTATAAACAACTGTAACGCTGGCTTCAAATGACGTTTTAGTTTCAAATTATTCCATCCTGGCCATATAACATCATTTCTTAAATAAGGCCATAAAGTTAAGTTCCCCAAAAGTTGAATTAGTGCTAACAATAGTATATACAAACCAATATCAGATTCGTTCTTTACAAAAATAAAGACACACATAATACCAATTATTTTCACCATTGTATTTCTAGCTACAGTTCTCTTGAAATTTTCAATTCCCATGTAGAACCAAGAAATATCAACTCCTGCCGCAACTATTAAAAAAGATTGATAAAATAAGTATAGTCTGAACTTTCCGTAGAAACACAAGAAGCCAAAATATAATAGGTATGCTATGAAAACCGTCATCCCTTTTAACATTTCAATTTCCCAAAATTTCTTTGAACGCTCAACAATATCTGTTTGAACATACGCAATTTCTCGACTACCATACAATGTAATACCGATTGAACCAAGTAAAACAAAGTATTGTACTATTGAATTGGTAAAAGTATTAATCCCTACTCCTTCGGCACCAAGAACTCGTGAAACATATGGAACCGTAATTAGCGGTGCAATTAAAACCAAAATTTGATAACTCATATTATAAAGGAAATTTTTTACAACTCTCAATTCAAGCCATCCAATCTTAGTTTCAAACTATTCTCTCAAGATTCTTACCTACAAAATGGTAAGTAACATACTAAGAGTCAAACTCTTTTTTTACCGTCTGCAATGCAGCCATAATTGTTTGATCCATATTATAGTATCGGTACTGCCCTAATCGACCACCAAAAATAACATTTGGAGCTTTTCTGTTTGCCAATTTTACATATTCTCCATACAAATGCTTGTTTTTTTGATTGTTAACTGGATAATACGGCTCACTGCCTCGACTCCAATGCATTGGAAATTCATGTGTAATTACTGTCTTATTTTTATTCCCACTTCCAAACTCAAAGTGTTTATGCTCAATTACCCGCGTAAATGGCGTGTCCGAATCCGTGTAGTTTACAACGGCGTTCCCTTGATAATTGTTTACATTCAGAATTTCAGTTTCAAAACGAAGACTACGATATTCTAATTCACCCAATTGATAGTTAAAAAACTCATCAATCATACCAGTAAAAATAACTTTCGTATCATCTCGAAGATACTCCGATTTATTATCAAAGAAGTCAACACCTGTTCGCAAACTTATTAATTCGCTGTCTAAAAGCTTTTCTATAATTTGTGTATAGCCGCCAACCGGAATACCCTGATATGGATCACTAAAATAGTTGTTGTCGTAAGTGAATCTAACTGGTAACCGTCTTATAATGAATGCTGGAAGTTCAGTTGCCGGTCTTCCCCACTGCTTTTCAGTATATCCCTTAACTAATTTTTCGTAGACATCCGGGCCAACCAACGTAATTGCTTGCTGCTCCAAATTTTCCGGACTACCGGTAATTTCAACGGCTTTCTTTTGCGCTTCAATTTTACTTTTAGCTTCATCAGGTGTAACTGTCCCCCACAGCTTATTGAATGTATTCATATTGAACGGGAGGTTATAAATTTCTCCTTTATAATTTGCAATGGGACTATTAACATAATTATTAAACTCAGCAAATTTTTGTACATACTCCCATATTCCCCTCATCTTAGTATGAAAAATATGGGCACCATACATATGAACCTGAATACCCTCAACTTCTTTAGTATAGATATTTCCGCCTATATGGTCCCTTTTTTCAATCACTTCAACTTGATTGCCTCGCTTAGCAGCTTCATGTGCAAAAACAGCACCAAAAAGACCAGAACCAACAACTAAATATTTCATTTTAAAGTCCTCCAAAATCAAATTGTAGTCACCATCATCAAAATAATAACAAAGTAATATAACAATGTATCATTAACTAGACTAACCAAAATAAGCAGAAAAAACAGGATTGAAAAGTTCCTGTAATTTACACTTTTACGAGCAAAGTTAAAAAGTGGTATTACCAACCAAAACAGCGTATAAAATACTCCTCCCAAAGCCAAAATCTGGAAAAATCCGGAAGAGAAACCACTGTTTCCACCTGACAAGACTCGAGATGGATCCATGTAATTGCTTATTGCACCAATATTCTTTAACCCATTTCCAAAAATGGGATTGCTCTTCCAAGCACTAACCCCTGCAATTATATCATCAATTCTAGTATCAACAGATCCGGCCATATTTTGAACCTTTGATTGCACTACAACGAAGATAATCAACATAACAACCGGGAATAAAAAAAGCAACGCAAATCTACCAACTCCATTAACTCTTCTAGAAATCACTAGTAAAATCGCCAAAATCATAACAACCACACCCGTTGTAGATGTCGTTGATATAATTGTCACAGACAATAATATTGTCTGAATTCCCAGTATTTTCGCGTCTGGTTCAATAAAGAGATGAAAGAGTAAAGCAAGTGACAACACAAACGCAAACATTGGAGCTTCAACAAAGATTCCACAATTCCGCACAATGGTAAACCAGAGAAATTGAACAGATCCTTGCGGAATAAATTGAAGATTATAGTAACCTGAAACTTGATGAACTGGTCCCCAAAAAACTACTTTTGTCATATTTGGGCTAACATTCATTAATGACAAAATCCAAAAAAAGAGTGACATGACACTCAAAAAAAGAACAACTTTTTTATAAATCGTCAAAACATAAAAGCTTTTTTTTACTTTTTCATGATATAAAAAAGGAGAAATAAACAAAGGGAATAATAGTATTAAGGTAACATTATAAAGACCAATTCCCCCCTTAAGAAGATTCACCAAAAACAAAACACCGGTCAATCCTAGATACTTTAGAATAAATAGTAACAGTGGTTGAATCGAAATCTTCTTTTGCTTCATATCTAGCACGCTGATTACACTTAATCCAATTGAAAAAAGTAATACTGCTCCAACAATGAATTTAGCCACATTAGGACTAGTGTAGTCCTTATAGTAGACAGTATTCATAGACAAAATCAACGCAATAATAAGCGGATATGCCAAAAATCCTTCAGTCTTAATTTTTATCATAATATCCCCACAAACTACTCTTCTACCTGAAATATATCATCAATAACTTTCCCCAGGCTTCCCCCAAGCCTGAGCTTTTTGCCAAGTTCTTCAGAATTGAACTGCAAGACATTGTAGTCCTTAGTAGAAATTGAATCCAGCTTCACCTTTATTTCACCTATATTTTCAATAGAAAAGCCTATTTTTTCACGCTCAACGAATTCAGCTAGTGCAGAGTTCTTCCATACAATCACTGGCATGCCACTACACAGATAAAGCGACATCTTGTGTGGAGAATTATATCTAGTATATTCGCTTGAACGACTTACGTCAGCTCCATCCCAAACTAACCCGAATCCCTTCTGTTTACTTAAAACTCGAACTAAATTATCCGGCGATAATTGTCCTCTGTAATTAAATTTGAAGTTTTTCTTTTTTAAATTGATCCCATATACTTCAAAATTCTCACCAATACTTCGATCGTATATAAACTCGGATTTTCCCAAGTTCCCCGCAAAAAAAACGCGTTTATAAGAACCGCCTTTTTCCTCATTAACATAATTTTGTGGTACCACATAATCAAATACATTTAAGGAATACATATTAGCAATACATCCATGATCACTCAACCATTTTTTCATACTATCATTATGAATAATTAAAAATTTAAATTTATTAAACATCTTAATTTCATGACGAATATCATTTTCACTCAATCCATTTCTCAGACTGCGGATATCATGTATCATCAATATTGATTTCTCAAAAGATTCCGTTACTTGTCTAATAATCTCATGATCCGTGTATCTTCCCATATAAAAAGGATACTGGACCAAAATATTACTTCTAGGTTCGATAGAAGACAGTTTTTTTTTCAAGTTGCTACGAGAAAATAACCTTTTTTCCCATTTTGACTGCTCACCATCAAGAAAAACACTCTTCAACCCTTTTTGTTGCAGAATGCTACATACGTCATCCTGTGCCTTACTGCCAGCATGATTCGCAGCAGCATGAACTATAGTAAGATAATACCCCTCCATATATTTTTCACCTTTCCATTTGAACAATTACTCAATGAACTCTGTAATTGTCTCAATTGCATTATTTTTTTCATGGAACTTCACATTAATCTGTTTAACACCAATGATTGAAACATCCATTTTCTGATTTAGCATATCCACTAAGTCCTGTGAATGAAAAGCATATGGTATTCCAAGTTTTGTCGGAGCCAAATAAAATCCTCGATATTTTTTATATTTATCCCAATCATACAAATAAAGGAAAATAGGTTTCTCTAATAGTGAAAAATCAAAAAGGATACTAGAATAGTCCGTAATCAAAATATCTACGTTCAATAATAAATCATTCAAATCACTATAATCTGACACATCTATAACATCATTTGCAATATTAAGTTTTGAAAAATAATGTCCTCTAAACAAAACATTATATTTAACGGACAAACTACTTAACATGTCATTAGCTGAAAAACCTTTCCCTTCAAGATCATACTCTCTAAATGTTGGAGCGTACAGAATTGTTTGTTTGCTTTTATCTAAATCAAAATAAGTTTGAAATCCACTTTTTTTTCTTATTAATTCACTATTTATGAGCGGCTCATTTCGCGCTAAACCAACTTTTTTAATAGACTTACTTCTCGGAAAAATTTTTTTAAAAATTTCAAAATCATAACTACCACATGCAGTTAATAAATCAAACTCAACTTTCGAATACCAATTGGAAACTAAAAAAGGTAAGTTTCCTTCATCTGGTCCCAAATGTTTCAATGGCACACCATGCCAAGTGTTAATATAAACATGCTTACCTTTGTAAGGTACTAATCTCTCAATACTTGCATTGGAAACCCAAAACTTCGATCTAAAAAGTGCCTTATAATAAGACCAACTCCCCATTTTGACGGAGTACTCAGTTTTAAACTTGCTAGGATCATTAAAAACCCAAACCAACTTATAATCTTTAAAACGTTTATCATTTTTCAATGAATCATATATCTCTCTGGGACTATCACTAAATTGTCGACCAGAAAAACTGCAAAACAAAATCATTTTAGCGTCAGTTCGGGTTATAAAATCGGCGACTTTATATAGGACTAACATAAAAATCAAATAAGACTTCCCTAAAAAAAAACTGTTCTTTATAAGCTCTTTCACTACGCTTCTCCTATAACCTAACGCTTCAATCTTTTAAACAATTTATATGAAGCCCCATACGTACGTGCTCCAAATCCCAACGAAATCAGTCCAAACACATCTCTTGATGAGTTATGTGTATCAAATAACGATGACCAATAATCTCGAAATAACAAGGAACTTATCTCCGACACTTCATCTTTGAATTCTTTCCGTTTACCTGATGCTAAAATATTACCCAAAGTATTCATCAACGCGTAACGATAACGTCTATTCATTGGCGCTAGCAATTTCGGATACAGTTCTATAACATCATCATGCATTTTCTTTTCAGCATCTAAAAATTGAAATCTACTTTTATCAAAATTATTCTGAACAATAGAAGCTGAATTTCTATAATATACATACTTAATTTTTTCTCCAACAGCCGTACTACCCGCTGCAAGGATAATTTTGTATGTTGTAGCAGAATCCTCAAACTTTTTTCCAACCGGATATCGAATATGATCGAATAACTTCTTAGCATAAAGCCTCCCCCAAGGCGCTACTCCTAACTGATACGGAAGATCATTATTTCCCAGCTTAGAAAAATATTCTTCATCTGTTAAAACATACTCTTTGGGGTCCTTGATCTGCCTCACATTTGCCCCTCTTTGTATGCTCTCATGGGTACATGTTGCTAATTCTACATGAAACTTCTCTACAAGTTCTACCAGATACTCTATATAATCTGGTAAAATGACATCGTCACCATCTACAAATGTTAAATATTCACAACTTGCATTGGAAATCACATTATTGCGTGCAGCGGAAATCCCTTGATTTGACTGAGAAATTATTCTAATTCGTCGATCCCTTCGGGCATAGTCATTAAGAATGCTAACAGTATTGTCTGTTGAACCATCGTCAATAACCAATATTTCTAAATTCCGATAAGTTTGAAGTAACACTGAGTCCAAACAAGCCGATATATATTTTTCATTGTCATGCGTTGTAATCATAACGCTTACTTTCATAAACTTTAATCACCTATATTCCTTAATATACGATCTATCCTTGATATGTAAGCCTCGCTATAAAAAACATTCAGACTTCTCTTAACCTCATCAACATCAAAATAGGTAACCTTATCAATGAATAATTGCATTTTATTCGTCAGATCCGAAATACTACCTAATTTGTACAAATATCCATTCTTACCTTCCTTGACAATATCATCAGTTCCAGTCGGACAGTTAGAAGAAATTACTGGTACTCCTCGAGAAATTGATTCGCACAATGCCATCGGAAATCCTTCGTAATTCGAACATAGCACCAAACAATTTGCTCTCATTATCCGCCGCCAAGGCTCTTTCACCCAGCCTTGAAAAACAACATTATCTTGAATACCTAATTCGTTGCAAAGCTTTTTACACTTAAGTAATTCATTACCATTATCAACTGTAGTATCGCCATAAATTTCAAGTTTCCAATTTCCCTTCAAATTGGCACAGGCTAGAAAAATTTCTCTCAAGTTCTTTTGGCCTTGATACTGAACACGTGAAAGCATTACAAACTTCGTTATATTTCCGGACGGTACTTTAACAACTTCCACCTGTTTTTTCACTGGATTAAAAACCGTGAAGATTTTTCGAGGAGAAATACCGTGTGCCACCAATTGCTTCTTTATCCCAGAACTTATAGCAAAATAAAAATCAGATTTTGAAATTTCTTTTTTTTGGAAACTCGTCTCATTATTGATTGAAAAGTGAGGCCAAAAAATGAGTCTAACTTTCAATCTAAATAGCTTTTTTAGAGCCGAAAAAAAGCTCAATTGCTTGGTTCCAAGGATAAGAAGTACATCTGGATTTGATTTAATAAAAAACCTGTATAGGTTAAATATCTTCTTGATTTTAAGCTCTCCATTATTGAAGGACTTTCTTGATTCAGAAATTTGTACCTGATTTAACCATTCTCCGTTATTCTCAATATCATAAACAAACAATGAATATGTATTTGAAATATCATCATTTACTAAGTCTGTAACAACTCGTTCCGTACCACCCTTCCCAGAAAGGCCTGGCGTAACAATTAATATTTTCAAATTTCAATCACCTCTCCCAAAATGGTCCAAAAATCAGTGTCCACCATGCCGACGCTTTATTACGAAATTTATATTGTTTACTAAGAGTGTACGGTATAATGACGGATAAAATATCCACCCTCAATCCACTCATTTGTTCTTTATAGTTATTCCTTTGTTCACTCTTTTTTATTACATTGTAGAGATTATTTGCTGTAATAGCATAATGACTTTTCGCAGCGTTCTTCACAACATTATTCTCACCACGGACACTATTTCGAATGCGCTTAACAGTTCTATATTCATCACAATACTTTTGTACTTCACCATTTTTATTTCTTGTCAGAGAATCATTTCGTCTTATGTAATGATAAGACTTTGGTGACTTTATAAAAAAGCCTTGATTACAGAACACTGAATATTGGACAACAAACTCCAAATCCTCACTCAATACCGCATTCTCATCAAAACTAATATTATTTTCTCTTATAATTTCGAGCTTAAAAATCTTATTCCATAAGTAACCAGAGACTAAATTCAATCCTAAAACTTCACATAGCAGCTCATCATGTGAAAGATTCTGAATAGCACTTCCCCTAGCTACTACTTCTTGCTCTGAACTTGTAAAACTGGAAACTCCTATATCGGAGTTTCCAAGATTATTCATCAAATTTTCAAAATGATACTTTTCAATCCAATCATCACTGTCAATAAAGGTTACCCATGGCGTAGTAACATGTGCCAAGCCCATATTTCTTGCCGCAGAAGCTCCCTTCTTCTGAGAATAATTATTATATAAATGGAAGCGACTGTCTTTTTCGACCCATTTCTGACAAAGGGCATTACTACCATCAGTTGAACCATCATCAACAATAATTACCAAGAAATCCTTAAAAGTTTGCAAGCAAATAGATTTAAAGCATCTGTTCAATGTAGACACACTATTATGCACTGGAACAATTACTGTTAACGCGTTCATAAGTCACCTTTACCTATCTCATTCGAAATGAGTCTTTTCATCTTTACCAAACTTTCTTAACATAAAATGATAGGCTTTACTTCCAAGATGTTTCGGTCCTAACTGATTCCAAGGAACCTCTTCATACGAAATATTATTTTGATCAATCCAAACATCCAATAATAACTCGGCTAAATATCCAAAAACCCTTTTTTCTTGCACAGAGTAATTTGAAATATCAATTGTATTCTCTAAGGTTTGGAGCAATCCAAATAACCAGCCACAATAAGCATCAAACAGTTTTTTTCTCATAATAAACATATTAAACATATGTGCACTACGGCGTGACATAACTCGATCAAAACTTGAAAGATACGCAGGATTACGTTGCGCAATAATCTTTCTCAACTCAATCAATGGTAAGCTGTGGTGAGCATGTACATAGTGAGAATAGTTCGTTTCAATATAATAATGCCTTTTGTACGGTACTACAAGGCTTTTCTTTTGCAAAAGCCTATCAACTTCATCCATGCTGAGAACATTCTTTAACCCATTTTTCATATAACCATCAAAAAAGTATCTACGATAATGTACTAATCCGATTGCCTCTACTCCAGAAAGATTCTTCCATGCCCAATACATCGCAGTCAACTCATTGTAATTAGGATTCTTATTCGAAATATTGTCTCCAAAATCATCTCGCTGATACTCTATACTCGCTCTATAGTTTCTTACCGCTCCAACTAATACCGGTAAATAAAGCCCTTTATCCTCTGGCATTGCAAACTTTTTGTGAGTTGCTACCAATATTTTTGTTTTAACCACGAATACCCCGCTCTCTAAAAAAATTTCAACTGAAGCATTCTCAAACTAGTATTTACAATTACTGTTCAATACGTATAAACATTAATCCTACAATCCTATGTTCCAACGTAATCTTATAAGACAACTAAAGCGTGTCATCTATGGCACGCTTCTTTGGGTGAACTTAGTAAGCGCCCTTTCGACTAAAGATATTTATTAGATTCTTTATTATTATTTTAAAATCAAATGTTATACAAGCATTTTCAATATACTTCATTTCAATATTTGCTCGTTCAGGATAACCTATCATACTTCGGCCACTTGCTTGCCACAATCCCATCGCACCGGGTTTTACAGATAATAACTTTCTTGAGTCATATTCGACCAGTTCTGGCTCTACAACTGGTCGAGGCCCAACTAAACTCATGTCTCCTCTTAAAATGTTTATAAATTGAGGGATTTCATCAATCGATGTTTCACGCAATATTCTACCCATTTTAGTAATTCTAGGATCGTCTTGCGGCTCTAATTTAAAATTGTTTGCCACATACTTTTTATATAAATCTTCATTTTCTTTCAATTTTTTATCAGCATCTACTACCATCGATCTGAACTTATACATTTTAAACTTTCTACCATTCAAGCCCATTCTTACTTGTCCATAAAACATCGGCCCTTGATTACTTGCATCCAGAGAGTCAATAATCCACACCACAAGAAAAATGGGACTTAAAAAAATAAGAGCTAAAATGGACACCAAAATATCAAAGAATCTCTTAAAAAAGATATACGATTTCGAATAACTAGTTCCCGTCTGTATTTCAAAATCCATCTTTTTAGTTTCAATATCAGTTTTTGTATTCACTTCCATTAGAACAACTTAAACCCCCATTTCCTATGAACTGTAGAGATTTTCTGAATATGCGGAACCGCGATAGTTTCACCATTAATGATTGATTTTGCATTATCATTAAATAATTCTGCCTCCCGTAATCCCTCTTTTTTAATCAATTTTTGAAAAGCATCTGCCATCAAAAAACGTCT
Organism: Levilactobacillus koreensis JCM 16448; assembly: GCF_001435525.1. GTDB lineage: Bacteria > Bacillota > Bacilli > Lactobacillales > Lactobacillaceae > Levilactobacillus > Levilactobacillus koreensis. The sequence continues at coordinate 25,935 of NZ_AZDP01000118.1, forward strand.
ACCCTTAAAGTTATGTGCATCCGAAGAAAAAACAAATCCTAATCCTGATTTAATTATTTTTTCTGTTAGCTTTTCTACACTATCTCCAAAAACTCCAAGATAGCTACTACTAGTGAGCTGCGTCAAACACCCCATTTGTACAAAATCGTACAATCTATCCGGATCCTTTTGAAATCCATGGTTACGCTCTGGATGCGCCAACACTGGCGTAATACCTCGAGCCATCAACTCAAAAATCATGTCCTCAGTATATTCAGGAATGCCACTATGCGGAAATTCTAACAATAAGTATCGATTAGTTTCATCCATGAATAGAATATCATCATCATCTAATGCTTTTAACAAGTCACCAGTTAGATGTACTTCTTGCCCAGGAAAGACCGTCAAGGGAATCCCAGCGTCATTTAATTCATTTTGAAGCTCCCCGGTCTTTCTAATAACGTCAACCTTATGATTTGTGTATTCTCCATCCATATGATGTGGCGTTAATAAAATATGCGTAATACCTTGCTTCACAGCATCCTTGGACATCTCTAAAGACATATCCATGTTCTTAGAACCATCGTCAACACCTGGAAGTATATGACAATGAAGATCAATTAAATCCAAAATGTATCACCTACCTCGCACTTGCCACTAGTCTTTACTAGTCTTTTCAGCTCCATAATAGCCGCCACCGTAGTAACTGCCACCATAATAACCTTCTGACTTCTGTGCAGTAACTCGATTCATAACAGCGCCCAGAATATTAGCATGTACCGTTTCAAGCATTTTTTTTGCGCGACGAACCCCATTTTTATCTGCAATACCTTGAGGAACTACTAAAATTGTTCCATCAACTCTCGCTGCTAAAAGCTGTGAGTCTGTAACCGTATTTACCGGAGGAGCATCCAGAATTAATAAATCATATTTATCGGTAAGTTCCTTAATTAATGTGTTAATACGACTACTTCCCAATAATTCAGCTGGATTTGGAGGAACTGGACCACTCGTAATCACATATAAATTTTGCACCATAGTTGGTTGAATAATCTCATCCAGAGATGCATTACCAGACAAATAATTTGTGAGGCCCTTACGGTTACTAACGTCAAACGTTCTGTGAATAGTTGGACGGCGTAAATCCGAATCTACCAAAATTACGCGATTCCCCTGATCAGCCCAAGTTACCGCCATATTGTTACTAACAGTTGATTTCCCTTCAGATGGCTCTGATGACGTAAAAAGAATCGATTTCAAATCACTATCAACTGATGAGAATTGAATATTAGTTCGAATCGTCTTGAACTGTTCCGCAATCATACCTGAAGGATCTGTGTAAGTAACAAGTCCAACACCATATTTTAAACTTGTATCCTCTAATTTCTTCTTGCGATTAAATAACGACATTACCACTCACCTACACTCTCTTTCTACGACGTGGTTCTACATCACCGGCATCATCCGTCACTAATACATCACGTTTTTGATGACGACTAATTCTCTTTTTTACTTCTTTATCATCAATTTCTGATACAATTCCCAAACTTGTTAATTCTAAATCATCGGTCAAAAATGACTCATTTGTAACTGTACGATCTGTTATTTCACGTATTAGTGCTATCCCAACTCCGAGGATAATTCCGGCAATTAGTCCAACTAATAGATTGAGTTTTTTTCGCGGACTTACCGCTGAATAGTCCGGAGTGGCTTTAGAAACTATTGAAACATTATTAACACTCATCATTTTCACAACTTTTTTCTTAAATACTTCAGCAGTTTTATTGGCTATAACTGCAGCAGTTTTTGCATCCGCAGCTTTAACTGAAACAGAGAAGACCTGAGAATTCTGTTGATTACTGATTGAAATTGACTTCTTTAAAGAGTCCATTGAACCAGGGTACCCTGGGTAATCTCGGACTACTTTATTTACATCCTTCAGCACCGTTGGACTAGTAATTACATCCTTATATGTACTAATCATTTGAACATCTGCTTGAACTTGTTGATACTGAGCCCCTTGCATTTCAGCTGACAATTTTCGGTTAACCAAAATCTCTGTAGTTGCCTGATACTTCGGCGTCATCACAAAGAAAGTCACAAAAACTGACGCCAGAAATACTACCAACGTCGTAATCCAAATTGCTTTTATATGTTTGCGTAAAATACCAAAAATCTGCATTACGCTAATTGTCTGTTCTGAATCCATACTTTCCTCCAATGCGGTGTAAGGTAAAAAAATTTACCAACCTGTCTAATTAGCTATTCTAACCCCAAATACTAACTACAGTGCCACGTAAAAACGGCGCTAAATACGCCGTAAACATACAAAATGATAGCACCAATGGTAGTTAACCGCAAGAACAGATTTTACATTAACTTTAATCTTCTTTAGGCTTCCTACGACTTCTTAAACTTCCCTTCACCATTATACTATAGCTTGGGCCCTTTGATTAAGACAATCTCGTTACGGTTTTTATGATAGATTTAAGCTTTTAACTACTCTTGCGTTCGGATTTTTTCGCATATAAAAAAGTCTGCCCTACACTATTCGTGTGTCTGGCAGACCCCATTGTATTCTTCTTTTAACAACCACCGCATAAATCATTATTGGTACCGCTACCACTATTAACGGTGTTTGTCGCTTGATGCATTTATTGCTCTTCAGAAAGTTTCTTCAAACATAATTTGACTCGTTTCAGTCGTAGCTCGTAACCTCGTAGTTCGGGTTCTGAATTCATTTATGCATCATGTTGAGTCAAAAACGTACCACTAATCCTCACCAAACGCTGACGGCAACGCAATCTTCCCCGTCTCCTTATGTGGCAACGCCAATCCATCCCGCACAAAATCAGTGACCCGCTGCAATTCAGTCTTATTCATGACCTCCATGCTCTGACCACCAATCATCTTCCCCGTCCCCTGCAAGTGGGTTTGCTGGATGGCGCCCGTAGCCTTACGGTAATTCTTCACTAACGAGGTCAAATCGCTAAAGGTCAAGTCGGTCTGTACCTGACTCGACAGCGAACTAATGAAGCTTTGATTCAGCAAGGTCGAAATCGACCCGCTCTGCTTGACCAACGCCATCAAGACCTCCCGTTGCCGCGTTTGCCGGCCATAGTCACCCAGTGGGTCCTGATACCGCATCCTGGAGTAGGCCAAGGCTCTACTGCCGTTCATATGCAGCTTAACGCCCTTCTTGAACGTGTAGCCCTCATACGTGAAGCTCAGCGTTGGTGTCACGTTAACACCGCCAATCTTATTGATGACCTTTTCCATGCCGCCCATGTTGATCAGCGCATAGAAATCAATCGGCACATTTAACATATTCTGCACGGTCGTAATCGTCGTCGCGGCCTGGCCCCAATCATAAGCCGCATTGATTTTCGATGGCGCCACGTCCGTGAAGCCCGGAATGCTGACGGCCGTGTCCCGCGGAATACTGGTCATCGTCGTCTTATTCGTGCTTGGGTTAACGGTAATGATCATCATACTGTCCGTCCGGCCCTTATAGCTCCGGCCGAACTCACCCGTGTCCGTCCCCAGTAACAGGATGGAGATGGGCTTTTTGCCGTTTAATTGGCCGTTCACGTCACGTTCCTTCGTAATGCCGGCCGACTTAAAGGTCTTGGCTACCGAGCTCTTAATGCTCTGATACCGGACCATCCCGAAGGCCCCCGTGCCCACCAACAATAATAGAATCACGATTAGAATGGTGTTTCGCACCTTATGCTGCGTCTTTTTTCCATGTTGCATATTCCCGCTCCACCTTTCATACTCCCCACAGTATGGGCTTCTCTATTTGATCCTATTTGATCTGTTCTTGAAACTCATGCAGCGCATCCTGCCACGACATGAGTTGGAATCCAGTCGCCTCAGCCTTGTCCAGACTCATGACGGAATGCCGCGGCCGGTACGCTTTTTGTGGAAACTGGGTCGACTCGACCGCCTTAATTTTAACGTTCTGGTCCCTCAGAATCTCACACGCAAACTCGTACCAGGAACAGCTTCCTTCATTAGATAGCTGATACAAGCCATAAGCCACCTTCTCATTCACGCAGTACAGCATAAATTCTGCCAGGGTGCGGGTCCAAGTCGGCCGCCCCACCTGATCATTCACCACGTTCAGCTCGCGGTGGGTCTTCGCCAAATTCTGCATCGTGTAGACAAAGTTCTTGCCGTACTCACCAAACACCCAGGACGTTCTGACGATATAAGCCTTAGTCATCGTCGACTGGACCGCGCGTTCACCCGCTAGTTTGGCCCGACCGTACTCGTTTCTCGGATTGGGCGTATCGCCTTCTAGGTAGTCCGCCTGATTGGTGCCATCGAAGACATAATCCGTGCTGACATAGACCAGTGTGGCGCCAATCTTCTCGGCCGCAATCGCTAGATTTTGCGTCCCTTGCACGTTGACCGCCTGATTGATGGTCCGCCCCGGTTCTTCCTCCGCGGCGTCGACCACCGTGAAGGCCGCGCAATCGTACACGACTTCCGGTTGTTCGCGGGCGAAGAAGCTATCGATCTGCTTGCTATCGGTGATATCCAGTTGAGCGCTGCCAGTCGCCGTATAGGTGATTTTCTTTTCATCCAATAACCGGCAGAGTTCTGTCCCCAACTGACCATGGGCTCCCGTTACTAATATTTTCATTTAATTCCCCCATACCTTAGCACGTCTCTCGCACCAGGGCACGATTCGACGCGCAATTCTCATTCAAAAGTTTACTGACCATTCTTGGCGTATTTCGCCTCAACGGCGGCCTTCTCATCGCGCCACCAGTCCTCGTGGTCACGATACCAGTCGATGGTCTGCTGCAAGCCTATTTCAAAGTCGGTCACTTCGGGTTGCCAGCCCAGTTCCGTGCGGAGCTTCGTGGCGTCGATGGCATAGCGCAAGTCGTGTCCCGGGCGATCCTTCACCCGGTCATAGGCGTCCGCGGGTTGCCCCATCAGCCGCAGAATGGCCTCCAAGACCGTTTGATTGTCCCGTTCGCCATTGGCGCCAATCAAATAGGTTTCGCCAATCTTCCCCTGCGTTAGGATCGTCCAGACCGCCCGCGAATGGTCGCTGGTGTGAATCCAATCCCGGACATTCTTTCCCGTGCCGTACAGCTTGGGCCGAATGCCACTCAAGATATTGGTGATCTGTCGCGGAATGAATTTCTCAATGTGCTGGTACGGCCCATAGTTATTGGAACAATTGGAAATCGTCGCCTGCAGGCCAAAGGAACGCACCCACGCCCTGACCAGCAAGTCCGAGCTCGCCTTGGATGACGAGTACGGACTGCTGGGGCGATACGGACTGTCCGGCGTGAATTTCTCGCCAACGCCCTCACCATGCCCCGGCAAATCCGCGCGCAGCGGCAGGTCGCCATACACCTCATCGGTCGACACGTGATGGAAGCGCACGGCGTACTTGCGGCAGGCCTGAATCAGCGTGTACGTCCCGACGATATTCGTTTGGATAAACGGCGCCGGGTCAAGCAGCGAGTTGTCGTTATGGCTCTCGGCTGCGTAGTGGACAACGGCATCGGCCTGCTGAACTAGCTTTTCTACTAGCGGGGCATCACAAATGTCGCCGACGACTAGCTCCACGCGGTCCGTTGGCAGGTCGGCCAGATTGGCGCGGTTCCCGGCATAGGTCAATTTGTCCAGCACCGTAACGTGGACCTCCGGATGATTGGCGACCACGTAATGAACGAAGTTGGACCCGATGAAGCCGGCCCCGCCCGTCACAATTAGATTTTTCATGAGTATTCTCCCTTAGATTTCACCATAGACAAATGGATTAGTTTTTTCAAATTCCGTAAACGACGGTTGATTGGCGTCCTTGACCGACGTGATGGCCTGGTCAAAATCGATCGGCCACTGCAGCCCCAGCTCGGGTGTCTTGAAGGAAAACCCACCATCGGCCGCCGCATCGTAATAATTATCGCACTTGTAGAGAAAATTGACATTCGGCGTTAACGTCACAAAGCCGTGGGCAAACCCTTTTGGCACCAACAGCTGACGATGATTGCTGGCAGAAATAATGTAGCCTTCCCACTGCTTATAGGTTGGTGACCCCGCGCGGACATCGACGATTAAATCTAACACCGCCCCGGAAACAACGCGAATCAGCTTAGTCTGCGCCGCCTTCCCCCGCTGGAAGTGCAGGCCCCGCAAGACCCCCGCCTCGGCCGACAGTGATTGGTTATCCTGAATGAAGTCAATGTCGATGCCAGCCGCCTTGAAGTCACGGTCCGAATACGTCTCGGTAAAGAAGCCGCGGTGATCACCGAACACGGCTGGCTCGATGATTTTCACGTCCTGTAGCTTGGTCGTGGTTACTTTTAGTTTTCCCATAGGAATCCCCCCATATAGTAGGTTAGCGCGTGCGAATATGACTTGAGTTTCAACTCTAACTGAATCTGACACGTCCTTCAAAGTAGCTTAATACTTCGGATGAAACTGTCCAAATATTATCTGACGACCTCTCAGTTGACCTGAATTTCTCTGCCAGCTAGGAAGATGACTGTAAAACCTGTTGCCAGTTGGACCGCAAATGGCATGGTACGGCAGGGCTTCAACGACCGTCATGGCAGAACACAATCAGAGCCGGAGGAGGCCAGGGATGCAGCCAGCCGTGGTAATCCTGTTAGCTGGCCGCTGGCTAGCTAACAGGATGGGCGACTTTGGAGACTCGTGTTCTTCGAGGCTTCAAATCGAGTCGGAGGACCGCTTCTCAGTCCGGAGCGTCCCCACAGCAGGCGGAATCCCTGGCAGCCGGAGTGCGGCCAATTCAGCAGTCCCACGCAATTACGCCCCGCCATTCTGTAGAATAAACGCGGCCACCCGCAAGCCAATAATCTGATACCCCTCAACATTCGGGTGCAGGCCGCCATCCCAGGTCAACTGGTCAACGTTACCCGAATTGATGACCGAATCCGTTCGCCAATCCAGGACCGGCACGTTTGCTTTCTGATAGACGGTGTTGAGATTATCGCACAACTCGCTTTCCGTATAATTGGCCTTGTTTCTGGTCTGCATGGCAACCCCGGACGTATTTGCCGCGGGCACCGGCACGACGAAGGCACTCTGTGGCAGCATCCCCACGATCTTTATCTTGGGATAGCGCTTTTGAATGTATTGCACAGCGGCCGACAGTCTGGCCGTCACGTCATTTAACCCCACGTTACCGAGGTAGTCATTAATGCCATAGGCGATGACCACCGTCCGGGCGCCCTTTAAGCTGTGACTTTTCAGCACTGGCAATAAGTCCCTGTCCGAATCGCCGGTAATCTTACCGCCGTCCCGGCCATAGTTGCTGACCTTGACGTCTAAGCTCTTGCCGACCCACCACGGATAGCTCTTCTTGGCGTGCTGGCCGCCCTGCAAGAGCCCCGCCGTGATTGAATCCCCCAAGAACACGATCTGTCCCGGTGGCGTTGCGACCGACTGCGAGACCGGTTGCTTGCGGGTACATCCCGTTACGGATATCAAAACAACAACGGCCAGTAACAGCGACACGAGACTGTTTCTACGCTTTCGCATGGTTCTTCACACTCCTCTTTTTGAAAGGATAGCTTCTATTGAGAAACAGCGAGCGCAGACCCGGAATGTGCGGAATCAGCATCGCCGCCGTCAGTGGAATGATCATTCTGTACAGCACGACCAGCGTAATCTTCAAATAGTCATTGGTCGTAAACGTCGCGTGATAGAGATACCCACTAAAGATGAAGAAGAGCGGCATGTGGAAATTATAAATCAGATGGCCAAAGGTTGAATCCGTATATTGATATAAGGAGTGGCCGATAATGACACACAGCATCGCAATCGCCCGCGCAATATCGATCCACACTATTCTTTTCTTCACTATCTTCCCTCCTCGTATCCGGGCCTACCGCATGGCAAACACGCTAAAGTGCCGCACTAGGAAGTCGGCCTGCAGTGAGACCCGCTTAGAACTAGCCTGATCATCCTTGAGGACAACGGCTTGAACGCCATAAAACGTCTCGTGTTGGTCGTACAGATCAAAATACAATAGGTGCTGCTTGCCATGGTCCAATTCGGTCGGCCCCTCTGGCACCTCCCCCGACCGAATGGGCAAAGCCACCGGTTGGGTCCCCGTAAAGGTCATGCCATCGGCCGACACCGCGCGCACCAGTTGATGGCGCTGCTCATCCTTGGCCCACAGCTCATAGATTCCCTGGCGATAAACAATGTGCGGGTCAATCAGATTGGGAAAGTCACCAGCCACGTTGACCGGCTGCGGATCGGTTATCACCCCGGTCTGCGGACTAAACCCGTAGCTGTACAGCTGAAAGGTCATGCCGTCCGTTGAATTAGCGCTGACGACGTGGTAAGTCCCATCCGCCGCGCGATAGATTTCCGGTGCCCAGACCTTCTGGAACTGACCATTGGGATTGAGCCCCGCGTTGATGACCTGATGCCACTTTTGAAAGTCCGTGGTCCACATGAGGCCGGCCGTGTAAATGATCCACCAGCGGTCACCAATCTTGATGATGTTGGGGTCACGGACCGCAATATTCGGATAGTTGACCGCCAACCGATCCCAGTGGATACCATCGTTGGACAGCAACAGGCGCATGCGGTCCATCTCATTTGCCAGCCGGTTATAGTTCTGCTCATGACGACCCAAGCCCGTATTCAACACCTGAAACGACGCGCCAATGTAGCGATAGTTCTTTAGTTTGTGCTGTAATTGTTGACTGGTTAAGGTTGGCCGGTAGCGGACCACGATGGCTTGCGGTGCGGTCCTGAACTTGAGATTTGGCGCCGCAGTGAGCTGATACCCGGCTTCGGTAAGCTGTTGCCGCTCTAGCCGACTCCCAACTCGCCCCTCGACCGTCTTGACCGGCTGAATCTGGGTACCCAACTGATCCACCTGTGTTAGGCTAATGGTCGATTGCGGCCACAGTAGCCAAGTGCCCGCCCCCATCAGGATGAGCACGCCCACCACCAGCATCATTTTCCGCCGAAATTTCAAGTCGTCCTTCACCTACCCTTTTGGTAAGAAACGCAAACCGCTAAACGTGCCCCGCAAGACCGTGACGCTCCGCTGCAAACGGTGGTCTGGGGCGACCAGCAGGACCTTCAAGCTCACATAGAGATCCCGCACGAACGTCCGCACCAGCGTCAACCGACCCTTGTGTTTGCGGCAAATGTACATTTCGTTGCGGTACAGGTAGTAATAACGCGGGATGCGGTCCGCCGCATCGCGGTAGATCAAGGGCGCCTGGTTACTCCGCGACTCATGGATCACGATGGCCTGGGGCACGTAATACCCGTTGCCCGCCTCGGCCAAGCGCAACGTAAACTCCGTGTCGTCGTGCCAGATGTAAAAGTCCGCAAACGGCAGGCCCACCTCATTCACTCGCGACCGGCTGACAAATAGCGACACGAAGCTCGCCTCATGGACCTTGATGACGTCCTTGCGCGTTGCCTCTGCCCAGTCACCGGCGATCGGCGGCACGTTCATCGGCGAATCGTCCTTCCAGCGCACGTTGGCGGTGAGAAAGCCAAAGTTAGGGACCTGTTCCCGAGCCTTCAGTAACGCTGCCAGGGCCGTCTGCGTGGGCACCGTGTCATCATCCATTATCCAGAAAAAATGATCCGGCGTATCGCTGATGGCCGCCGCAATTCCTCGTTTGAACCCACCGGCGCCACCATAATTGGCGTCCAGCCGGCGATAGATAACGCGCTTATCCGTCATCTCGCTAATAACCCGGGGCGTCTCGTCCGTGCTGTGATTATCGACGACGAGGACGTGGGCCACCGCGACCGACTGCGTGAGGATGGCGTGCAAACATTTTTGGAGCAAAGCCACGCGGTTGTAGGTCACGACCACGGCACAGACTGAACCTTCCATGATGTTAGCCCCCATCCTCTTTTAGAATTCTCAGCAAATACTGCCCGTAGTCGTTCTTCTCAAAGCGATGAGCTAAAGCGGCTAATTGTTGGGCATCGATATAATGCATCCGGTAAGCCACCTCTTCGATTGCGGCAATGCGCAGATTCTGGCGGCACTGAATCGTCGAAATAAAGCTGGCCGCGGCCAACAGGGAATCGTGCGTCCCGGTGTCCAACCACGCGTAGCCCCGACCGAGCAGGGTAACGTCCAATTCATGGTGGTCCAGGTACCACTTGTTCACGTCAGTAATTTCAAGTTCACCCCGACTCGAGGGCTGCATGTTCGCCGCAATGTCGACGACGTTGTGGTCATAGAAGTACAGTCCGGTGATGGCGTAATTACTTTTGGGGTGCTTGGGTTTTTCTTCGATTGAAACCACCTCGTGCTGGTCATTGAAGCTCACGACGCCAAACCGCTCGGGGTCAGTGACCTGATAGCCCAAGACGGAAGCACCGTGGGTCAATTTGGCCGACTGCTGCAGGAGCGTGCTGAGGCCACTGCCATAGAAGATGTTGTCACCCAGCACCAGACAGACCGAGTCGTGACCGATAAAGTCCTTCCCAATGATAAAGGCCTCGGCCAAGCCGTTGGGTTTCTCCTGAGTAGCATACGTCAAGTGAATACCGAGCTGGCTGCCATCCCCCAATAAATTTTGAAACTGAACCTGATCCTGAGGCTTCGTGATGATCAAGATGTCACGAATTCCCGCCAACATCAGTACCGACAGCGGATAATAGATCATCGGCTTATCATATACTGGCACCAACTGCTTAGACACCCCCAACGTGACCGGATACAGCCGCGTGCCGGAGCCCCCCGCTAAGATAATTCCCTTCATGATATTTCTCCCCCTAGACGATTCGTTTCAAACTTGAATAGTTCAGCGTCAGCTTTAAGAAGAAGGACGCCGTGGTCAAGAACGACTGCTTATGAATGTGCTGCCGGTGAAGCCGCCATAACGCTTTTAGCAGTGACACCTTCCCCAACTGTGCCAAGGTCGTCACGGTCTGTCTCTCGGCTGAACTAAAGTGATTGCCATAGACCTTCAAAAGTCCTCTGGCGGTCAAAACCGTCGTGACCAAACGCTCCTTTTCTGCCGCGGAATTGAAGGCCTTGACCTTAGCCACTTTGCTGGTGGTCGACCCCACGACGTTGCCGCCATGCTGCCGGTACCAAATCGTCGGTTCCTTGATGTAGGCGACATTGCCAAATTTGGCAGCGACTAACCCCAACCACATGTCATGCATGCAGGGAATAGCTGCTTGCTGCCTCACTAGGTCTCGCAACTGACGATTGATCATAACGGTACACCCGGTAACGTCATTCGCCAGTAGGAGCGACTGCACGTCGTCATAGGCCACCTCGTTGAAGCTTGGGACCAGCACGTTCAGGTCCTGGTCCGTTAAAGCTAAATTGGTATGCACTAAATTCGGGTCGTGTTGGTTCAGTCGCTGCATCACTGATAGCGTCTTTTCAATCTTATCTGGCAACCAAAAGTCGTCCTGATCCGCAAATAAATAATAATCCGCCTCAACTTTCGCCAGCAGGCTCATAAACGACCGTGCTGGCCCCAGGTTGACCGGATTCGGTTCCGCACACAGCACTAGCCGCCGGTCGACCGCCATGAGTTTTTGAATGATGCTGACCGTGGCATCGGTCGACCCGTCATCGCGGATATACAGGGTCCAGTCCCCATAACTCTGGGCGCGAATCGAGGCAATTTGCTGGCTAATATAGGCCGCGCCATTAAAAGTCGACATTAAGATAGCAACATCTTTTTCATTTTTCAACCCATCCAACTCCATCTACTGTTGATTGTAAATATCTTCGAATGCCCGGATAAACTGCTGCGGTGAATAACACCGGACGGCGCGGGCACGTGAGGCGAGACCCATCTTGGAACGCAGGCCGGCGTTGGCGACTAGCTCCTGAATGCAGCGCGTGAGGTCATCCCCATCAACGGGCGTGGCAAGAAAGCCATTCAGGCCGTCCTGCACCATTTCAATCACCCCGCCATGGCGAAAGCCGACGACTGGCTTGCCCGATGCCATCGCCTCCAAGACGACCGTTGGCAACGAATCTGGGTTCGTGCTGGGTAAGACAAAGACATCGAATAACTGATATACACTGGGCAGGTCGTTTCTGAAATCCTTTAGCCGAATCTGACCGGCCACCCGACTGTGAGCAATGGCCGTCTTCAAGTCCTGCCTGCGCTGTTCTTCACCGGCAAAGACGCCGCCGATGAAAATGAGCTTGAGCCGCGGATCTTCCTTTAGCAACGGGACCATCGCCCGCAGTAAGGTGGTTTGCCCCTTCCAAGCATTGATGCGGCCGACCATACCGATCACGATGTCGTCGTTAGTCACTTGGAACTCTGCTTGTAAGTTTGCCGAAGCCGGCATTGGCTTGAACTTTTCAGTGTCGACGCCGTTATAAACGACCCGAATTTTCCGTGGACTGACGAGCTTAGAGCTCACCAGGTGGTCGCTGACTTCCTTTGAGACCGCCACGATTTGATCAGCGAACCGGCCGACCATTAGCGAAGTCGCGAGAAATACCATCCGCGGGCTCGTAATGATCTCGTGGACGTGCCAGACTAGCTTGGCATGCAGTAATCGTTTGAGATAGATGCCCTCCCAAACCGCCAGCGTGTTGGCATGGATGATCTGCACGTCCCGATGCTTCAACAACGCAACAATCTGACGACAGCTGTGCCGATACTGCTGTGTATACCGTAACATCCCCCGCGGATTGAAATACTTCCGCCGCAGGATCGGGTAGTCGATGACGTGCACCTCAATGTGGTGTTGCCGCAATTCGTCGACCAATGGCCCCTGCATGGGCAAGACCACGATTGGATGAAATTTTTCTGGATTCAACTGGGTGACCAAATTCAAGAGGATGCGGTCGGCCCCATAGAGTTCCGCGCCGGCGTGGAGAAATAGGATTGTCTTCATGCGTTCTCCCCCAGAAAAATCGCTTCGTACTCGCTGACGATGTCGTCCCAGTTGTAGGCTTGCGTAATCCTAGCTTTGGCGCGGACGCCGTACTCCTGACGCTGGTTGTCATCCCACGTATCGACCTCATCGATCAGCTGCGACAGGGAACCGGCTTCCTTAGTCCAATACTTGGCGGCTTCCTTGCCGACCTCGTGGTTAAAGCCCACGTTTAACAGCAGATTTAACGGCGTCGAGGCCAAGGCCTCCAGTAGTGATGGATTCGTGCCACCCACCTCGTGCCCATGGAGATAGGCGAACGCGTTCTCGCGAATGACCTTTAGTAGCTTTTGATCATAGACCGTGCCGACAAATTGAATGCGGCGATCCTGACTAAAGTGCGTTTCTGCTTCCAGGTCCTCGTAAAATTTATTGTGCTCGACGTTGGTCACGATGACCAGTTGTCGCTGAGTCTGACTCTGCATGAACTCTTTGATCATCGTTTCGTAGTTGTTCTCCGGGACAAAGCGCCCCACAATCAGGTAATACTCGTTCAGCGCGACCCGCCGATTGTCAAACCACGTTTGTTGGTCCGCCGAGATGGGCCCTGGTTCACGCGCCACGGTCGCCCCGTACGGCACGAAGCAGGTCTGGAGGCGGTTGCTCTCATAGTTCTGGTGAATGTATTTTTCAATATTGACGCTGTCACAGATGACCAGGTCGACCTGGCGCACCATCATTTTCTCGGACAACTTCCAGTAATGGCGCACGGGCTTACTCCATTTCGCCCGCAACCACTCGTGGCCGTCCGGGTTGAGGTAGCACGCGACCCCCAACTGATGGAGCTTTCTTAAATACGGTGCCAGAAACGGTCCGATGCGGCAAGCCAAGATATAGACCACCGCCGACTGCACGTGGTTTTCCTTAACGTGGGCGATTACCCATTTCAAGGCCTTCAGGTCATAGACAATGGCCTTTCCCGGGCCGACATTGGGCACGGGCACATTGAAACAGGTGGCGCCATTGTACGAAAACGTACTGTTCTCATCGCTTAGGCACGCCACGTAGTACTGCAATGCCGGCGACTTTTTCTGCCCCGTCAAATTCTCAACAAACGTTTCAAACCCACCATAATTAGCGGGAATCCCTTTTGAACCAATGATATATACGTTCTTCACTTCCAACGCCCCCCACAGCATTATTAGCTAGGACACAGATGACAAACGGATTGTAGGCAATGTCCAACAGATGATGATCGATGATACTTGAGATACAGATAATGACTAAGACCAGTGGCAATAAATACGCCTGATGGTCCACACTGATGCGGATGGCGCGACTCAGGCCAAATAAGTAAAGCCCCAGAGAAATGAGGCCAAAACTCAGCAATACCTTGACGTACGAAGAATCGATGAAGAAGTACGATAAGTTGGCTCCCTTGGTCGTTAGTCCCGTTGGAAAGGTCAGCCCCCCACTTCCCTGTTGAAAAACGTACTGGCCAAACCACCGTATGGGATATTCATACAGGGCCAGATGCCCCATTGCCAAACGGTGGGTAAAGAAATCGTCGACTTTGACAAAAACGTCGTTCGTTGGTGTAAATAGCCACGACCCGCCGATGGACAGCGTCGCCATCAGTACCGGAAACAGGTAGAGCCACCGGTCGAACTTTTTCATCTGCGAGGCCGACAGTCGCCGGTAGTCCATCGCAGCTAATATGATCAGAATCAGTAGCACCGTGTCTAGCTTGGCTTTCGTCAGCACGTACACGAGCACCGCCAATATCACTGGAATGATGAACTCCAGCTTCCTCAGGCGTCGGCCGCGAATATACACGTACGCCAGACACAGATAGAAAATATGCGCCGCAAAGTCGGTGCTGTACAGGAAACCGAAGGCGTAACGCACGCTACCGTTGACCTGGTACTGATAGTTATCCAGCACCCCCACTAGAGCGCTCCCAATCGTGACGGCCATCAATGCCAAGGCAGTCCAGAAGTAGAGTTTGACCACTCCACCAGACCGACAGTTCAGGCTACTCAGCAAAAATAGCATTAGGACCACGATCGACGTGTCCCCCGAGTTTTGATAGATCAACACCGCCAGCAACAAGCCCCCAAAGACAATCATCAACTGGCGGTCATCGTATTTATTTGTCAAAATGCGAGCGACGAATATCGCCAAACAGAGGTACTTCGCCAGACTGAAGGCGGCGTTAGGGATCAGCGCAGAGAAGAGCGTGGTTTGCAGGAAGGTGTACGCCATGTACAGCAGGGTTCCCAGGTAGTAGATGCCCAGCGACCACCGAAGCATGCGCTGTGGATGTTTCAAATGACTAGACATCCAACTCCCCCTTTCCCCGCCGCCTGATCAGTAGCCGTAACCCTTGGCCAATCTCCAATCCCACTAGAAGCGAGATCACCAGTGCAAACCCGGGATCGACCCCCTGCTGCTTGAAACTGGTGTGCGGATCAATCCGTACGTTTTTAGCCGGTAAGTACGACGTCAACGTGTAATACATGCTTGCGGTGACCTGTTTGCCGATGGCCATCGCCAGCTGCGGATCACGTGAGGTCGCCGTGATGGCCAGCGCGTTACCGTGGACGACGGGCTTGGTCTCAATGCTACTGACCAGTTGTGCCTGACTGACCTCAACGTTGTAGTCGCGCTTCAAGGCGGTCTGTGCCGAGCGAATCACCGTTGGATTCTTGAGCATCGTTTGATATACCGGGATCGATAACGTGTCCCACTGCCGGTTGCCCCGGTTCTGAACAATAATGCGACTCACGACCACTGACTGCTCGGTCCCAATGAAGATGCTGGCAAACGCAAAGCACACGATGATGGGAAACAGAAAGAGCGGCCAGTCCTTACGAATACTTTTAAAAAAAGTGACTAAAGTTTCCAACCGTCTGCCTCCTAATCCGCACCAAGTTTGATGACGCCAAATTTTTGAAACGCAAAATTACCAGTTAATGGAACCGGCGTCGCTGCCGTCAAGATCGTCGACTGCATAAACGCGCCATTGTAGGCCAGGTCACTCGATTCATCGTAGTAGTAGGAACTGTAGACGATGCCCTTAACCTTACCGGCCTCGTTTAGCGCAAAGGTCGGCGCGTAGTAGCAGCTGCCCTTGGGCGGAACGATCTTGCGGACCAACTGATATTTGCCGGTAATCGTCTTTGACTTCTTGATGTAAACGATGCCCGACGCTTGCCCACCATAGGTCAGGTAGTAATCATTTTGCCCCTTATACAAGCACGCAGAGGTACTTGCCCCGTCAACGCCGCGAATCCGTTGGGCCTTAGCTAAGTTCGGCTGACCGGTCGTATCGTTAAATGGGGCCACGAAGCTTTCTAGTACGTGTCCCTTGGGCGCCGGTGCCGTGAACACCATGCGGGTCTTCGTATCCACGTGCACTAAGGACGGCGCGATGATGTCTTGAAACCTTGGCGACGTATTCGTCTTGATCAGGTCCCAGTTGCTTAGATCCGTCGACCGCAAGACGCCACCGGTATACGTAATGAACCAGAACTCCCCCAGCTTAAATAACGTGGGATCTTGAATGTCAACGTCGGGATAGTTGGTACTAAAGGTGTGCCAGTCATTTAGCTTGTCAGCGTATAAGACCCGCAAGCGATTGTCACTCTGGTCGTAAGGGATCGACTGAACGCCATTGAAGGTGTTCGTCGTCACGTCTTGAGCAGAGACCCCAATGTATTGGGCCTTCAATAATTTATCCAATGACGCCACCACCTCAGGATGGTAGACCACCTGCTGCTGCGAGGTCCCGTACGCATACCGAAACCGATAGTGGGTGCGGGTGAGCGTGTACCCCGGGATGTGCGCAGCCTTTAATTTGTACACCGAATTCGGCCGGCCAATCGTTTTCAACGGGGCCGTCACCGGTGTCCCGTTCTCATCCACAAAATTAACCACCATGGTACTGCTCGACTTAAAGTAACCTATCAGACCGATAACCAGCAGGAGAACGGTCATGATCAGGCCGTTACGCACAACGCTTCGTCGTTTAAAACTCATCCAGCTGACCCCCACTTCTCAATGACGCCATCAATCCATCACTTCTGCCGACTCTTCAAATAGTAAAGACCTTCCCGCAGAATATCTGGCTTCAATATCGACAAAATGCCAAAGTAGATTCCGATTCCTAATGTGACTTGCAACGCCAAGCTGATTGCCGATACACTCATGGTGCTGTTCAACCAGAAGACCGGAATGAACATCGCCACGGCGGCCAGTAGGAACTTCCACCCATCCGCAAATAGATTGCGGTAGCTAACCATATCCCGAATCACAAACAGCTGATAGGCCGTCACAACCACTTCCGAGACGACGGTCGCAATCGTTGCTCCACTCACCCCCAAGGTCAGGATCAGTGGCACGTTAATGACGATGTTGGCCAACGCACCGTACGTCACGGAGGCGGTGTAGTCTTTGACCCGCTTCAACGGCATCAGGTACTGCAAGCCGATGACGTTGCTCCACCCAATTAGGAGGGCGACCGGCGCTTCGATCATGATCAGCTGACTGACAATGCTGAATTTGGGGCCGTAGTACAGGGGAACCAGCGAGTTGGCGGTCGCCGCTAAACCAAACATCAGGGGTAACGCCAACAGGCTGGAAAAACTAAACGACTTATATAACAGCCGATTCAGTCGCCGAAGACTTCCCTGCGCCGCCAAATGCGACATGTGCGGCAACATCACCGTCCCAGTAGCGGTAATCACCGCCAGGACCATCTTGACCAATTTATCCGCAAAGTCGTAATACCCCGCCGACGTCACAGAATCGAACTGGCCCAGCATGGTTCGATTTAGCTGCAAGTAGACCTGCGTCGCAATCTGCGGAATAAACAACACG
This sequence comes from Levilactobacillus koreensis JCM 16448, assembly GCF_001435525.1. Classification (GTDB taxonomy): domain Bacteria; phylum Bacillota; class Bacilli; order Lactobacillales; family Lactobacillaceae; genus Levilactobacillus; species Levilactobacillus koreensis. Next base: position 43,644 of record NZ_AZDP01000118.1, read on the forward strand.
ATGGTCGGCTTGAGATGACTGAGAATACCGGAAAAATCAATCCGCGGCTTCCCCACAACGGTGTGCAGATACGGCCAGAGCGTGAGGTTCCCTAAGACCTGAGCCAGTCCCAAGATCATAATGTAAGTTCCGACGTCCGCTTGACTCTTAACCAGCGTAAATATCGCGACCAACGAGGCAATCTTGACCAGCGAATTTCGGAGCACCGTCTTCTTGAAATCCTCCATCCCCATGAATAACCAAGAGATATCGAAGACACCCGCAACGATCCACAACGACTGCAATAGAAAGTATCCCCGATAGGTGGTCTGAAATAAGACGAAGACCAAGAATAGTCCGTACGCGACGACCACCGTCATTACCTGGAGCAACTCGATCTCCCAGAACGTCTTGGTGCGTTGTTCGAAATTATCGCGATGATACGCAATCTCGCGGTTACCATAAACCGTGATTCCTAACGTTCCCAGTAGCAAAAAATACGTGATGATGGAATTGGTATACGAATTGATGCCGACACCCTCGGGCCCGAGCACCCTAGCAATGTAGGGAACCGTGATAAAGGGCACTATCAGGGTCAACAATTGATATCCCGCGTTATACAGATAATTACGAACCACATTCATACCATCAAACTCCCATCGACCCCATATCCAGCTGCCAGGAAGGTGAAGAAAGCATTGAGATGCCTACTCCTAAACCTCAATAGGCATCATTTGGACTAATAATGATCCGGAATGTCTTGAGCAAAATCACAAAGTCGACCCAGATATTGGCCTCCCGAATGTACTTCAGATCCAAGGCAACCATTGTGTCGAAGCTCACGTTGTTGCGTCCGCTAATCTGCCATAATCCGGTACAACCCGGCACGACCGCCAAGCGCTGCACGTCAGTCAAACCGTACTCCTTAACCTCCCTAGGCAGTGGTGGTCGTGGACCGACCAGTGACATGTCACCCAAGAGGACGTTCACCAACTGCGGGAGCTCGTCCAGACTGTGTTTACGAATAAACTTTCCCACCCGCGTGATGCGTGGGTCCTCCTTCATCTTGAACATGGGGCCGTCGATTTCGTTGTACTTTAACAGCGTCTTTAATTTTTTATCCGCGTCAGTGACCATCGAACGGAATTTAAACATCTTAAATTGGCGTCCATCCTTACCAATTCTGGTCTGAGAATAGAACACACCCCCATGCGGGTCATCGACCTTGATGGCAATGGCAATGACTAAGAAGACTGGCCACAGGACAACTAAGGCGATCACACTCATGATCAAATCAAATACACGCTTGCAGATGTGATAGACTCGCTTTTTCTGGACACCATCTGTATCAGCTATCACTTTGGAGATCCCCCTTCCCCAAGCTTTCATCAATCTAATTCCCTTCTGGCGACGACCAATGCCGCGTGAATGACCTGGTGCATATCAAAATATCGATATTGACCCAGCCGGCCACCAAAAATGACGTTCTGCTCATGCTTAGCTAACGCCGCGTATGCCTTGTAAAGCGCGTTATTTTCGACATTATTAACGGGATAGTAGGGCTCATCCCCACGCTGCCAGGCCTGAGGATACTCACGGGTAATAATGGTCCTATCCGCGGCGCCCTTTCCAAATTCAAAATGCTTATGCTCAATAATTCTGGTAAACGGCGTCGCAGCGTCCGTGTAATTGACCACGGCGTTGCCCTGATAGTTAGCGACAGGCAACTCTTCCGTTTCAAATCGCAGCGAACGATAGGCCAACTCACCTAGCTGGTAGTCAAAGTATTGGTCGATCATCCCACTGAAGATCACCTTGGGATACTCGCGCAAATACTCAGTCTTATGGTCAAAAAAATCCACGCCAGTTTCGACATCGATCAAGTCGTTTGCCAGCATCTTTTCCACAATCTGGGTGTACCCCCCGATTGGAATGCCTTGATAGGTGTCATTGAAATAATTGTTATCAAACGTATAGCGAACGGGGAGTCGGCGAATGATGAACGCCGGCAGGTCCTTTGCTCGCTGCCCCCACTGCTTTTCCGTGTACCCCTTGATCAATTTTTCATAAATATCCGTTCCCACCAGCGAAATGGCTTGTTCTTCCAGGTTTCTTGGCGTACCCACTAGGTTTAGACTGGCCCGCTGACTTTCAATTTTCCGCTGCGCCTCGGCTGGCGTCCGTACACCCCACAGCTCACTAAAGGTATTCATATTGAAGGGCAAGTTGTACATTTTCCCTTGGTAATTCGCCATTGGACTATTCGTGTAACGGTTAAACGTCGCAAATTGCTGCACATAATCCCAAATCTGTTTGTCAGAGGTATGAAAGATATGTGCGCCGTACTGGTGGACCTGAATCCCGGCGATTTCCTTGGTGTAGATGTTCCCAGCGACGTGGTCTCTTTTTTCGATTACTTTGACCCGCTTCTGATGTAACGCGGCCTCGTGAGCGAAGACTGCCCCGAAAAGCCCGGCCCCCACAACCAGATAATCATACTTACTCAACGTCACTTAATCCCCCTAACTACAATGTCAGTCGTGCCCAACGCCATCACGGCGGCACACGAAAACTGGCATTCTTTTTACTCCCCCATTTGCCCAAATTACGATTGAGCAAACTGTAGCCTATGACCGAGTATAAATTGGTCCCCGCAAAAGTAAATCATGGGTACCCTATAAATGGTGTATACGTTAGTTAACCGTCGTAACATATTCTATATTGCTGATAGTTAATCACGCGATTATGCGAACTCTTCAAAATTTTCTTCATCATTATACTATGGATAGACTTCTCCAATTAAAACGTTTGCGTTACACTTTTGCTTATATGTGCATATGATTAATCGCTGTTACCATTATCTTTTAAGGGGCACAAAAAGTCTGCCCCAACACCGTTCTTGGTGTGAGACAGACTTATTTAGCCCTTATTCTAAAAGCCGTTATGTTGGCTATCATTGTTGTTACTAGTCGAACTTGACTCCCGACTACTCGTGCTGCTATTGCTATCCGTGTCCATCTGGGCAATCTTTCCGGTCGTCGCCTGACTCAGCCCTAACGCCTTACGGATATAATTGGTCACCCGCTGGAGCTCGGACTTCGAGGCCACTTCCATGCTCTGACCGTTGATGGTCGCGCTACTCCCCTGGATATGGGTCGTACTGATGTTTTTGGCCTGCGTGGCCTTGCGGTAGTTTGTCGCCAGCGCCGTTAAGTCGTCAAACGTCAGGTCCGTTTGCGTCTGCTTGGTCAATGAGTTGACGAAATCCTCATTTAGCAGCGAGGAGACCGACCCCGACTTGTTCAACAGGGCCATAATGACCTTCCGTTGCCGCGTTTGTCGACCGTAATCACCCTTTGGATCGTCATCACGCATCCGGGAGTAAGCCAAGGCCTTCTTGCCGTTCATGTGGGTCTTCACGCCTTTCTTGAACGTGTACCCTCCATAACGAAAGCTCAGCGTTGGTTTCACCGTCACCCCACCGACCTCATCGATAATCTTTTCCATGCCACCCATGTTGATGATGGCGTAGAAATCAATCGGGATGTTCAGCATCTTCTGCACGGTGGTGATCGCCGTCTTCGACTGACCCCAGGCGTAGGCCGCGTTGATCTTTGCCACACCGTAGTCCGCAAAGCCCGGCACGTTGACCGCCGTATCGCGGGGAATGCTGGTGATCGTGGTCTTATTGGTCTTCGGGTTGATGGTCACGACCATCATGCTGTCCGTTCGACCCTTAAAATTACGCCCCAAGGCCCCGGTGTCCGTCCCTAACAGGAGGATAGAGACTGGCTTCTTGGCCTGTAAAACCGCACTGGCATTGCGTAGTTTGGTCGCCCCTGAGGCCTTATACGTCGTCTTCACGGTGCTCTTAATACTCTGGTATTTATTCATCCCGTAGGCCGTGCCCCCCGCAATTAAGGCGAGAAGTAAAACAATGATGATGTTACGAATGGGATGACGCTTTTTTTGCGGCCGTTGCCGCCGTTCCATATCCATGGTTAGTAACCACCCTTTCAGTCCGTCCGCAAGACTACCGGGCGGTTGATACTTTTAATTATTTTGGTCATGATTGACTTGACCATTATAGGAGTTGAGCCTTAACACTTTCTAATCCCCCGTGAAGCTTAAGGAAAATATAGAACTATTGGTGGCAAACGTGCCGGAAGATGGCCGCGTTACTGCCGAACCCCGTCCGGTCTCACGTTACCCGATTCAACGCCAGCAATCGCTTTACCCATTTTGCAGTCAACCCCCAACACTATTGATTCAAAATGACGGGTCTGAGACAAAAGTCCCAGACCCGCTTTGCGCTCCGAACACATATGGTCGAAACGGGCGACAAAAGGCGGTCAACGCCGTTAATACGCACTGACTAACCGCCTTCCGACTCACTCTTTTCGAGTGTCAGGTCTTATTTTGTTTGCGGTTGACGGGTCAACAGGTCAACCAGGTCCTGAGCCGGAATCTTGCCAAAGTAGCTCGGCACATCCAACTCGTCAAATACCGCTTGAACGGCCGCGGACGTGTAGGTGACGCCGGTCAATTTGGCCGTGACGTCCGTAATCGGGCGTTGGCCGAAGAAGTCGCCGTGAATCTGAATGGCTTTAATTTTCCCCTGATCCACGTTCAAGTCGAACTCGACCGTGCCCGCTGTGAAATGTTGTCGACGCTTCAAGCTGTAGGCCGGGTCGTTGCCGTAGATCCAGTCCCAATTCTTAAAGTATTTGGCACTGAGATCCGCCACGCCCTGCTGGTCGGCCACCGTCAGCTGGTACTGATGAGCGTCCTGCAGATCCGTCACGTTCAAGATTTCCTTGGCTAACGTGTCGCGGAACTCCTCGATCGTCAGGTGTTGGTAAGCCGCTTCGAAGTACGGCCGCAGATTGGTCACGCGGCTCCGCACCGACTTGACCCCTTTGGACGCGAGCTTGTCGGCTGGCACCTGCAGGGACTTGGCAATCTGCGTCTGGTCGACGTCGTACATCAGCGTGCCATGGGAGAACATTCGGCCATTCTCCACGTGCATGGCGTTACCGGAGAACTTCTTGCCGTCGATGGTCAGGTCATTGCGCCCGGTCATCGCCGCCCCACTCGCGCCCATCTTATGTAACGCGGTGATCACGGGATCGGTGAACCGTTTGAAATTACCCACGGCATCGCCATCGTCCTTAGTGATAAAGCTAAAGATGACGTTGCCGAGGTCGTCATACACGGCCCCGCCGCCGGACGTCCGCCGCGTTAAAATGATGTGATTGTCATCGACGTACTGTTGATTGATCTCCGCCAACACGTTTTGGTAGCGGCCAACAATGATACAGGGTGAATTGATGTAGAAATACAAAATCGGTTCCGTGAGATCGGCGTGCTCCATCAGATAGGTCTCCAGCGCCAGGTTCTCCCGAATGTCTAAACTCTTACTTGCTAGGTAACGCAACTTGGGTCATCCCTCTTGGTTTCATTTATTTTTAACGGTGTTTGCGGCCAAACAAGCTAGTGGTTGACCGCAAACATTGAAAGCGCTAAAACTATTCTACCACGAATGTAAGCGCTACACATTAGCTGGATTACCTTCTGTGAGTGACTGTCCCTCATGGCTGATGAAAATAAATCATCATCGCAGCCCACTAAAGTTTAGTCCGCAAGTTCGCGCACCCGGCTGTGACGGTAACCGTAGGCGGCGTAGACGATGAGGCCCAGGACGACCCACACACCGAACGCTTCCCACGTAAATGGCTGCAGCTGCGTCATCAAGTACAGGCAAGCTAAGAACGACGCAATCGGCAAGAACGGATACCACGGCACCTTGAACGAGGTATCTAATTTTTTAAACCGTTCGTCGTGTCGTAGGAAGACGATGCCGAGTGAGACCATAGCAAACGCCGACAGCGTGCCAATGTTGACCAATTCCGCAATCTTATCGATGGGAATCACGGCCGCAAAAATGCTGGCGATGACGCCGAAGATCCAGGTATTGGCGACTGGCACGTGCGTTTTGGGATTCAATTTCATCAGTGGCTTGGGCAACAGGCCGTCACGACTGATGGCAAATAGTAGGCGTGTGCCCCCGTAGGACATGACGATGAGCACGGTGGTCATCCCCACGATGGCCCCCAGTGAGATCACGCCGGACGCCCAGTTCTGGTGGATCAGCGTCAACGCTAAGGCGACCGGGTCGGCCACGTTTAATTTCGTATAGTGGACCACACCGACCAACACCGCCGACAGGCTAATGTAGAGCACGGCGGCGACTAACAGGGAGCTGATGATTCCGATAGGCATGTTGCGCTTGGGATTCTTGACCTCCTCACTGGCAGTGGACACGGCGTCGAAGCCGATGTAGGCGTAAAAGGCGACCGCGGCCCCCTTGAAGATACCTTGCGTCCCAAACGGTAGGAATGGATTGTAGTTGGCGGGCTTCACGTAAAACACGGCAATGCCGATGAACAGTAGGATAACTAAGATCTTAACGATGACCATGATGTTGTTGATGCGCGCGGACTCGCGAATCCCCTTGGACAGGAGCCAGGCAACGATCATGGTGATGGCGAGGGCCACGATATCGATGCCGCCCCCTTTGACACCCGCGGTTCCCGCCGCAGCTTGAAGGAACGGTGGCAGCTTTAGTCCAAACCCGTTTAACAGGTTCTGGAAGTACGACGACCAACTGACGGCCACCGACGACACGGCGAAGAGGTACTCGGAAATGAGCGCCCAGCCGAGAATCCAAGCGGCGAACTCACCGAAGACGGCGTAGACATAGGTATAGGCACTCCCGGCTAGCGGAATCGTCGAGGAAAATTCGGAATAACACAGCGCGGCCATGGCACAGACGACCACGGCAATCAGGTAAGAGAGCATGACGCTGGGACCGGTATAGTTTGCGGCAATCAGACCGGGCGTGATGAAGATCCCGGAACCGACGATGGCGCCAATTCCCATGGTGATCAGGCTGAACGCCGTTAAGGTCTTCTCCAACCCCGTTTTCTTATACAAGTCCGTTTGTACTTGCTTTTTAATGAATAGTTGATGTGGTCGTCCCAAGCCAATTCCTCCTTTTTTGAATGATAATTAGAATTCGATTAGACTAATTATCATAGTTTAATTATTTTTAGGTGAATTGTCAAGGGTAAAGTGGCTTGAAAACGCATACTGCTGGGATTGTTGGGTTCCAAAAACTAACATAGCATAACCTGTACACCGACTTTAATCAGTTGCGACCTGTTTTAAGGTATCACGACCAGTTAGGGTCGACTTACCCTTGGACAGCAAAAGGTACCTGACCGTTCATATCAACGGTCAAGTACCTCCTCTTATTTTTGTCATGATTACAGTGATTCTGCTAATCCACTCAAGTATCGGCACGTCCCTCCTCAATATCAAGGTACGTAGAATCCCACATCACAACGAACGCCATTTGTGCCCACTGACCAAGCCATTCAGGGACTTAACCAAAATCATTTCAGTGTCCCCACCCGAGCAGATATGATACGATTGGTGAAAAGCCGAAAGAAGATGAGACCGATGAAGTTAGGCGTTATTTTGGAAAGCAAGGATCCGGAAACGGTATGGAACGCGCTGCGCTTTGGTGTTGCCGGATTAGAAGCTGGTCACGCTGTCCACTTATTTCTGATGGGCGGTGGCGTCGAGCTGGCCACCGCGGGGAATGCTCGTTACGATGTGACTGGCGAATTGACTCGTTTCGAAACCGCTGGCGGCACCGTTCTCGCCTGTGGCACCTGTCTCAAGAACCGCCATCTGCCAAGTTCTCCGGACTGCCCCGCTGGCACCATGACCGACTGTGTTGATTTAGTCGTCTGGGCGGACAAGACCGTCACGTTTTAAAAAAAATTCAAAATCCCGCTACGCCTAATTCTGGCCTGGATTCTGGCGGTCATTTTCAGTGAGAATTCTTGCTGATTTTTAATTTTGTTATTTACATCTGGTCAAAACGTGCTAGGATTAATCCCATAAGATAAAAAACGGAGGAAAGAGGAGTACGTTAAGTCGACCTGTCAGTGAGTTGGGAGTTAGTGCAAACCCAATCAGTGTTCGTCTTAGCCGAAAAACACTTTCTTAGTTGCTACCTGAAATGACATTGTCAGAGTAGGCGTGGCCGTTAACCGGTACGTTACCATCGGTGGAGTATGTTAGTACTCTATTTTTAAGCTGGTCTATACTGCAGATAGACAACTTGGGTGGTACCGCGAGAGTTTCTCGTCCCTTGATTTTCGGGATGAGAGACTCTTTTTATTTTATCCAAACACAACCCAAAGGAGATTATGACCATGCATTTAATTATTCCAAAGGACTACGATCCAAAATTATCCGTTAAAGAAACGCAAGCCGCTATTCGCTACATTCGAGAGACCTTCCAAGAAGAATTCGGGAAGCAACTGAACCTCTCCCGACTGTCCGCACCGATGTTTGTCGCAAAATCGACCGGGCTCAACGACAACTTGAACGGTGTGGAAAAACCCGTTTCATTTACCATGGCCGACATGGGCGACGAAACGATTGAAATCGTCCACTCCCTGGCAAAATGGAAGCGCGTGGCGTTGAAGCGTTACGGGTTCGACATGCACGAAGGCCTCTACACCAACATGAACGCCATTCGAAAGGACGAAGACCTCGACAACTACCACTCCGCCTACGTCGACCAATGGGACTGGGAAAAAATCATCGGTAAGGACGAACGGACCATCGACACATTGAAGGCCACCGTTCGGACCATCTTCAAGGTCATTAAGCACATGGAACACGAAGTTTGGTACAAGTTCCCCCAAGCGGTTCACCATTTACCAGACGAAATCCACTTTGTCACCACGCAAGAACTCGAAGATATGTACCCAACGATGACGCCGAAGGAACGGGAAAACGCCATTACTAAGAAACTCGGCTGTGTCTTCCTGATGAAGATCGGTGGCGCACTGAAGAGTGGTAAGCGTCACGATGGCCGAGCCCCTGACTATGACGACTGGGAAATGAACGGGGACATCTTGTTCTGGTACGAACCATTGAACCAGTCGATGGAAATCTCCAGCATGGGAATCCGGGTCGATGCCGATTCCATGTTAAAGCAACTGAAGATTGCCCACGCCGAAGACCGGCTGAGCTTGCCCTACCACAAGATGATCATGAACGAAGACTTACCGTTCACGATTGGTGGCGGGATTGGTCAATCTCGGCTCTGCATGTTGTTATTAGGCAAGGCGCACGTCGGCGAAGTCCAAGCCGCCCTATGGCCCCAAGAAATGATCGACAAGTGTGAGGCGGGGAACATTCACTTGCTGTAAGCTACGGTGTGTTCCTTAACTGACTAGTTATATAGAAGAAAGTGCTACTCACTAAACCGAATTTTGTCGGTTGGGTGGGTAGCACTTTTTGTTAGTTATTTAGAAAATAGGTGATGATGACTGGGACAATGATACCGATAATGGTGATTTCTAGCCCGACTAGCCATTGGAAATTCTTAATTAACCTGGTACTGATTCTGTTTTCAACCCAATTCTGCGTTGGAAGTCGATCAACGTGAGCAGTTAGGTGGTCCACAGACTTGGTTAGATGATCGATATTACTTTCCATCTTTCCCTAATTTACGTCATTCATCACTGTTGCCTTCCTACTTTTTGAAGATACTCGACTCTGGCGTACGATTTTTAACCTGTCTGCTAAATCTTCAAATTTGACTCAAATAACTCAGAATCAGCGGAATCACCACACCTAATACCGCCGCAATTTCTGCCAGTCGTTCGACGTCAATTGAAGACGCCTTGTGTGTGTCTTGATGCATATGACTCACCTCACTTACGATTACCTATATTTAAGACCGAGGGCACTCCTGCCGACGACCGCATAAAGGTTGCTGCAACGTCGCGTGCCATTGATTCGTCTCTTAGTCGATCCGTTCTTACCTTTAGGATAACGCAGAGTGGCACCGACTGGGTGACTAAGGACTTGGCTATCAACCACGTGATAATAAAATCTCTAGCTTTTTCTAGCCCCCGGGCCTCCCAGCCAATTTCAATTCACCACATTCTCGCGAAAATACGTGGTAATCATATCTAAATCTAAGGCCTCCCCGCGGGGGGTCTGTTGCCACGGATCATCTCGCCGTACCCGCCACATCAGCTGCATGGCCGACAAGTCCCCTAGGTTCTGCCAAACACCTTCCAAAACGGACGTGAACGGCTCACAGGTCGCCAACGCATCATAGTCGGTCAATGTCCGTTCAGTTAGATAGCCGACGATGCCACGAACCCCCGGATACTGGGCGGTCAACCGCCCGAGTTCCACGCCCCGTTTGCCGGCAATCAACTTGTCTGTGAAGGCGCTCACCCCATAAACGGCCAAACAGGTGCCCTGAATATAGTAGAGTAGCTGGGCAGCCCGCGCACGATTCAGTTCATCGGCCTCCTGGGTGACCATTTGCTGGTGACTTTTGACGCGTAACCAATTGGTGATTTTGAACAGATCGTCATTCATTGATTGTCCCCCATTCGGTAGCTATTTAATCCAACTATACCTACTCGACCAGCCAGAGGCAATGGCAACCGTATGGACCCCATTAGTCGTCAAACGACTGTACAAGAAAAGGGACCACGGAATGTATTGTGTCCCTACGCTTACCTACAAATCTATGCCGCTAAAATGTACACCCAACCTTGTCCTTTTAGTTGAATCGTGTTAACTTTGAAAGCCATCTAGTCTATCCTGAACATTTAACCATTCTTTGAATATCTTCATCATATCTTGTTTGTGTGAAAAAAGACGCTGCAGGCTTACAACCCTTTCACTACTATTGACGGTATAGAAAATAACATTTCGTGGCAAGATTAGCCGATAATATATCAGCATTAAGGACGTCAATTCCTGAATCACTAAACCCTGATTAGGAAACTCAGCTAGTAGTTGATAAGCATCAACAATTACCTGAAGACTCTTCTTCGCAACTTCAGCTGAGAAATACTGCGTTAAATAGTCATTTAAGTTCTCCAAGTCTCGAACTATATCCATTGAAATTTGCAGATTGTATTTCATTTAAGTCCAAATTTCTTTTTGACATCTTCGTTGGAGATATACCCACTCTCAGTCGCATGAACCATATCTCGTTTGATGTCCTCTAATATTTCTTTCTTTTTAAGTTCAATATAGTCATTATATTCTGCCAGTCCAATAACCGCATACTTGTTTTGCTCGCTATCAGTGAGAATTATGGGGTTCCGTGGTCTAACCTCTTTTAACAGGCTGTCCAGATCCTGTGCGCTATTTGTTTCTGCATTCATCATAAACTCTCACCAGCTTCTTATTTGGGAATGGACCAACTATAACAGTCTCAGAGGTCACATACAACCACAACCGCACCGACCCCCTCACTCATCAAACGACTGGACAACAAAGGGCGCTCACCCCTCAGCAAGCGCCCCTATTTCTAATTCAATTACTTCTTCAAAGACTCATCTAAAGCTTCAACGCTCTTAATCGGCCCAACCACCGTCAACACATCATGAAGCTGGACGATAGCGGATGGTTGTGGCGAAATGTTGATCTTGCCATCATGCTGAATGGCAATGACGGTCAGGTCGAAACGTTGCCGTAGGTTCAGGGCAATCAGGTCCTGGTTCACGAAGTTCGGGTCAGTAATAACCACCTCGGCAAGCGTGTACTCGTCACTAAGGTCGATGAAGTTCAGAATGTGATTGGACAACAATTTGCGCACGATGCCGTGCCCCATATCACGCTCGGGGAAGGTCACTTGATCGGCCCCGACCCGTTTAAGCACCCGCCCGTGGTCACTAGTTTCGGCCTTGGCAATCACCTTTTTGGCACCGAGCTCCTTGGCGAGCATGGTGGTCAAGATACTCGCCTCCATGTTGTTACCAATACCGACGATGACGTAATCAAAGGTATCAATGTTCAACCCGCGCAAGACATCTTCATCACGGGTATCCGCAATCAGCGTCTGCGTCGCAATATCCATCATCGCGTTGACCGGTTCCTCTTTGACGTCGACCGCCAGAACATCCTGATGTGCAGACGCCAACGTTTGGACCACGCTCTGGCCGAAACGACCGAGGCCGAGGACCGCAAAACTCTTCTTCATTTTCACATACTCCTTAACCGATTAAGATATTTTCTTCAGGGTACCGAATCTGGTTGACCTTGGTCTGGCGCTTCGACAACGAGTACAGCGACGTGAAGATGCCGACCCGACCGATAAACATCAACAACATAATGACAATCTTGCCAATGACCGTTAAATGTGGTGTCAGGCCCAGGCTCAGCCCAACTGTCCCAAACGCCGATAATACTTCAAACACGATGTATTCGAGACCAAAACCCTTAGGAATCCGTTCCGTTTGGGTCAGAATCAGCGTGGCTAAAACGATGACGATGCTGGCCAGAAAAACCAAAAGTAGCGCGCGGCTGATGTTCGACTGACTGAATCGCCGGCGACTGAACTCCACGTCTTTTTTACCGCGGAGCTGTGCGATACTTTGGAGCATCAACACACCAAACGTCGTGGTCTTGATCCCACCGGCGGTCGACCCGGGCGTCCCCCCGACAAACATCAGAATCATCAGTAAGAAGACACTCCCGGACTGAAGGTCACTGGTCGGCAACGTAATCAGTCCCGCCGTCCGTGGTGTCACACTGAGAAATAGCGTGTTGACGGTCCGGTTGATCCATGACGTTCCCTTGGGCAGCAACGACAGATCCTTTTCCGTAATCAACAATAGCACGAACCCCACCACGAACAGCGTCCCCGTCGTCACCAACGTCAGCTTCGAGTTCAGACTCAACCGGTGGCGTTCGTGGAACAGCAACAGGTCCCGCCAAACTAGAAAGCCCAGGCCCCCACCAATGATCAAAATAATCGTGACAATTAGCAGGTAGCTGTCGTCGCGAAAGCCCATCAAACTATCGCCGAAGACATCGAACCCGGCGTTACAAAATGACATGACAGAATGGTAGACGGACACGTACAGCCCCCGCTTCCACCCATAACGGTCGACAAAATCGAAGGCCAGCAAGATGGCACCGCCAATTTGAAAGAGCGCAGAGAGGCCAAAAACGTACTTTAAAACGCTCTTAGTGTCGCTTAAATTTTCCAGATTCAACGATTCCTTGACCATCAACTGTGTCGACAGACCAATATTACGCCGGATGATGTTGAACAGTAAAACGGCAAACGTCATGTAACCCAGCGCACCGATCTCCGATAAGATCAAAATGACGACTTGACCAAAAAAAGACCAGTGCTGCGCGGTGTTGACCACCGTGAGGCCGGTAATACAAGTTGCGGACGCCGCGGTAAACACGGTGTCGATAAATCGGGTTCCCTGCGCCCCCTGTGTGGCTGCGGGCAAGCTCAGAAAAACCGTTCCCAGCGTGATCAGGAAGATAAACCCCCAAACCATCTTTTTGGATAATGTATCAAATAACTTAGATTGTTTAATTTTTTCCATGATTTTCCTATCCTGTCAAAGACTTCCCATTCAGCTTAAGACAAAGCGGCAGGAAAAACAATCCCCATTTTGCACAAAGGATAGTGTGGTGAGAGGTGGATGAGAAATTGATGCGACCGGTACTTGGCCTTTAAAACGAATCTGATCACGTCCATCTTCACATTTTGCCCCAAACAAAAAATCCCCACCAATAACTTGGTGAGGATTTCCAAATCGAAAATATCGAAATATTAACGCTTTGAGAATTGTGAAGCTTTACGGGCCTTCTTGAGACCTGGCTTCTTACGTTCCTTCATCCGAGCGTCACGGGTCAAAAGACCTGCACGCTTAAGCGGACCACGGAAGTCTGGGTCTACTTCGAGCAATGCCCGAGCAATCCCATGACGAGTTGCGCCGGCTTGGCCGGAGAAACCGCCACCATGGACAGTAACTAATGCATCGTAGTTACCGAGAGTTTCCGTAACGTTGAATGGTTGTAAGACGACTTCACGAATACTTGCAAATGGAATGTAGTCTTCGATTGCCTTCTTGTTCATAACAATTTTACCTGAGCCGGGTACTAAACGTACACGAGCAGAAGAGTTTTTACGACGGCCAGTGCCGCGATATTGAACTTGTGCCAATTTGGTTTCCTCCTTAGATTAGGTTAGTAATGTCTAATACTTCTGGCTTTTGTGCTTCGTGCTTGTGGTCTGCACCAGCGTACACGTGAAGCTTCAATGCCATTTGGTGACCTAAGGAGTTCTTAGGGAGCATACCTTGTACAGAAGTTTCGATCAACTTTTCTGGGTTTTGATCCCGGAAGTTACCAGCAGTCCGTGACTTCAAGCCACCGGCGAAACCGGTATGGTGGTAATAAATCTTGTCGGTTGCCTTACGGCCGGTTAAACCAACCTTAGCAGCGTTGATGACGATTACGTTGTCACCAGTGTCCACGTTAGGCGTGAACGTTGGCTTGTTCTTACCGCGTAATACGGAAGCAACGACTGAAGCAAGACGACCTAAGCTAACATCAGTTGCGTCCACGATGTACCATTTGCGGTCAACATCGTTTGGTTTTGCAATATAAGTTGTACGCACGTTAAATTCCTCCATAAATCTGTGTTTGTCTGACACCAAGTAAACTTTCCGGGGCTTATCGTGGGGCAAACAATACCAACAACCATAATACAAAGTTTTTCCCATAAAGTCAATGATTGTTTGTCCCCCTAACGAAATTTACCGCTGATGTTGGGGTAATTTCGTCGGGTGTTCGGGGTCCTCCCCCTGATAATAGACGTGTTTGAGATATAAGCCCGCCGCCGCGACCGTTCTTCTGGCCTGCCGCCGATCCTTAACCTCGTACAGTCGTAAAATATCATGAACTGGTCGGGTGCCAGCCCCGATTTCAACCAGCACACCAACCATGATACGGACCTGGTTGTACATGAAACCGTTACCGTAAAATTCAAAGACCAACTCGTGGTTTGCTTCATCAATATGGCAGGTGGCTTCGTAGATGGTCCGCACGAACGTCCGCGTCTGCGCGCCGGATGCTACAAAACTCGTGTAATCGTGTTCCCCCACTAAGTCTTGTAGAGCCACGTTGATTTTTTTCAGGTCGACTGGAAATTTCCAATGCCCCGTATAGTTGCGCTTGAACGGATTGCGGAATTCGCCCATATCCATCCGGTACAGGTAGCGCTTGCCGGACACGTCATACCGTGCATGAAAGTCGGCAGCGACCTCCTCGACCTTCAAGACCTCCATATCCATCGGTAACATGCTGTTTAAGCCCTTGCGCATGTTCTCCGCGGGAATCAGGAAGGGAAAGTCGAAGTGGGCCACCTGCGCTAAGGCATGGACCCCTGCGTCGGTCCGCCCCGAGCCGTAGATGACGATGGCGGGCGTCGGGTTCTTCGCCATTTTATTGACGACTTTGGTCAAGACGCTCTCCACCGTCCGCTTGTTGGGTTGGCGCTGGAAGCCGGCAAAGTCGGTTCCATCATACATAAAAGTTACCTTGTAACGTTGCATCTGCATCTCTCTCCTACCAGTGGCGACAAGCAAGTATCGCCGCAAATCCAATTAAAAATATTAACCAAGTGATCGTATCCCGTTTTTGCCAAGTTAAAATGCGGTACTGGCTGCGGTGCTCACTATCTTGATACCCCCGCGCCTCCATGGCTGTTGACAAGTCTTCGGCCCGGTTAAAGGCACTCATAAACAGCGGCACCATTAGTGGAATCAACGACTTGGCCTGTTTAAACAAGCCACCCTCGCCAAAATCCACACCTCGAGCGCGCTGCGCATTCATGATCTTCGTGGCTTCATCCATCAACGTCGGCACGAACCGTAACGCGATCGATAGCATCATGGCCAACGTATCCACCGGCACGTGCACCCACCGTAACGGCTTCATCAGTGACGCCAAACCGGTCGCGATGTCCAGTGGCTGTGTCGATAGTGTCAGCAACGTCGAGAACATAATGATCAGCAAGAAGCGGATGAAAATGAACCCGGCGTTGACCAGTCCGAACTGAGTAATATTGATAAATGCCCAGTGAAAGTACGTCTGTCCGCCGACCGGGCTAAACAGCAGCTGTAAGATCACCGTAAAGACGATCAACCACAGTAACGGCCGAATACCTTTGAGGAAAAAGCCGAGACTGATTTTCGACGCGAGAATGGCGCCAATCGTAAAGGCAATCAGAATGGCATAACTCACTAAATTATTCGCTAAAAAGACCAGAATGATATAACAGAAGCTCAGCATGAGCTTGGCCCGTGGATCCAGTCGGTGGACTACCGAGTTCAACGGCAAGTACCGGCCAAAAATAAAACTAGACATCGGCGGACCCCCTCTGTGGCCAGCGTGCGGCCAATTGGTCGGCCAGCTGCTCAGCAGTCAATGGCAATTGGTCCCACGCCACCCCTTTGGCCGCAAGTGCTTGGGCGAACCGCGCCGCCCGTGGCACATCCAGTTGATTGGCGCGTAACCAGTCGGGGTCTTGGAAGACCTCCTGGGGTGTACCAAATTTGACGAGCCGTCCCTGCCGCATGACGGCGACCTGTTCGGCATACTCGGCCACGTCCTCCATCTGATGGGTGACCAACACGATGGTCAGTCCCTGCTCCCGATGCAACTGGTCAAAAAGCGTCATCATTTCCTCGCGACCACGCGGATCAAGTCCGGCGGTCGGTTCATCGAGGACGAGTACCTGGGGCCGCATCGCCAGTACACCGGCAATAGCGACCCGCCGCATTTGTCCGCCGGAAAGTTCAAACGGCGACCGATCGGCGAAACTGCTGCCGAGACCCACCGTCGTCAACATTTCATCGGCTAATTGATTGGCGTCGGTCTCATTCATGCCAAAGTTCTGCGGTCCAAACGCAATATCCTTGCGAATGGTCTCCTCAAATAGCTGGCTCTCTGGAAACTGGAAGACCATGCCGACGTGTTGCCGTAATGGCTTGAGGTCAGCGTTAGTTGTCTTCGGGGTGATCGTAAAATCATCGACGTGAACGGTCCCGGAAGTTGGTTTCAACAGTGCGTTCAACTCCTGAATCAGCGTCGATTTGCCGCTCCCGGTATGGCCGATAATGGCCAGGTAGCCGTGATCTGGCACGTCAAAGGAAACGTCGGTCAACGCGGTATTGGCCATGGGCGTCCCCGCCTGATACGTATAGGTTACGTGTTCGAAAGAGATTGCCACAACCATGCCTCCATTTCCGCCGTGGTCAGATAGCCGTCCGGTGGTGTGATGCCCCGTTGTCGAAGGGCGGCCTGTAATTTCGATGTAAAAGGTAAGTCCAGTCCCAGTTGAACCAGGCGATCCCCCTGCGCAAAAATGGTGGCAGGGTCGGCCTCTTCAACTAATTGGCCATCGTCGATCGCCAGTACGCGGTCGGCATTGGCAGCCTCGTCGATGTCGTGAGTGATGGAGATGACGGTCAAGTGCTGGTTGGTGCGTAACCGCCGGACTAGTTCGAGCATGTCGCGCCGCCCCTGGGGATCCAGCATGCTGGTGGCTTCATCTAAAATTAAAATGTCCGGCGCAATCGTCACGATGCCGGCCAAGGCCACCCGCTGCTTTTGCCCACCAGAAAGGGAACTGGGCTCACGATGGGCGAACTCGGTCATGCCGACTTCTTCAATGGCCGCTTGGACCCGTGGTACCATATCGGCACGGGCAATCTGCCGGTTCTCCAAACCAAAGGCGACGTCATCTTCAACGGTGGCGCCGACAAACTGGTTGTCAGGATTCTGGAAAATCATGCCAATCTTTTCACGGACCTGCCAAACGGTCTCAGGCGTCAATTTAATCCCACCAACCGTGATGGTCCCTTCGGTGAATGGCAAGAGGCCGTCTAGCGACTTCGCTAACGTCGACTTGCCACTACCGTTATGACCGACGATGGCCAGCCACTCACCGGCCTGAACGGTGAAACTAACGTCGTTTAACGCGGGGCGCTGGTCGACGTCCTGCTCACCGTTCCGGTAGCGATACGATAGATGTGCGACTTCAATGATGTTTGCCATCATCCGTCATCTCCTTACGCAAAATGTCACCGGTAATTATACCAAATATTCAGGCAAACCCGAAGTGTTCAGCAACAAATATATTCGCCTGCGACTGTCAGACGCCACACTGTGAGGACCGGTCGCAGCCTGTGAAGCGGCCTGCGACACAGTGGACAGTAACTTACAGAGAAATACAAATTTTCAATAGTCGTTGCAGTAGACCAAAATCCGAATCAAAGCAGCCCTAGTATCTGCAATGCGTCCAGCCGGATCCAATCTGTTTTCTATGGACACCACGATCACACGATACCTCACAGCGTGAACCAAAAAAAGAGTACAAAAAAATCACTAACAAACCAGCGGCGCTGAGGCGTTAGCCCCCATTCAAGCTAGACTCGGAAATTCCCCATCATCATAGCGCTCTATACCACATGGTTCTAGTGATTAATTTAATGCTTATTTGTATCCCGTTTAAGGACGTGATTACTCCCGAAAACTGTTAACCAAAGATTAGTCAACGAATTCCAAGATGGCCATAGCGGCACCATCACCGCGACGAGGCATCGTCTTTAAGATACGCGTGTAACCACCGTTACGGTCTGCGTACTTAGGTGCTAATTCACTGAATACCTTTTGCAATGCGCTGGTAACAACGACATCGTCGCCATCTTCCTTAACATCTGCAACAACGTTACGGATGAAAGCAGCAGCTTGCCGACGAGCATGTAAGTCGCCTTGCTTGCCCAAGGTAATCATTTGGTCAGCCGTCTTACGAACTTCCTTAGCGCGTGCTTCAGTCGTTTCGATGCGGCCGTTCAAAATTAAACTGGTAGTCAAATCGCGTAACAATGCACGACGTTGAGAACTAGTCCGTTGTAATTTACGGTAACTCATAACCAGAAACCCTCCTTTGAGTGTCTAAAATTAGTCTTCCTTCCGAAGTGATAACCCTAAGTCGCTTAACTTAGCCTTAACTTCTTCAAGGGACTTGCGACCCAAGTTACGAACCTTCATCATGTCTGCTTCGGTCTTATTAGTCAATTCCTGAACCGTGTTGATACCAGCACGCTTCAAACAGTTGTAAGAACGGACGGACAAGTCGAGCTCTTCGATGGTCATCTCAAGCATCTTTTCCTTGTGAGTCTCTTCCTTTTCAACCATGATTTCCGCATTCTTAGCTTCGTCGGTCAAGTCGACAAACATAGCCAGATGTTCGGTCAAGATCTTAGCAGCCAGAGCAATGGCTTCGCTTGGATTAATTGAACCGTTTGTCCAAACATCCAGGGTCAATTTATCGTAGTCAGCCCGTTGGCCAACCCGTGCATTCTCTACTTGGTAGTTAACCCGTTCGATTGGGGTGTAAATAGAATCTACGGCTAAGACACCAATTGGCATATCTGTGTTGCGAGTCTTATTCTCGTCAGCAGAAACATAACCACGGCCCTTATCCGCCGTCATCCGCATATGGAACGTTGCCCCATCCGCAACTGTAGCAATGTACAGATCTGGGTTCAACACATCGACGTCAGCGCCTGCGACAATGTCACCAGCGGTAACTTGAGCAGGACCCTTAACGTTGATCTCCATGGTTTCTTCTTGATCGTCAGAACCGTTAAGCTTCAACGCAATCTTCTTAACATTTAAGATGATTTGCGTGACATCTTCAACGACACCTTCGATAGTAGAAAATTCATGCAGAACCCCGTCGATTTGAATGCTGGTAACAGCTGCACCAGGTAATGAAGAAAGCAAGATCCGCCGTAAGGAATTCCCTAGCGTTGTCCCGTAGCCACGTTCCAACGGTTCGACAATAAACTTACCGTAGTTGCTGCTTTCGTCAATTTTATGAATGTTAGGCTTTTCAAATTCAATCATTCTTATCGTTTACCCCTTTCAAACCGCGTTGAGCTCCTATAAGTCAATCCCATCATGAAGGTTGCCCTCATTAATGAAACGCTCACGTTAAACCCGACGGCGCTTTGGAGGACGAGTCCCATTATGAGGAACTGGGGTGACATCGCGAATAGCAGTAACTTCTACCCCAGTAGCTTGGATAGCACGGATAGCAGCTTCACGTCCTGAACCAGGACCCTTAACAGCAACTTCAACGGCTTTGATACCATGTTCCATTGAAGCTTTAGCAGCGGCTTCAGCGGCCATTTGAGCAGCAAATGGCGTTGACTTCCGACTACCCTTGAATCCTAAGGCACCAGCAGATGACCAAGCAATAGCGTTCCCTTGAACGTCAGTGATCATAACTAATGTGTTGTTAAACGTAGCATGAATGTGTGCAACGCCGGCCTCAATATTCTTTTTTACCCGACGCTTGCGACTAGTTTTTCTAGTAGCCATAAAGTTTTAACCCTCCTTTACTTCTTTCTACCGGCAACGGAAACGGCTTTACCCTTCCGAGTGCGGGCATTGTTTTTGGTATGTTGACCGCGAACAGGTAAACCCCGACGGTGACGCATCCCACGGTATGAACCGATTTCTTGCAAGTTCTTGATGTTCAGGCTAACTTCACGACGTAAGTCACCTTCAACCTTGTACTTGTCAACTTCGGCACGAATCTTGTCTTCTTGATCAGGTGTCATATCGCGAACCCGAACATCTTCTGCGACTCCAGCATCCGCAACAATCTTATGTGCGGTGTTGATACCAATACCAAAAATGTAAGTCAAACCGTAAGCGATTTTCTTATCACGTGGTAAATCCACTCCAGCAATACGTGGCATTTAATTGCACCTCCTATAAATTGAATTACTTACCCTGGCGTTGTTTATGCTTAGGGTTAGCTGAGCAAATAACCATTACTCGGCCCTTACGCTTGATAACCTTGCAGTGTTCGCACATTGGCTTAACTGATGGTCTTACTTTCATGAATATCCCTCCTACATCTGTCTAGCCGTTACTTAAAGCGATAAGTAATCCGGCCTTTAGACAAGTCATACGGTGACATTTCAACAGTTACTCGATCACCAGGCAGAATCCGGATGTAATGCATCCGAATCTTACCGGAGACGTGAGCGAGAATCTCATGACCGTTTTCTAATTCGACCCGAAACATCGCGTTGGGTAATGTTTCGGTAACTTTACCTTCGACTTCGATGACATCGCTTTTCGCCACGAAAGTACCTCCCTTTTTCTTGCGTGTAAACTACACGTAAAAGCAGTAGGAACAAGAACTTTGCTCCCACCTAGCACCTGTGAATCGCGACAGCGCGCCATTTACAGGCTAAACCTGAATAAGTCTACCATATTTCTCGATAGTAAGCAAGAACTTAGCGCAGACTACAAGCTCTTAAGGATCTTTTCGATGTCGACGTACACGTCATCGATGTCACGGTCACCATCAACAGTGAACAACAAGTCCTTCTTGGTGTAGTAATCAACCAGCGGTGTATTCATTTTCAGATTAACCGCCAAACGATTCTTCACCGTTTCAGGCTTGTCGTCCTCACGTTGATAGAAGTCATGACTACCACAGACATCACACGTACCTTCAACTTTAGGCTGCTTGTACAGCTTATGGTAAGTTGCACCACAGTTGCGGCAAATGTAACGACCAGAAAGGCGTTCTACCAAGACGTCTGGTTCAACGTGAATATTGATCACGGCGTTGATGGTCCGATCCAGTTCTGGGCCAAAAGCGTCTAACGCTTCGGCTTGAACAATGGAGCGGGGAAATCCATCTAACATGAACCCATCTTTGGTGTCAGCTTGGGCTAACCGGTCGCGAACAATTCCGTTCGTAACTTCGTCCGGTACCAATTCACCTTTGTCGATAAATTTCTTCGCAGCCAATCCCATTTCAGTTTCGTTCTTCATCGCTTCACGGAAGATGTCTCCCGTAGAAATATGCGGTAAATGGAACTCCTTGATAATCTTTTCGGCTTGAGTCCCTTTACCGGCACCCGGTAGACCCATGAGAATTAAATTCATAGCTGTCATGTTCGTTCTCCTTATTCGAAAATTTACCCGAAAAACACAAGCAGGTGTGCTAAAAGATCAACACACCCGCTGGAAACTCATTAAGCTGGTTCTGGATCTTGGATAAAGCCAACGTATTCGCGCTTCATCATCAATCCGTCAACTTGCCGCATGGTTTCGATAGCCACACCAACGACGATTAAGAGGCTGGTACCACCTAAACCAATTGACTCATCTAAGTCCCAAAGGTTTTGGGCTAATAACGGAATCAAGGAAATGAATCCAAGGAAGAGCGCACCCACAGTGCTGAGGCGCATCAACAAGCTGGAAACATATGATTGTGTTTCGTGACCAGGCCAAACACCAGGAATGTAGCTCCCCTGCTTTTGCAGGTTCTCAGCTAACTTTTCTGGGTTAACTTGCACGAACGCATAGAAGAACGTGAACACAACGATCAGAACGGTGTACAAAATGGCGCCATCGACCGTTTGCATGTTAAAGACGTCCGTCAGTGTTTGATACCAGGCATCTTGAGAGTGGGTGTTTTGGAACGCCATCAGAATAGTCTGTGGCGTCGCAATAAACGAACTCGCGAAGATAACTGGGATAACACCGGCAACGTTGACCTTTAATGGAAGGTAGCTACTATCTGGTGAACCAGATACTCGCCGGGTGTATTGAATTGGGACCCGCCGTTCCGCTTGTTGAACCCACGTAGTGAAGGTCACAATAATCAGAACTAACACGATCAAACCAAGAATAAACAGTACACTCTTCCATAAAGTCCCTTTATCAGCGTCGATAAAGTAAGTTTGGTAAAGTTGGTAAACAGATTTTGGTGTCCGAGCAATGATACCCGCGAAGATAATCATTGAAATCCCGTTACCAAGACCCCGGTCGGTAATCATATCACCCATCCAAGTGGTTAACATCGTCCCACCAGTCAGGATTAACCCGATTGACAGGTAAGTGGTAACACTTGGGTTTTGGACCAATTTTAGTGAACTTAAAGCACTAAAACCAGCCGTGATCCCGATGGACTGAACGAAGGCTAATGCAATCGCTAAGTACCGCGTTGCCTGGTTCAACTTCCGCCGACCAACGTCCCCTTGCTTGCTCCATTCAACGAAGCGCGGAACGATGTCCATTTGCAGCAATTGAATAACGATTTGTGCAGTGATGTAAGGTGAAACCCCCATCGCGAAGATGGAATAGTTGGTTAACCCACCACCACTGAAGGTATCTAAAATACTAACCAATCCAGAAGACGCAACGCTTTGAAGTGCCTTTGCGTTAATGCCGGGGACGGTAATATAAGTACCCAACCGAAAGACAATCAAAACCAATAGAGTAAAGAGAATCTTTTTACGAATGTCTTTAATCTTAAAGGCGTTTTTCAAGCTTGATAGCATTAAATCACCTCAGTCTTACCACCAGCAGCTACGATGGCTTCAGCAGCTGACTTGGAGAATTTAGCGGCCTTAACCGTCAACTTCTTCGTTAACTCACCGTTACCTAAGATCTTAATACCGGCCTTTTCGTTCTTGACGATGCCAGCTTCGATTAAGGCAGCTGGTGTAACTTCAGCACCATCATCAAAGACGTTCAAAGCAGCCAAGTTTACGACAGCAAATTCCTTACGGTTAATGTTGGTAAACCCACGCTTTGGAATACGACGGTACAGTGGCATTTGGCCACCTTCAAAACCCAAACGAGTCTTGCTACGAGCCTTTTGACCTTTTTGGCCACGACCAGCAGTCTTACCGTTACCAGATGAATCGCCACGGCCAACTCGGTTACGAACCTTCCGTGAGCCTTCAGCAGGTTTTAGTTCATTCAACTTCATGCTATTGCGCACCTCCTTATTTAATGATATGTGTATTACTTAACTTCTTCAACCTTAATCAAGTGTGCGATTTGGAAAAGCGCACCGCGGGTAGCTTCGTTATCCGGTTGCATAACCGTGCTGTTAACACGATGTAAACCTAAAGCTTCCACAATCTTCCGCTGTTTAGGGAGGCGGTGAGCAGCACTATGGATTAAAGTAACTTTTAATTGAGCCATTTTAAAACCCCTCCTTATTCAGCTAAGTGTTGAAGAGAGACACCACGGAGAGCGGCAACTTCTTCAGCACGCTTCAACTGAGCCAAGCCAGCAAAAGTGGCCCGAACAGCGTTGACCGGCGTGTTAGAACCTAAACGCTTGGAAGTAACGTCAGCAACCCCAGCTAATTCCATGACGGAACGAACTGAACCACCAGCGGTAACCCCAGAACCTTCAGCAGCGGGCTTGAGTAAGATCTTACCCCCACCGTATGAACCGAGGACTTCGTGAGGAATAGTCGTTCCCACGATAGGAACTTCGATCAGGTTCTTACGAGCAGCTTCAACGGCCTTACGAATAGCTTCTGGGACTTCTTGTGCTTTACCAGTACCAAAGCCAACGTGACCGTTCTTGTCGCCGACAATTACAAGCGCAGCGAACCGCAGACGACGGCCACCTTTTACAACCTTGGTAATCCGGTTGATAGCAACAACGTTGTCTTCGAGTTCTAACTTGTCGGGATCAATAAATTTTGCCATGTGTGGTTATTCCTCCTTACTCTTAAAATTTAAGCCCGTTTTCGCGAGCAGCTTCTGCCAATGCTTGAACACGGCCATGGTACAAATACCCGCCACGATCGAACACAACATCGCTAACATTTTTTTCGACAGCACGCTTTGCAACTAACTCACCAACGCCTTTAGCTTGGTCAGTCTTGTTGTCGCCACTTACTTCGCTATCTAACGTCGAGGCACTAACAAGTGTAACACCCGCTACGTCATCAATAATTTGAGCGTAGATGTTTTTGTTAGAGCGGAATACGTTTAAGCGTGGGCGTTCAGCAGTTCCAGAAATTTTGTTCCGGACACGCATATGACGCTTTTGACGTGTCTTGTTCTTATCTGGTTTCGTAATCAAAATAGTCACCTCTTTGTAAAATTATCAGCACTAAGCTGCGATACTACTTACCGGTCTTACCTTCACGAATACGAACGAATTCGTTTTCGTAACGGATACCCTTACCTTTGTAAGGTTCTGGTGAACGAACGGCACGAACTTCAGCAGCGAAGTCACCGACTTCTTGCTTGCTGATACCGGAAATATTGATAGTGGTGTTATCTGGAACCTTAACTTCCAAGGTTTCAGGAACAGCCATTTCAACAGGGTTGGAGTAACCAACGCTCAATACCAGGGTCTTACCCTTAGCTTGAACACGGTAACCAACACCGACCAGCTTCAAGGTCTTAGCAAAGCCATTGACAACACCTTCAACCATGTTGTTCAAGTTAGCCCGTTGCGTACCATGCATGGCACGTGTCTTGTTGTTGTTATCTGGACGATCGAAGTCAACAGCACCATCACTAATTTTCATAGAAATGATATCGGAGAACGTCCGGGTTAAAGAACCCTTAGGACCCTTGACCGTTACTTGATTGCCATCGCGTTTAACTTCAACGCCGGCTGGGACGTTGACAGTTTTATAACCAATACGACTCACTGAAAGGCACCTCCTATCTTCTTAAAAGTTTTACCAAACGTAGGCGAGAACTTCGCCACCGATTTTCTTGGCCCGCGCTTCTTTATCAGTAATTACACCTTCAGAGGTGGAGATAATGGCGATACCTAAACCGTTCAATACCTTTGGTACAGCGTCGGCTTTAACGTATGAACGCAAGCCGGGCTTAGAAATACGCTTCAAACCACTGATAACACGTTGGTTGTCTTTGCCGTACTTGAGGAATACGCGGATGATGCCTTGCTTGTCATCATCGATGTATTCAACGTTACGGATGAAACCTTCGCGCTTCAGGATTTCAGCGATGTCACGTTTAATTGTTGATGCAGGAACTTCGAGTGATTCGTGACGAACCATGTTGGCGTTACGAATCCGCGTCAAGAAGTCTGCAATAGGATCAGTCATGGACATTAACGATTTCCCTCCCTTTGTTTAAAATTCAGTCTACCAACTTGCCTTCTTCATGCCAGGAATTTGACCCTTGTGGGCTAATTCGCGCATGCAGATACGGCAAAGATGGAACTTTTGATAAACAGAGTGTGGACGTCCACAACGTTCGCAACGAGTATAATTCTGAGTAGAGAACTTCGCAGGACGCTTGTTCTTAGCAATTTGAGATTTCTTAGCCAATTTGTGTGAACCTCCTTAAATTAGTGTGCAAACGGCATACCGAATTGAGTCAGCAATTCGCGTGACTCTTCATCAGTATTAGCCGTGGTAACGATAACGATGTCCAAACCACGAACACGGTTAACGTTGTCAAAGTTGATTTCTGGGAAAATTAATTGTTCCTTAACACCCAAAGTGTAGTTCCCACGACCATCAAAGGCACGAGAGCTAACACCACGGAAGTCACGAACACGTGGCAATGACACGTTGATTAACTTGTCCAGGAATTCGTACATACGGTCACCGCGGAGGGTAACCTTAGCACCGATTGACATACCTTCACGAAGACGGAAGGTTGCGATTGATTTCTTGGCCTTAGTAACCAATGGCTTTTGACCAGAAATCAAACCAAGTTCTTCAACGGCTTCGTCGAGGTTCTTAGCGTTGGAGACAGCGTCACCAACACCCATGTTCAAAACGATCTTTTCGATCTTCGGTGTTTGCATAATAGAACTGTAGCTAAATTTTTCCACCAATGATGGGGTAATTTCATTAACGTACTTTTCTTTTAAACGAGTTGACATGAAATTATGTTCCTCCTTTCAGTGATTATTTGTCGATGGTTTCGCCGGACTTTTTAGCGAACCGGACTTTGTGACCATCTTCAACTCGAACGCCAAGCCGGGTGGGTTCGTTGTTCGAAGGATCGATGAGCATTACGTTGGATGCGTGAATTGGTGCTTCAATATCAATAATTCCGCCTTGGGGATTAGATTGAGAAGCTTTTTGGTGCTTCTTAATCATATTGACGCCTTTAACGATCACGCGGTTCTTGGCATTCAGGACTTTGGAAACAGTTCCTTCTTTACCTTTATCCTTGCCAGCAATCACGCGGACCTTGTCACCAGTTTTAATAAGCATTCCTGTGGGCACCTCCTTGTTTAACACGTTTCTTAATTACAGTACTTCGGGTGCTAATGAGATAATCTTCATGAAGTCGTTGTCACGTAATTCACGTGCAACTGGTCCGAAGATCCGAGTCCCTTGTGGGCTCTTGTCGTCTTTAATCAGCACTGCGGCATTTTCATCAAAACTGATGTATGAACCATCGTTACGGCGTACACGAGACTTCGTACGAACGACAACGGCCTTAACAACATCACCCTTTTTGACAACGCCACCTGGTGTTGCTTGTTTGATAGTAGCGACAATTACATCACCAATTCCGGCGTAGCGACGCTTGGAGCCACCCAGAACCTTAATGGTCAGAATTTCCCGGGCGCCGGAGTTGTCGGCAACCTTTAAACGGCTTTCTTGTTGGATCACAGCTAGTGTCCTCCCTTCAGTTCTAGTTCAGAATACGATAAAAACGACACCTAAATGATTACTGCTTTTTCAACAATGTCGACTAAGCGGAACCGCTTGGTAGCAGACAGAGGACGAGTTTCCATGATTTCAACAATGTCGCCAGTGTGGGCTTCGTTGTTTTCGTCATGTGCCTTGTACTTCTTGGAGTACTTGACACGCTTGCCATATCGTGCATCAGTCTTCGTCGTTTCTACAACGACAGTGATCGTCTTTTCCATTTTGTCGGAAACGACACGACCACGGTAAACCTTGCGGTTATTACGTGCATCACTCATGTATTAGTGACCTCCTTCTTATCGTATTCTACTTGTTCAGTTCTTGTTGGCGAAGAGCGGTTTTGATCCGCGCAATGTTCTTACGAACCTGCTTCAACCGTGCGGTGTTTTCCAATTGACCAGTAGCTAATTGGAAACGCAAGTTGAATAACTCGTCCTTGTAGCTCTTTTCTTTATCGAGCATTTCAGCAGTGGTTAATTCGTTGATTTCTTTAGTCTTCATTAGATTCGCCACCTACTTCCTCTCGGGTTAAAACCTTAGTGCGAACGGGAAGTTTCATGGCAGCAAGGCGCAATGCTTCACGGGCAGTTTCTTCAGAAACGCCACCCACTTCAAACATAATCTTGCCACGCTTAACTGGGGCTACCCAGCCATCAGGCGTACCTTTACCATTACCCATCCGGACCCCAACACCTTTACTGGTGTAGGATTTGTGAGGGAAAATCTTGATCCAAACTTTCCCACCACGCTTCATGTAACGTGTAATTGCCACACGGGCAGCTTCGATTTGACGGTTGGTAATCCACTTGGAATCCAACGCTTGCAAACCGTAGTCACCGAAAGCGACGCTCTTGCCACCCTTGGATTCGCCACGAAGCTTACCACGGTGGACACGACGGAACTTTACTCGCTTAGGTACCAGCATGCTTATTTCCCTCCTTGTCCGTTAGTTTGTTTCTTTTCGGGAAGAACTTCACCACGGTAGATCCAGGTCTTAACACCTAAAGAACCATAAGTAGTGTGAGCTTCAACCCATGCATAGTCAATATCAGCACGTAACGTGTGCAATGGAACCGTACCTTCAGCATAGCTTTCGACACGGGACATATCAGCACCGTTTAAACGACCAGCGACTTGCGTCTTAACACCCTTGGCGCCAGAACGCATCGTCCGTTGCATCGTTCCACGCATTGCACGACGGAAAGCAACACGGCCTTCCAATTGACGAGCAATGTTTTCGCCGACCAACTTAGCATCCAAATCTGGCTTCTTGATTTCCACGATGTTGATGTGGACACGTTTGCCAGTTAAGTCGTTCAATTCCTTACGGAGATTTTCGACTTCGGAACCACCCTTACCAATTACCATCCCTGGCTTGGCAGTGTGAATTGAGATGTTGACGCGGTTTGCAGCCCGTTCAATCTCAACAGTTGATACAGAAGCGTCAACCAGACGCTTTTCGATAAATTTACGGATTTGAAGGTCTTCCTTCAGGTAAGCAGCGAAATCCTTTTCAGCATACCACTTTGCTTCCCAGTCGCGAATGATACCGACCCGTAATCCAGTTGGATTTACTTTTTGACCCACGCGTTATCCCTCCTCTTTTTCAGATACAACAACCGTAATGTGACTCGTACGCTTGTTGATTGGTGAAGCAGAGCCTTTGGCACGAGGACGGAACCGCTTAAGGGTTGGTCCTTCGTTCACATAGGCTTCGCTAACAACTAGATCTTGACGATCTAAGTCAAAATTATTTTCTGCATTAGCAATTGCAGAGTTCAATACCTTTGCCACAACCGGTGATGCTCCACGTGGTGTGAACTTTAAGATAGCGATTGCTTCAGCAACGCTCTTGCCGCGGATAAGATCGATGACAAGGCGGACTTTGCGAGCAGCAATCCGAACCGTCTTAGCAGTCGCTTGCGCTGATGTAACTTGTTCAGCCATTAGTTAATCCTCCTTATCAACGAGTTTTCTTGTCGTCGCCACCATGACCACGGAATGTCCGGGTTGGTACGAATTCGCCAAGCTTGTGGCCTACCATGTCTTCTTGAACGTAAACTGGTACGTGCTTCCGTCCATCATAAACTGCGATAGTTAAACCAACAAAGCTAGGGAAAATAGTAGACCGACGGGACCAGGTCTTGATGACAGCCTTTTTGTCTTGATCCTTTTGCGCATCAACCTTTTTCAGTAAGTGCGCATCGGCGAAAGGTCCTTTTTTCAAACTACGACCCATTATGAAACCTCCTCTACTTGTGGCGCATCGTCTAAAACGATGATCACCAGGTCTCTTGACATCCGGTAAACCGGATTATTACATCTTGGAACCTTTACGACGACGAACGATGAACTTGTTGCTCTTGTTCTTCTTCGAACGCGTCTTCTTACCAACGGTCTTCTTACCCCATGGAGAAAGAGGAGATGGTAAACCAACAGGTGCTTTACCTTCACCACCACCATGTGGGTGATCGTTAGGGTTCATTACAGAACCACGAACGTGTGGACGTTGACCGCCCCAACGGGTACGACCGGCTTTACCGACGTTAACCAATTCGTGTTCTTCATTACCAACGGCACCGATAGTCGCACGGTTAACGCCCAAGATCATCCGAACTTCACCGGAAGATAGACGAACTAACACGTACTTTTCATCGTTAGCTTTACCTAACAATTGAGCTGAAGTCCCAGCAGAACGAACCAATTGGCCACCCTTACCTGGCTTCAATTCAATGTTGTGAATAACAGTTCCAAAAGGAATGTTCTTCAATGGTAACGTGTTACCAACCTTGATATCAGCTTCTGGACCAGATTGAACTTGTGCGCCAACCTTTAAGCCCTTAGGTGCGATGATGTATGACTTAACACCATCAGCGTAAACGAGCAAGGCAATGTTAGCAGTACGGTTAGGATCGTATTCGATAGCCTTAACAGTAGCTGGAACGTCGTCCTTGATTCGTTTGAAGTCGATGATCCGGTATTGACGCTTGTTACCACCGCCACGATGACGGACAGTCATTTTACCAGCGTTGTTACGGCCGGCGGTATGGCTTTGTGAATCAAGCAATGACTTTTCAGGAGTCGTCTTAGTGATGACGTCTTTGTAAACCAAGCTCGTCATATTACGACGACCATTGCTTGTTGGTTTGTATTTCTTAATCGCCACGTTATTTCCCTCCTATATCTGAAATTTTATTCTTCGTTGAATAACTTGATTTCTTTTGAGTCGGCAGATAAGCTGACAATGGCCTTACGACGCTTCTTAGTGTAGCCTTCGTAACGTCCTTGACGCTTCTTCTTACCCTTTAAGTTCATGATGTTGACCTTAACAACCTTAACATCAAAGATGTCTTCAATGGCATGCTTGACTTGTGTCTTGGTTGCTCGTACGTCAACGTCAAAGGTGTAACGCTTGTCGTCCATAGTTGCCATCGTAGCTTCGGTAACAACTGGGCGTAAAATAATGTCACGTGATTCCATTATGCGAGCACCTCCTCTACTTGAGAAAGAGCTGGTTGGGTAATCACTAACTTGTCCGCAGCGGCGATATCAAGGACATTCAAGCTCTTGGCTGGAATAACCTTAACGTTAGCTAAGTTACGGGCTGCTAAAGCAGCAGTTACGTTGTCGTCTTCAAGGACAACCAACGTCTTAGTTGTGACATTCAAACCAGCCAGCACTGCAGCAAATTCTTTTGTCTTAGGTGCGTCGAATGCTAAACCGTCAAGAACGACTAAGCTTTCGTCCAGAACCTTTTGAGAAAGAACAGACTTCAATGCTAAACGGCCAACCTTCTTAGGAAGGTGGTAACTGTAAGAACGAGGGGTAGGTCCAAAGACCACACCACCACCGACCCATTGTGGGGAACGGATGGAACCTTGACGGGCCCGACCAGTACCCTTTTGACGCCATGGCTTCTTACCACCACCACGGACAGCACTCCGGTTCTTAACGGCGTGTGTACCTTGGCGAAGTGAAGCTCGTTGCATCAGGATCGTGTCGTAAATAACGTTTTCGTTAGGTTCGATGCCGAAGATATCAGCGTTCAAATCAACGTTGCCGTTTTGACTACCATCTTGCTTGTATAATGCTACGCTTGTCATTTAATTATCCTCCCTTCCTATTTATTTGTCAGAATGCTTGGGACGCGGTGGGCGAACAGCACTCTTAACAGTAACGAGTGACTTGTTGGCACCAGGCACATTACCCTTAATCAACAGAACGTTGTTATCAACGTCAGCCTTAACGATCACGAGGTTTTGGATAGTAACTTGCTTGTTACCCATCCGACCTGGGAGCTTCATGCCAGGGAATACCCGGTTAATGATGGCACCCAGAGAACCTGGACGACGGTGGTAACGAGAACCATGGGCCATAGGGCCACGGCTTTGACCATCTTTATGAATGTTACCTTGGTATCCATGACCTTTAGTGATACCAGTGACATCAACGATGTCTCCTGCTTGGAAGGTATCAACTTTAACTTCGTCTGCTACCTTGTAATCTCCCAGCTCAACATCTCTGAATTCACGAATGAAGCGCTTAGGAGTCGTGTTTGCTTTTGCTACATGACCTTGTTCGGGCTTGTTGCTGAGTACTTCACGCTTGTCTTGGTAACCAAGTTGAATGGCATTGTAACCGTCGTTTTCCATCGTCTTAACTTGTAACACAACGTTTGGCGTTGCTTCGACAACAGTAACGGGGATTAATTCGCCAGCATCAGTGAAGACTTGCGTCATCCCGACCTTTTTCCCTAAGATTCCTTTAGTGGTCATGAGTACACCTCCGATTATATTGTATTTAGTATTCTTGAAAATTATAACTTGATTTCGATGTCAACACCGCTAGGCAGGTCAAGCTTCATTAATGAGTCGACCGTCTTTGGCGTTGGGTTAACGATATCAATCAAACGCTTGTGCGTCCGCATTTCGAATTGTTCACGTGAGTCCTTAAACTTATGTGGTGAACGTAAAACGGTGTAGATCGTCCGTTCAGTTGGTAATGGAATAGGACCTGAGATGCCGGCACCAGTTCTCTTCGCTGTTTCAACGATCTTGTCCGCTGATTGGTCGAGGATACGATGTTCGTAAGCCTTCAACCGAATCCGAATTTTTTGTTTTGCCATTGTGTTCCCTCCTTCGTCTATTTTAAAAATAAGACTAACTCCGTGGAAATTCCCGCCACACCCTCATGGCAAAGCGGCCGGGTGTGTCGCAATCTCCCACATCATCGCTTAAACTTTTGAGCCTTACCCGGGGGGCACAAATTACCCCCTGAAATTCAGCACTTGACTATCATACTAAATAAAACGGCGACTGACAAGGGTCTTGACAG
Organism: Levilactobacillus koreensis JCM 16448; assembly: GCF_001435525.1. Classification (GTDB taxonomy): domain Bacteria; phylum Bacillota; class Bacilli; order Lactobacillales; family Lactobacillaceae; genus Levilactobacillus; species Levilactobacillus koreensis. The sequence continues at coordinate 76,393 of NZ_AZDP01000118.1, forward strand.
AATTCCTTGAATTTTTTTGTTAAGTCACTATTCAAATTGACCGAAATCAACTTAAAAAATTGACGTCACATTTTAAGAACTGGTGTCAAACGCGTTTTTTCCTATTAAATAGCACTTTTGATAGTAGCCACCCAATTAAGCAAGTCACCACGTCAGCGGCCGGTTGGGCCCAAATAACCCCGTGGTAACCAAACAAAGCAGCCCCTGCCACAATCATCACGTAGAAGACAATACCTTGACGTGCAAGCGACATAATCAGTGCACCGCTGGCTTTACCCGTACTCTGGAAGACCGTCGTGTAGACCAGCACAGCTCCCACAAACGGCGTCGTCAACAAGAAAGCTCGTAACATGTAAGTCCCCGCAGTAATTACCGCAGCATTGTGGAGAAACAGTGCAATGATTTGTGGAGCCAGAATCATCAGGATAATCGCAAATACTAACGCGTAAACTACCTCGACCAGTAAATCAAAGTGCAGGATCTTCTTAAACCGTGCCATGTTCTTCGCCCCAAAGGTATATCCAATCAGCGGTTGGGCCCCAAATGCAAACCCGACCATGACCAACATAATGATCATATAGACCTTCAAGACGATTCCCATCGCCGCCACTCGCGTTGGGCCGTAGTCCACCAAGTAGCGGTTCAAGATGGCTGTGCCAAATGCCTGCATCAGGTTGGTAATCGACCCTGGGATTCCAATGAATAGGACAGCGCCCACTAATGACCAGCTAATTCGACTGATTTTAGGATCAATTGAGATGACCTGACAGTACCGTTTGGTCAGATATACCAGTGTTCCTGCTGAAATTGTATAACCAATCACTGTAGCTAACGCTGCACCAGCCGCACCTAACCCTAACGGAAAGATCAAGATTGGGTCCAGGATTATCGTAATCACCGTTCCAACCATCGTCCCAATCATCGACTGGGTCGCAAAACCTTCCGTCCGAATCAGGTTACCGGGTACAATCGACACAATAATTGGCATGGCTCCGGCCGCCATAATGCGATAAAACTGTGAGGCATACGGATAGGTTGCGGGCGTTGCCCCTAGCATATGTAAGATTGGTCGATCAAAAACCAGCAAGAGAACTGTCGTAATCAAGCCAAAAACGACCGACCCATACAGGCAAAAACTACTGACCCGGCTCCCAGTGTAATTCGCCTTTTCCCCCAGTAACCGTGAAATCAGCGAGCTCCCACCTAAGCCAAAGATATCGCCAATCGCAATCAGTAACGAGAATAAGGGCGTACATAACGCGACTCCCGCCACCAAATTCGTATTCTGCGTTTGCGAAACGAAAAACGTATCGGCTAAATTATAAATCATACTGGCAACCATACTCAGAACAACCGGTAAGGCCAGCTTAAAATAGGCCCGCGGAATCGAGGACCGTTCAAACAGTTCTTCCATAACTCACTCTCCAATTCCAGTGCGAACGCACAGAGTTTATTATAACGCAAAGCACCACGCTCTGTTAACTCCAATTATTTACAGACATTGGCTTGCCTCCTACTGTCTAGTCACCAGTGCGGCTTCCCAGACCTACTACCTTTAATGCCACCCATGCTTTAAAATTTTCAGTTATCCTCACACTTTACCAGTTTAACTTTGCTTGCTAATACTACGGGCGCAAGGGCTTTTACCGCCTAAGCTGTCATTTGAGGCGTCACTTTCTTCTATATATATTGTCAATTCAGCCACTGTCACGAATTATCGGTGGTCTAGCCCCTCACTTAGCCCCCCCCTCAAGCAAAAAAAAAACGCCCCACCCCGAAAGGTAGGACGTTTCATTTTTAAACAGCAGACAAACTAGTCTTCGACTGGAGTGCCGCCATTCTTCTTGATAATGTCAGCTTGAACACTCTTTGGCGTTGGTTCGTAGTGATCAAACGTCATGGTAAAGGTACCACGACCTTGAGATGCGGAACGTAACGTCGTTGCGTAACCGAACATTTCGGATAACGGAACGAAGGAGTGAATCATTTGTGCGTTACCACGTGCTTCCATACCATCAACTTTACCACGACGTGCGGTAACTTGGCCCATGATATCACCCATGTATTCTTCAGGAACCAAGATATCAACCTTCATGATTGGTTCAAGAATTACAGGGCCAGCAGTCTTAACGGCATTCCGTAAAGCCAAGGAAGCGGCAACCTTGAAGGCTGCTTCACTAGAATCGACTTCATGGTAACTACCATCGTATAACTTGGCCTTAACATCAACCAATGGGTAACCGGCTAAGACACCGTTTGCCATGGCTTCTTGCAGACCTTGGTCAACTGAAGGGATAAATTCACGAGGAACAACCCCACCGACGATGCCATCTTCGAATTCGTAACCCTTACCACGTTCGTTAGGAGTGAATTCGATCCAAACATCACCATATTGACCTTTACCACCAGATTGACGAACGAACTTACCTTGGACCTTAGTTGACTTCGTGAATGCTTCACGGTAGGCAACTTGAGGGGCACCAATGTTAGCTTCAACCTTGAATTCACGCTTCATCCGGTCGATGATGATATCCAAGTGAAGTTCACCCATCCCAGCGATCAGAGTTTCACCAGTTTCAGGGTTAGTTTCAGCCTTAAAAGTAGGGTCTTCTTCAGAAAGTTTTTGCAGGGCAGTGTTCATCTTATCTTGGTCAGCCTTCGTCTTTGGTTCTACGGCAACCTGGATAACTGGATCTGGGAAGTTCATAGATTCCAAATGTAATGGGTGATCTGGGTCAGTCAAAGAGTCACCAGTAGTGGTGTTCTTCAAACCAATGGCCCCAGCGATATCACCGGAGAAGACTTCTGGAATTTCTTGACGGTGATTTGAATGCATTTGCAGCAAACGACCAACCCGTTCACGCTTGTCCTTCGTGGAGTTAAGCACGTAAGAACCAGCTTCCAGAGTACCGGAGTAAACCCGGATGTAAGTCAAACGACCAACGAATGGGTCAGTAGCAACCTTAAAGGCTAAGGCAGCAAATGGCGCATCGTCATCGGCACGTAATTCAACGGCTTCGTCAGTATCAGGAACAGTGGCGTTGTAAGGCTTAACATCCAATGGGGATGGTAAGTAGTCCACAACGGCGTCCATCAACATTTGAACACCCTTATCCTTGAAAGCAGAACCGGCGAAGACTGGGAACATTTCCAGCTTCAACGTAGCGCGCCGAATAGCGGCCTTAAGTTCTGCCTTGGTGATTTCTTCACCTTCAAGGTACTTTTCCATGATTTCATCATCAACGTCAGCGACGCTTTCGATGATACCTTCATGGCGCTTCTTAGCTTCTTCAAGCATGTCAGCAGGGATATCAACAGTGTCCCATGAGGAACCCAGTTCGTCCTTGTCGTAAACGTAAGCTTTCATTTCGATTAAGTCAACGACACCAGTGAAGTCATCTTCGGCACCGATTGCCATTTGTAAAGCAACCGCGTTGGCTTGTAACCGTTCGTGAATGGAGTTAACTGAGAAGTCGAAGTCGGCACCCAGCTTATCCATCTTGTTCACGAACACGATACGGGGAACATCGAAATCTGAGGCTTGACGCCAAACAGTTTCGGTTTGAGGTTCAACACCGGCTTGACCGTCTAAGACGGCAACGGCACCATCAAGCACCCGCAAAGAACGTTCAACTTCAACAGTGAAGTCCACGTGCCCTGGAGTATCGATGATGTTGATCCGGTGCTTCTTCCATTCGGCCGTAGTAGCGGCAGAAGTGATCGTAATACCCCGTTCTTGTTCTTGTTCCATCCAGTCCATTTGTGAAGCCCCATCATGGGTTTCACCAATCTTGTGGATTTTACCAGTGTAATACAGGATACGCTCAGTAGTCGTCGTCTTCCCGGCATCAATATGAGCCATGATACCGATGTTACGAGTTTTATCAAGCGGAAATTCACGAGTATTAGCCATGATTAATGTGTAACTCCTCTCAAAATTGATCGTAGATTGTGCCAAAAAGTGACTACTAACATCGCAATTGATTTTAGTAGCCACCTCTGGATTAAAGGATTGCTCCCTTAAGTTAGAGGTAAGCGGTCACGAGGACACGCTACTCTAACATTTTATCACACTACGAGTAAAGCAGTGCGATAGCTGCTCTTACCAGCGGTAGTGAGCGAAGGCACGGTTGGCATCTGCCATCCGGTGCGTATCTTCACGCTTCTTAACTGCAGCACCGGTGTTGTTAGCGGCGTCCATGATTTCACGAGCAAGTCGTTCAACCATCGTGTGTTCGCCACGTAAACGAGAGTACTGTACCATCCAACGAAGACCTAAAGTCGTCCGACGATCTGGCCGAACTTCGATAGGAACTTGGTAGTTTGACCCACCAACACGCCGAGCCTTAACTTCCAAGACTGGCATAACATTCTTCATTGCTTCTTCGAAGACTTCCACTGGATCGTTACCAGTTTCGTTCTTAATGATGTCGAAGGCACCATAAATGATCTTAGTTGAAGTTCCACGTTTCCCATCCATCATCGTGTGGTTGATCAGACGAGTGACCAACTTTGAATTGTAAATTGGATCAGGAAGGACTTCACGCTTTTGTACGTTTCCTTTTCTAGGCATTGTTAATATCCTCCTTGAAATGCTGTTACAGGTCGGTTGACGGCAACCGTGCACCCGACCCTAATATTGAGTCTCGGTTTAGCCCTTAGGCTTCTTAGTCCCATACTTGGAACGACCTTGACGACGGTCAGTAACACCGGCAGTATCGAGGGCACCACGAATAATGTGGTAACGAACCCCAGGTAAATCCTTAACCCGGCCGCCCCGGATAAGCACAACACTATGTTCTTGAAGGTTGTGGCCAATACCAGGAATGTAAGCAGTCACTTCAATTAAGTTTGACAACCGCACACGTGCATATTTACGTAAAGCAGAGTTAGGCTTCTTTGGTGTCATGGTACCGACACGAGTAGCAACCCCACGCTTCTGTGGAGCTGGATTCTTAACTTGAGCTTTTTTGAAACTGTTATACCCGTAGTTTAAAGCTGGGGCATCTGATTTAGAACTTTTAGATTTACGACCTTTACGCACCAATTGGTTGATAGTAGGCATCTAAATAGTCCTCCTTTCCGTATTCTTTCTAGAGTTTTAAGTCCACACATCCAGGTGGTTCATTTTCCTGTAAAGAAAAAAGACGACCCATGTGGAGATTTAATTGAAGTGTCCTCCCCGCCGTCAGTCAGCATGTCTGGTAGTGAATACCCGAGACCTGTCTGCGAAAAGCACCTTGAATAGAATACCATGCCAGCATTTGCATGTCAACCGGCATAACTGGAATTTTCCACAAACATTTCAGCCTTTTTTACGGAGTTAACCTATAGAGGTGAAACTTTCATGCTGATTATTCTGTTTATTTACGGCACTTGCATTGGCTCTGGATTGGTTGCCCTGGCAGACCGCTACACCACGCACACGTCAATTTTCTACCCCGCTTCACACTGCGACACCTGCCAGACACCACTAGCCTACTGGCAACTGGTGCCCATCTTCAGTTACCTCCTGCTACGCGGCCGGTGTCACTACTGCCAAACAGCGATCCCCGCAACCAGTCTGCTAGTGGAGTTCACGGCGGGACTGGTGCTGACGACACTCACACCAACCACGATAATCCCCCTCCTGTGGCTGGGACTATGGGGATACGCTGCCCTGTGTGATGCGCGAACCCAGACATTTCCGGGATGGGTGAGCTACCTTTCGCTGATATTTGTGCTCTATGACCACCCCTTTTCAAGTTGGTTAGCCGGTGGCCTTCTGTTTACTCTAATTAACTGGATATGGTCTCGCTGGTTCAGCTCTGCCATTGGCAATGGTGACTTAGATCTAATACTGACCTATGCGTTACTCCACGACATAGAACACGCAGCAGAGTTGACGCTATTAGCTTGTAGCTTAGCACTCCTACAACAGCAAAGCGGCCAACGTCTTGCTTTTATTCCACACCTGATTGTTAGCGAAATCTTTTGGTGGCTCTGGCGCTTATGAAAAAAGATATAGCCTCCAACCCATTAATTGCTGCTGAAACTGCGAAAATTCACCCATCAGGTACAAGGAATGCGCTCTCCGTGTCTCGTCAACTTATCAACTCCAAACAATATCACGATAAATTTTTGAAATTGCCATTTCCTAAAGCTGTACAAGAATCACTCTATCAGTCTGCTATGAAGATTTTAATATAAATTAGGCGGAATTCCCTTGCTTTCAAACAAGGGATGAATGCCACTAGACCTTTCGCTGATTGGCAATGTAGTTTTCTACGTTTTGCCTGCTCATATCACCAAGAGTACTCATGAAGTAACTAGGTGACCAAAGATGTCCACCCCAGAACTGCTGTGCCTTTATCTCAGGATGCAATTCAAAGAATAATCGCGCCGAGCCGCCTTTGAAGGCCTTGACAACATTGGTTGGGGCATACTTGGGCTTAAAGCTCAGTAGTAAGTGGACGTGGTCAGGCA
>NZ_AZDP01000118.1:82867-84079 GCF_001435525.1 Levilactobacillus koreensis JCM 16448
TCATTTGCTCAATAGTCACTTCGTTCAGTCGCGCTATTTTCGTTAGAATGTCGGTCATCTCAGCGACTAACTTTGGTGTTGTAAATGCCTCGTGTCGGTATTTAGTGACCCAGACCAAGTGAAAATGAAAGTTGTACACGTAACCTCGTTCGTGAATTGCCCCTTCAATAGCATTGCTCATATGATACCTCCATAAATATTATTATAATGCGTTTTATTATGAATGCAGTGTACTCATATGGTATGCTACTGTCAAGCAAGAGGAGGTGGTAGTTTATGACGAAAACAATGGCACAATTACCTTATCATTATGGGGGTTAAGGTTAGAGTCTTTCCTTCAACTGAACAGAAACGGCTAATCAAGCGTAACAGTGATGCTAGTCGGTTTATTTACAATCAGATGAACGGCATGAACAATGACCTGTTCTGGTTAAAACAAGTGAAGATCCCCATTACACTTGTGTTGGAACGGATCGCTGATTTGACCGAGCGCCTAAAGAAGCCATCAACTGCTATCTCCAACGTTCACGGTTGGCTCAATCACCCAGACTTTGATAGCTTGATGAAAGCCAATGCTATCAAAAATCACAAGACTGCTTGGAAGCTATTCCGCCAGGTTCATCAGGCGGGGACTCCCAAATTTCATAAACGTGGTTATACTCAGACTTATCAAACGTCATGTCTTTACAGTGCTAAAGTGACCGGACCAACTATGCATAATGGTAGCGTAAGACTAAATGATTCTCACCATCTACAGTTACCCAAGCTGGGGCGTCTCCGCTTCAAGGGTATGCCCTCGAAAATCTTAGATCGTACTAATGACATTAGAATTGGGACGACAACGGTCTCAATGGACGCCGTAGGACATTATTTCGTGTCCATGCAGATTGGGTCGGAACACCCCTTCGTCTCTGAGCAATCAGTTATTAAATCTAAAGTCGGGATTGATCTGAACCTTGAGAACTTTTTAACGGATTCCAATGGACAAGTGATTGATAACCCCCATTACTACCGGACGATTAGAGGAAAACTAGCTAAAGCCCAACGGAAACTGTCACGGCGGGCTAGACGAGCTAAAAAGAGTCAACGAAGGTTATCCGCATCAAAGAATTATCAAAAGCAACGGTTATTATTGGCGAAATTACAGCTTAAAGTGGCTAATCAACGCAAGAACTTCCTGCACCATGTCTCTACGGCCTTAATCAAAAACCA
>NZ_AZDP01000118.1:84089-129163 GCF_001435525.1 Levilactobacillus koreensis JCM 16448
CTAGTCGTAGCCGAAGAACTGCGGGGTAAAAATATGTTGCGTAACCATGCTTTGGCAATGAGTATCTCGGATGTCGGGTGGCGAACTCTACTGAGCATGTTGGTCTATAAGGCTGACATGTACGGCCGAAAATTTTTGACAATCGATCCCCGAAATACGACACAGACATGTAGCGATTGTGGACACGTCATGGCCGGAAAGAATAAGTTGACGTTGGCTCGTAAGTGGACGTGTCCTAACTGTGGGGTATTCCATGTGCGTGATCATAACGCAGCTAAAAATATATTAGCAAAGGGTTTAGCGACGTTGTAAAGAATGAGTCCGCCTGGCAACCTGCGGACCTAAAAGGCTTTGGTAATTAGCGGATAAGTCCTATTCGTAGGCTAGCGCTGTATCTAAGAAAATTGTGGTCGCCATGCCATGGGGTGTGGTTCCCACAAGCGTCCGTTTTTAAACGGGCGTGGTTGACAACATCGTACCTCAACAGAGTTCGAAGATCTCTATGCAATTAGCATTAGAGGCGGTGATATCATTGCCACAAACCTATCACCAACACTACCACTTCGTACCGGTTTCAGTGAAGATAACTATAAAAAAATTACACACTACAAAGAGTCTATAATCTTACTTCACAATCATCCTGAAAGCACCCGACCTTCTATTGCCGATATTTTCACCCTAGAATCAGAATCAGTTGTAAGCGCCAGTCTCATCATTGGCCATGATGGCTCTTTACAACTAATTACGATTCCAAACGGAGACCCGAATATAGATACGCTTTTCAAATTCTGGTATACTGCCAGTAAAGAAAAGGGCTATCACCGTCACGAAGCCATTTTGAATGCCACCGACCAGATTTACGCCAGAGGAGCTGTACATTTTGAAGAATATTGAAAAAGATGACTTAGTATTTATCATCGACGAACGTGAAACAAGAGCCCTAACGCCCGAGGAAAACGAGCACATGGCCGACCAAAAAAAGGACCCAGCTTACCAACAGTGGATGCGCCAAAAAGAAGCCGAAGCGGAGAAACTCTTCAATTTACGACCATCCTCGCACTAAACTCAACTGAAAATGCACATACTAAACTGCAAAAGCGACTCGCAATCTGTACAGTGGATTGCGAGTCGCTTTTTTATCTTAGAGTGTCCTTAATGTCCGAGTCTTCCCCTATTACCACTGTTTCTAAAATGTACGCCACAAGCCAGATCTCTCTGCGCAGAAAAAAAGGACCCCCAATCGGCAATCACCGGTCAGGAGTCCTTTCCTCTCTAATGCTCAGAGTCTCAACGACTCATTTTGCACGTTACTTAGCTGTCACTAAGCTTGAGAGTCTTCTTGCATTTGCTTTTCCAAATCGCTGATGGAGTAGACGCCTTCGGTCGATGAGCCACCGACTTCTTTGGGCTTGATCTGACGGTAATCTGGCATCCCAGTCCCGGCAGGAATAATCTTCCCAATAATAACGTTTTCCTTCAAACCAACCAGTGGATCGTTCTTGCCCCGAATAGCAGCATCGGTCAAGACACGCGTCGTTTCCTGGAAGGATGCGGCTGATAAGAAACTGTTCGTTTCCAAAGCAGCCTTGGTGATCCCCAAGATAACTGGACGTGCGGTAGCAGCAATGCCACCATCGATCAACGTCTGGTAGTTGGCACGACGGAAGTCTTGGATATCCATCAAGGTACCAGGCAGAACGTCGGTATCGCCCGGATCCATGATCCGAACCTTACGCAACATTTGCCGAACCATGATTTCCACGTGCTTATCACTGATCGCAACACCTTGCATCCGGTAAACCCGTTGAACTTCACCTAAGATGTAAGTTTCAGTTGATAAGACATCGCGAACCCGCAGCATTTCCTTAGGATCAACAGACCCATAGTTCAATGCAGAACCACGGTGGATAAAGTCGCCTTCAGTGACCCGCATGCGGGCAGTGATTGGTAACGTGTAACTCCGCGTATCAGCTTCACCCTTAATGGTAATTTCCTTCGTCCGTTCTGCTGGGTTTTCTTCGATTGATTCAACCGTCCCAGTAACTTCGGTAATTTCAGCTTTACCTTTAGGGTTCCGAGATTCAAATAATTCTTGAACACGAGGAAGCCCTTGGGTGATATCTTCGTTCCCGGCAACACCACCGGTATGGAAGTTACGCATGGTCAACTGGGTCCCTGGTTCACCGATAGATTGCGCGGCAACAGTCCCGACAGCTTCACCAACTTCAACTTCGTCACCAGTAGCCATGTTCCGGCCGTAACAATGCTCACAAACACCATGTTCAGTGTTGCAAGTAAAGGCGGAACGAATAGTAACTTCTTCAACACCAGCATCAACGATCTTTTGTGCGGTGTCTTCGACGATCATTTGGTTCTTAGGAACAATAACGTCCCCAGTCTTTGGATCGTAGACGGTCTTTTGGGTGTAACGCCCTAAGATCCGGTCGTACAATGGTTCAATCATTTCATTACCATCAGTGATGGCACGAATCTTCAAACCACGGTCAGTCCCACAATCCTTTTCCCGAATGATAACGTCTTGCGCAACATCGACCAGCCGCCGAGTCAGGTAACCTGAGTTGGCAGTCTTGAGGGCCGTATCGGTCATCCCTTTACGAGCACCATGGGTCGAAATGAACATTTCCATAACCGTCAGGCCTTCACGGAAGTTAGACGTGATCGGCAGCTCCATGATTTCACCGTTAGGAGCGGCCATCAGACCACGCATCCCGGCAAGTTGCGTAAAGTTAGAAATGTTCCCACGAGCACCAGAATCACTCATCATAAAGATAGGGTTCTGTTGATCGAAACTGTGAATCAAGGCGTTTTGAATGTCGTCCTTGGCATCGTTCCAGATTCCAATAACGCGTTCGTAACGTTCATGATCGGTAATCAGACCACGACGGAACTGCTTGGTAACCGTAGCAACCTGCTTGTGGGCTTCGTCGATGATTTCTGGCTTTTCTTTCAAGTCAGTCACATCGACCATCCCAACGGTCAGACCGGACTTAGTTGATTCGTCATAACCTAAGTCCTTGATCCGGTCAAGCAACTTCGACGTTGCCGTTACCTTGTATTGTTGGTAAACGGCCGCAATAATATCGGACAAGAAGCCCTTCTTAAATGGACCGATCAATTCAGCATTTTGCAGGTAATCGTGAATGTCTTCGCCCGGTGCCAAGAAGTACTTGTCAGGGACGTAGCCGTTCAGGTTCGTGCTAGTTGGTTCGTTCAAGTATGGGAACGACTTTGGCAGGATGTTGTTGAAAATCAACTTCCCAACGGTCGTGACCATAATCTTCGTGCGTTGATCATCCGTAAATGGCTTATCAGGCATCGAAGACACTTGAACACCGACCCGACTGTGCCAGTGAACTAAACCATTCCGGTAAGCCAGAACAGCTTCGTTGAGGTCGGTAAAGATCATGCCTTCCCCTTCACGATTGTCTTCTTCCATCGTCAGGTAGTAGTTCCCGATAACCATATCTTGTGAAGGCGCAACAACTGGCTTACCACTGGCAGGAGCCAAAATGTGGTGAGCAGCCAGCATCAGCAGACGTGCTTCAGCTTGTGCTTCGTCAGATAATGGAACGTGGATGGCCATTTGGTCCCCATCGAAATCGGCATTGTAAGCTTCACAAGCCAATGGGTGAAGCCGCATTGCCTTACCACTAACCAAGACAGGTTCGAACGCTTGAATCCCCAAACGGTGAAGCGTAGGGGCCCGGTTCAACAGCACAGGGTGTTCCTTGATGACGTCTTCCAAAACGTTAAAGACATCGTCATCTTCACGGTCGATTTGGCGCTTAGCGTTCTTAATGTTAGAAGCTAACCCGCGAGCAACCAATTCCTTCATGATAAATGGCCGGAATAATTCCAAAGCCATTGGAACTGGCAGACCCATTTGGTTGAACTTGAGGGAAGGACCAACGTCAATAACGGAACGACCAGAGTAGTCAACCCGCTTCCCTAACAAGTTTTGCCGGAACCGCCCTTGCTTCCCTTTCAACATGTGTGAAAGAGACTTCAATGGACGGTTACCAGGACCAGCCACTGGACGGCCACGACGACCGTTATCGATCAAGGCGTCAACGGCTTCTTGTAACATCCGCTTTTCGTTTTGAACGATAATACCAGGCGCATTTAAGTCCAGCAAACGCTTCAACCGGCTGTTCCGGTTGATAACCCGCCGGTACAAGTCGTTCAGGTCGGACGTTGCGAAACGACCACCTTCGAGTTGTACCATTGGACGAAGATCAGGTGGGATTACCGGAATAGCATCCATGACCATCCACTCCGGACGGTTACCAGATGTAACGAAGGCTTCCAAGATGTCCAAACGACGAACGGCACGCGTCCGCTTTTGGCCAGTAGCTTCCTTCAATTCTTCCTTTAATTCCTTAACTTCTTTATCTAGGTCCACGGCCATCAACAACTTCTTGATGGCTTCGGCACCCATTTCAGCCTTAAAGGCACTGCTGCCGTATTCGATCAGCTTGTCACGGTAATCACGTTCGGAAAGTAATTGCTTCTTTTCGAGTGGCGTGTTACCTGGATCTAAGACAACGTAGGAAGCGAAGTAAATAATTTCTTCCAACGCCCGGGGACTCATGTCGAGGACTAAGCCCATCCGACTTGGGATACCCTTGAAGTACCAGATGTGAGTAACAGGAGCAGCCAATTCGATATGGCCCATCCGTTCACGACGAACCTTAGAACGGGTAACTTCAACCCCACAACGGTCACAAACGACACCCTTGTAACGGATTCGCTTGTATTTCCCACAGGCACATTCCCAGTCCTTAGTAGGGCCAAAAATCCGCTCGTCGAATAGCCCGTCTTTTTCAGGCTTTAATGTCCGGTAGTTGATGGTTTCAGGCTTTTTGACTTCCCCGTAAGACCAGCTACGGATCTTATCAGGCGAGGCAAGCCCGATCTGCATGCTTTCGAACTTATTGACATCGACCAAAGAAGCGACCTCCCTTATTAATTAGTCTTGTGTGTTCGGTTGACTTTCATTTTTCGTAGGTGCAGGTGTTGCCTTAGCATCATCGGTCTGAGCAGCGGCTTTCCGTTGTTCTTCCTGCTGTTGAGCATACTTGCTCAAGGCATCAACGTTCACAACATCATCGTCATCGTCGTCCATATCGCGGAGTTCGATTTCTTCGTTGTTCCCGTTTAAGACCTTCATGTCCAGCCCTAAGGATTGTAATTCCTTGACCAGAACACGGAATGATTCAGGCACACCAGGCTTAGGAATTGGATCGCCCTTAACGATGGCTTCGTAGGTCTTAACCCGACCAACCACGTCATCGGACTTGTACGTCAAGATTTCTTGTAACGTATAAGCGGCACCGTAAGCTTCCAAAGCCCAAACTTCCATTTCACCAAACCGTTGGCCACCAAATTGCGCTTTACCACCAAGTGGTTGTTGCGTAACCAGTGAGTAAGGTCCGATGGAACGGGCGTGCATCTTGTCGTCGACCATGTGGGCCAACTTCAGGTAGTTCATGACACCAACGGCAACCCGCTTGTCAAATGGTTCACCGGTCCGGCCATCGTATAAGACAGTCTTAGCATCGGCGGCCATTCCGGCTTCCTTAACAGCGTCCGCGATATCAGTATCTTGGGCACCATCGAAGACAGGCGTCGCAATGTGAATACCCAACTTACGAGCAGCCATCCCCAAATGCAATTCGAGCACTTGCCCGATGTTCATCCGAGAAGGCACACCCATTGGACTCAGCATGATGTCGATTGGCGTCCCATCTGGCATGTACGGCATATCTTCTTCAGGGATAACGACTGAAACAGTCCCCTTGTTACCGTGACGACCAGACATCTTGTCCCCAACCTGGATCTTCCGCTTTTGCGCGATGTAGACCCGAACCATCATGTTAACACCAGGAGAAAGTTCATCACCGTTTTCACGCGTGAAGATCTTAACGTCCTGGATGATTCCGCCACCACCATGTGGCACCTTAAGAGAAGTATCCCGAACTTCACGGGCCTTTTCACCAAAGATAGCATGGAGTAAACGTTCCTCAGCAGATAATTCAGTCACACCCTTAGGCGTTACCTTACCAACTAAGATGTCGCCGTCTTGAACTTCAGCACCAACACGGATAATCCCGTCTTCGTCCAAGTTCTTCAAGGCGTCTTCACCCACGTTAGGAATTTCGCGAGTCATTTCTTCAGGTCCAAGCTTCGTGTCACGTGCTTCTGATTCGTATTCTTCAATATGAATCGACGTGTAAACGTCATCGCGAACCAACCGTTCGTTGATCCCGATGGCATCTTCGAAGTTGTACCCTTGCCAAGTCATGAAAGCAACTAATGGGTTTTGACCTAAAGCCAATTCCCCATTTTCCATTGAAGGACCATCAGCCAAGATTTCGTCGTTGTCGACGTGATCGCCAACCTTAACGATTGGACGTTGGTTGTAGTTCTTCCCACCGTTTGACCGGCGGAACTTCATGAGCTTGTAAGTGTCGAGCGCACCGTCTTCACGCCGCACGCGGATTTCCCGTGCATCAACGTATTCAACAGTTCCGTCGTGTTGACTGATTAAGGCAACCCCGGAATCATGCGCTGCTTTATATTCAATACCAGTCCCAACTAATGGGGCGTGAGGATCCAGCAATGGCACAGCTTGCCGTTGCATGTTGGCCCCCATCAAGGCCCGGTTGGAGTCATCGTTTTCCAAGAAAGGAATACATGCCGTGGCCACAGCAACTACTTGCTTAGGCGAAACGTCCATGTAGTCGATCCGGTCTGCACTGGTTTCAATGTTTTCGGACTTTGCACGAGCCATGATGGTGTCGGTATCAAATGAACCGTCATCCTTCAATGGCGTGTTGGCTTGAGCCACAACGTAGTTATCTTCTTCATCGGCCGTCAGGTAATCGATCTTGTCGGTAACCTTGTGCGTATCCCATGAGACACGACGGTATGGCGTTTCGATAAAGCCGTAGCGGTTAACCCGGGCATAACTGGACAAACTGTTGATCAACCCAATGTTAGGTCCTTCAGGCGTTTCAATTGGGCACATCCGGCCATAGTGGGTGTAGTGAACGTCCCGGACTTCATATCCGGCACGGTCACGCGTCAAACCACCAGGTCCAAGGGCAGACAAACGCCGCTTATGGGTTAATTCACCCAGTGGGTTAGTCTGATCCATGAATTGTGACAATTGAGATGACCCGAAGAATTCCTTAATGGAAGCGACTACTGGTCGAATGTTGATCAATTGTTGTGGCGTTACCGTCGCAGCATCTTGAATTGACATCCGTTCACGCACAACCCGTTCCATCCGCGATAACCCGATCCGGAATTGGTTTTGCAGGAGTTCACCCACGGAACGAATCCGCCGGTTACCCAAGTGGTCAATATCATCGGTGTTCCCGATGCCTAATTGTAAGTTGAAGAAGTAGTTCATGGAAGCAATGATGTCGGCTGGGCGGATGTGCTTCAGCTTGATATCAATGTTGCCATTCCCAATAACGGGAACTTCTTGTTCTGGATCATCTGGTGATTGTACCTTGATGATCTGTAACTTCAATGGTTCAGTGACAACGGCTTCGTCTGAAGGTTGGAAAGTCACCATCTTGAAGTCTTCTTGATCCAAGAATGGTGCCAAGGTCTTCATAACGTCCTTGTCAACGACCGTGCCCTTTTGCGCGATAACTTCACCAGTATCTGGATCAGCTAACGTTTCGGCTAAGGTCAGGCCCAATAAACGGGTCTTTAGGCTTAACTTCTTGTTGGTCTTGTAACGACCAACGGGAGCCATGTCGTAACGCTTTGGATCAAAGAACCGTGCAGTCAGTAAACTCCGTGAAGAGTCAGCCGTCTTTGGTTCACCTGGACGTAGGCGTTCGTAGATGTCCTTTAAGGACTCTTCGACACGTGAATCGTCGGTGTTCTTGTGAATATCCTTTTCCAACGTTGCCATTAAGCTTTCGTTGTCACCTAAGATATCCAAGATTTCGTCATCGGAACCGAACCCTAATGCCCGAACTAATTCAGTCATTGGGATCTTCCGTGTCCGGTCGATTCGAACGTAAGAAATGTTCTTCGCGTCCGTTTCAAATTCTAGCCAAGCCCCCCGGTTAGGAATAACCGTGGCACCGAAAACGGTCCGGCCATTCTTATCGGTATCTTCATTGAAGTAAACTCCTGGTGACCGGACTAATTGAGAAACAATAACCCGTTCTGCCCCGTTGATAATGAAGGTCCCTTGGGCCGTCATTAATGGGAAGTCACCGAAGAAGACATCTTGCGACTTAATTTCACCCGTTTCGTGGTTGGTCAAACGTAAGGTGACGTGAAGTGGTGCTGAATAGTTCGCGTCGTGCTCCCGTGCTTCATCCACGCTATATTTGGGTTCCAGTAATTGATAATCAACAAACTCTAACGAAAGGTTTCCTTGAAAATCTTCGATTGGCATGATGTCGTCGAACATATCACGCAAACCTTCGTCGAGGAACCAGTTGTAAGAATTGGTTTGAATCTCGATTAAGTTAGGTAAATCAAGAACTTCCTTGATCCGCGAATAGCTACGGCGAGTACGGTGTTTCCCGTATTTCACTAAGTGTCCTGCCAAGTTGTTCACCTCTCCTATTTATTCTGTGGACTGGCCAAACCGTTATATTACATTTTGGTTACAAATTACTTTTCACCCGGTTTTTTGGCAAAAAAAATCCAAAAACAAACCCAATTTGATTTGCTTTTGGCTTCTTATAACGGCAACGCCGGACAATAGATCGTCGTTGCCAATTTCAGTTCACAGTTGCATACGAATAATATAATACTAAATTAGTTCTGAATTGTCAATGACGAACACTCACGATTCCTAGCTGTTTTGTAAGTTTCTCGTCAATCAGCCTACTTTTTGACCGCCACGCCAAACAGAATCAGACGAATCAACGCCACCGTCTGGTCATGCTGTGACGCATCTGCCGGCCCGACATGGTGGAATGTATTAAATAGTGGGCTGAGACTGGTGAGATAAAAGGAAGCGGCATCTTGTGGTGCCAACTGCGGTCGCAGGGTCACAATCCCCAATTCGAAGAAGTGCTGCAGCGGCCCAACGTAGTCCTGACCGAATACCATCCCCAGTTGTCGCTTATTTTCTGGTTTGAGGTATTTGAAGCTACTATGGATCACCGTAAAGACATCTCGCGGATGTACGGCCGTCAAGACCTCCGTAATCTGAACCAAGGCGTCGACTGGATCAGGATTCTCTTCGGTGGCTAACCGGTCGTTGACCTGGGTTAAACCGGTCCGAATTTCAGCCCCCACAGTTTTAATGACCTCAAGAAAAATGACCTCTTTATCACTAAAATGGTGGTACAACGCCGGTTGGGTGATGCCCACTTCCTTTGCAATGTCTCTAGTAGAGGTCGCTTGGTACCCCTGCGATAAGAACTGCTCCCGTGCGGCCTGTAAAATGGCGGCGTGTGTGTGGGTTAACTGCTCTTCTCTTTTCATTGGTGGCTCCCGTCCTTTCATCTCTCGTACTGTAAGTGTACCACAGCCACTTATCACCAGCTAGACCAAGTAACAGTTGATGCTTAAATGGTTGTGATATTGCTGAGGGATGGCCGCAACATTGCTGTGAGATAGCCGCACTCCGGCTGCCAGGGGTTCCACCTGCTGTGGGGGACGCTTCGGACTGAGGAACGGTCCTCTCGCTCGCTTTTAAGCCGCGAAAATCACGCGTCTTAAAAGTCGCCCATCTTGATAGCTAGTCAGTGGCCAGCTATCAAGATTACCACGGCTGGCTCCACCCCTGGTCTCCTCCGGCTCTGCTTGTGTCACTTCAAATACAATCACTTACTGCTCTAGACTGAGCCTAATTTCTCCTACAGATCCGCTGGTACCATCACTGTTATGTTTCCGGTCACTAGAACAAAGTTGGCATGAGTATTAGCTGGACGGGTGTTTGTTTCTGTCCAAATAGCGACTACTGTGCCCAACTCAACAGTGAATGACAAGCACAGAAATCCCCCGTAAGTGTCTCCCCACAGACCCGTCACCACAATCCGCACCAAATTAGCCCCCAATCGCCCGCCATCCACATCGCACCAAAAAAGCAGTATGTCCCAGGTCAGCCCCAGCACACACTGCTTTCATTCAATGCAATTTAGTTCGTGGCAACCGCCGTTTTCTTGGTGGCTGACTTGACGCTGACCGTGATCTTACCTTGAGTGGCTCCAATCGTGACTTGGTCGTTGGTCTTGACCTCGCCGTTTAAGAGTTCCTCACTCAGCTTATCTTCAACCTGCGTTTGCAGTGCCCGCCGGATTGGCCGTGCCCCATATTCTGGGTCAAAGCCCGCCTTGGCTACGGCATCGATTGCTGCAGGTGTAATCTTCAGCTTGATGTCTTGTTCTGCCACGCGATCGACGATCTGCTTGGCCATTAACTTCACAATTTCGTGGAGTTCTGGCTTCTTCAAGGAGTGGAAGATGACCGTTTCATCAATCCGGTTCAAGAATTCTGGCCGGAATGATTGCTTCAACGTTTCCCGGATGGTTTGGGCCATTGCCCGGTAATCGTTGGCCATATCTTCGGCACCGAAACCAACGGTCTTTTCATCCCGTAACTTCGTTGCCCCCAAGTTGGACGTCATGATCAGAATTGTATTTCTGAAATCGACCTTCCGTCCCTTGGAATCGGTCAAGTAACCGTCATCTAAGACTTGCAGTAAAATGTTGAAGACATCTGGATGGGCCTTTTCTACTTCATCAAAGAGGACAACAGAGTATGGCTTTTGACGAACCTTTTCCGTCAACTGGCCACCCTCGTCGTAGCCCACGTAACCTGGTGCGGACCCAATCAAACGACTGGTCGAGTACTTCTCCATGTATTCGCTCATGTCGACTCGAATCATGTTGTCTTCGGAACCGAACATCGCTTCGGCCAGTGCCTTGGCTAATTCAGTCTTCCCAACACCGGTTGGCCCAAGGAACATGAAGGACCCAATTGGCCGGTTCGGATCTTTCAACCCGGAACGTGCCCGCCGAATCGCACGAGAAACGGCTGAAACGGCTTCTTCTTGGCCAACGACTCGCTGATGCAAGATCTTTTCCAAATTGACCAGCCGATCCGCATCCGTTTGCTTCAACTGGGTAACGGGAACACCCGTCCACTCGGCAACAACGTCCGCGACATCTTCACCGGTCACATTTAAGCTATAGTGATGCTCTGGCTCTTCGGCAGCAGCCGCAGCAGCCTTGGCCTTCCGTGCCTCAATCTTCTCACGCAACTGCATTTCTTTCGTCCGCAGTTCCGCAGCCTTTTCGAAGTCTTGGTCTTCAATGGCCGCTTCTTTGTCAGCAGACAGCTGATTCAACTCTTGAACCTGCTTGCTAGCTGGCGTTGGCTTGTCCATTTGGTCGATACGGACCTTGGCAGAGGCTTCATCCATCAGGTCGATCGCCTTATCTGGCAAGAAACGGTCGCTGATGTAACGGGTAGACAGCTTCACGGCCTGGTCCAGCGCTTCATCGGTAATGTTAACGTGATGGTGGTCCTCATAACGTGGCCGCAAGCCCTTCAAAATTTCTAAGGCTTCGGCTGGCGTTGGTTCATCGACTTGGACCGTCGCAAACCGCCGCTCCAGCGCAGCATCGGATTCAATGTACTTTTGGTACTCATCCAACGTGGTGGCCCCGATGGTTTGGAGCTCCCCTCGCGCTAAGGCTGGTTTCAAGATGTTCGAGGCATCAATGGCCCCTTCAGCACCCCCGGCACCGATCAGCGTGTGTAATTCATCAATGAAGAGAATGACTTGGCCATCGTTGTAAATTTCTTCGATAACCTTCTTCAAACGGTCTTCAAATTCACCACGATACTTGGTTCCGGCGACTAATGATCCCATATCGAGCATCATTAACCGTTTCTGTTGCATATCTTCTGGGACATCACCGGCAACGATGCGTTGGGCCAAACCCTCAGCAATCGCCGTCTTCCCCACACCAGGTTCCCCAATTAAAACGGGGTTGTTCTTGGTCCGCCGACTCAGAATCTGGATCACGCGCTTAACTTCCTTGTTCCGGCCAACCGTCGGGTCCATACGACCCTCTTTAGCGGACTCCGTTAAGTCCCGAGCCAGAGAGTCCAACGTTGGGGTCCCGCCTTGAGGCGCACCCCGCCGCGCACGAGCATCGTTACGACGCTTAGGCGTGTCGGAAATCCCTAACTTACGGAGCACCACTTTACGAGCATCCACAAGTTCAACGTTTAAATTCTTCAGGATCCGAGAAGACAAGATGGTCTCGTCACTCAATAATGCCAGTAACAAGTGTTCCGTGCCGATCTTAGTTGCCCCCAGCCGCTTGGCTTCATCGCCAGCTAAGGCTAACATCGCCTTGGCCTTTGGGGAGTATGGCAGGTAACTATCCTTGTCGACGTTAGCTAAGGTCCCGTATCCCGTGAAACGTTCGATTTCCTCGCGAACGTCATCGTCGGTCACAGAGAACTGCTGTAAAACCTTGTTGGCAATACCATTTTTTTCAATGGTGAGGGCGAGCAACAAGTGTTCCGTACCCACCGCTTGGTGCTTAAAATATTTTGCTTGTTCCTGTGCCAAAACTAAAACACTTTTAGCACTCGGTGTAAATAGGTTATCCATTGCAACTCCTCACTTTCTCAACTTTCGTAACGCAGATGGTTCAAAATAGAAATCAAGACGCGTGCCCGAATCTGCTGGTCCAGGTCACGGTCGCCAGTATTAATGGCGTCCTTATCGATTGCGGCCAAAATGATATTAACCTCTCGCCGGTTCACAGCGCCCGCCTCAAACAGGCTACGAACAACCGCTAAACCGTCGTGCCGGGTAATGTGGTCACCCACCGCCGCCACGAGAGAGTCAATAAAGTCTAAGTTGTCGAGGAGCTTCACTTTTTCAATCCGAATATAACCGCCGCCACCCCGTTTACTTTGGACCACGTAACCGTCCTGGATGGTAAAGCGCGTCTTAATCACGTAATTGATCTGTGAAGGCACCACGTTAAACTGGTCGGCAATTTCCGCTCTGCGGATCTCCACCTGCTGGGACTCAGCCAGAATCTGCTTAAGGTAAGACTCAATAATATCCGAAATATTTTGATTTTCCATTATCGTCCCCCCTTCAGTGCAGTTTTCTTGACTAATGTTGACTAATATTATACGAACTTCCCATAAAAATGCAACGGATTAGACCGCGTTTACCTGAGAAGTTCTGGTAATCCATCATACCAAATAATCTTTGACCTTCCAAACAATTAGCGTGAAAGCCGTCTCACTGCGCGTAAATTCCCGCACTGTAGCTGCCAGGGATTCCGCCTACTATCAACAATTGGTCCACAAAGAGGCACTAACCATTTAGGCTTTGTCTCACGGCCGCCGGAAAATTTTTATTTTCAATCTCTCTTCAAGCCTACTATAGAAGTCATGCGTTCGAATACGCCATCCTAGCTAGCAGCAACTGCTTTCTCACTAATCAGTCCTTGGCCACAGTCCTATTCTAACCTATTATAATGGCTCGCTTCCATCAAATTGACTTGCTTAGGACTAGTGTTGACCAGTCCCCGTGCCAACCGATTTACTGTGAATCCCTACCGTAGAAGTAATTCGCCATTTTTAGTGCAAAAAAAGAGAACCAATTCGTAATGAACTGATTCTCTAACTTTATTATATGTAGTCTCGGGATAAAAAAATCGGGAAGACAAGATTTGAACTTGCGACCCCCACGTCCCGAACGTGGTGCTCTACCAAGCTGAGCTACTTCCCGAGATAGCCCGCTGGCGAACTGCTTACGCCAGTTAATCGGGAAGACAGGATTCGAACCTGCGACCCCCTGGTCCCAAACCAGGTGCTCTACCAAGCTGAGCTACTTCCCGAAAAAATTGCCCATAATTACTTATAAGCAACAAAAATGCACCCAGTAGGAGTCGAACCTACAACCTTCTGATTCGTAGTCAGACACTCTATCCAGTTGCGCTATGGGTGCATAATTATTAAGTTAAATGCCGAGGACCGGGATCGAACCGGTACGGTCATCACTGACCGCAGGATTTTAAGTCCTGTGCGTCTGCCAATTCCGCCACCCCGGCAAAAGGGCAAAAGCGGAAGACGGGATTCGAACCCGCGACCCCCACCATGGCAAGGTGATGTTCTACCACTGAACTACTTCCGCAAATTGGCTATTTGGTTTTTTGGAACCATGCCGACTAGAGGATTCGAACCTCCGACCTCCTCATTACTAGTGAGATGCTCTGCCAACTGAGCTAAGTCGGCAAAATATTTTAACAATATTTTGCAATATTTGGTTAATGCAGGTGAAGGGACTCGAACCCCCACGTCATAAGACACTAGAACCTAAATCTAGCGCGTCTGCCAGTTCCGCCACACCTGCAACGTTGGCGAACTAACGCCAGGGACCTAGGTCCCAATGGAGGATACAGGGCTCGAACCTGTGACCCTCTGCTTGTAAGGCAGACGCTCTCCCAACTGAGCTAATCCTCCATATCATCCGAACTGAGAAACAACTCTCTCAATCGAAACAACTATTATAATTTACCATGCCGACGAAAGCTTGTCAACATCTTTTTCAAATTGTTTTGAATAAATATTCGTGAACTGAATAACTACTCTCGTAACAACAAATAATATTGTATCGTATCCCCAGAAAAAAAGCTAGGCCTTTTTTGAATTTTTTTGCAAAAAGTTTTAAAAACTGGCTTAACCCACTTAGAATCCGCTTCATTACCGGCCTTGCTGGCGCAAAAGTTTCCAATTAACCTGTCAACTCACCTAGCCTCCCCAGGCTTCCCTCTCTCGGCACAACTATGCATGCCACTTGGATAAGATCTCTTTTATCACTTACCACCAAGGCAATCATCAGAATGGCTGTTTATCCACTACCAATCTTATTTCTACCTCACGGGCTACCTAAATCGTCCTCACAGCCGATTAACGCTCCCCCTTACAACTATTCCCTCACTTTCGCTTACAGACCCGCTCCTCACAACAAAAAAGCCCCCACCAACGACAGCCGTCATCGGCAGAGACTTTCTCATATCAATTTTAACTTACTTGGTGATCTTCGTGACGCCGCCCATGTAAGGAACCAAGACTTCTGGGATGGTAACGGTGCCGTCTGCGTTTTGGTAGTTTTCCAAGATAGCAGCGACGGTCCGGCCAACAGCCAAACCAGAACCATTCAGTGCGTGGACGTATTGGAGCTTACCATTGTCGTCACGGTACTGGATGTGTGCCCGCCGAGCCTGGAAGTCCGTGGTGTTAGAACAGCTAGAGATTTCACGGTAGGTGTTTTGTTCTGGGAACCAGACTTCCAAATCGTGCGTCATTGCGGCCGTAAAGCTCATATCACTCGTGGTCAGGGTAATCACGTGGTAAGCCAGGCCTAACTTCTGTAAGAGGTCCTCAGCGTGCTTAGTCAACGCTTCAAGTTCATCCCATGAGTTTTCTGGCTTACAGAACTTGACCATTTCAACCTTGTTAAATTGGTGTAAACGAATCAAGCCACGGGTATCGCGACCGGCACTACCGGCTTCTGACCGGAATGCTGGCGTTAAGGCCGTGAACCAAACTGGCAGGTCCTCTTCTGGGATCACTTCGTCACGGTAGTAGTTGACCAATGGCACTTCGGCCGTTGGAATCAACGTCATGTCTTCGTCGCGTAATTGGTAAACGTCTTGCTTGAACTTAGGGAATTGGCCAGTGCCGTACATGGAGTCGTCGTTGACGATGTAAGGTGGCAGAACTTCCTTGAAACCAGCCTTAGTGTTTTCATCCAAGAAGAAGTTGTACACGGCTCGTTCCAAACGGGCCCCCAAGCCTAGGTAATAGAGGTAACGGCTACCAGAAACCTTGGCTCCGGCCTCAAAGTCCAAGATGCCCAGGTCTTCACCCAAGTCATAGTGGGCCTTAGGCGTAAAGTCCATGTTAGGCTTTTCGCCCCACTTACGGATCTCCACGCTACCATCTTCAGTCAAGCCAACGGGAACGTTGTCGTTAGGAATGTTTGGCAGGTGTGCCGCTGCATCGTGGACTTGTTCCTTTAACGTGTCGAGTTCCGTGTCGATCTTCTTGATGTCGGCGCTCACCTGACGCATTTCGGTAATCTTATCATCGGCGTCCTTCTTGTCGCGCTTCAACTGTGAAATTTCATCGGACACCGTGTTGCGTTGGGCCTTCATATTTTCACTCTTCACGATCAGGTCACGCCGTTGCTTGTCTAAGGCTAACAGGCTGTCGATGTCGGCTGGATCGACTCCCCGTGTCGCTAACTTTTCCTTAATAAAATCTGGTTCATTACGAATCAACTTCAAATCTAACATAGTTCTGTTTCTCCCTTCGATTTCACGGATGATACAAAAAAAGCCTCCGTCACATGGGACGAAGACCTTCGCGGTACCACCCAAGTTCGTAACTGATCGCCCAGTTACACCCTTGAACATGATAACGGTTTGCACCGTGCGGCATTACCCGCCCACTTCTTTAGTGCTGGAATGTTCGACGTCGCGGTTTGCAGCTTTCCCCGCTTCTCTGGCCGTCTACTGAATAGGCACCTCACGTGTTTACTAATTGGTCATATCATACCGCATTTTCACGGCGTTGACAACGACTAAAGTGACGCAATCTTTTCATCGATCAAATGTAAAACTTCGTCCCGGGCAGCTGGATTTTCAACAAAGTCCAACTTGTCACCATCGATCTGCATCTTAGGTGACTTGTCGTAGGCGTTGTACCAGTTCACGTAGCGTTGATCGAGTTGTTGGTAGTATTCGTACAGACTTGGATCATGGTCGATCTGTTCGTATGAACGGCCACGTTTCTGGATCCGTTCCAACATCGTTTCAAAGGAGATGTTGATGTGGATCAATAAGTCTGGGTTCTTCTTGTGCGTAGCATCGGGCAATTCTTGCATCATGTTGGCCAACAGGGAGTCGTAGATATCAACTTCCGTGCTGGTGGCGCGGCCCAAGTCGGCGTTCAAGTGAAAGAGTAAAGAGTCCTCGAAGATCGACCGGTCCAAGACACTTTCATCGTCAGCGTTAGCGGCCTTGATGCTGTCCAAACGCTTGTTTAAAAAGTAGATTTGTAATAAGAAGGCATACTTTTGAGGATTTTGGTAGAACAACGGCAAAATTTTATTGTCATCGACTGATTCGTAAAAAGCTGGTTTGTGTAAATGTTCGGCTAACAAAGTGGTCAGACTCGTTTTGCCGGCGCCAATGGTTCCGGATAATACAAGCATGCAATCTCTCCTTTAAATAACGACGTGCCGGTTATCCCGACACCACAACTGTTTTAATGGTTCCTACTAGTCCATTCAACTCACGACTGGGCCCGAAAAAATTCAACACCACATATTGTACCAACCTCACTCACAAAAGACAATATGTTGTCCTAAATTCGGCCTGGCCGGTTTTCGTGATTTGGGTTGTTGACGGACAAGAAGCGGCGCCCAGTGGGGATTTCCCCGACCAGTCGCCGCTTCAATTTATTTAAATTTTTCGTGTGCCCACACGTTTTATTTCAAAAGACCCGATTAATCGTTTGCAGCCGTCTTAGCTTCCTTTAACGTGCCGTCCTTGTGGACTGGTGACACGTCAACTTCACTGAGCGGAATTAACTTCGTGTGCTTCTTGATCTTGTAACCCACGTAAAGGATCAAGACTAATGGCACACTGATGTAAGTGATCAGCACTTGTTCCCAGTTACCGGAGAAGAAGGATTGTGGATCTTGACCCACGATAACCGCCACACACAAGATCAATGCTAAGATAGGTCCAATTGGGAACCACTTTGCATGGTAACTCAATTCGGATAACTTGTGACCCTGCTTGATGAATGCCCGACGGAAACGGTAGTGGGATAATGCGATCCCGAACCAAGCGATGAATCCAGTCAACCCACTAGCAGCCACTAACCACATGTAGATTTCTGGACCGGCAATACTGCTGACAAAGGTCAAGGCAGCAACAATCGTCGTGGCAAACAGGGCTGGGTAAGGAATCCCGTTCTTTCCCGTCCGTTCGAACAGTTGTGGTGCGTAGCCTTCCTTAGACAGGGAGTACAGCATCCGCGTAGAAGCGTACATCCCAGAGTTGGCAGCGGAAATAACTGACGTCAAGATAACGGCGTTCATGACACTAGCGGCAGCGGCCAAGCCGGCACGCTGGAAGACCAACGTGAAGGGACTGATGGCAATGTCACTAGCAGAAGAACCCAACAGATCCTTACTGGTGTAAGGCAATACGGCGGCGATAACAAAAATAGCTAAAATGTAGAATAAGATAATCCGCCAGAATACGGAATTGATGGCCTTGGGAACACTGTGTGCTGGATCTTCAGATTCACCAGCAGTAATCCCAACCAATTCAGTTCCTTGGAACGAGAACCCAGCAACCACGAAGACACTCAGGATTGCGGGGAAGCCACCAACGAAGGGGGCCTTCTTGTAAGTAAAGTTTTCCAAGCCAGTGGCGTGACCACCCATGATACCCACGATGACCATTAACCCAACGGCTAAGAAGACGAAGATCGTCACAACCTTGATCAAAGACATCCAGAATTCGGTTTCCCCGAAAGCTTGAACGGCTAAAGCGTTGATCAAGAAGACGATTCCTAACGCAACGGCACTCCAGATCCAACCGGGAACGCCGGGTAACCAGAACTTCATGACCAAAGCAGCGGTTGAAATATCAACGGCCACGGTGATTGCCCAGTTAAACCAGTAGTTCCAGCCCATGGCAAACCCTAACGCTGGATCAACGTACTTCGCGGAGTAAGCGGCAAATGACCCGGAGATTGGCATGTTCGTGGCCATTTCACCTAAACTGGTCATCAGGAAGTAAACCATCAGCCCCATGGCAACGTAAGCAGTCAGCGCACCACCAGGCCCGGCAGTTGAAATTGCCGACCCACTAGCGACGAATAACCCCGTCCCAATACAGCCACCTAACGCGATCATTGAAACGTGTCGCGTCTTAAGTCCCCGCTTAACCTGATCAGAGGCCTCGCTGGTTGTTGCGTTTGTCATACTCTGTTCCATAAATGTTTCCTCCTTCTTATTTTAGAAGGACTTCCTCGAAACGACCCAGTGAACTAAAAAATCTCCTTCGCAATAAAAGCCCGCGAAAGAGATTGGAAAATTCATTATTCCAAGTCAATATCGTTGAAAGCGCCCCGCAACCCATATTTGGCTGCGACAGTCCCTGATCTGTTGAACCAGGACCCAACCTGTCCGCTATGTCCTCACGTACAAGTTTCGGCGACCGCCCCTTTAACTTTCCCGCACCGATGTGACCCATCTTGGGAAAGCGACTCTTGTTGGTCGCGCCTCTTCTATTCGATATAACGTAGTATACTCATGTCTTTTTCAGATTGCAAGATTAAATTGCAATTAAAATCAATTATTTTCACTCATGTTTAATTAATCTTACGGATTAGCCAAATTGAACCGCCTGCGGCTGCCAGGGATTCCGCCTGCCATGGGGACCGTTTCCAGCCCAGAAACGGGCTTCCAACTCGTCTTGAAGCCCCGCACAGACCGCGGGTCTCCAAGACGTCCCAGTCTGTAAGGTCGAAAGCCCATCGACCTAACATCCTTGTCACGGCTGGCTCCATCCCTGGCCTCCTTCGGCTCACATGGGCCACCAATATGATGTGCGTTACTCAACTGGTTTTCTCATAGAGATACCACGAACCATGACAATATCGAATGGACTCTAAACTTACTATTAGTCATCTAGTGACGCTAACCATACGAAAACTGAAATGCCTCCTCGAGCCATGATCACTCAGAGCCCCCCTCTTGGCATTCCACCAGTTGAGTTAGTCCCCTACGCTGGTTCAACCACCAGTCGGAATAGGTACTGTGGAACTGGCGTTAATCCCGCACCACCCGGCGCCATGAAGTGGTCGTCAACCGTTTCAAAGTCTAATTTTTCTAAGACGCGGCGTGACCGTTCATTTTCTAGTAGGCAGGTTGCCCAGACAATCTGTTCCGTTGCCTGGGATTGACTGACCAATTTTAGACTCGCTTGAATAGCCTCGGGCATGATTCCCTGACCCCAATCCACCGGGTCTAAGAAGTAACCAATGTCATACTCCGGTTTGCTTGCCGCCAAATCATGCGCGTAGTACAGGACCACACCCATGAAGCGTGACGTGGCCCGTTCCTCGATGGCAAATGCATACGGGCTTTGGCGATCCGCCGTCAACCACTGGGCAACGTCAGCCGGCGTGGGGGTCACGTTGCCACCGTTGGCCTCATTCAAGACCGGCATCATCATTAACCGCTGGTAATCTGGCAGGTCGCTTTCCGTCAACGGCCGTAACCGCAACCGCGATGTTTCAATCACATTTTGCATTCCTATTCCTCTTTTCAAACGGTGCTAAATTGATGTTTCGCTCAAAAGCATTTTGCCTCACACGTGGTACAATGAACCTATTATAGCTTATCGGGAGGTTTCACACTTGAAAATTATCACTCAAGCACTCGCTAACGATTCTGCTGCCTATCTACAAGGCTACCTGCGTCATCCGCACGACGACACGGCCACTTATCCGGCCATGGTCATCGTTCCTGGCGGCTCGTACACGCATATCCCCGAGCAACAAGCGGAAGATTTGGCCCTGGCTTGGTTCGCCAAGGGCTACCAGGCTTTCTTTCTTCGCTACTCGTTCACTGGAGAATGTCAGCCCCTTCTGCCGACGCCGGTCGTTGAGCTTGCAAAAAGCCTGGCACTGATTCGGGCCAACGCTAAGGATTGGCAAATTGATTCGGCTAACATTACCGTTGCCGGATTCTCCGTTGGTGGTCACATCGTCGCGCTCTTCAACGACTCTTGGAACGACCCCCAGTTCAATCAGCTAGCCGACACGACGCCGGCACAGATCAAGCCACACGCCATTATTCTGGGCTACCCGGTCATTACACCGGCTGCCGGTTTTCCTAACGATGATACGACTCTCGCCGAATGGACCGACGACTCGGCTAAAATTGCCGCCGACAAACTGGTCACCGATGACAACGTACCAACCTTCGTCTGGGTCACGGCCGCCGATCCGCTGGTTCCCGTGCAAAACGCGCTCGCTTACGTTCAGGCTTCACTTGCCCACAACGTCGACACGGAACTCCACATGTTCCATGCTGGGCCACACGGATTGGCTTTGGCCAACGATGTGACGGCTTGGCGGGAAGGGACCGACTTGCCCCACGTCGCCCACTGGCTAGACCTCGCCACCGAATGGCTAGCCGAACTAAAATAGTTGGTAAATTGGCTCTAACTGGTCGCACTGCGGCTGCTGGGGATTGCGCCTGCTGGGGGGACGCTTCAGCCTGGAAGACCACCAGTCTTCTCGCTCGCTTTTAAGCCGCAAGATCACGCGTCTTAAAAGTCGCCCATCGTGGTAGCTGACAGCTACCACGATTTCCACGGCTGGCTCCATCCCCAGCTTCCTCCGGCTAAGTTAGATTTTTCCCGCAACATGGTTATTCTCAAAGCTAGCCTTTACCGTATAGGTCAGTCCTAACTTGCAGAACTCATCTAAAGTTAGCGAGAGCCTTTTTTACTCAGACTATGAAAACTTAATTCCAAACCAAAAGACATGCGCCCTTCCCTTAATCGGAATAGCACATGCCTTTTTTAGACCTTAAATTTCTGACTTCTTTAAGAATGGCCAGCCCTGCATGACTGGTGCCAATCTGATGTAGATACCTTGCGCAATCTGTAGCCATAAGTAAGCTAATAGGACCGCCCCAATCGTATCGGTTGGGAAGTGCGCGTTGAGGTAGACCCGTGAGATCATCACTAGCCCCATCCAAATGATTAAGATAACGCGGACGATCCAGGCCTTCCAGCTGGCACTGATCATTGGAATCAAGATCAACCAGATCATGGCCACCAAGAGAAATGTCCCAAAAACATGTCCACTCGGGAAACTATAGCCATCGTCAATAGCTAAGTGGGCTGTGGGCCGGGCACGCTTAACCACATTTTTAACCAATGCGGCAATGACATCCCCACCAGCTAGTGTGGTCAGGCACCACAGGGCAGGAATCTTGAACTTGAAGCCCCACAGCAGGAATGCGAGAATCAACACCCAAATAATAGCTAATTTTGGCTCTGCGAGACTCGTCACGCCCCGGTAAAGTAATGTCTTCCACTCTGGCTGATTCTTTTGAATCACGTCAACAATCGACGAATCTAAGAACTCCACGTAGGCATTCTGCGCTTGTATGTAAAATGCAACAATTAAAAACAGTACCGTTGCTAGGCCAAACTTCCACGGCCGGTCACGGTCCCGATTGAATAACATCATGATTTTAATTCCTTTCATCAGACCTGATTCTGGGAAAACCCCTAGCAATGAGTATACCACCCCACTCCCAGATTGCTAGGTTCCCCAGCCTTAAGAATTTCCTAAAGACTACCGTCGGTGCCGCCAAACCCGTCGCTGTACCCGGTTGACTACCTCTGACAGCAAGAACCCAAAGGCAATAGCTCCCGAGATCATCACGACCTGTAACAGGTAGTTAAACGCCGTATCGTTCTGACCCAACGCAAAGTTCTTGACCATTTGATAGGCCTGACCACCGGGCACCAGGGGCACAATCGCTGGAATATTAAAGAGAATCATCGGCATCTTCTTAAATTTAGCCGCCTGCAGTGACGCGACCCCAATCGCGACCGCGCCCAGCAAATTACCAACGACATAGCCACCGCCTCCGAGCACCGTGAAGCGATACAGAAGGTAGCCCAGCACGCCGATCCACCCACCAACGTTTAACGCCCGCCGGGGAATGTTGATCAGAATACCAAAGGCCAGCGTGGCCACATAGGTTCCCGCGACCTCCACTAAAAATTGTACGACCGTCATCCGCGTCGCCTCCCTACATGAATTGTAAAATCATGGCGATGCCAAAGCCGATGGCCGCCGCACTCACTAGGGCTTCCACACCCCGCGCCGGTCCACTAACCAAATTACCCGCTAAAATATCTCTGACCGAGTTGGTAATCGGGACCCCCGGCACCAGTGGCATGACGCTCCCAATGATGATGTCATCGACACTGTTACCAAGCCCCATGTGGACCCCCAGAACCGCCAACACGCCAATTGCGGCGGCTGCGGCGAATTCCGACAAGAAACGAATCTGGATAAACTTGCTCAATAGATAGTACACCAGCCAGCCCAGCATCCCCACCACACAGGTGATCCAGAAGTCTGGCAAATTGTGCCGGAAAACGACCTCTAGTGGCCCACTGACCAACGCGGCGGCCAACAGCTGTAGCCAAAATGGGAAGTAGCGACTAACGCTGTCCAAGTGGTCTAAGCGATTCGAAAACTGTTGCAGGTCAATCTTATGGTCCGCATATTGCCGCGACAGGTCATTGACCACCGCGATTTTTTCCAGGTCGAACGTTCGCCGCTTGACCGGTTCGATCTGCGCGCCGACCTCGCCATTGATGGCCATCAAGATTCCCGTGATCATCACAAATAGTTGACTTGTCTGGGCCCCCGCATTGTGGGCGATTCGCGTCATAGTATCCTCGACCCGCTCAATTTCCGATCCATTTTCAATCATGATCCGGCCAGCAGTGAGCGCCGTGTGGAGGATCAGCTGATCCCGTTTCTTCTGACTACTCATCCCGTCTTTCCCTTCTCTCAGCAACGGCATGGCCTCCCGGACAGACCACACTTTTTTATCATTATACGGCACTTCACTCACCGGGAAAATACAAAATCAGTGTTCCTATCAAAATTAAAATAATCGACCGGAAATTCTCAGACTAATAAAGGCACACAACCATTGTTCGATTGTGTGCCCGAGCTTAATCTATTTGACAAAAATGTAATGTGCCGCCTTGTAACTCACAATGAGTTCGGCATCGTCCGTCAGGTTCTGCACCGTCACGGGACCCTCAAATGGGTCATGCTTCAAAATCTTCAGTTGGTCCCCAATGTCTAGCTTGAGGTCGCCCAGGTAGGTCAACAGGTCATGATTATCAATGAACCGGTCGACCGTCACCACTGAACCGTCCTCGGCTTCATTTAAGACCGTGTGACTATCTTCGTGATAGTGACCGTAGCGATCGGGAATAACCCCACCGTTAGGACAGTGCGTGGGGTGACCCAGCATGTCATCCAGTGAATTCACCAACTTGGCACTCGTCACGTGTTCCAAGACCTCAGCCTCGTCATGAACGTCGGGTAAATCATAGTCGAGTTTTTCGACCAGAAAGTCCTCCCAGATCCGGTGTTTACGCACCAAATCTTCCGCCAACCGAATTCCCTTATTGGTGAGCGAAATACCGGCATACGGCGTGTGTTCAGCCAGTCCTTCCGCCGACATCTTGTTGACCATTTCGGTCACGGACCCGGCAGCAATATTTAAGCTGATGGCGATTTGCTTGTTGGAAACCTTTTTCTGCTTACCACCCAGCTCAAAAATAATTTTTAAATAATCCTCCTTCATCGGAGTCATCACTGTTCACCTCATCTAGAATGTGTGTTGCCAATTCACCGCTACCAAACCAACGATAGCGTTTCAAAACTTCATTAACATTTTTACTGCTTAATGCTCTAATTTTACCACAGACTAGCCGGAAAATACCCCGAAAAAGGAGTCAATCACCAGGTTGACTAAATTAGCTGTGCCGCCAATCATTTTGCTGATAAAAAAGCGACTCATCTTCCCCACGATGACATTCGGCCTGAATCGTGACGTGATTAACGTTGTATTTCTGACAGAGCAAGGCCTCAATCTGCCGGTAAATTGGCTCAATCTCGCTGATAGGGACATTGTCCATGTTGACGTGCATCGACACCACAATGTTGTTCTCATCGATCTGCCAAGCGTGCAGGTGATGGACCCCTTCCACCTCGGGCAAGGCACAGATATCCCTGGCGATGCCCTCAAAGTCCAAGTCCGGTGAGGCCTCCATCAAGATGCCAAAGGTCTGTTTCACAATCGGTAGCGACTCGTAGCAGATGTACAGCGCAACTAAAATTGTAATCGTGGGATCAACCCAGCTGACCTGCCAAATGGTGATCAGTAAAGCCCCCACAATGACTCCAACGGAAGCCAGGGCGTCACTCAATAAATGAAGGTAGGTCGCCCGAATGTTCAGGTTGTGTTTCGACCCGCGGTTCAAGAGGACCGTGGATAACAGATTGGCCAGAAAACTCACGACTGCGACCAGCAGCATGATATCCCCTTTGACCGGTTCCGGATGCAACAAGCGTCGTACGGCTTCGCCCGCCAAGATCAGCGAGATCACAATCAGCACGCCAGAATTTAACAGCGCCGCCAAAATTTCCGCCCGCCGGTAACCAAACGTATTGGTCCGTGTCTGCTGGCGGCCACCAATTCTGTGAGCCGCGTAGCTCAGCACAATGGAGAGTGCGTCCCCCAAGTTATGGAAGGCATCCGACAGCAGCGACAGACTACCTGATAATAAACCACCTAATAATTCAAATATCGTAATAATAACATTTAACACTGTGACCAGTAAGAACCGACCACCGGATAAACTCTTTTCCAATCACACCGCCTCCGCATCTAACTTCTCCCCCCATTATCGCAGAGTTTAGGGGGAATGAAAAGTCGGGTTCCGGCTAACCTGACATTTTTTCTATGCGCAGGCAGTCACTTCACCCACCAAAAAGGATCGACTCCGCGTGAAAACGGAACCGATCCTACTATGAGTAGTGCATTTAATTCAGCGGCCTTAAGTCATGACGCCTGATTATTTCACAATTTCTGTGTGAACGACATGCGCCGGTTTAACGTTGGCAGTCAATCGTTCGTAGGCGTAATCTTTGGTGCCCTTAAGTCCAGCGGCTTCTAAATCGATCATCCCAGTTTCGGTGAAGCCATTCTTTTTAATCACGTGTTGCATTGCCATGTTTTGTGGATGCGTGTCGATCCGGATACTCTCGATGTTTTGTGCGTGGTCGATCTGAGCAAACAACCGTTGGAACAGTTCGCCTGCCAGACCACGGCCACGATGGTGACTCGACACTGCTACACGGTGAATTGCCAGGTATGGTGCCTGCACAGTCAGCCACTGGCCATCGATCTGTTTATACGTGGGGTCCTCCCCCGGAATAATGGCAGCAGTCCCCAAAATTTCGTTGTTTTCTTCCAAGACGACCGTCCATCCTTGGTGAATGTCGTCGACTAGGACCGCCGTGTTCGGGTACGCCCCTTGCCATTGGTCAATTGCTTGGGCCGCCAATAACTCACGGCCATCGCGAATAATCGATTCAATTTGTGGTAAGTCAGCCATAGTAGCTTGTCGTAACAGCATGTGTAACACCATCCTTTTTGTTTTTGGTTTAAAGCGATTTTGTTATCTTAACACGTTCGCGTCAGATTTCAACGAAATAGATTACTTTTTTGCATTATTTTTTTGAAAAGGTGGTGAAAGCTTGTTGGCATTGGAGTTAGCGTGTAGCTGTAGTTCTAATTTTTCATTCATTTTCTTAAGCTGTTTTCATAAAATACGTGAGTTTGTGAACAAGTTGTTGGGGCGTCCAGCCGGTGCTTAACCTCCACTATTGACAATTTATCTAACAAAAAGAGTGTAGGACGAAATGTGGTTAGTCAATGCGTACTAACGTCGATAGCCAACCAATTCCGGTTTCTGATCGTTTGGCTATCGATGTTAAGTAGAATTGGTCGCCCGTTTTCAGCAATATAAGTTTGGGGATGCTAAAAAGGGCCTGGAGTTTTATCCCAGACCCGATTTTTCTTTACAGTAGCAGATCAAACATAACCATTCGCGAGTTTTAAGACCCGGCGACAGGTTCTCACCGTTCTAGCCCCTATCTGCTGGCCGGATTCCAGCCCACCTAATTCTTTACCAATATCGCTGCTATGTCAGGTTTGGCTAATCTTTTGCGACTTTCAATCTTAAAATCTAGTGGAAAATAGATAATGAGAGATATAGGCCTAACAACGTTACCAGCAGAACCGGTAGCGTCACCGTGATTCCAATTTTAAAATAAGTCCCCCATTTAATTTTTATTCCCTTCTGATCCAACACGTGTAACCAAACTAACGTTGCCAACGACCCAATCGGTGTAATCTTGGGTCCTAAATCGGAACCCACCACGTTAGCCAGAACTAAACTCTTATGTAAGAGGCCGACCGTATTACTGTCCTGAATCGATAGCGCATTAATCATAACTGTTGGCATATTATTCATTACGGACGAAAGGAAGGCCGCCAAGTATCCCATCCCTAACGTAGCGCCTAACCTTCCCCAATGAGCCATCTGTTGGATAGCACTTGCTAAGATACTGGTTAACCCGGCGTTCTGAAGACCGTATACCACGACGTACATTCCGATGGAAAACACCACAATATTCCATGGGGCGCCCTTAACGGCAGCCTTGGCATCAATCTGAGGACTGCGTTGCGCTAAGACTAAGAAAATCGCAGCAATTGGTAACGCAATCAATGACACTGGCGTCTTCAGAAAACTACTCAAAAAGTAGCCAACCAGCAAAGTAGCCAACACAACCCATGACAAATGGAACAACCGTAAATCCTTAATCACGCTTTGTGGCTCAGGCAGGTGCCGCCCTTCAAACTCCTTTGGGATTGCCTTTCGGAAATACAAATATAAGATCAGAATGCTTGCCCCTAAAGAAAAAAGATCAGGTAACCACATTCGCAGTGCATACTCAGAGAATGATAGTCCAAAAAAGTCTGCCGATACAATATTCACTAGGTTACTTACCACCAGCGGCAAAGATGTTGCATCCGCAATAAATCCACTCGCTATGATAAACGGGAGAATTTTTCGATCATCAAACTTCAAGGCTCGAACCATCGATAAAACAATTGGCGTTAAAATCAAAGCTGCACCGTCGTTAGCAAAGAGGGCGGCCACCACAGCCCCCAAAACAGCAATCAGAACAAACATTGTTACCCCTTTGCCGTGCGCCAAACGCGCCATATGTAAAGCAGCCCACTCAAAGAAACCAATCTGATCTAAAATTAGTGAAATCAAAATGATTGCGACAAAAGACAATGTGGCATTCCAGACAATCCCAGTAACCGTTCCAACGTCCTTAAACGAAACAACGCCAAACAATAGCGCTAAAATAGCACCGCCCGTGGCAGACCACCCAATCGATAATCCCCGCGGTTGCCAAATAACCAATATTAGTGTCGCAATAAAAATCAAACTTGACCAAATAACTAGCACAGAACTCCACCTACGACCTTCAAATTATAATTTGAATCCATTCCATCAAAATTAGATAATAAGGTAATTTGATTTGTCTAGTCAGGCCTAGAACAACTCGAATCACTGTGACACACACACTCATGACTGTCCCGCAACAGCTGCTTGATAAACTCAGGAAACTCAGTTGTAAATTCCGGCAGCAGTGTATAGTACTGCCAACGCCCCTTCTTAACAGCGCTGACAATTCCGGCAGTCTGGAGAACTTTCATATGATGAGAAAGCGTTGGCTGCGTAAAGTCAAAATTCTCTAAAATCTCACAGGCACACAATGTCCCACAGGATAACAAATCAATAATTTTAAGTCGGTTTTCATCAGCCATTGCCTTAATGACTTGAGCATACGCTGCATAGTTCAATATTTTCCCTCCTCAATATATAGATACTCGTCTATGTATCAAAGCATAGATAAGTATCTATATAAAGTCAAGAGCAATTTGATAGCTGTTTAGTGATATTCTCCTTTGGTAAATTTACCGCTGGTTTAGATTGACTGGTTTGGTGCTTATCTGCTGATATTCCGGTCCTGGCGGCTTCTGAAACGTGCGCCGCAGGACAGCTCCATCCGTTTAACCCCAATAAGTACCGGATTGCATTGACCCTTCAATTTTTACTGGTTTAGACCGTTCGGCTTGGCTTTTATCTGCTGATATTCCGGTCCTGGCGGCTTTTGAAACGTGCGCCACGAGGCAGGTTCCTGCGCTTAACCTTGGTTCAATGATGACCTCGGCCTTTAACTACCTATTGTTTTAGACCGTTTGGCTTGGTTTTTATCTGCTTATACTCTGGTCCTGGCGGCTTCCGAAACGAGTTCCACGAGGCAGGTTCCTGCGCTTAACCCCGGTTCAGCAATGACCCAAAATCGGGGTCATCACTGAGCCGACGTTAATGCTCAGAACCTAAACGCCTCGCTCCACTCTCTTATACACAAAAAGACCCACCCCAGAACTTTCTAAACTGGGGTGGATCATACGGGGGCGGTGACAGGCGAGCGAAAAATCAAAACACTTTAATTTTCCAAAAACACGTCGTTTTAGTTTCACGATTGCTTACGCTGACATCAGCCAGCGTAGTCCATGCGCAAGATAAACGCGCTATTACTCTTGGTTATTCGCCTGGTTTCACAACACGTCAACAACATGATTGACCACCAATCCAGCCAGAAGATCGATTGGCATCGAAAGTTTTTTCTGCCCACCACGAAAAGTTCTCCCGTGACTTCAGGTTACCATTGTTACCGTCGATACACAACGAAATCGCCCTAATTCATGGCGTCAATCAGCTTAAACTGCCACTTGTTATCCGTGCGTTGTGCGATTAGGTGCTTCCCCGGTTCTGGATCGAACGGTCCCATGTCAATTTCAGCTTGCTCGTCCGTGACCGTCATCCCCTCGAAACGGTTCTCGAAGAAGGAACGCAATGTGTCAAAATAGTCGTCCCTTCTTTTCGCTTGCTTCGCTGCCCCAACTAACGTGTAGCCATTGTCCAGAAAGCTCTTGATCTGTTCAACCTTAATAACCGTCTTATAGGAAAACTTACGATTTTTACTTCCATTAACGACCTCACTGCGAATATACCCCTTACTCTCCCAATACCGAATCTGACTTTGCGACACGCCCGTTGCGGCGGCCACATCCCCAATGCCAAAGATTAAATTCTCAATTGGAATCTTTTTTAAAAGCGCTTTTTGCTCTTCATTCATACCGCTGTCCGCCACCTCTCCCATTTTACTAACAAATCTCTAAATACCAGTTTACTCACAATGAAAGCGTTTGTGAATTTTGTTAGTTCTTCTAAGCTTCGTGTTCACTTTTCTCTAACTAGTATAGATAAAATAAAAGGTATGTCAAGCTAGTTGACAAAATCGTTTAATCTGCGTATAGTTGTTTCAGAATTAATTTTATGGACAAAGAGGGAATTTATATTGGGAACTGCAATTGATACCAACGGGAAGTCCTACAGTCGGACACTGCTCGTCGTTCTCCTATTAGTGGGGACTTTCTGTACGGTTTTGAACCAAACTATTTTAAGTACCGCCTACCCAACCTTGATGAAAGCCTTTGACGTCTCGACGTCAACCGTTCAATGGTTAACCACTGGGT
The DNA here is from genome assembly GCF_001435525.1 of Levilactobacillus koreensis JCM 16448. Classification (GTDB taxonomy): domain Bacteria; phylum Bacillota; class Bacilli; order Lactobacillales; family Lactobacillaceae; genus Levilactobacillus; species Levilactobacillus koreensis. Next base: position 114,478 of record NZ_AZDP01000118.1, read on the forward strand.
TCTTGCTGGTCAACGGGATCATGATTCCCATTAGTGCCTGGTTACTGAGTACCATCAGCTCGAAATGGCTGTACATCGGTGCCATGTCAACCTTCTTGCTTGGGACTGTCCTTTGTTGGTCAGCCATTAGCTTTCCAATGTTACTGATTGGTCGGCTAATCCAAGCCGTTGGGGTCGGGGTTTCCATGCCTTTACTGCAAACACTGATGCTGACCATCTTCCCTGCTAACAAACGGGGAACTGCCATGGGACTTGCCGGAATCGTCATCGGTCTGGCACCTGCCATTGGGCCGACCTTGTCCGGGTGGGTCATTGACAACTGGACTTGGCGGGACCTCTTCGGGATGATCATCCCAATCGTCGCCGTCGTGGTTATCGCTAGCTTCTGGATCATGCATAGTGTTCTGGAAACGCGCAAGGAACCTTTGGACCTGATCTCCGTGGTCTTATCCACGATTGGTTTTGGGAGCATGCTTTACGGGTTCTCCTCCGTTGGTGATGACGGTTGGGGCAGTACCCTCGTGCTTTCTACGTTAGCCATCGGGTTTGTTTTCGTTGGCCTCTTCGTTTGGCGTCAACTGACGATGGACAACCCATTCTTGAATTTCCGGGTGTACAAATCAAAAGAATTTACCGTTTCCGCCATCCTGAGTTCCGTGGTCAACATGGCCATGGTCGGGGTTGAAATGGTCATTCCCCTTTACCTCCAAATGGTTAAAGGAATGTCTGCTTTCCACTCAGGACTGACGCTGTTAGCCGGAGCCTTGATGATGGGGATCATGAGTCCCATTACTGGTCGGGCCTTTGACCGCTTTGGCGCCAAGCGCTTGGCCATCATGGGGATGTTCCTCCTGACGATTGGGACCTTGCCCTTCGTTTGGATCACGAAGGACACGTCGACGGTCTACATCGTCTTGCTCTACGCCTTACGGATGTTCGGGATTGCCATGGTCATGATGCCGGCAACGACTGCTGGGATGAACGCCTTACCACTGAACATGATTTCTCACGGGACCGCCGTTAACAACACGCAACGGCAAGTCGCCAGTTCTGTCGGGACTGCGATTCTGATCAGTGTGCTGACCAACGTGACGAAGGGGCAGATGCCTGCTAAGCACGTCTTGACCACGAACCCCCTGAGCTACGCAAATGGTGCCATTAACGCCACCTTGTCCGGTTATCACGCTGCCTTCTGGATTGCCGTTGGCTTCTGTGTGATTGCCCTGGTCGTCGCCTTCTTCATGAAGGGCAGCCACCGCTCCGTTCATTTAGCTGACGAGGATTCTGCAGTCGCAAAGACGACGCAAGGAGGTGCCGCATAATGATTATTTTTTCACTGATTATCTGTGCTGTTCTGTCCTTCATCTTCTTCGTTTACATTGAAAATAAGCCGCTGAGTAACACGTTGACCGCGATCGCCGTAGTTGGCTTATTGGCAAGCATCTTCTTCATGGTTAAAAATGACCATGATCACCTGGGGATGCACAACGTCACAACCACTTCATCGCGCACCATTTACTCCGCGTCGCCTTCTAAGCAGACGCCCATGATGGTTTATCAACCAATTGGTACGGCGGATAAACACCAGGTCTACGTTTATAAGACCAGCGCAAACGCCAAGAAGGCCACCCACACGTCCGCCAAGGTCACTACCAAAAATGTGGTCAAACGGACGACGGGTGAGAACCGTATTGTGACGAAGAAAGTTTACCGGGAATACAAGAATGGCATGAGCAGTTTCTGGTTCGGCCTTTCCGGTAACGGTCATAAGTACGTGAAGGAAACCAACACGATTTACATCAACAAGAACTGGACAGTCTTAAGTGCCGCCCAGGCCAAAAAGTTACAAAAACTGGCTGGTTCTAAGAGCTACCAAGCTAAGCAAAAGGCCGCTGCAATGGCCTACGTCAAGCAGCAAGTCATGGCAGCGATGAAAAAGAATCCAACCATGTCAGCCGCTGAACAAAAACAGGTTACCCAACAAGCAACCGCTACCTACCAAGCCCAAGCAATGAAGCAATTGATTGCCCAGGTCAAGAAGTAGTCTGCATCAAAAAGAACAGATAACATCGTCCTGCGAAGCGCGTCTGCGACCATCGTAAAGGGGGATTCACCCGCAACGTGATGTTGTGTGGTGAATCCCCCTTTTTGGTTTGAATAGCTGTTGTGATTGAGCATGAATTGCCGCGCTCCGGTTGCCAGGGATTCCGCCTGCTGTGGGGACGCTTCAGCCTGGAAGAGCACCAGTCTTCTCGCTCGTTTTTAAGCCACGAAAACCACGTGTCTTAAAAGTCGCCCATCCTGTTAGCTAGCCAGCGGCCAGCTAACAGGATTACCACGGCTGGCTACATCCCTGACCTCCTCCGGCTCTGATTGTGTTCTACACAGTAACAATCGTTGGGGGCCTACATCCCATACGTCTGGCGGTTATGATAGTCCAACCAATAACGACTCCTACAATCAATCTGTAAATACCGTGTAAGCCGAGAGGTCGCCAGATATGGGCTCAGGCGCGTCGTCCTACTTGGTCGGCGCTCCTTGCCGGCTTAGTAGAAGACCAATCTTGTAGACTCGTGTTCTTCGAGGCTTCAAGTTGCGTCCGCACCGTTCCAGCCCATATCTGGCGGCCGGTAAGGCGAAGTCAAACTGTATTAAAAAAGCAGCTCACGGACTAGCTTCCGCCGAGCTGCTTAGTGGTACATTTTACCGATTCATTACCTTAACTAGTTCACCTGAGTTAATTGCGTTTGTCCCTTACGACAACGTGGCAATAACCCGGATAAGTCGTCTAAAGACGTTCCGTTTTCCTGAAAACATTGAATCATATCGATCCAGTACAGATCGGACTCATCAAACTCTGTTGCAGAGTGAGCCTCCCCTAACAAGCCGTTCTTAACGTAAGCTTCAATGTTGCTGGCGTCGACGTGTGCGGCCGCAGCCAGTTCAGTCAAGTTCATCTTCATCGCCCATACCCTCGCTTTCATCTTTTATCAATGAGAGTATCATACAACCGTCTTTACCGAAATGCAACCTTTTCTCTTAACAATTTTTGATGGCAAAATTTACAATTAAATTACACGTTTACGCCGTTCCTCGACAGGGCTAAAATGGAAGTTAAAACTAAATTAGAATTCAGAAAGGAAGTTAGTCATGGGTCCTTCACTCACCTTCAGGGCCGGCGTCCACGACGTCCTCCCCACGGTCTTTGGCTACATCGGGGTGGGCCTGGCTTTCGGCATTGTGGCTCACACCAGCCACCTTAGTTTATTAGTCGTTGCCGGCCTCTCATTTATCGTCTACGCCGGGTCCGCACAATTCATTATTACCAGCATGCTTCTATTACATGACCCGCTTTCTGCCATTTTTATTTCGACTTTCTTGGTCAATTCTCGAATGATTTTAATGAGTACCAGTCTCGCTCAATATTTCCGGCATGAATCGTTGACCCGCAACCTTTTAATTGGATCCTTGGTCACGGACGAAACCTTTGCATTAGCCATGAACAAACAGAACAAAACCAATGGCAAATTAAGCTTTGCGTGGCAATCCGCCGCAAACGTCGTCGCCTACCTGGTTTGGGGCATTGCGACCATTGTGGGGGCGGTCTTGGGTGGTCTGATCACTAATCCCGAACGTTTCGGCTTTGATTTCGCCCTGACTGCCATGTTCATTGGCCTCGTCTACCTTCAGTTGATCAGTGACCGTCATTTAGGCTTGTCCTTACAGCTAATGGTCATGCTCTTCGTGGCCCTAGTCTATTACTTTATGATTGGTATCATGAGCCAGAACTTTGCGTTACTCGTCGCCACCGTGACGGGCTGCCTTTTTGGAATGGAGATGAAAAAATGTCGATGAGCTTAACTGAACTCTGGACGATTCTCGGGTGTGGTCTAGTCACGATTATATCGCGGGCCCTACCATTTGCCTTCGTTAAATCGCTGACCATGCCGGCGTGGCTGATCAACTTTCTGTCCTTCGTTCCGATCACCATTATGACCGCGCTGTGCTGTCAGAGCCTGTTTATCGCCAACCCGGGACACTTAGCGACTCTCAACGTGGCCAACTGTCTCGCGGCAATTCCAGCAACCATTGCGGGCGTGCTGACGAAGAGCCTGCTGATGGTCGTAGTGGTCGGCATCATGGCGATGGCAGTGCTTCGCTACTTTTCGATTGGGTAAGAAACACACAAAAGTTAACACCAAATAGCCCATTCCCAGATACCAAAGGGAGTGGGCTATTTGCAACTACTTGTCAGTCCAACTTTAGTTGCAAACATTGCCGGAAAATAATCATTCTGGCGTATGATGGTAAAAACTAGGAGGCGAGCTAAATGAGCACTGATGTCAAAAATAAAATCGTTTCAACGCGGGTATCATCCGACACTTATGCGCGGGCTAAAAACAATTTAAAAATACAGGGATTAACTATTCCCGAATACACTCGCTTATCTTTAGCCAAGGCGGCGAATAGTGATGTAGACTGTTTAGATTTTTCTGAAACAACGATCGCCAAAAAAGAAGCTGAAACCGGCCAAGTATCAACTATTGGATCATTAGCTGAATTTAGTGATTGGCTAGACAGCTTAACACATTGATTTAATACTCCGAAAAGTCATATATAAACGGGAGCTCTTGAGAAAATTCCCTATCAATAAAATCCTGACCTCTGAGCTCTGAAACAATCTTTCCCTGATTTAAAACGGAAACAAAAGAATCAGGGACTAGACGAATATCCCGAACATCATGGGTGACAATCAAAAAAGTTTGTTGTTTCAGTCTTTCTTCGATTAAATCAAAGAGTTGCTTCACATTTCTCCGGTCAATATACGCAGATGGTTCGTCTAAAACGACAAACTCCTTTTGGGACTGAAGGAATAAATACAACTGTAGTAGCTTTTCCTCACCACCCGATAAGTCGTTATACTTTTTATGCCACACGTGTTTGAGAAATGAAAGCACCCTTTCATCTACCCTGTTCTCCAAGAATCCAAGATCTATGTGAGAATTCAAAAAAACATTGCCTAAAATAAACCTGGTGATTTCGGAACAACGAACGGTCCCTAGTAACGGCAAATATTGGGTAATATACAGATAGTTATTGTTAGTGGGACCAACGACTCGGCCCGCTGCCTTGCCTAACCGCGTATTCAAAGTCAACGCATCTATTAGCGTACTCTTGCCAGACCCATTTGGCCCAATCACAAAATTAACGGCATTTTCGCGGACCTTGTAGTTAACTTGGTTGAGTGCCAATGATGCTTCGTGTTGATAGGCATATGAGTAATCCTTTAGCTCCATGACTTAGCCTCTTTCCACTGGCGACGCATTGACCAGCCTCAGAATGAATCTACTGAAGATAAAGCTGAGAATAAGCGCCGTCAAATACCCCAAAGAAGGTAAAATCCTTGGCAATACAAGTAACCGGTAACAGAATACGAGAAAATTAATGGGATTTGACCATAAAGGAAGATGGAAGAATTTTGACGCACTGAAAGCTAAAAAGAAGGCAATCGCAAAGCAAATGTAATTGACCACGACCAATACTTTAGCATTTATTGGCAGTAAAATTAAAAACTGAAAAATATTGGCTAAAACAAAGTACGTCATGGCACTTGCAATCAAAAGCGTACCGAAAACGAAGACAATATTGATATGATAAAGAATGGCACATACCAACGAAATGAGCAAGATTTCGGCGCATTGCATAGCAAACCAGATAAGCTGCTTGCTGAAGGTAAAAACTGACAGCGAGGTCACCAATGTCTTGTATTGCTTTAAGTAGCCCTGTTCTCGCAGTGTAACGACATCAGAATTCGCCGTAATGGCATTGCTGAAGGTCAAGAACCCAATCCAAGGTAGAATTGTATTCAATGTTGCCGCTGAACTTGAATGCGTTGCAATTGATAGATTCGGTATGATCATTATCAGGGGAAGTAAAATACTATATCCCAGAAAAACCCATTGTGTCGTCTGAACCTTCAAAAAATATCGAAACATGATGATGAGTTCGTTTGTAAAAACTTTCATTTCGTTCACCTCGTAAGGGCCAATTTAAACCAGTTCCCTGAATAAGAATATCCAAGCCACTCGAATAAGTTATGTGTCTAACTAACGCAGTTGTCGCAGGGCCATCACGTTTTAAACAATACACCACGAAAAATAGCCGCTAACATCTCAACGAGATTAGCGACTATTTTTAATATGTGCCTACTTGATGATCAAGCTAATCATCCTGCGGCAGTACCAGATTCAACACGATTCCTAGCACGGCGGCGACCGCTAACCCGGAGAACTCGTATTGGCCGACCTTAAGATAGGCGTTGCCAATCCCAATAACCAAGATGGCCGAAGCAATCATCAGGTTGCGTTTCTTGTTAAAGTCCACGTGTTTTTCAATCAGAATGCGCATCCCACTCGACGCAATCACTCCAAACAGGAGGAAGCTGATACCACCAATAACGGGGTTGGGAATGCTTTCAATCAAGGCGCTTAACTTACCCACGAAACTAAAGATGATGGCGAAGACCGCCGCCCCAATCAAGACGTAAACACTATGAACCCGCGTAATCGCCAGCACACCCACATTTTCACCGTAGGACGTTACCGGTGGACCACCGACAAAACTCGCGATGATCGATGCTAGCCCATCCCCCGCCAGTGTGTGGTGCAGGCCGGGGTCTTCGAAGAAGTTACGGTGCGTCAGCTCATTTAGCACCGTGATGTGGCCAATATGCTCGGTCATCGTGACAAACGCAATCGGTGCAAGACTGACGATGGCCCCCCAATAGAAGTGGAGCGGATAACTGAGAATTGGCACTTCAAAGTTGGGCAGTGAGAACCACGCCGCCGTCATGACCGGCTTGAAATCGACCAGTCCTGCTAGAGCTGCAATCAAATAACCCGCAACGATGCCCAGTAGAATCGGCACCAGTGACAGAAAGCCGCGCAAATACAGGTTAAACCCAACCGTCAGGAGCAGCGTTGCCATGGCGACTGCGAAGAATTGCCAGTGATAGGTTCCCTGACTGTCCACCGTGGCCTTCTGAGCAGCACTCCCCGCCAACGAAAGACCAATCACCATGACCATTGGCCCCACGACGATTGGGGGTAAGGCCTTGTTGATCCAGTCCGACCCGACCAGCGCCACAATCAAGGCAACAATCAAATACACCGCCCCAACCGCCAGCGTTCCTTGGGCGATGCCCGGATACCCGGTCGTCTTCATTAAAGCCACCATCGGCACGATAAAGGAAAAGCTGGACCCCATGTACGCCGGAATCTTTCCGCGCGTGATCAATATGTACATCAAGGTTCCCACACCAGAACTAAACAACGCGATGCCGGGATTTAAGCCCACCAAAATGGGAACTAACACCGTTGACCCAAACATCGAAAATAAATGTTGGAGCGACAACCCGAACCATTTTCCCCAGCTCGGCCGTTCCCAGATGTCGATCAGGGCATCCGGATTGCGGTAGCGTGATGGTGCTTCTTTCATAAACAAAGACCTCCAGTCGTGAGATAGAAAAAGCGCGCCCGTCTCCCGTAAGGAAACGTGCGCGCCCACTTCAAGCCTAGACTTAGCCCAGCATCTGCCGGAGGGTGCACCCTTAGTTGCCTCACGGGACAACGTTAAAGGAACCTATTGACCGTCTGTTCATCGGCTAAAATTCACCAATGACAAACGTTATTTTCAACTATTATACGGACTCGCTCACACCCGTGTCAACGCCTATTTCATTAATCGTCTCTAGCGGATTAGTCGTTGATACCAATGATTAATTAAGGCTAACCCTAACACCAAGAGACTGCCTATAATGACCAGTGTCCAGTTGGCGACCCAGTCCGTCACGAAGCCAAAGATAAAGCTCCCCAACGGCTGAAAGGCATCGATGGCCAGAAAGAGAATGCCAAACATCCGTCCCAGATAATCCGGAGCCGTTAAATTTTGGGTGATCGTAATTGCCCGAATCTCAAAACACGAGTAACAGAAGCCGAAAAGACCACTAGCCACCAAAAGGACCCAGTAGTCGGCCCACAGCCCAGCGACCAGTAGTGCTCCCGCTGCCAGCGCCAGGTCGGCGTAGTTCTGTTGACGGTTCGGCTCTCGTCGCGCCAACGTTAACCGCGCACCACCAAGGATTCCGCCCAACGCCAGCATGACCAGCAAATAACTATACTTCGCCGAGTCCCCACCATACAGATGGTTGACGTCATAGGGTAAGACCAGCCGGACCGCCGCGTACAATACGTTGATCAGGCCGCCGAGCACGATGGCCTCGACCAACTTCGGCCGTTGCCAAACGTAATGCCATCCCGTCAGCAAGCTCTCCTTAACCCCCAACTGCGATGCTTCGCCGGTCGGCTTTTGGTAGCGAATGCTGAGGTATAACAGAAATGATAATAGAAATGAGGTCCCATTTAGCAGTAAAAATCCCTGAAGATTCAACCAGTGTAAGGCGAGCAGACCCCCACCAATCAGGGGCGCACAGATATCTGCCAGGTCGATCAGCGTGTTGCTGACGGCGTTAAATCGTTGGCGCCCCGCTAGCGTGATCAGCTCAGGAATCATCGCCTTGGCTGCGGGCAGACTGAATGCCAGTCCCACATCCAAGATGACCGTCAACGTAATCAGTGGTGCCGCCGTGATGTGCAGCGGGTCCAGCCACCAGGCACAGGCCAAACAACCTAAGACGCTCAGTAGTTCGGCGCTGACCACGATCCGTTTCCGGTTAAAATTATCGACGACCACGCCACAGAGAAGGTCACCGAAGAACAAAACGACCCCGCCGATGGCTTGAATCACCCCCAGCAGCGCCGCGTTTCCCGTGGCTTGTACCACGAACCAATTTAGTCCAAAGAGATAGAGTGTGCTCCCAAGTCGCGAGATGAAGGGGGCCAGTAAGAGTGGCAGGTTAAATGCCTTAGTCGTTTGCTGCATCCGACCACCTCCATTTCGCCATCATTCGCAGTTAATCGACCATCCGCCAGTTACCTTCATCTGCTTTAGAAATATCATTCAAAAATTTCAAGACCCGCTTAGCCCGGTCCGGTTGCTGCTCGTTCAATAGGTTCAATCCCGCCCCGGTCACCATGGGCGCGCTCAGCCGAAAGTCACCATCAGCGGTTTCTCCGGTCGCAAAGGCCATCACGGTCTCACCAGACTCAATCTGGGTGGTTAAGAAGAACATCGTGAAGTCATCGTCTTCCTGCATGTAGGCGGGCATTGCCCAGATATCCGGCGCAATCTCTTGCATTTCACCAGTCTCAGTCCCGTCAAGAAACTTGAATTCCTTGTGGTTGGCTTGGGTCACTGGTGATTTGAGCACCAGCATCATCTTGGCAAATTCGTTGTCGCCTAATTGTATGTCGTCCTTCATCGGTTAATCCTCCTAAAATAGTTCCGTTGTTGCAATGGGTGTCTTAATTTAAACCACCAATTCCACATTGCAGAAACGTGTGCCAAAGGGCAGCCGATTCCGTTTAAACCTGATAACCAACCAATCCAAGGTCAGGATTACTTGGTTATCAGCCTTAATACTCGTCAGCTAATCGCCCTTTGGCACACTCTCGTTAGCAACCATTATACCAGCGTCTTCTCCAAAATTAAATCGCGTTGTGCGTCCGTCCCCAACTGAAAGACGTGGTCACCGACCTGTTGGAAGCCCAGCCGCTGATAAAACTTCTGGGCGGGCTCGTTATGTTCCCAAACGCCGAGCCAAATCGTCCGGCATCCCAGTTGTTTGGCCGTTGCGACAGCGTAATCGTAAAATTGCCGACCGAGTCCCTGCCGTTTAAACGCTGGCAAGATGTAGATGCGCTCAATCTCCAAAGTGGCTGACCCCCGGTGCTCCGATTGGCTGGCCCCCCAATTTAACTTTAGGTAGCCCGCCACCTGGCCATCAGCCAAAATAAACTCAAACCGTGTCGTCGGTTGCTGCATCTCCTGGGTCAACTGCGCATCGCTATAAGCTGTATCTAAATATTCTGCCAAGTCTGCCGGCGTGTTGGCTGCGCCGAAGGTATCGGCAAAAGTGGCCCGACTAACTCGCTGTAGCGTTTCCAAATCCGCCAAGGTACACGATTTAATTTTTCCTGTCATTTCCAGTAGCTCCCTTTAATAGTGTCGTTGTTCACCATGCTTCACAGCGTCCCAACTGGCCGCAACGTTTTGATCGACGCGTTGCAGGTACTTGGCCAACTGGTTGGCCTCCGCCTCCGAGAATCCTTGTAAGGCAATGCCGTTTGAATAGTCATTCTCTCGCTTGACCAGGGGATAAATCTGTTCGCCCTGCGCCGTCACGAATAGCCGTTTAATTTTCTTATTTTCGTCGTCCGCCCGCTTTTCCAACAGCCCGGCTTGGGTCAGCTTCTGCACAGCCCGTGCCGCCGAGGTCCGATCGACCCGTAAGAGTTCCGCGAGCCGTTCCAAAATAATTCCGGGATGCTCGGCCACCCGCGCCAAGTATAAATACTGTCCCTTTGTCAACGCCACCCGCTGAAACTCCCGGTTGGCAATGGCGTCCAGCGCCCGCGAGATTCCACCGATGGGTCGCAATATCTCAGCCATTTGTCGATTCCCTCTTCCATGTTAAATAGTAGTTTAAAACAATTATGCTGTATTTGCAACAAAAAATGTGCTGATGTTGCTATTTTCGCCTTACCGGCCGTCAAATACGGGCTGGAACGGTGCGGATACAACTTGAAGCCTAAAAAAAACCGAGGCTACAAGGTTAGTCTTCTGCTAAACTGACGGAGGACCACCGTCAACTTAGCAGAACGACGCGCCTGAATCCATATTTGCCGATCTTTCGGCTTACACAGTATTTCTTCGACGGCAAGGAAGCTGAGCGTAAAATGCGTTATCAGTCGGCCAGAAAATTCAGAGGACAGGTAGACTTTAATAACCGTTGTGGTAGAGTGCAATCAGAGCCGGAGGATGCCAGGGATGTAGCCAGCTGTGTCGACGATGTTTGTCGGGGTTCTTTCCCGACTTACATCGTGAGACGACCTGAGAGACACGCGGCCTTCGTGGCTTTCAGGCGAGCCGGAAGCCCGCTTCACAGGCTGGAGGCGTTCCCCACAGCAGGCGGAATCCCTGGCAGCCGCAGTGCGGCCATTTCACATCAATTTATCAAGGTAAACAAAAAGTGTGCCCAAAACGACGAATCGTTCTAAGGCACACCATTTCAGTTCAGTTTAATTTGCGATGCGGACTGGTTGCCCAATCTCAAGTTGCATGTGGTAGTAATTGTGGTCACCAATCATTTGGGTCCCGGTAACTTCGTAGCCCATGCGCTCGTAAAGCTTCATGGCGCCGGGATTTTCGAAGTCGACGTTCAACCCAATGACCGACTGGCGGTCGCGCTGGGCATAAACGGGTAAGGCCCGCAATAGCTGACGACCGATTCCCTTGCCCTGATGATCTGGTGAGACGGCTAACGAATCCAAATACCACTCGCCCGGTGCGGTTTCCGAATCAGCCTCTAACGGTTCATCGAACGCCGCACTCTTGGCGGTTAGCCGGGTAATTACATCTTCCACGATGTCTTCTTTTTCGCCGGGGTAGCCGAACGCAACCCCAACAACTTGGCCATTGGCCTCGGCCACCACCGTGGTTGCCGCACCGGACAAGTAAGTCCGGGTACGGTATGCCGCCGTGATGACCTTCAATAAGTCGGGGCCAGGTACGTCCTCGAGGTCGGTCAATTCCATCTCGTCGTAAATCAAGTTCATCAACGGTGCTATCTGAGGGGCATCCATTGGTCGAGCTTCACGAATTATCACAAAAAATCCTCCATTTCTAGTACTTTCACTAGAGTAACGGAGGATTGAAAATTTGTCAAAGGATTTGCAGGGTCACCCGCACAACCTCAACGTGTTCATGGTCAATGGCTCACATCTCAACGCACTTATCTTGCTGAAACGTGTCCTGCGGCGCGCTGGCCAAAGACTAGACCAACAACAAATAAAACGCCAGCAGTTATCCAAGTTCTCATTGATGAGGCTCCCTTCGTGACGTCGACTCCGGAGATTTAGCTTCCCGCAATTCGGCGAGTTCTTGACGAATTTCACCTAAAATTTCTAACTGAAACCGCTCGATTTCCATGGTATGAGGCACCTGATTCTGCGCCAAGTGATCGACCTTAGCGTGTAGTAACCGCAGTTCGTGCTCGGCCTTTAAATTGACATGATAGTCATTTTCGGCCATCATCCGGTCACGGTCTGCAGAACGGTTCTGACTCATCATGATGATGGGCGCCTGAATCGCTGCCACACAGCTCAATACTAAATTTAACAGAATGAAGGGATAGTTGTCAAAGTTGACCCCAAATAAGTGGAGCCCATTGACGATCATCCAACCAATCAAGACGAACATGAAAACAAAGATAAAGCCCCAAGACCCACCGAAGCGGGCAACGTCATCCGAGACCTTTTGCCCAAATGTTAGGCTCTCTTTCAAGCTGTCGTTGACGTCGATAATGTCGTAATCATCGCTCTGTAGTGCCTTTGTCAGTTTATGATTGATTTTTTTCGTTTGCTTAAGGTCGGCGTTGATCATCGCATCGACGTGATCTAGCCGGTACTTTAACAGATGATGCCCGCAAATGTAATCGCTAGGCTTACTCTGCGGATAATCGCGCTTAATGCGATTACGCAACCCCACATCTAGCTCGGCCAACTGAAGACTGGTCTCAAGCGAAATGGGCTCACCGTCTACCAAACAGCCTAGATGTTCCTCGTCTGCCACTGTGCTCACTCCTCGTTCAAGGTTTGAATCATTGCCTGCCAATCAGCAGGAACGGTACTGGTAAAATGCCGTTGTTCGTGCGTAAATGGATCTTCAAATGCCAGCGTATGGGCGTGTAAGGCCTGCCGCGTCATTCCCCCAAGCTGGGGGCCCCCGTACAGCTCATCCCCCACTAATGGATGGCCTAAGTACGTAAAGTGGGCGCGAATCTGGTGCGTCCGGCCCGTATGTAGCTGGACTTCGACTAGCGTGGCATTCGACCAGCGCTGTTGAACCCAGTACTCCGTTTTTGCTGGCTTTCCTTCTGGTGAGACCATTTGGTTAAAACCGGCCGGATCACTCGCCAACGGTTGGTCAATGATGCCATGGTCGGCCTTAAGTTGCCCACTCACCACCGCTAAATAGCGTTTCTGAACCTGATGGGCAGCCTGCAACTGACTAGCTAGACTATTTGCTAACCGGTGCCGAGCAATCCACACGACACCGCTAGTGAAGCGGTCGAGACGCGTGACGATGTGTGGCACTAAGTTTTCGGCATCTTCATCCAGCCAATACCCTTTGACCCGGTTCACTAAGGTATCCGTCCGATTCGCGGGCCCCGGAACCACGTTGAGCCCCGCCGGTTTGTCCACAATCAACCAGTCGCGATTTTCAAACAACACGGCTAATGGACCGTGACTGACAGCGACCGCGTCGTCCGCCGCCTCTGCTGGGAGGGTGACGGCAACCTGATCATTGACCTGTAAGGTGACGGCCGGCGTCACCACGGTACCATTAACGCGAATCGTCCCATCACGTTTCAAATCACTAAAGACGCGATGACTGACTCCCTGCGTGTTGAGAAACTTCTTAAGGCTTGTTACCGGCTGTGTTACCTGCCAGGTCAATTCCATACCGTCTTGCTCCTTTTCGATCCATTAGTCATCGACCAGATCAACCATCCAGTCGAGATCATCATTTCGATTATTCAGACGTTCCGGATGGGCAACGAGATCCGTATTCACAGCGGCGATCCGTCCCGCAAATGGTGAACGTAACGTGAGCTCCTCTTTTTCGCCATGCACGATCACTAACGGTGTTCCCAATTTGACTTGACCACTGGTCTTTTGCCACGTAATCTTGGTCACTGGCCCTACTAGTTCACGGCCATCATCCGCAAAACCAATGCGGACGACCCCCTCTGCGTTGGGCGTTAACCATAAGGCATCCGCACTTGCTTCAATTCGATCAATCATGCTCGTCACCCCTATCGTCTATTTTGTTTGCTGGTCTTTCTGGCAACTCCGCTCACACTTATGCTATAACATGCACACCGAGCGTGAGGTATCTCTTGCCGAAATTGTTCTGGTAACTTACAAACTACCAGTAACTGTCCCTAACCATCATTTTAACATAGGCCCTAAATTCGCGGGAGTCATTTCACCCTTTCCCCTAGCAAATCAGTATAATTAGTTGAATAAAGGGGGAGATTCTATGATGACGGCAAATCTATTGACCGGGTCATTTATTCTAGTGGCGGGGATCGCACTACTTATTTTTCTGTTCGTTAAATTAATTCCAAAAGCAAAACGTGACACGGATACAACTGCACTCCTAACAGTTTTCGTCGTGGTCGCCGTGTTCCTCGTGGGCATGGGCGGCTGGGTCAGTCTGATGGGACTGGGCCATTTCAGCGGTGCTATGGGGTGTTGGCTATAATGGTGTCCAACCCACAAAAGCTTCACGGCCTAAATTGACCGTGAAGCTTTTAATTTCTATACACAAATACCGGTAATCAGGCTATCTAAAGGTTGCAAGATAAAATACCTGTCTCGCCCCAGTATTGGCAAGGATTCGCGCCATCAAGATAGTGTGAAATTGCCGCACTCCGGCTGACAGGGATTTCGCCTGCTGTGGGGACGCTTCAGACTGGAAAATCACCAGTCTTCTCGCTCGC
>NZ_AZDP01000118.1:129173-159504 GCF_001435525.1 Levilactobacillus koreensis JCM 16448
ATCTCCAAAGTCGCCCGTGCTGTAAGCTGGCTGATGAATCGCCAGCCAACACCACCTCCACGGCCGGCTACATCCCTGTCCTCCTCCGGCTCTGACTGTGCTTTACCACGACAACAGTCGGAAAACCTGGAGATTTAGCGTTTTCGGTCCAATCGATAACGACTGTTACAGTCATTATCTCCGTCGTCTACGCACACTGTGTAAGCCGGGAGGTCGGCAGATATGGGCTCAGGCGCGTCGTTCTACTTAGCTGGCGATTCTTGCCGGCTTAGTAGAAAACCAAGCTTGGAGACTCGGTTCTTTCGAGGCTTCAAGTTGTGTTCGCACCGATCCAGCCCATATCTGCCGGCCGGTAAGGCGAAGGGCCCACCAGGTTGCCTAGTTTTAGGTTCACAATTGTTGTTAGGGCAGGCATGATTGGTATTTTTGAACTTTCAACCTTTAAAGGCTATTCAAAAATATCCCAGTGTCCCCACCGACCAACACTTTTTCAAGTTTTTTCTTAATAAATCGCCATGAGTAAGTAAGTTCAAACAATTATCGGTATAATCAAGGACGTAAGGGGAGATTACCATGACACAAAATTTAACCACCGGAGTATTTATTTTACTATCTGGACTAGCACTACTCATTCTACTGTTTGCTAAGTTGATTCCCAAGACAAAGCACGATACCGACACCAAAGCACTCTTGATTGTTTTTACACTTGTCGGCGCGTGCCTAGTGGTTATGGGCGGCTGGCTCACTTTGAGAGGCTAACCACTTTGCCACGCTAATTCATTGGTTATAAAAGCTTCACGGCCTAATTGGACCGTGAAGCTTTTGCTTTACTTCAAGGTTACCTTGAAAATCCTAGCCATTTTGGCTTGTGGGAAAGTAAATAGACCAATACTATTAGTAACTGAAGTTCGAATAGCGTCTTGCCCTCCAGGATAAACCTGCGTCAGACTAGTCACATCACCATATGCCGACAAGTCGACCTCAACCTGATGATTGGCTTTAAGGTTGTTCCAAACGCCCAGGTACAGAGTCTGTCCGTCGCGAATCCCATAAACGATTTCGTCATCGTATACGTGTGGAAACCCATTCGGCCAAACCGGAACGGCATGCGGAATATGCTGCCGAATCTCTCGCTTATAGGTCGCAATTCCCTCAGCCACGTAAGCCAAGCGTTCTGCGGAAATCTTATTCAAGTACCCACTCTGATGAATTCGACACAGCAACGCATTACACATGTTATAAATGGTCTCTTCCTTATCGCCCTTCGGTAACGGATAGGACCAAATCGCCGACTGTTCCGGGGTAATCGCCGTCGCCGCAACACCAGAAATTGCCGCGTTTAACGTATAATCCGTTTGATCACTCACGGATTGAATACTATCCTTGCTCAACATCCCGTAGTCGTGACGCATCCCACCACTACTGCAGTTTTCAATAACTAAGTCCGGATACTTCTGATAGAGACTATCCCGCCACGCAAGGACTGCTCTGTTGTGGTCGAGTAAGGCTTTGCCCCGATTTTCGGCATGATAATCCGTCCCCACACCGGTCGTCACGTTATAGTCCATCTTGATGTAACCAACATGATACTCATTGACTAGGCGGTCAACCACCTTAGTCACGTAGTCCACGACCGCCGGATTTCTAAAGTCCAATAAGTACCGATCGATGTCAACAACGCGTTTGCCATTACGGAGGAAGAACCAATCATCGGGTAAAGTATTAGCAAAATCACTGCGAATCCCCATAACTTCGGGTTCTAACCATAGCCCCGGCACCATTCCCTTCGTAGCAATGTAATCCGTCACTTCTTCAATTCCATTCGGGAAACGTTTCTTCGATGGCTGCCACTCACCAACCGTATCCCACCAATAGCCGTCATCGTACCAGCCACAATCGACCACAAAATACTCGCAACCGGCCTTAGCCGCAGCATCGATCAGTGGAAATTCCTTGGCGGATGTCGGATCACCCATCAAGCAGTTCATGTAATCGTTGAAAATAACTGGCAACCTTTGATCATCCGCATTGACTCGGCGAATATTGCGCCGATAGACCGTCATTTCATCAATTGCCGTCTCCAACGAACCGTCCACCTGAACAAAGGCTGCCGTGACGGTCGTAAACTCATCACCTGGTTTAAGCGTCGTCCAGAATTGATTATCGTATTCCTCTGGACCAGAAAGTTCGAGATTCAAAATGGACCCGTCGTAATGGTTCTCAATTTCATAGTGCCAGGCCCCGTTATTCTCAATCTGCCAAAATGCGGATTGATTCGTTGCCCGGTTGTGGAGTCCCCCGTTTGGTGAATATTCCGAGCAGGACCAAGAGGAGTTATTGGTGACCCCAATTCGCTTCGAGCTTGACCCGGATAAGTACACGCCCATGTGGGGGTCGCCGCTCTCCTGATCATCACTGTCGCTAACATCCACTTCGTAATCCTGACCAAAATAAGGCATCCCCAAGTGCTGAATGGAGTCCTTCTGCCACTGCAGTTCGGTCGTCCATGAGTTATGGGCGATGTACATATCATCGTGAGTGGCGTAGTTACCCGGGTAATCGTCCTGTTGTAACAGACCAGAGTAGTTAAAGGATGCCAGATATTCGACCGTAACCGGTGCCGTCCCGTGATTCTTCACCTTTTTCCAAGAACGCACGGCTGCCGTATTGTCATATAGCCGGAAATAGCTGTAGACGTCTAGGCTGCAGGTCTCGTCGATTTCATGAACTGTCACCAGCTTGCCGTTCTCCAAATCCTCGACAGTATGATCACTGTACGTCAGCTCATAGGACTCGGAGGTCGACGCATGCTTCGCCCCTTTATGTTTAAAATCACCGCCAGCAACTTGAAGCTCGGTGAGACTGAACGCATCCTCAACTGGCTTAAGCTGCTGCACCCAGTCACTCACATCCCGTAAACATCCGACATACAGCAACTTGGCTTGTCTGCCAGTATCCACAATAAAGTTTAACTGCGCGCGTTTTGTTTGAATCGAAATCAGATCTGCGGAATCAATCGTTCCTGCCATCACTAATCACTTATCCTTTCTTATCGCATCTCAGGTCAAGCCCAACCAGCAAAACGGACGCCATCGAATCAACTCGATGGCGTCCGTTTTAATTGCCACAAGCGAGCTTAATGGTCAGACAAAGTTATTCATTTAATTCTAGCCTAGTCACGCGTCTTAGCTAATTCAGTCGTGATTTGATCCTCCATGTTTTCGTACTTTTGGTACATCAACGCTGGAATAATCGCGGCACCGTATAACAGCATCGTCATCCAGTTGAAGTCAATACTGATCCCGGTCAAAGCGTGTGCCGTTTGAACTTGATTGGCCACGTAACCGAAGGATGATAGGAACGTCCCGTTCAACCAGCCGGCAAGCCCTTGGCCCATCGACATACAGAACGCCGCCCCAATCGTCGTCAATAAGCCAGCCGCATTAATACCGTTCTTCCATTCACCGAAGTCAACGGCGGAACCTAACATGGCAAATGGCATGGAAACGGCGATCCCGGAACCAACCAAAGCAATCAACCACCCGACGATGGCACCGGCAATGTTGAGGCCAGACAACGTAATGATCAATTGGCCCAGCACAGCAACAACGAAGCCCAGCGCCCAGATATGGCTCTTTGACATATGTTTATTCATAAATGGAATCGCAATGACCCCGATGACTTGAATCAGGCCAATCGAGTTAAACAGGGTAACTAAATCTTTATTCTTGAAGTAGTACGTGAAGTAGTAAACCATCCCTTGTTGCCGGTTTTGTTGCGCCACCCAGAATAAGAAGTTCCCCGCAACCAAGATGATCCATGGCCAGTTTTTGTTCATGGCGTGGATGCCTTGCTTCAACGAAACTCGTTCACTATTTTTCGAAGAAGCCCGTTCTTTAGTATGTGAGAATGAGAATAATGTCAATGTCACGTTAAGAATTGCAAAAATCACAATGAAGATACGGAACCCTTTGACGTCATTACCTCGGCCAAAGAAGGCGACCAATGGCAAGGTCAGTGAGTTAACCACGAAAACCCCTAAGTTAGAGCCCACCATCCGCCACGAATTGAGGACGACCCGTTCTTTGGGATCGGAGGTGATCAATGGGAGCATCGTCGTAATTGGAGCATTGATTCCTAAATAGAGAATCCCATAAATAATGTAGACAATTCCACAGTACCAAATTTTACCGGTGACACTCAACTGTGGTGCCCAGAACAGCAGAACCCCCATGGCAGCATATGGAAATGCCAGCCATAAGAAGTAGGGCCGCGCTTTCCCATATTTTGTGTGCGTCATATCAATTAAGGTTCCCCAGACCGGGGCCCCAACGGCATCAACCACCCGCGCAATCAATAGAATCAGTCCGGCGGCCGCAGCTGGTAAAAGCACAACGTCGGTGAAGAAGTACATCAAATAACTACCGACAACGGTAGCCACCAATTGACCAGCAAAGTCTAATTGCGCATAACTCATTTTCTCCAACCCAGGGACGATTTGGCGTTTGGGTTTAGCAGTAGCCTTTTCTTGCATAACTTTCAGCTCCTTTAGCTGTTAAAATCTAAACCTTTAATAAGTAAACATCGTGGGAAGCAATTTCAACGACTTGGTCAGCCGCTAGTGAAACATCTCTATTCTGCCAGATATCATGACCAGCCAATGGAATCTCCAATGCAGAAAGTTCCTTGCTTGTAAGGGTCAGCGGCTGGTCGGAAATATTAAACACGGCATAGTAGGCATGGCTTGGGCTTTCGGCATACCAAGTAATCTTCTGCTCATCACGCGCTGTCTGATACTTATCAACCAAGTGGTCGTCCATCTCCAGCAAGTCTTGATTGGTCAGTAAACTTGTCGTCCACTCATCGAGGTCAGGTAATTCCCCACCCATGATCAATGGGGATTGCATCAGGCTCCACAGACTCATCATGGTCTTCTGCTCCGGACGGGTGAATCGTGTTTGCCGGTTACCCCCGGGGCCATCGACTGACCGAATCCCAATGTGACCCAATGGGAGCATGTCACAGTCTGGCCAATTGCCTGGCCGCGAGATTGGTGACCATTTTTCAGCACGGTCAAACATGTTCAATAGTAATGACCATTCATCCCAGAAGTCATCCGTGATCCGCCACATATTCGCATTCCGCTGGAGAAACGCCCCATTTTCAACCGGTGCTGGACCTGGTGACAAGGACAGGACCATCTCTCGGCCAGTCTGGTCAATGGCCTTTCTCAGTGCAACGACCTCTTTTTTGAGCGTCCCGTTATAGATGACTGAGTTCGCGATGTCATCACACTTGATAAAGTCCACACCCCAGGACGCATACAAGTCCATCAGTGAATTGTAGTAGCTCTGGCCCTCAGGCATATCGACGTTGACGCCATACATATCTGCATTCCACGGACAAATGTTATTTTCGGCAATGTCTCTGGCCGTCTTTGTCGTTCCCTTGATTGGCGTGGCATTATGCACGGCTTGACGCGGAATGCCACGCATGATGTGAATCCCAAATTTCAAGCCCAAGCCATGGATATAATCCCCTAATGGCTTGAACCCCTGACCATTAGCCGCAGACGGAAAACGCTTCGGGTCTGGAATCAACCGCGAATACTCATCCATCAGCAACGGCGTGAAGTTATGGTATTGTGAAGAATCGGCGGTCGGCTCGTACCACTGAATGTCAACGGTCACGTATTGCCAGCCGAATTGCTTTAAATGTTGGCTTAAATAGTCAGCGTTGCGCTTGACCTCGTCCTCACGAACCGAAGCACCGTAACTATCCCAACTATTCCACCCCTTAGGCGGGACCTGAGCAAATGTTCTAAATTTCTTAGTCATAATTGCTGTCCTTTCTGCGCTAGCGATTTTTGACTACCGGTAGGCCAAAAATAATTTTGCTTGGATATCCTTATGTACATTGATTATCATAGCATCTAGGAAAACGCTTTCAACGAGTTAAACTGTAGATTTAGTGGCATAAAGTAACTAGGGTAATGCGATTTGGTGTTTAAAACTCACATCGGGCAATTTCCCAGCATCTAATCGCCATTCTTTGCGTTAAAATTCTATAAATGACAGCACCCTTTTGCCGCTGAATTCAAATCAGTCGCTACCATTTTCAGGTGAGTCCGTCATCCGCGCTGACTACTGGCTCTTTCCGAAGGTTTTATCGTCAAAAAAAGAAACCAACCTGCCTATTTTAGGCGAGTCAGTTTCTAGACTACTATTTCAAGCGGATATGATACAGCCGCGCCATCTTTTCCTTCGTAAAGTTCACTCGCAGGTCCCGTTGATCATGAGTCATCGTCACGCCGCCAACCTTGCGCGGATACAGTTGCTCAACATCAGCAATTTCACCATACTTAGCCAACGAAACGGCGTGATCAGCTACCTGACCGACACCCCGCCAAACAGCTAGATAGATGTCTTTTCCTTGCTTAAAGCCGTAGCTAAACCAGGCGTCATCCAACTGACTGAGTCCTTCTGGCCAGATTGGCAGGCCCGTTGCAATCTTCTGCCGGTAAGTCTTATACGTCTCGATTCCTTCAGCAACCAGATCTAGCCGATGGCCCTTAACCTTGTTAAGGTAGCCACTCTGATGAATCCGGAGCAACATCGTATTGACCATGTTAAAGATGACTTCCTCATCATCCCCGTCTTGTAAGGGGTATGACCAAATGGCACACTGTTCAGGGGCCACCACGGATGCGCCCACAGCCGCAATATTTCCATTCCGTACGTAATTGGTCTGGTCAGTCATCGACTGAATGCTGTGCCGTTGTAGCATGGCATAGTCGTGCCGCATCCCACCGGAACCACAGTTTTCAATCACCAGGTCGGGGTAACGGGCAAAGACCGCGTCCAACCATTTCAAGTAAGCCCGGTTGTGCTTTAACAGGCCATCACCAAAGCTGTCCGAATTCTGTTCGGTCCCGATTCCAGTCGTAATGTTGTAATCCATCTTGATGTACCCGACACCGTACTGCTCGACCAACCGTTTCACAACGCCATCCGCGAAGTCACGAACCGCGGGATTCGTGAAATCTAAATGGTACCGGTCGGCATCGATGACCCGCTTGCCATGGCGCATAAAGAACCAACTATCGGGTAACTTATCGGCCAGCGGACTCTTAATGCCAACGACTTCGAGTTCCAGCCAGAGTCCCGGCGTCATGCCTTGATCACGGATGTACTGAATCAGCTTTTCAATCCCATCGGGGAAGCGCTCCTGGGAAGGTTGCCACTCGCCGACACTGTCCCACCAGTAAGCAGGGGCGTACCAGCCGCAGTCGATCACAAAGTACTCACAGCCGACCTTCTTGGCGGCATCGATCAGTGGCAACTCCTTTTCGGCCGTTGGATCACCCGACAACCCGTTCATGTAGTCGTTAAAAATGACAGCCAATCGTTTATTGTCCTCATTTTCACGACGAATCAGCCGTCGGTACTTGGTCATTTCACCAATCCCGTCTTCAAAGTCACCCATCAATTGACCAAAGGCAACTGGAACTGTGGTAAATGTTGCCCCTGGCGTGAGATTCTTCCACCACTGATTGTCGAATTCTTCTGGACCGGATAGTCTGATGGCTAACAGGTTTCCGCGGCCAATATCCTTTAACTCATAATGCCAAGCGCCATTATTCTCAATTTGCCAAATGGCCGTCTGCCCCGTCTTCGTATTCGTCAAGATGCCATTCGGTGAGTATTCCGAGCAGGACCACGATGAGTTGTTGGTCACACTGATTCGCTTGGTGGAGGCTTGGGCTAAGTCTCCGTCGACCCAGTAGTCTAAGCCAGCATTCTTTAAGGTGTTCGCCTTCCATTGCGCTTCATCGGTCCAGTCATTATTCGGAATGTAGACGACGTTATCTTCAGCGTAATTGCCATCAAGGTCGTTAGCCTGATTGATTCCACTCAAGGCAAATGAAGAAACGTATTCGATGCCCAAGTCCGCTTGACCGACATTCTCAATCGTCGTCCAGCTCCTAATCACCGCTGATCCGTTATACAGACGATAAAAACTGCTGACTTGCAGGGCCTTTTCAACGTCCTCCTGCACAATCGTCAATAATTTACCATTGGCCTCATCACGCACCTCGTGACGAATATAGTGCAAGTCTCGTCCCGGGTTGGTGTCGACAAACCCAACCCCCTTGTGGTGAAAATTCCGGCCGGTCACTTGAACTTCGGCAATCTGTAAGTGATTCTTTAGCTCGTCGTCAGCAGCACTGAGGTCATTTGAATTCATTATTGTCAGGGCAACTTTCCCCTGATTAATTTCAAAACCGAGTCGTGCCTGATCAGTTTTAACATCAAAACTTTCCATGATCATCTTCCCTTCCTGGATAAAGTAAAACTTGGTTAGAATTGAAGAACGTTCAAGCAGCTAAGCGTTCCCAACATTTACCTTCTACGCCTTTCATTGTAAACGGTTTCATTATGATTAAAAATGGTGTATTTTGTAGGAAAGGTGTTTATTTATAACTATCACATTCATATTTAGTGTTCTTTTCTCACTTATCGCCTTTTTTCTATAGACGACCCTTTCGATTCAGGAGAAAATAGGGGTAACTCGTCTAAAAGTAGTCACTACATAGCTTTTTTATCTCGGCTTATTCGTCTAACCGGCCAGCGTTGCCAGTCATCCTTTAACGAAAGGAGTTTATGATCATGCGAACCGTAACCTGCATCGATATCAGTGAGCCCGTTTTACACTTCTCATCTGGAAAATTCACGGCAGGTCCTCATTGGAAGCACAAGCCGATGTACCACGACGGTAATTTTGAAATCATCATCGTCATTAAGGGGACCCTCTACTTACAGGTCGACAACAACTATTACGTCATTAATGAAGGCGACATCTTTTCCCTGCCACCGTTTCACCATCTCCATGGCTACAAGGAATCCCCAGAAGATACCCAATACTTTTGGTTCCATTTTTTCACGCAAAAAAACGCCATGCGCTCCCTTCACGTGGATAACCACGATGGTCAATCCGTTGCCGCACTGTTCAAGAAGAATCAAGTTGTTCTTCCCCTACAGTACCGTGCACTCAGCTTAGAAAAAATTCTCATTATCATTTATCAAGTTCTGGACGTCGCGAAAACTCACTACTTCACGTCAATGTCCGTCGACTATCTCCTGACCGCCCTGTTGATTGAAATTGCCGAGGACTACTACAACTCGTTATCTGGTGAGAATTCGACTGGGGCCGAGGCCAGAATTGATGGTATCAAGGAGTGGATTCGGGCCAACCTCAGCGCCGATCTCAAGGCCAGTGACGTTGCTGATCACTTTGACCTGAACCCCCACTACCTCGTCCGGATCTTCAAAGAGCAGACCGGTCAGACCGTTATTCAATACATTAACCAACTCAAACTGCAACAGGCCGCAGAGCTGCTCCTACAGACCAACTTTCCCATCAAACGAATCGCTAGTACCGTCTTCTTCACTGATGAGAAACGCTTCATGAAGGCCTTTAAGGCGCGTTACTACCTGACACCGACCGAGTTTCGCCACACCTACACTAAGAAATTCCTCGACAGCAGTAACTTTGATCCCGAGGTCCCCTTGGTACTCGATCCGAAAAATGAACAACGTGACGAATAAAAAAGCTCGACGACCGCGGCCGTCAAGCTTTTTGTTTAGGGTCTGTTCTCAAACTATTTCAGTAGAATCATGATAGCGCAGATGTGTATGGTGGACAGAAAGCTGGTAGCTAGCTTATCGTAGCGTGTAGCGAAGCGTCTAAAGTTCTTCATTTGATTAAAGAAGTCTTCAATCAGGTGACGTTCACAGTAGGTAAAATAATCACAGTCCCAAGGATTTTGGGCATTCGCTTTTGGCGGAATGGTATAGGTCCCATGGGCCGATGTAATTTGGTCTCTTAGCTTTTCGGCACCATATGCTTTATCCGCAATCACGTTTACGTCAGTCAAATCGACAGTTCTAAGCAGCTCTGGTGCCGCAATACTATCGTGTACCTGACCACCAGAGAGTGAGAATTTTAGGGGGTTACCCAATCCATCTACTAGTGCGTGAACCTTGGTGGTAAGGCCACCTCGACTTCGCCCTATGAATTGGTTGAACTCTGCGTTGACGGCGTTTTTTTAGCACCGGTAGCTTTTTGATGAACTCGAATACTGGTTGAATCTAAGCTGATATTCTCCATGTCCGGATCTTGAGAAAGTTCTTCAAACATTTTTAGAAACAGACCGGAATCTGACCAACGTTGAAATCGGCTATAAATTGCCTTCCAGTGACCGTAGCGCTCGGGAATATCACGCCAAGCCGCTCCACTTCGCATCAGCCAGAGAATACCATTGAAGGCCGTTCGATTATCAATAGTGGCAGGTCGACCGGTACGATAGGCTGGAAACATAGGTTCAATACGGTTCCACTGTTCATCAGTTAGTTCATAGCGCTTTGGTATAGTCATGATGTACCCCAATCCGTTTTTGATGGAGTATACCAGAAATTAATGTTTAGGAACAGACCCTAGTCATAATTAATGATTACGCGATTCTGAAGTCTCGTAAACCTTCTTCGTTTGCGTGCCTTGTTGTTCGATCTCTTCCAGCGTCCGGCCCTTCGTTTCTGGAACGAATAACTGAATGAAGGCAACACCTAGCAGACAGATAATCCCAAAGATAGCAAATACGGCATCTTGAGACATCGACTGCGTCATGATTGGGAACAGCAGGCCCACGGCAAACGACCCGATCCAGTTAAAGGATGACGCCAATCCTGAGGCCCGGCCCCGAACAGCTAATGGGAAGACTTCCCCAATCAGCACCCAGGTCAGCGGTGCCCACGTGAAGGAGTAGAAGGCCACGTAGATCGATAAGAATAGGACAATCAACATGGGGTTCTTGTTCAAGTTGACCACGTTTAGAATGGCTGGCAGGATGAAGGATAACCCCATGACCACACCACCCAACGTTAACAGTGTCCGCCGGTTAAATTTATCGGCGATCACCAAGAAGACCAGTGACCCAATAACTAAGATAATGCCTTGAATGATTGGCCACATCAAAGCGGAACTGGCTGCCCCACCCGTGGCCTGTTGCACGATCAGTGGAATGTAGTAGAAGATGGCATTGGCGCCTTGGAACTGCTGGAACGCCGCCACACCGACACCGGCAATCACTAAGTAACGATACTTACTTGAAAACAGAGTTGCCCAAGTCGTATTCTGGGCGACCGTCGCTTCATCCGTAGCGGCCGATTGAATATCGGCTAATTCATCGTCGATCTCGTCAGCTGGTCGAATAAAGCTCAGCACTTGCTTGGCACCCGCTAAGTCCCCATTTTTAACCAGGAATCGAGGCGATTCTGGCAACCGCAGGACACCGGCAAATAAAATGATGGCTGGTACGGCTGCGGAGCCCAACATCAACCGCCAAGCGAAGAGTTCTGGCAGTCCCTTTAACAGGTAGTCGACCACGTAGGAGATCAGCATCCCGGACACGATCATTGTCTGGTTGATCCCGGTCAACCGGCCTCGCAAGCGAGCTGGTGACATTTCCGACATGTAGGCTGGCACGAGCGCTGATGACGCCCCTACGGCCAAACCTAGGAAGATCCGCACCGCAATCAGGTAGATTGAGCCCTGATTAGGTGCTAAACCAGACAGCAAGGAGCCCAGTGCAAAGATCAATGCTGAAATCAGAATCATCTTGCGGCGCCCCAATTTGTCAGACAGCTGACCCGAAATGGCCCCACCAAAGATGGCCCCGAACATCACGGCCGACGTAATCCAGCCGATCACCCCGGCATTCGTTAACGCCCAGTCGTGTTCCAGAAATGGTAGTGCTCCGGTCATGACTCCAATGTCATACCCAAACAAAATACCACCAAAGGACCCAAAAAAGTAAATAAAGCCGCTTGAAATTTTCTTCGTACTTGTCAAAAATGTTCCCTCCCAATGTCTCTTGCTCTCTCTGTCAACACACGCCTATCCCTGCCGAGTAAATAGGTGTGATAACTAATACTCTCTCTTACCATGATTGTGATATCAGTAATTATAGCTTTCAAGTAAACCGTTTTCACAAACACAATAATGTTATTTTAGACTATTTATACGGATAAATCAACCATTTATTGTTTCATTCGCATTACTTTTCTAAAACGTTTTCTTTGTTTTGATAATTATATGTAAGCGCATTCTTTTATAAACGGTTAATAAAAAAGCACAACCTCCATGGCAACGGCCACAAAGATTGTGCTTTCTCACACAAAACTACTTTAAATTCTTAATGACCCGGGCTGGATTACCACCTAAAACGACGTTATCGCCAAACGACTTGGTCACCACGGCTCCGGCAGCAACGATGACGTTATTTCCAATCGTCACGCCGGGACAAATGATGGCCCCGCCGCCAACCCAGACATCATCGCCCATAGTGACGGGCTTACCGATCCCCATAGCACCATTTCGCCGCAGTTTGGGATCGGCCGGATGATTGACCGAATAGATCTGTACCTTGGGCCCTAGCAGGCAATGCTTGCCGATTCGGATGGGCGCCACGTCCAGCATGACACAGTCGTAATTGGCGAAGAAGTCCTCACCGACGTAGATGTTGTACCCATAATCACAGCGGAAAGTCGCATGAACTTCAACGTCCTCACCGGTCGCCCCAAATAGTTCTTTAATCAGCTTCTGGCTCTGCTCAGGGTGCTTTTCCCCCAACGCATTAAAGGCTTCAACCTTGTCACGGGCAGCGCCCCGTTCGGCGACAAGCTCCTCATCGTAAACGCTAAAGAGATCACCCGTGATCATCTTTTCTTTTTCGCTCTTTACCATGTTAACCACTCCATTTCTTGATTATTCTCTGTACTTACTAACCTTGATTGCACGACGGCTACCAGATTTTTTTGCCTGTTGTGGGGACAATTCAGGTCAGAAGAACATCAGTCCGCTTGCTGACGGCTGGTTACATCACTTGTCTTCTCTGGCTCTGATTGTTCCACCCCAATAACGGCTAAAAGTTTTATGGCCTCGGCAACTTTAATTCAGCTGATAACGAATTTACGCTCGTCCTCCCAGTTGACAGAAAATCACTGTGTGAGCCGAGAGGTCGCCAGATATGGGCTCAGGCGCGTCGTTCTGCTTAGGTGACGGTGGTTTCCCGTCGGCTTAGCCAGAAGACCAACCTTGTAGACTCGCGGTTTTCGAGGCTTCAAGCTGTGTCCGCACCGTTCCAGCCCATATCTGGCGGCCGGTAAGGCGTAGGTCACTCTAAATTGCCCAGTTAAGACATCCTATCTAAAAAAGTGGCCGCCCGCCAACCGGCGAACGGCCACTCCATTTAAATCAAGCTTACTTGATGAAAGCCTTCGTCATACCAACCATGGTAGCGTAGTCTTCCATTTGTTCTTCGGTCAGGGAGAAGGAAAGCATGGTGTGGTGACCACCACCGGCCTTCATCCATTCCAAGGCGCCGGTCTTCAAACCAACCTTTGGCGTCCAGAGTTGCTTAGCAACTGGCAACTTAGGCGTTTCGGCTTCTGGTTTGTTAGCGTCTACGGCATAGCTGATCATCTTGAAGCCGTCACGGAAGTCCGCAACGGTCACGTCAATGGCGTCACCTTCGGAACCAGTGAAGACCAGACGTGCAGGGTCAGCCTTACCACCAATGTCCAATGGGTGAACTTCAACGCGTGGCTTGTCGGAAGCGATTGAAGGGTCAACTTCCAGCATGTGGGAACCGAGGATGGCTTCGTGGCCCTTCCGCAGATCCAACGTGTAGTCTTCCATGAAGGCCGTCCGGTCGTTGTGAGACATGATCTTCATCACACGGCCCAAGGCAGCGGTCTTCCAGTCACCTTCAGCACCGAAACCATAACCGTCACGAATTAATAATTGTGCGGCTAAACCAGGGAGTTGTTCCATCCCCCAAAGGTCTTCGAAGTTCGTGGTAAAGGCAGTGTAGCCACCCTTTTCCAAGAAACTCTTGATTCCGAGGTATTGCTTCAATTGAACGCGAACAGAGTGCTTGTACTTGTCAGCATCGTTGTCGCCTTGAACCATTTCGTAACGGGATTCGAGGTCGGCGTATTCCTTGTCGACGTCAGCGTCAGCAACCTTACCGATTTCTTCAACCAAGTCACCAATACCGTAGTAGTCAACGGTCCAGCCCATCTTGATCTGAGCTTCAACCTTGTCACCTTCAGTAACGGCAACGTTACGCATGGTATCGCCAAAGCGAGCAACCTTAACCTTGAAGCTTTCGTTGTAAGCAACGGCAACGTCTTCCCAACGTGCGATTTGTTCTTGCACGTCGTCATCGCCCCAGTAGCCGTAAACGATTTTGTTGTTCTTTTGAAGCCGCGCGTTGATGTAAGCATATTCGCGGTCACCATGAGCACTTTGGTTCAGGTTCATGTAGTCAAAGTCGATGTCGGCGTAAGGAATGTTGTTTAAGTATTGAGTTGCCAAGTGAAGTAATGGCTTCTGCAATAATTCAGTCCCACGGATCCAGTTTTTAGCTGGGGAGAACGTGTGCATCCAAGTGATCACACCGGCAACCTTGTCGTTGTAGTTAACTTCTTTCATGAAGTTCGTGATGCTTTCAGCGGTCGTCATAACATCCTTGAAGACCACCTTGTAAGGTAACTTGCCGCTAGCGTTCAACTTGTCAGCGATGTCTTGGGCATCCTTGGCAACGGACTTCAATTGTTCTTCACCATAAAGATGCTGAGAACCGGTAACAAACCAAAATTCGTAATCTGGTACTGATAACATAAAATGACACTCCTTTGATATATTTTTTATTAGTTATTCGCAATAATTTAAGTAGCCAACCTATGACCTTATGCAAATACTGATTCATATAGGCGTCATAGGCATGACCTGTGGAACGATGTGCCAATCCGACCACCTGACCCAACTACTAAGTTCAACTTAAGCTGGACGCATAGCAACGTTTCAAGTAGCCGGAGCTAACTAGAGATGGATGCCAGTGTCGGTGCTGTTTGACCGGCGATTTTCCGGTCTTACAGCACGGGACGTCGGCAAGACTCATGAACTTTGTGAGACTTGCCGGCGAGGCCGAAGACCGCTCTATGGCTTCGGCCGTGCCCCACAGGCAGGAATCTCTAGTTAGCGTAGGCGGCAAAACCGAAACCTACTCGCGAGCAGCGTGGTCCTTGGACTTGGCGTTGTTTTGGCCGTAGTAGGCGTTGGCACCGTGCTTGCGAAGGTAGTGCTTATCCAGCAAGTACTGTGGCAACTCACGGTTAGCCCGCGTCAGCTGCAAGGTGTGGTAGTCTTCTTCGGCAACCACTTCAAGGACCTTAGCGTTGTACACGGCCTTGTCAGGAGTTGGGCCCCATGAGAAGGGACCGTGTTGGCTAACCAGGGCAGCGGGAACGGCTTCGTAGTCGATACCACGTTCGTTAAAGGTCTTCACGATGGTCTTTCCAGTGTTGCCTTCGTAGTCTTCTTCGATTTCTTCCTTAGTCAAGGCATCGGCAGCAGGCACGTCACCATAGAAGGTGTCGGCATGCGTCGTGTTCATGGCTGGGATGTCCATCTTGGCTGCAGCAAAGGAAACGGCCCAAGGTGAGTGGGTGTGAACGATCCCACCGATATTTGGAAAATGGTTGTACAGGTAGGTGTGAGTTGGCGTGTCGCTTGATGGGTTTAATTTCCCTTCAACGACCTTGCCATCCTTCAGGTTCACAACGACCATGTCTTCTGGCTTCAGTTCGTCGTAAGGAACCCCTGAAGGCTTAATGACGTACAGGCTCTTCTCACGGTCAACACCGGAAACGTTACCCCAGGTGAATGAGACCAAGCCAAGCTTTGGTAACCGCATGTTGGCTTCATAAACTTCTTGTTTTAAATCTTCAAGCATGCTATTTCTCCTTTAAGTCTTAATTAATCGTCCAACAGGTCAATGGCCTTGCCTTCAACTGGTAAGGCGGCCTTGTAACCGGCGATGAATTCGTTAGATCCTTTAACTCCAGCTGGGTCAGGGTCGATTGTCGTGCTGTCTGGGTTGGCAAAGACCTTGTTATCCAGGAAATCTTCCAGCGTTTCATTGGCAGCCTTGTCAGCGACGTAGAAACCAAGCACCGCCATCCCCCATGGGCCACCTTCGCCAGCATTGCTGGTAACGGTGATTGGGGTATTCAACGAGTCCGCTAAGACCTGTTGACCAACCTTAGGCGTCCGGAACAGACCCCCTTGCGCAATCAGGGAGTCCAAATGAATGTGTTCCTCATTGGCCAAGATGTCCATACCGATCTTCAATGGGGCAAAAGCTGCGTACAGCTGTGTCTTCACGAAGTTGGCTAAGGTAAAGTTACTGTTTGGCGTCCGGACGAACAGTGGCCGACCAGCCGTCATCTTGGTAATGTTTTCACCAGAGAGGTAACTGTAGTTCAACAGGCCCCCGGCGTTGGCATCACCCTCGGTTGATTTGTTGAAGAGTGCCCCGTACAATTCGTCGGGCTTCAGGTCAACGCCAATCGTTTGGGCAAATTCCTTAAACAGGTTGACCCAGGCGTTGATGTCGGATGAACAGTTGTTGGTGTGGACCATGGCCACTGGTAATCCAGTTGGGGTCGTCACCAAGTCGATGTCGCGGTGAACGGCCTTCATTGGTTGGTCTAAGACCACCATGGAGAAGGCTGACGTCCCGGCCGAAATGTTCCCGGTCCGTTCGCGAACGGCGTTGGTCCCGACCATCCCGGTTCCGGCGTCACCTTCAGGCGGTGCCATCACGCTACCGGCTGTCAAGTTACCCTTTGGATCGAGCAACTTCGCCCCGTCGGTGGTCAAGTTACCAGCTGGTTGACCCGCAAGGAGGACCTTTGGCAGGATATCCTTGATGTCCCAATGGTATTGCCGAACGGACTTCACGTCTCTAAATTTCGCTAATAATTTTTCGTTGTAATCTTTAGTATCACTGTCGATTGGGAACATCCCGGAAGCATCCCCGATACCCAGAACGCGTTCGCCGGATAACTTCCAGTGAACGTAGCCGGCCAGCGTCGTGAAGAACGTAACGTCCTTGACGTGGTCTTCTTGGTTCAGGATAGCTTGATAGAGATGCGCGATGCTCCACCGTTGAGGAATGTTGAAGTCAAATAACTTCGTCAACTCATCGGCAGCTTGTTCCGTGATGTTGTTCCGCCAAGTCCGGAAGGGAACCAGCAATTGGTCCTTTGCATCGAAGGCTATGTACCCGTGCATCATGGCACTGACGCCGATTGACCCTACTTTGGTCAACGGAACGCCATATTTATCTTGAACTTCCGCAGCCATTGCCTGGTAACTGGCTTGAATCCCGGTCCAAACGTTCTCTAAGGAGTACGTCCAAACACCGTTCTTCAATTCGTTTTCCCAGACGTAACTGCCGGAAGCAATCGTTTTAAAGTCAGGAGTGACTAAAACGGCTTTGATCCGCGTTGATCCAAGTTCGATCCCCAGCGAGATGTTACCGCTTTCAACATCCTGAATAGTCTTATCCGCATTCATGCGATAAACCTCCATAGCTCTGTCGGCTAATAAATTCTACTACTCAACATCTTAAGTGTATAATTTTTATTCGCATAAATCAACAATAAATTATATTTATACGTATTATTTTTAGAGAATTCTTAGATTTAGTGCGTTCATAACTGATTTCGTTAAAATCACGCCCAACTGATTCCAGTTTAGCGTGACTAAAGTAGAATAATCGGGATTGCCTAACGTTTACTCACCTGACCGTTTAGTGACTCCTCAGGCTTGATGGTAGCGGTATCATCAACTTATACGGATAAATACGAATGGGTGACTGACAAACGCCGTGGCGTGGCTTATTGGTTACGCAAAATAGCCCTGCAGCCCGCCAATTCTGGTTGCTGCAGGACTATTTTTCATTTTATGTTGCTGAAACGTGTGCTACCGGGCAGCTGGCTCCGCTTAACAGGGATAACCAAATAATCCAAAACCGGGATTTTTCGGTTATCCCCGTTAATGCTCACCCGCTAACCGCCCGAAATCACACTCTCTTCTCTATTCTGCCACCGTCGCGTCCAAGAATCCCTTTTCCGTGTCATAAATGACCTGCGTTGCCGTCGTTGTTACGGCCTGTTGCCGGTGAATAAATTTCACAGCGTGAGGGTATGGCGCGTTGTTCGTTACCCGGTACTGGGTCGCCGAAAGCTGTTCGAGGCGCCCATTAACGACTGCCAATTCGCCGTCATCCTTTTCATACAGGTAGGCATTCTGGCCAAAGCCCGTCAGGTAGGCCGCAAGTTCTTCACCCATGTCCCAATCGGCTTGACCGGTATCACCATCTGGGAAGAGCCGGGTGTAGATGCCGCCGTCCTTCGCAAATGTTGATTGACCAAAGCGGTTCCGTGACAGGTCCGGCCGGTTCAAGTTAGGCCCAGCAATGCTGTAGGTCGAGGCTGCTTCCCCCGGCTTTAACTGGTTCGTTGGGGTCGTGGCGTTGCTGTCATACATGTACAGCACACCCACGAATGCCCGGTAAGAAGCCAGCAGCAAGGCCGTGTCATCCAAGACTTCGTAGGCATCCAGAGCTGATGCCGCCGTGATGCCGCCCCACAGAGAATGAATCATGTAGGACTGAGCTTCCCACCAGCGATCGGGTGCTTGACTCCGGAAGTCGTTGCTGTAGCCAATATTGGCCTTCAAC
The DNA here is from genome assembly GCF_001435525.1 of Levilactobacillus koreensis JCM 16448. GTDB lineage: Bacteria > Bacillota > Bacilli > Lactobacillales > Lactobacillaceae > Levilactobacillus > Levilactobacillus koreensis. The sequence continues at coordinate 147,829 of NZ_AZDP01000118.1, forward strand.
AATTCCGCGTAAAGCCGCGCTTCCTTAACATAGCCGGCATTGGCCAAGGCCCCGGTTGCAGGTCCAAATCCCGCGTTGTCGTAGAAGTGCTCCGTAATAGCGGCTTGATACTCGCCACTGTGGGCTGCGACCCGTTGCGTGGCTTCTTCCCAACATCCCTTGATTTGTTCATATTCTTCGGTCAAGCCGTGCTTTTTCAAAGCTGCTAGCAAGTCGTTGATGTACAGGAAGTAAACGCCCAACGTGTGGGCTTCTTCCTTGCCCCGTTGTGAGGTGTGCAGGTCGGCGTTGACCCGCATGTTGAAGACCTGAGCCGCCCATTTCAAATAGGTCGCCGGCGAGTTCAGCTGCAAGACATCCTCGTCAAACTGAGCTAACAAGTAGTACACGTGCCCAATGTACTCGAAGTCCATGTCCCGGTAAAAATCACCGTACAGATTGACCGGCTTGAAGAAGTCACCGTTAGTAAACCACTTAGGCTTCACGTAGTTGACCGCACTGGCTTCGACCTCACGAACCTGATCTGCCGTCTTGTCCGTCTGGTGTAACAAGTTCGTCTGGAGAATCAGACTGAGTTTTCCAAGAGATTCCCCTTGATTAGAAATCGGCGTAAAGGCATCGTACGGCTTGGTCGTCTTCCCATTGTAGGCGTTCTTGGTCAACCAGTCGACCCGAGTCTCAATCAGATCACGGACGGCAGCCATGACGTTAAAGACGATCAAATCGCTACGACCATCCGTCAGGTAGATGCGCAGGTTGTGTTCACCAACGCCCTTGACCGGCGTCTTTAAGACATCGCCCTCGTAATCGCCAATCACGTCTTCCTTATGAAGCTCGCCATCCGTCTTGTAGGTCATGACCATGCGTTCTGGCTTGACCCCTGCCGGTAGTGAAATGTGAATGTTAGTGGTCTGACCGACCGTCAACAGCGGATCGTAGTTGATCTCGGGGTGACCATTAGCGGCAGCAACCGCCTTAAAGTCTGCCTGCGTCGTGAAGGGTTCGAGCACGAAGCTCCAGCTCTGCGCGGCACCACCGGTGATCACCACATAATTGTGCGGGTAGATCCAGTCGTTGGCTGTTTCTTCACCGTGCCGATAACCGCCAGCTAGCTCTAGTTGATGGAACAACAGCCCGTCCAGCGAAGGCGAAACGTTTTCGAAGAAGCGGTTAGTCCATTCGTTGTAGGTTCCGACGGATTGGGTGACCCCTGCCGTTTGGAACAGACCCAGATTAGGTCCTTGGTTGTCCCGCCGCACACCAGCCAGTTTGGTAAAGTTAGCCGAAATGCTAGGAAAGACAGCAGCCGAATCGGACATGTTACGGTGAACGTTCTTATCGCGGAACATCACGTAGGCCAGTGATGCCCAGACGCCAAAGTTCTCCAGCGTAATAAAGTCGTCGGTTGGATTTTGAACGACAATGTCCCACTGGACCTGTTTACCCACCAATCGGTACGTTTCGACGATGACTAAGCCGGCAATCATGTAAGACACCGTAATGTCGTCGTCCGTGGTCAAGACGTTGGGTTCAAAGTCAACGCTCCGATAAGTCTTGTCACCCACGGTCAGGGTAAACTCACCGAATAATTTATCCTCATCCTGATAGCCGACTTGCTTGAGATAAGCGGGATCCACGACCCAGTTCATGTGGTGGTCATCCTGCTTATTTTGCAAATTGACAATGGCCCCACGTTGGTTCACGTCTAGTTGAAACTGTGTTGATTCCATTACTTCAACCCCTCCTTGTCTGCTTTGATCCGCCGGGTGTTGGCCTGGCGATATTGACTGGGTGACAAACCCGTATATTGTTTAAATACCGTTGAAAAGTAATAAATATTCTGAAAGCCAATGGCCTCCGCGATTTCGGTCTCCAGCATGTTCGTGTTCAATAAGCGCTTGCTGGCCTCCTCCATGCGGTACTGACGTAGAAACTCAGTGGGCGTCAACCCGGTCGTGGCCTTCAACGTCCGAATCAGGTAATTCGGGTGAAAATGGAACTCCTGACTCAACGTGGTATTGGTAATTTTTTCGTCGAAATGATCACGCAAGTACCGCTGAATCTGTCCTGAGAGCTGAACCATCGCCGAGTCTTGCTGCGATTGGACCTGCACCTCTTGGAGAACGTCGATAAAGAGCTGCTGGGCCTGCCAGAAGCCGTATTCTTTGGTGGCCGAACTGTTCTTGAAAATCTGCTCGGTCATTTGAACTAAGCGATCCGGATGCTGCATCTTGGCGTGTTTGGCCAGATAAAGCGTCTCGGTCGGCGTGTAGTGGTGTAGCGTGGGGACCTTGATTGCCGAACGCATCGGCACCAAGGTCGCCTGCTGCTGCCAGTGACCGGACACGTAGAAGTGGAGCCAGTAATAGCCCGTGTCCTCGGTCACTGCATGCCAGGAATAGTGATGATGCATGGGCAACAGAACGAACATTTCACCCGGCTCAACGGTGTAGTCATTATCATCTTCCGAAATGAAGAGTTTCCCCTTAATCATAAACATCAGGATGAAGTACTGCAGGTTGTTACGGTTCGGGTGATGGTCACCGGCATGAAAGGTCGCGTATCCCCCCTCAATAAACGTCGGCAACGGTAAACACGAAATTGAAATGTAAGCCGGTTGGGCCATGCAATCACCTCCAAAATTTTTCCTTATTCGTCTTCGGTAGTCAGACACTTCACCCGGTGAGGCAGACCTGAAGCCTGAGACCCGGTCTTCAGGGCAACTTTGAGCCTAAAGCCCAAGTCTCAAAGATTGGCCTGTGCTCTAAGCCCGGTACAAACCAACCGGGCTAAGACCACCGACACGGGGTTACGTGCCTGACTACCTACGACTACGGCAACATTTTCCAATGCCATTATAGGTCGTATTCCTAATTTTTGTGAATCTAGCTAACAACAAATTTCATAACTAATTTATAGAATATGTTGCTGGCGTCGATGGCCATCACTCCTCATCAGCAGTACCAGCAAGTTCGCCCTCTGACACGAAATAGGTGCCTAGTCTCATGAAGAAACCGCACCTATTCCGTCAAAACATAAGCTGTCACACCATGATTCCTAGTAAGTCATGGTATAACTACGTGATCATTAGCTGACCAACTAACGTGCGTAACCGGAGGCTGGTGGATGGAACACTGTGTCGGTGGCGTTAGTCGGGGTTCTTTCCCGGCTTACACCACAGGCCGAGCTTGAAGACTCAGGTTCTTCGAGGCTTCAAGTCGAGTTCGAAGACCGCTTTTTGGCTTCGGACGGGCCTCACAGTGTGGAATCTGCCAGCCGCAGGTGAAGCGACGCCAGTTTAGTCTTCAGCTAATTCGCCACGTTTTTCGGCTAAGGTAGCACGGATGCCGGTTTCTTGCTTTTCGTAACGCATGTAGAAGATCATGATTGCTGCACCGATAACGAAGAAGATAGCCGGTAAGAAACTGATACAGAACTTGATAGCGCTCAAGGAAGCCGCCGTCTGAGCAGCACCCGCTTTGTAACCGGCGTTAGCCATGATCATCGATGGTGCCCAGCCACCCAGGCCAGAACCCATCTTGATGGCGAATGAACTCCCAATGGCAGTCAAGAAACCACTGGCCCGGATACCGTTCTTCCATTCCCCATAATCAACCGTGTCGGATAACATGGCAAATGGCATGGAAACGGAGATCCCAGTCCCAACGGAAGCAATACTCCAAGCAACCCCTAAAGCGATCAAGGACTTGCCAGTGAAGAAAATCATAATTTGGCCAAAGGCAGCTAAGCACAGACCAAACATTAAGACGTGGGTCTTGCTGAACTTCTTGACCATGAATGGAATTAAGACCATCCCGACCATTTGGAACATCACTAAGGCGTTCAATACGGAAGCGAATCCTTTGACACCTAAGTTGTACTGCGTGTAGTAAACCAAAACAGAAGTCCGTGAAGAGTTCCCTAACCAGTAGAAGATAAAGGCAACGACCAAGATGAACCAAGGCCAGTTACTCTTAGCGGCCCGGATACTGTCCATGATTGGAATGGACTTTTGCGTTGCGGTGTTGACTTCACGAGTATCGAAGAAGGCAAACATCAACAGGGCAAACCCAGCAACGGCTAAGACGATGGCCGTGTTCCGCCAACCAGCAACGTCATTGCCGCCGCCGAAGAAGGCAACGAAACTCAACGTAAAGGTTGCGGTAATCAGGAACCCAATGTTCCCACCGATCATCCGCACACTGTTTAACTTGATCCGTTCATCGGAATCGTTACTCAAGTTTGGCAGGATTGAACTGATTGGTGTCCCGACCCCGGTGTAAGAAATCCCGAAGAGCAGGTAGGTAATCATTGCCCACCAGAACTTCCCGGTGGCACTCAGGTTCGGTGTTAAGAACATCAGAACGAAGAAGATGGCAAATGGGAACGCCATCCATAAGAAGTACGGTCGACTTTGGCCCCACCGCGTATGGGTATGGTCAATGATGAAGCCCCAGACTGGCGCATCGAAGGCGTCCAAGATCCGGGCTGCCAGTAAAACGGTCCCGGCAGCGGCAACGGATAGCCCGAACACATCCGTATAGTAGTAAAGAATGAAGGTCGTGACCGTCGTGTAGAGCAAGTTCCCCGCGGCATCGGTACTGGCAAACGCTAACATTCTATGGAATGGGACTTTAGCGTCTGATTTAACAGCAGTTGCGACTTGACTTTTCACAATAAGTTCCTCCTTGAAGTGAATTTATAAAAACGACTCGTTAACCTCCCCGGGTGTGTCGCCTAGCTGTAATCGGTTACAAAATAATACAAATTACTAACAGCCGTGACCCCTGAGTGCTTTAATAGTCGCCTTTATTTATTACTAATTTAAATCAAAAACACGGTGTTGCCAATTCGATAGACAACACCGTGTTTATAATTTTTAACACACTGAACTTATTTCACACTGCTTTCATTTTCCTCACGATCCAATAAAGCACTTATGTCCTGGGGAATCGGGATGCTTGGATCAATAGCCGGATTATTCAAGTGGGTGTTGCCATAACCGTTCCGATACTGGCCCGCGGTCATGTTGACCTTCTTCTTGAAAAGCTTCATGAAGTTTTTGTCGTCGTGAAAATAAGCAGCGGTGGCGACCTGATTGACGGGTAAATTTGTCCGCACTAATAATAGCTTGGCAACTTCAATTTTTATATCTACTAAATAACTACGCAGATTTTTTCCCTGCTCGCGTTTGAACAGCTTAGTCAGGTAATCGGGACTCATATCAAAGTGATGGGCAATCACAGCAACCGTCAGTTCACTAGACAGGTTCGCTCTGACCCACTCCACAACCCGGGTAGTCTTCGCGTCGGTACCGCTAGCCGTGGCCACCAAATTTTGCAAGTAGGCATCCCCCACTGAGATCAGGACCAACTGCGTCATCAGATGATTGCCGTAGTCCGTATAATGATAGCGATTCGTGTAGTCCATCACCTGATTGAACATCAAAATCAGCTCCTGGGGATTGGCTACCTGAAAGTATCGGGGTAAGTTAACCAAGCAGTTCAGGTCGTGTGCCGGTTCATGAGCGGCCTGCTGTTGGGTCATCACCTGTACCTGTTGGTGGGAAAAATCGACCCAATCCCATTCCGCAAAAAAGTGTAACCAAAAGAAATCGACGGGACCAGTGGTGTCTTTCGTCCCCGCAATCCGCGTGTCGGGTGGCAATACCCAGCAATCATTGGCTCGAATCCGACACGGTTGCCCATTAATCGTGACATCAAAGTGGCCCTTCAGGCAGAAAATCACTTCGAAATCGTGCTCGTGATACATATCTTTATGCCGCCAACCCGCGTCAGCACTGAACTCACCGGCTTTATAGAACCAGAGTGGTTGCGACAACCTTAACTGCATTAATTTCATCGTCTCACCTCGTGTTCGGAAATTGCCACTTTTTTCACAGGTCAGTGGCTTTCTTTCAAGTTGTTACCGTTTACAATAATAGTTGTTCAGACAAATTATTATATTTTGAAAAGTGAGGTTTTGTAAACCGACCGATGCGATTGAAGCGTAAGACACCTGACCCACGGCATCTCTGCTCTTATTATATCATAGGTGGTTAGGTTCCTTACCCTTTTGCCGGGTATGCCAAACGTCTCGGCCAAAGAAGCTTGGCACGCCGCTGTGGTGTCCCTACATACTAGTTAGTTCTTCGACACCCCAGCCAACACATTTCAACTTATAACGCGACCACACGAAAGGAGATCTTATTTTGACTGAATCAACATTAACGACCGCTACCCCTAAGGTGACCATCACATCCGACTTCTGGAACAAGTACCGGCAACTCATCGTTAAGGAAGTCCTCCCCTACCAGTGGGCTGTGATGAATGACGAAGCCGATATCAACATTACTGACGAAAAGGGGGGCGACAACCCGGACTCCAAGAACAGCCACGCCGTTGCCAACCTCAAAATCGCTGCTGGCCAGATGAAAGGCCACCATTTCGGTTTTCCTTTCCAGGACACCGACGTCTATAAGTGGTTGGAAGCCGCAGCCTACTCCTTCAGCTACCAGGCCAACCCGGACTTGAAGACGGTGACGGATAACCTGATCGACCTGATCGCCGATGCCCAAGAAGACGACGGCTACCTGTCAACCTTCTTCCAGATCGACGCCCCAGAGCGAAAATTTAAGCGGTTACAACAAAGCCATGAACTCTACACCATGGGCCACTACATCGAGGCCGGTGTCGCCTATCATCACGCAACCGGTAACGAAAAGGCCTTGACGATTGCGATCAAGATGGCCAACTGCATTGACGCTAACTTTGGTCCGCAGGCCGGCAAACTGCACGCCGCCGATGGTCATCCAGAAATTGAATTGGCTCTCTCCAAACTCTTTGAGGTCACCCACGAGCAACGTTACCTCGACTTGGCCCACTACTTCTTGGTCAACCGGGGTGTCGACCCTGATTTCTACGACCGTCAGCTGAAAGCCGATGGATTCGATAACGACATCATCCCGGGAATGCATGGCGTGACCCACAGCTATTATCAAGTCGACCAACCCTTACTGACCCAAAAGGACGCTAAGGGCCATGCCGTACGGGTCGTTTACCTCTGCACGGGGATGGCTCACGTGGCTCGACTGACCGGCGACAAGGACTTGCAAGCCGCCTGTGACCGTCTGTGGGACAGCATCGTTCACCGCCGGATGTACGTGACCGGCGGGATTGGCTCGACCAACGTTGGCGAAGCCTTCACCTACGATTACGATCTGCCCAACGAAACCATGTACGCCGAAACCTGTGCCTCAGTTGGGCTGACTTTCTTTGCCAAGCAGATGCTACAAAATGAGGCCAAGGGTGAATTTGGCGACATTATCGAAAAAGAATTGTTCAACGGCGCTTTGAGTGGGATCTCCTTAGATGGAAAACACTTCTTCTACGTGAACCCCCTCACGGCCGACCCGAAGTTTCAACAGAACCCTTCGAAAGCTCACATCATGAGTCGGCGTCAAGACTGGTTCGGCTGTGCTTGCTGTCCAAGTAACATTGCGCGGTTAGTCTCATCCATTGACCAATACGTTTACACGGTCACCAATGACGCCATTCTGTCCCATCAATTCATCGCTAACCAGGCCGAATTTGACCAGGGCTTAGAGATTGACCAAACCAGTAACTTCCCTTGGGACAATCACATCCACTATGCGGTCAAGAACCCCAACGGTGTCCAAACGAAATTGGGCATCCGGATTCCAAGTTGGTCACGTGCCAACTTTACGCTGGTCGTTGACGGCGTCGAACAGACTCGGCCCGTTCAAAATGGCTTCATTTACCTCGATGTTACGGGTGATTTGACCGTTGAGTTGACCTTGGACTTCAGCATTCGTGAGCTCCAAGCCAATCCAGCCGTTGCGAGTGACGCCGGTAAAGTCGCCATCCAACGCGGCCCAATGATCTACTGCGCAGAACAGGCTGATAACTCGGCCGACCTCTGGAACTACCGGGTGGCCGCCGATGCTGACTTGACCTACCACTTTGACGCTGACTTGCTGAACGGCGTGGGTGAAATCACTGCCAAGGCCGCCGTCCGGAAAACACCCGCAACGACCGACCTGTACGCTGATTACCAACCAACGACTTGGCAACCGACCGACCTGACGCTGGTCCCTTACTATGCTTGGGCGAACCGTGCAGACGGTCAAATGCGCGTTTGGTTGAACAAGGAAAACGCCTAAATTAGGCACATTGACTAACGACCTTCACCACCCTTAAATACTGGTGAAGGTACATAACCAAGTTAAAGAAAAAATTCTGTTGCCCATCTCTCGTGGGTGTTCAGTACAACAGTTAATGGAGGCGAGAGCGTTGAAGTTTATGACTAAAATGTTTGCGGGTCAGTCCCTGATTTCGTGGATTCTACAATTAATTTTAATCTATCTGGCATGGCAGGTTGCCGATCACCACATCGAAAACAACCTGTGGACCATTGCCGGCGCGGGTGTCATTCTTCTGTTGACCTACATGAGTCTGTCCCACGACAGCAAACAACGGAATAAGTAACGTGAACTGGTCCGCACTACGGGCTCAGGCGCGTCGTTCTACTTAGTTGGCTTTTCTTGCCGGCTTAGTAGAAACCCAATCTTGAAGACTTGTGACCTTCAAGGCTTCAAGTTGTGTTTGCACCGTTCCAGCCCATATCTGGCAGCCGGTAAGGCGAATGACCTACTGTAAAGCAGAACAACGATTCAACTCTTAAATCATAAATAAGAAACATTATAGAAAGCGAGGAATTTGTTATGAGTTCTAATCAACAACAATCGGACCATAACGTTGCGGCAGCGCAAGCGCTACTAAAGAATGACCGATTACCATTTCACCGGAAAGTGACTTATGGATTTACGGATATGGCGGGGAACTTACTCTACTGTATCGTCGGATCTTACATGCTGTACTTCTTCACCAACGTCTTCAGGTTAGGCGTGGGGACTGCGGGTTCCCTGCTCTTGCTGGGACGGGTCATCGATGCCATCGGTGCACCAGTCATGGGGGTCTTAGTCGACCACACTCACAGTAAATATGGGAAGAGTCGGCCTTGGTTCTTGTGGATGGCCCTACCATTTTCCATCTTCATCTGGTTACTGTTTACCACGCCAGCACTGAGCGGGACGGCTAAAATCGTCTACGCTGGTGGGATGTATATTCTGGCTGAATTGGCCTACACGGCAATGTCGACGCCCATCACGTCCGTTTTGCCTAACCTGACGTCTAACTCTGACGACCGGATGTCGGCCAACTCGATTCGGCTGGTTCTCGGGAACGTCGGGAACTTCTTCGCCGTCACCTTCATCATGCCATTGGCAAGCGTCGTGGGTAAAGGTAACGACCAACGCGGCTGGTCCATTGCCGTCGGAATCTACGCCGTTATTGCCTTCATCTTGCTGATGATTGGATTCTTGGATATGCGCGAAAAGAACATTGAAAACGACGAAATTATAACTATCAAGGAAAGTTTCAAGGCGACTAAAGGAAACTGGCCATGGATTCTAATTGTGGCGGCTAACCTGATCTACTGGACGGCCTACTCCGCCAGAAACGCGGCCTTGCCTTACTACTTCCAGTACAACCTGGATAACAAGGCTCTGATTTCATTCTTCAACGGCTTCTCGATCATCCAAATCATCGGAATGGCCTCCGTCCCATTCTTCGTTAAATTTATGCATAAATGGGGTACGACCGTCTTCATGTTGGCCTTGACCATGGTCGGCCAAGTCTGGATGGGCTTAGCCGGTGGCAACGTCACCTCCGCTTTAATTGGGTGGTGTCTCGCATGTATCGGTTCTGGGTCCGCCTGCACCATGTTCTTCGCCATGGTTGGGGACACCGTCGACTTTGGCGAATGGAAGAGCGGCATTCGGGCCAACGGATTGTTGACCGCGATGGGGGCGTCCTTCTGTATTCAAATGGGCGCCGGGATTGGTTCCTTCATTGCTGCTAAGATCATGGCCGCTTTCGGATTCTCCGCTGCCAAGGCGGCTCAGTCCGCTGGTAGCCTAAGTTCCATCAGTTTCACCTTCATCTGGGTACCCGTTATTATTTACGCAATTAGTCTGATTATCATGATCTTCTACCGTAAGTGGGAAAACCATGAACCAGTTGTGACTGAAGACTTAGCAGAACGACATGCACAAGCTAAGGAAAGCGCGACTAACTAGGCAAGGAATGGTTTAATCAAGCTACCTATAAAAACACACAGGACCAGAATTAGCGTTTCAGCTAGCTCTGGTCCTGTGTGTTTTTGGTTTTATTTCTTCAATTGAATGGCTGAATGACGTTCCACAATGGATGTCTGATACGTGATTGGCTCAATACTCTCGTGATTGAGCATTTTGATCAGCAGGTTAGCGGCATCTGCCCCCATCCGTTCCTTCTCGTGGTTCAACGTGGTTAGGCTAGGCGTGAAGTATTCGCCCATCTTGTAGTTATCGAAACCAACGACCGAGATGTCTTCTGGGACGCGCAAATTCTGTGACTTGAGAAAGTCGATAACTTCGATGGCCAATTGGTCGTTGTAACAAGCAATGGCGGTTGGCGCATCCGCTTGCTTCAAGTAGTTGGCGATCCGTTCAAATAATTTGCCGGACTCTTCACCGGACTGGTACATGATGATATTGCTCATGTAGGACAGTTCTGGTCGCTGTTGGTAGGCCCGGACAAACCCATTCATCCGGTCAACCCCCTGAATATCGTCGACCTGAAAGATTCCCAGGATACTCTGATGACCTAGATCAAACAAGTAGTCCACCATTTCTTGTTCGGCAGTCAGATCGTTCGTATCCACATACGGGAAATCTAAGGATGGGTAGTGGGCGTTGATAAATAACGTGGGCAACTCATCGTCTTTGATTTCCTGATAGAGATCCTGGTTAGGATTGGGCAGCGCGCTTTGCGTGGGTTCAATGATCAATCCGGCAACCTTACTATCTAACATGCTGATCAGGCTCTTGCGTTCTTTATCATGGTTGTTATGCGTGTTGCTTAAGAGAATGGAGTAGCCGGCCTGCGAGAGCACCTGATCGATTCCGGAAATGATGTTGGGAAAAATGTAATCCGCAATGTGGGTCGTGATGACCCCAATCAGCTTGGTATCGGCCGGTGTCGACCAATCCTTGTGCCAATCCTGAACGAACATCCCCCCACCCTGAATCCGGTAGATAAAGTGATCACTCTCAAGGTCCCCCACCGCCCGGCGCACCGTGTAGCGGCTGACAGAGTATTGTTTCATAAGTTCTGATTCCGTTGGTAATTTTTCGTTGACCTGGTACTTACCAGATATGATGTCTTCTTTTAAGCCATCCTTGACTTTTTGATATTTATTTTCCATATTGCACCTCACCGATGACCTAATTCTACCGGTTTTTGGGAACGTTTACAAATAAATTTTGAAAATAAACAAATTTATTATACAACTCATTCTAACTTAGGTTCGTTCAATTAAATAAGTAACCTTCTCATGCAGGATACTAGCCGGATAACTTTCTTAAGAACCAGGTTATCTTTGCCTTGAACATGATCACCTTCCAAGTCGACTATATAAACGAATTCCTGCCGAAGTACAAAGATTACATCCGCCTTTTATTTAAAAATGGAGAGTCCTTTACCTTGAACTTAATTAACGTAAGCACCCAATAACTGACCGTATTGAATTTTAGACTAAAAATAAGAATGGCGT
>NZ_AZDP01000028.1 GCF_001435525.1 Levilactobacillus koreensis JCM 16448
CCGCCTGGCAACCTGCGGACCTAAAAGGCTTTGGTAATTAGCGGATAAGTCCTATTTCATAGGCTAGCGCTGTATCTAAGCAAATTGTGGTCGCCATGCCATGGGGTGTGGTTCTCACAAGCGTCCGTTTTCAAACGGGCGTGGTTGACAAAGAGAGAATGGGTGACACACACATGAAAAAGTATCGTAACTACCGCCTGAGTCTGGGGTGGCAGATTTTGATTGGGTTGATTCTCGGAATTATTCTGGGAGCGGTCTTCTATCAAAACAAAGTGGCCATTACCGCCATGCAGAACATTGGGAACATGTTTATCGGCTTGATTCAAATGATCGTTCTACCAATCGTGGTTTCTTGTTTGACCGTCGGTATTGCGAATATGGGGGACATCAAGCAGTTAGGGCGTGTCGGTGGGAAGACCATCATTTACTTTGAAATCATGACGACCATTGCGATTGCCTTAGGGTTGCTGGTCGGCAATATCTTCCATCCTGGGGACTTTATTGACATTCACCAACTACATAGTACGGATATCAGTCAGTACGTCTCCTCGGCTAAATCAGCGCATAATACGGGTATCTGGTCAACGCTGATGGGAATCATTCCGACCAACATCTTCAAGTCTCTGGGTGAAGGGGATATGATGCCCGTCATCTTCTTCTCCGTCTTCTTCGGTTTAGGGACCGCGGCGATCGGCAAACAGGGTCAGGTCATCATCGACGTTCTGGATGCCGTGTCACAAGTCATGTTCCGCGTCACCAACTGGGTCATGCACACCGCGCCAATTGGGGTTTGTGCCCTGATTGGGGTCACGATTGCTCAGATGGGGATTTCAGCGTTAGCGCCCTTGGGTTATTTCATCGTGTTGGCCTACGGGACGATGGCGGTGTTCATCGTAGTCTTCATGGGGATCGTTGCCCGGATGTTCCATTTTAAATTGTGGGACCTCTTGTACGTCATCAAGGACGAAGCTGTTCTGGCATTCTCTACGGCCAGTTCCGAAGCGACCCTGCCACGTTTGATCGATAAAATGGACAAATTTGGGGTCAGCCAAGGGATCGTTTCCTTCGTGATTCCCACCGGCTACACGTTCAACCTGGATGGATCGGCCATCTACCAATCATTAGCAGCGTTGTTCTTGGCACAGGCCTATAACATTCACCTGAGCCTGGGGCAACAGATTACCCTCTTAGTGGTCTTGATGATCACTAGTAAAGGGATGGCCGGGGTGCCTGGAGCGTCCTTCGTCGTCTTACTGGCAACCGTTTCGACGATTGGGGTCCCAATGAGTGGGTTGACCTTCATCGCCGGTATTGACCGCCTAGTCGACATGGGGCGGACCGCAGTCAACGTGGTTGGGAACTCCTTGGCAACCGTGATTATCGGGAAATCTGAACATGAGTTTAGTGAAGAAAAGAGTCAAGCATACTTGCAGGAGATGCGGCATGCGAAGGCAAAAGTATAATTGCTGAAGGGGACTGGCATTAGCCGGTTCCTTTTTTAGAGCCCAAAAAAGCAGGTTACCATCCTTCGCGAATGGTGACCTGCTTTACTTTATGGAGCAATGTCTTCAAATGAATACCAGCTCAATCACGTTGCGTGGCGGTAACACACTTGCGGGGTGATTCCCATCAGCCCATGGGCGCCGCCAATTCACGTGGTTAACCGGAATCGGTTTGGTATTACGTTTATTGTATCGACCATTCAGAGATTAAAAACCAGCCTAGTTGAAACGGCGTCAGTTACTAATCTTCTTCTCCCCACCGGGTTCCCCCAGCGGTGAAGTGCAGTTACGGGATTCGTAACGCTATTCTGACTAGCACGTCAATGCATCGATGTCGAAATAGTACCGAGAAAAAGGGCGTAACTCTAGCTTGCGTTATCCATTAAGTGGCTTGAATCCAACTGATCCACGAACGAGTTCGGGAAGTTCAGACGAGTTACGGTCGGTTGCAACGCCGACAGCGTCTGAAATAATGTGGTCAGTCGATTCTGTTTAAAATCTGCCAGTCGAACCCTCCGCATCAAGCTACGGGGTCCGGGAACGGGAAAGCTAGAGAGCTGTCCTCCTCAAAGCGTCAACCAAGAGGCTTGAACAGGCGGTAACTTTCCCACCGGCGAGTTGTAACACGCTCCGGGATCATCTAAAAGTTGCAATGTCATGTTCAATCACCTCCAAGGTGGATAGTCGACAGGGACGGACGGGGATAAAAGAAAAGCGCTTAGCTACAACTAGCTAAGCGCACCACAAAAAACGTGTGTGAGTTTTGGCTAGTCGTTGAGTTTTAGCACTATACGGCGTAGTTAGTTCATAACAGCTACATTAGATCAGGCCTTAAATTGACCTGAACAGCTGACTCATTGGCGTTTCTCGACGTTTCTGAGCAGTAGCATTTTCCGTATAGGAGCCTCACCTAACAGCTTCTGATTTATCCTATGTAAACAGTGTATATCATTTTCAAAGCAAGTGCAAGCAAAATACTCAACTTCTAGCGAATAATAATTATAATAACTTACTATAAAAATAGTTATAGATAAAGTCTAGGTTTCTCGTCCTAGTTTAGAATCATTCTTGATTTAATCTGTGAAAACGGTTATGCTAAAGATGATTCAGAATTCAGAAAATGAGGGGAGAAATTATCGTGAATTATATTGGTTCAGCGTTACCCGATTTTCAAGTCAATGCGTATCAGGACGGCGAGGTCAAGGCCTTAACGGCGGACGACTTACGCGGCCACTGGTCAATTCTGTTTTTTTATCCAGCAGACTTTTCGTTCGTTTGTCCTACGGAACTCGGTGACTTAGCTGCGCACTATGCGGCGTTTCAGAAGCAAAATGCGGAGATCTACAGTGTTTCTGAGGATACCGAGTTTGTTCATCAGGCTTGGCACGAACAAAGTGAAGAGGTCGGTCAGGTCGACTATCCGATGATTGCGGACCCCGCCGGCGATTTGGCGCGGCACTATGGCGTTCTCGACGAAGCGGCGGGGCAAGCCTACCGTGGTGTCTTCATCTTAGATCCCCAAGGTGAAGTGCGCTCCTACACGATCAATGACATGGGTATCGGCCGCAATGCCGGTGAAATCTTGCGGACGCTGACTGCCGCGCAATTCGTTGCGGAACACGGCGACCGTGTCTGCCCAGCCAACTGGCATCCCGGCGAAGAAACGTTGAAGCCCGGCACCGACCTTGTCGGGAAAATCTAACTGACAATTTGGCAGTTATGTCGCCTTACCGGTCGCCAGATATGGGCTGGAACGGTGCGGACACAACTTGAAGCCTCGAAA
>NZ_AZDP01000003.1 GCF_001435525.1 Levilactobacillus koreensis JCM 16448
TGGTGTATTTATTTTGGTCTAAATTCTAAGTGGCTAACTTGATTATAAAATTTGCCGTAGAAATTCTTATGAAAATTGCTTCAGTTCCTAAATTTGATTGATTTTCTCGAACTACTAAGTTGTTCCTTATTCTCAGCCACCTAAATCATTCTTAGGATAACCAGATTACCCAATCGTTCGGTCAGATTGTCCCTATGATTTTGCCAACAATTCCCGTACTATGAGGGTAGTGCGTCTCAACCGAAAATAACGATTCTACTCAATACTGCGAATTCAATCCAACCTGCTTTGGAGGAACCAACCGTGCAAAAGAAAAATCATCCCTTACTCACCAGTATCATCGCCATTTTGAGTTGCCTACTCATCTTACAAACACCACTGGCCGCCCATGCCGCAGTCCAACCATCACAGTTGAATAACCGGCAGGGCCTACTGCTAGACCTTGGCCGGCATCCTTTGTCCGAACCCAGTCTTGAAAAAATCATCGACGCCGCGGCGACCGCCAAATTGGACTACGTCGTTTTGCACCTCAGCGACAACGAACATCTCAGTTTTCACTCGGCTTACCTTGGCAATAAGGCGTCGGCCACCGTGCTCTCACAACGCCTCTTGAAAAAGCTGGTGACATTTGCCAACGCTAAGGGCGTCCAAGTGGTTCCTGACGTGGACTTCCCGTCACATGCCGGTGCGATTTTAAAGCAGTTGAAGCGTAAACATCCCAAGACCTATCGCGCCGTTAAGCTTGACAAACAGACCATCGACTACACTAAGAAGCAATCCATCACGGTCGTCAAGAAAATCTACCATGAATTAGACGCCGCTTTTAAACATCAACCGCATCGCGACCTGATCCTAGGTGCCGACGAAGTCCCTGGCGACGGCGCTGCTCACAAGTCGCTGACGACCTTCATCAACCAGATCAATCGTGATCAAAACAAGCACGGATTTACCACGACCACTTGGAATGATTCCCTGTACAAGAAAGAGCTGCCCAAATTAGACACCAATATCGTCATCAACTACTGGTCTCAATCCGGTAATCACTCAGAGGCACGTCAGCTCAACTCACGTAAGGCTAAACGAGTATCTGTACCTGACTTAGTCGCTGCCAAACGAAAAATCGTGAACGCCAACAGCTACGCCACCTACTACCAGCTGAAGTACATCGACAATGCCAACGATGACCGCTACTTTTTGGACTACCTGCACGACCAGTATCGCCCCAACCTGTTCAATGAAATCGACGTGTACGGCCAAAACCAGAATCGTACGGTGGAATCTGATGTAACAACGACCGGTACGTTAGTCAGTCTGTGGGGGCACGACTCAAAAGGTGTGTCGGTGCAGACGATTGTGGACTTTGTGCGGCGGATTGACGTGCCGAAGTGATTTATCTACGTTTATCTACGATTTATCTCTGATAAAATTAGTATGACACACCATGGTTGCTGATATAACAGCGATTAAAGATCTTCCTTTTTATCAATTTTATCTACGTTTATCAAATATTTTTCAAAACAAAGCGGTAACAAAAAGCGGCCTAGGCTTAAATTTTATTTTGGAGGTAAGTATCTATGGAACTCAAGCAAATCAAAACAATTGGTAACATTGGATCAGGCACCATGGGTCATGCGACTGCCTTACAGTTTGCAATGCACGGCTATCGTGTTAACCTGCTTGATACCTCAAATGATGTTCTGACTAAAGGGATAGCCGCCATCAAGCATGACCTAGAAACATTTAAAGAAGCCGGTATGCTTAATGAAGAACCCGCTACGATTATTGACCGAATCCATCCAACGACCGATTATCAAGTGGCCTTAAGTGATGCTCAGTTCGTCATTGAATCTATCGTTGAAAAATTGGAAATCAAGCAACAGGTTTGGCAACAGGCAGAAAATGTAGTTGCTGAGGGAACTATTCTAGCCACCAACACATCTGGTTTGAGTCCAACAGCTATTCAAGGTGTCTTGAAACATCCTGAACGTTTCGTTGTCGCCCATTTTTGGAATCCAGCACAATTGATGCCATTGGTCGAAGTCGTTCCTGGTAAAGATACCACGAGTGAAACTGTTGATTTAACCGTTCAATTAATGAATCACGTTGGTAAGCATGCTGTCGGCCTGAAAAAGGAATCATTGGGCTTCGTAGGTAATCGAATTCAATTAGCAGTCTTGCGAGAAGCCCTCCATATCGTCGATGAAGGCATTGCAAGTCCAGAAGCTGTTGATGATATCGTCAAATACAGTCTCGGTCGTCGCTGGAACTTAGTAGGTCCAATTGCTAGTGCTGATCTCGGCGGACTCGATGTTTTTAAAAATATCAGCTCCTATCTCTATGCTGACCTTGGTAATGACACTGGTACTGATCCAGCCTTAGCCAAAAAGATAGCAGCCAATGAACTTGGTTATAAAACCGGCAAAGGGTTCTATGATTGGCAAGGAACAGTTGGTGCCGATATGGTCGCCCAACGAGATAAAGATTTATTGAAGCAATTGAAAGATGATCAAAACTAATTAAAAGATAGACTTCCACAAGCTGATACGTCAGGCGTTAATACACCTGTCACGCATCAGTTTTTTATTTTTTACCCAAAATCATAATCGCATCTACAAAAAAACGGCCCAGACAAACTCGTCCAAGCCGAAATCAAACTAATCAAGTTCCTCCGTCGAAGCTCGCCGATTCCGCATAAAGATGGCGGCACAGATAGCCCCAATGACCACAATGCCAGCCGACGTCAGCGTGACTGCTCGGGTCCCATTGGCGTACGCCTGCCACACCGTCTGTTGAACGGCATGCCCAAATGGCATCTGGGACAGGCGGGTACTGAAAGCAATGTTGTGACCAGAGAACGGCCCAGCACTGACTAATGCCTTATGAATCCCTGTTGCTGCCGCCTTTGGCATGTTGATTTGATCAAAGTGAGCGGTCAGGTACTTTTCGTAAACGTTGTTTTGGACCAACCCCAGGCTCACAATTCCCAGCGTCACCCCGATTTGCCGGAAGACGTTGATCAGCCCGGAGGCCATCCCCATCTCACTCACCGCCACGCCTTCCATCCCGGTACTATTCAAGAGTGGATTGACCAGCCCGTTGGTAATTCCCATCAGGATCATTCCCGGCCACAATTCGGCAAAGGACACCTTCACCGTCATTGCGTTAGCCAGCATGAGGAACCCAATCCCACCCAAGAATAGGCTGCCGCTAATCATCCATTTCTTCGAATAACGATTGCCTAAATACCCGGTCAACGGCCCTAAAATCAAGGACCAGATGCTAATCGTCAATTGACGAACCCCAGCTTGCAGCGCCGAGTATCCCATGTAGTTTTGCATCAAGGCCGTCAGATAAGTGTTGTAGGAATAAATCCCGGCACCCAGCGCCAAGGCGACGATGACCGTACCGACAAAATGGGGATTTTTGAACATTTCCAAGTTGACCATCGGTTGTTTCAGCTTGCTCTCAACCACGATGAAGAGGACAAACAACAGAACGGCCGCGCCAAACCAGCCCAGCATTTGCGGACTCGTCCAACTCCAGTTCAGGTGGCTTTCCTTTAAAATCAACCCGTAGATCAGGGCAAATAAACTCCCGGCTGACAGCGCCATCCCGGCAAAATCAATTTTATGATTTCGACTCAGATCTGGCACCTCATCAACATAAATCATAGTTAAAATAATAGCGATAACCCCAATTGGAATGTTGACGTAGAAGATCGACCGCCAGCCGAATTGGGCCACCAAGTAACCGCCGACCAGGGGACCGGACGCCGACGACAGCCCAATGACGGAACCCAGAATACCAAGCGCCACGCCTCGTTTGCTCCCCTTGAAGCTCACAGCAACTAGCGCCATGGCCAGGGCATTCATCCCCGCGCCACCTAAGGCCTGCACGCCCCGCCCAATATCCAAGACCAGCAGATTCGGCGCCATCCCATTGACGGCCGATGCCAAGACAAAGACAGCCAACGACAGCACAAAGATGCGCTTCAGCCCATACATATCACCAATTTTCGACACGATCAGCAACGTGACCCCTAACACCAGGGAGTAGGCGTTCAAGACCCACTGCACATTATTGAACGATTCATTGAAGTCGCGGACCATAGTTGGCAACGCCACGTTAACAATCGTAACGTCTAGTAAAGCCATGAAGACCCCCAAGGAAAGGGCCGCCAGCCCAATCCAATTTCGCGATGACTTAGTCATTTTGTTGATTTCCTCCATTTACCTCAGCCGGTCCTAAATTAGCTAACTGCTGATTCGTCCATTTTATTTTCATTTCACTCTCCGCAATCTGTAGCTCAAGGGTGCGCCCCCATTTCAACTGCTAATCTGATTTCACACCTCGTAACCAAAATTATTTCAGAAATCCATTCTAGCCTATCCTACGATGTCAAAGCGTCTTATCTTAACAATTTATACACATTTAGCAGGGGACAACAACTTACAAAGTATAGGTCTTTTCGACCCGTTGTCAACGCTAGAATTCCAGAAATATTGCCCTCCTAATCTGCTTGCCAGACCACCATTTAGTGCACGGATAAACTACTGCCCGTCACCAAAAATGACAATAATAAAACCAAAACTGGCCCTTGAAAATTACCAGATAAGCATGCTACCATACGTTTAACGCATGCTTAGGAGCTGAGACTATGATTGAAAGTTACTTATTAGAAGAACTCACCGTTTTCGCTAAGACTGGAACCCTGACCCAGACCGCGGCGCAACTAAACGTGACTCAGCCGTCGGTCACCCGGGGAATGCAAAAGCTTGAGGATGACTTTGGTGTTCAGCTATTTGACCGCCAAGCCAATCGCATCAAGCTCACCCCCACTGGCGAACTAGCCGCTAAAGAGGCCGCTAGATTGCTAGCAGAAAATACGGCAATGATCACTAAAGTCCAAAATTACGACCGCAGTCGCCACACCACTACACTGGCTGCGACCGTTCCTGGCCCCCAAATTTTACTCAATCAGTTACAATCTACACTAAAAGAAAAAATTCAGATTACCGATAAGTTTGTTCTAACTACGGGCATTGAAACGGCGCTTAACGCCAATCAATACTCCCTAATATTTTCTAACCAAGAAATTTTTACAGACACGATTGAATCCCAATACGTTGGCGAAGAACGGCTGCAAGTCAACCTGAATCAATTCATGGATCTAGCCAACCAAACAACGCTAACATTTGCTGAATTGAAGGGCTTGAGCTTTATCGTGATGCGGGCAATTGGTCCCTGGAACGACATTATTAAAAATGAGATTGCCGACGCAAAATTTATGTATCAGGACGACCGCGATGCTTTCGCTGAGATTACGGCACACTCAAATTTTCCATTCTTCGCGACCAACCTTTCGCAGAGCGATCCCTTTTTTAGTGAGCAGATCAAAGCGGATACTGACCGCGTTGCCATTCCAATCAGTGACGACAGCGCTCAGATGCCCATCTATGCCAGCTACTTACTCCCACAGAAAAAACGACTCACTCAACTAATTAGGGACGTTCAGCAACAATGGCCGTCTGTTCCTCAGCGGTAAGCGAACCACAAAAATAGTCCAGTCAATGGTAATTACTACCATTAATTGGACTATTTTCATAACAAAACTGTCACCAAAAAGAAAAGACGCCACATCAAAATGGCGTCAACTCAACGATACTATTCACTTTTCCGAAAAAAATGCGCCCCCCGAGAGTCGAACTCGGATCATGAGGACCGAAATCTCATGTGCTATCCATTACACTAAGGGCGCACAACACCTTTATTTTAGTCCTAAATTAGTCCAGTAGCCAAATAATTTATCGACCCCCGGCAGCGCGGATGGCTTCTTGCTCCAAATATTCCTCCGTGGCGTCCGAACTCTTGCGAAAGTCGGCGATGAACGTCTCTTCCTTTGGCTTGACCGTGGCCATCAAATCACCGTTGATGTCCGTAACCGTTAACGTTTCGTCTTGCCACGCGGCGGTATCGTAGTGGCCATCCTCAATTTGGTCCAATAAATTTTGGAAGATGTCGAGCACGGCTTGGCGAATGATCACGTCCTCCGTGACCGTTTCTCCCTGTTGCTTCAATTGTAGCTGGCGCATCTGCACTTCATCCATATCAGTCGGTACTTGAACAAACACGGCGGTGCCTCCCATAATTAGTTTTACTGCTATTCTATCACTTCCTGCTAAAGAAAAGAGTCAAAGCGTTATCGTTCCACGCAATCTGGTGTAAACTAGGGGTAAGTTAAGCAATTACGATTAAGGAGGCGGCTCATGGAAGACTCGATACTCGACTTTACCACGAATCTGGCCATCCTCCACCGCCAATTTCAGCGGGCAATGAACCAGATTCTGGAAGCCGACAAAATGCCAGTCAATATCACCGAATTTTATTTGTTAGTTCTCGTCTCAGAAACTAGTCACCTCAACCAACGGCGGGCGGCCTGGACCATGGCCGTCGATGAAGGCCTTATGGCGCGGATGGTCCAACACCTGGTCAAGCTCTCACTCCTGCAAAAGGAGACTGACCCCACCGACCGCCGCAACCGCCGGCTCAAATTGACCGCGGACGGTAAGGAATTGGTAAAACAAGCCATTACCGTTCTCCACGATTGGTGGGAATTGGCCACGCCAACCGATAGTAATTTCGATTACGCGACCATTACCGCTCAACTCCAGTTACTTTCTAGTCGCGTCCTACAAGTCGACGACCGGCAATCGGAGAGCCACTAGCCGCGTTTTTTCCCAGAAGGAGGAATTTTTGATGAGTAAAGCCATTACTATTGCTGAAGCCCAACGCTACGATGCCCACACAATCAATGAAATCGGCATCCCCGCACTCGTCCTGATGGAACGCGCGGCCCTGGCAACCTTCAATAACATCTTAAACGACGACTTCGACCTCAGCCGAATCGTCGTGGTCGCCGCCACCGGGAACAATGGTGGTGACGGAATCGCCGTTGCCCGTTTGCTCAAGATTCGCGGCCTCAACGTTGAGATCTACCTCTTAGGCAATCCCGACAACGCCACGCCACAGACCAAGCAACAGCTCAAAATCGCCGATTACTACAGCATTCCGCGGATCACCGACCTCAACCGCATCGTCAACGCCACGTTGATCGTCGATGCCATCTTTGGTGTCGGCCTGTCCCGGCTGATCACTGGTAAATTCGCCGATGCCATCAACGCCATTAACGCGGCCGACGCGAAAACCGTCGCCATCGACGTGCCATCCGGCATCAACGCCGATACTGGCGACGTTCTCGGCGTTGCCGTCGTTGCCGACAGCACCACCACCATGGCCTACAACAAGGTCGGTCTTTTAACGACCAGTGGCAAGCAACACAGCGGCACCATTCACGTTGCTGACATCGGGATTTACGCCCAGGACCGTTTGGAGCATGCGCGCTAGAACACGTTTGCTAGCCCACCGTACCAACCAGACGTTAAATGCCCCAGTCGTTAACCATTTCCTGTAGAATAGACGGTACGGAAGTGGAGTGACTTTCGTGTTTCCCGACTAAAACAAGCGCCCAACCCTTTGATCGGTTGGACGTTTTTTGGTGTGTTAGAGTTTAAGCTCAAAACCTAAACCTGGATTGGTTAAACTTTAGCGCACTGCGGCTGCCAGGGATTCCGCCTGCTGTGGGGACGCTTCAGACTGGAAATGCTCCAGTCTTCTCGCTCGCTTTGAAGCCACGAAAACCACGTGTCTCCAAAGTCGCCCATCCTGTTAGCTAGCCAACGGCCAGCTAACAGGATTGCCACGGCTGGCTGCATCCCTGGCCTCCTCCGGCTTAGGTTGAGCACTCCCATAACAAGCGCTGAGTTCCTGAAGACAATTTTACTTGTTTGTCCACTATTCACTGGTTTATAAGGTGCACCTGTATGTCAGCTAGTAGATTCGGTCACCGCACTCACTACAAATAACTTCCAATCGCTTGACTGCGCAATTCCACAGTAGTCAGTACGCGTCAAAATTACACAGACCTTCAGACAGAAAACAATAACCAGTCTGCCATCACAACTCCACAGTTGCCACAGAACGACCACGTAAGCCGAGAGGTCGCCAGATATGGGCCCAGGCGCGTCGTTCTACTTAGTTAGTGGGTGACCTTCCCACTGACTTAGTAGAAAACCAAACTTGAAGACTCGCGGGTTTCGAGGCTTCAAGTTGTATTCACACCGTTCCGGCCCATATTTGGCGGCCGGTAAGGCGACCACCAAATCATTGTCGCCACTCCGTAAATTTTGTCGTTTATTTCCAGCCGAACTGAGCCCTTTCACAAGCTTTTCCGTACAATACCCGGTATACTGACCCTAACAACTACAGGAGGTGCCCCATGTCATCAATCGAAACTGGCTTTACCAACGTCCAAGCGCTGGACCCCAGCATCCTTGTCGACCTGCGCTACGCCACCCCGGACAACTTTACCCATCACGTGATTTACGACTTCACCACCGCAATTGCGCGGACTGGCACGGCTAAGAAATTAGCGGCGGCCAGTGCGACGCTGCGTGAACAGGGTTACCGCTTAAAAATTTGGGACGCCTATCGCCCCGTATCCGCTCAGGAACGCCTTTATGCCGTTTATCCCGATCCTTCGTTTGTGGCTAAGCCCAACCCCAATTTTTCCCATCAAAA
The DNA here is from genome assembly GCF_001435525.1 of Levilactobacillus koreensis JCM 16448. GTDB lineage: Bacteria > Bacillota > Bacilli > Lactobacillales > Lactobacillaceae > Levilactobacillus > Levilactobacillus koreensis. The sequence goes on from NZ_AZDP01000003.1 coordinate 8,638, forward strand.
AGGGGTGACCTTCGACCTCACGCTCTGTGATGCCGCCGGGAACGAACTGGAAATGCAAACACCTTTTGACGACTTCACGACCGCCGCACACCGCGACCATCCGCGAACGCCATTACAGGAAAAGCACTACCAGATTCTGGATCAAGCCATGCGTGACGCCGGATTCTTCGGCTACGAAAACGAATGGTGGGACTACCGTGACGCGCAAATGGACGACTACGCTCCGGCCGCGGCCAACCCCAATGATTTTTAAAGGTAGTTGTGTTCTGTACCACGTTAGTCACTCCCCCGAGTACGACGAAAAAGGCCTGGAAAAATTCCAGGCCTTTTGTGTCTCTTAAATTATAGTGCTGAAACGAGCGCCAAAGGGTAGCCGGTTCCGTTTAAAACTGGTAACCCCACACTCTAAGTTCCGGATTCTTCGGTTATCGGCCCTAACACTCGCCAGCTAATCCTCCGACATCCCACTCTTTGTACTCTTTTATTGATCGAGCATGAACGAATGGTCCGGAATCCGAATCAGCGTAAAGCGATCCGCCAGCCGACCCGCGTGCAAGCCCAATCCGTTTACGAACGATTTCTTATAGGTCGTCTCAATGACGCCGACCCATGCCTTTTGGTGACGTTGATCATACCGCATTACCTTCTTAGCATCCCATTTATAAGCAGACGCCGGTAAGTTGATGGCCTTTTTTCCATCCGATACGGTGGCGTCCGTACTGCTGACCTGGTATTTTTCACCCTCGGTCAGATAAGTATAGGTCTGAATCGGCTTGTTACCCTTGCTATTGTTGACCGTCACGTAATAGGACGAGCCACTGCCATCACCCGTGTTGATGACCAACGGCTCGTAGCGCGTCGTTTGGCTGACCCGGTCGCCTAAGTGGTTCACGTTTTGGAAAAAGGTCGTGTAGCTCATGCCCCCGAAGACCAGGAGCCACGCCACAAGTTCAATCGTCGAGATGGTAAAGTTGCGCCACGAAAAACTGTGGTGTTCCTTAACAATTAGCCGAATCCGGCGGACACGCATATCGTGTACCATCCAGACCAGCGCGATGAGGACGAGCAGCCAAACGCCCATCCCCACCAGGTTCCAAGTTGATTTCATTTTCCCAATTCCCTTCCAATAGTTAAAAACTTAATTCGGGTATTTCACTTCTTTACTAGCTTACGAGATTCGCTCCGGGAATACAAGCCACTGTCTCGGCCAATTTACGTTATACTAAACGTAAATATGAAGAAAAAGAAGGAATCCCTTGTGTGTACTAGTCTAACCTATACCTCCGCTGCGAACCACCATTTTTTTGCGCGCACCATGGATTTTCCCACGACCACACCCTGGCGGCCAGTCTTTTTACCGCGCAACTACCAGTGGCAAACGGCGCTGAACACCACCCGGACCACGCGTTATGCGATCCTCGGTGGGGGCCGACCTGCCATTGATTTCTCCGCCTACCTGTTGGCTGACGGCATAAATGAAAGCGGTATCACATGTGCCGAACTTTACCTCCCTGGGGCCGTCGACTACGCCGATGACCCGGTCACTGGAAAAATCAATCTGACGCCGCAGGACTTCATTAACTGGGCATTGGGTGAACATGCTACGCTAGCCGAGATTGTCACCGATTTGCCACGGGTGACCCTGGTCAGTCGCAAATGGGGGCAGGACCGCTACGTCTACCCCTTCCACTGGATCCTAAGCGACCGCAGCGGGCAAACACTGGTCATTGAACCCACCGGTGGCCCCCTGACCGCCCAGCGTGATCCTGCGGATGTATTAACCAACACACCGGTGCTGGGGACCCACCTCAAGAATCTCAATGACTTTCTCGGCGTTACTGGCCCAGAGTTTACCGGTGCGACGGTGACTGCCGCTCGAGATTACTTGGTGAGTGGTGCCCCCCTACCGACCGGGACCGTACCGACACAGCGCTTCATTAGTACCGCGATTCGGCGTTGGGGTGCTTTCCCAATGGCCGCGACGGATGAAACCGTAACCGGTATTTTCCACTGGTTAGCCGAAGTTATCCTGCCCTACGATGCGACACGACGCCACCAAGGCAACCACAACTATACGCATTACCGGGCCGTTATCGACTTGGACACTTTAACTTACAATTTTATTCCGCGCACGACGGGCCGTTTGCAACAAATCACATTAACCGCTGAAATGGCGGCCCACCGGCGTTTCCCTCACACTTATTCAGCCGATTAACTGTAAATGTTGCAAAGCTTAACTTCACCTTTAATCCGATTGATATTGGTTTGAGACATTTCTGTAACAACTCCCTGATAGTATTAAACACATCGAAAGATATTCAATACTAAAAACAAATTTGAAATTAAGGGAGTTTATTTACATTTATGAAGACGACGTTTACGAACATTATTTTAACTTTACTGGCCACTGTTGCTTTTGCTGTTGCAGGCTTTGAAATCATGCAGCCCACTGATGCTAATGCCGCAACCATATCTTACAGCAAGATTCACAAGGTCGCTAAGGCTCAACTTGGCAAACCTTACGGCTGGGGCTCAACTGGTCCTTCTAGCTTTGACTGCTCTGGTTTCACCAGCTACGTCTACAAGAAGGGTGCTTCTAAGCGCATTCCCCGGACTGCCCAAGCTCAATACAATAAGTACAAGCATGTGAGCTACAAGAACATCAAGAAGGGTGACCTGGTCTTCTTCGGTGGTTCCAAGCACTCTATCTCCCACGTCGGCTTATACGTCGGTAACGGTCGGATGATCGATTCACAAAACCGCGGTGTCGTGACGGAAGCCGTTCACGCCCCATGGTGGCACGCGGTTGGTTACGCTCGTGTCGGTTCCGTTAAATAATTAGGATTCACAAACAGTTCCAACCTTCATAAATGAAATAAACTGTGCCCCCGTCGTACGTCGCGACGGGGGCTTCTTGGTAGAGCGTAAAGCAAGGCGCTTAGGTCCTGAGCATTAACGGGAAGAGAGGTCCCCATTCGGCGCTGCCGAATGGGGACCTCTCTTCGTGTTAAGCGCAGGGACCTGCCTCGTGGAGCGCGTTTCGGAAGCCGCTGGTGCTGGGGACTATTCCGCAAGACACAACCAAACCGTTTCATCAGCCATCATCCAAAGATTAAAAAAACAAGAATGCGAAGCGATTAGCTGATAATTATTAAGGATAATAACCGAATAATCTTGGGTTGGAATTTTCTGGTTATCAGCTTTAAGCGGAACAAGTTACCTATTGGCGCACGTTACGATACAAGGAACCAACAACCAATACCCAAAAACAACCCAGTGCCTTATTTCGATTGTTATGATCCCTCTGTGGTTGTCAGATGAAATAATATAATTCATCTGACAATG
>NZ_AZDP01000119.1:0-7765 GCF_001435525.1 Levilactobacillus koreensis JCM 16448
GTGCGAATCCTTGCCAATACTGGGGCGAGACAGGTATTTTATCTTTCAACCTTTAGTCACTAGCTGGAACCATTAAAAAGAGTCGATGGCAAAAAATGTCATCGGCTCTTTTAATTTACACAAATTGCACTAAAGATAATCCGCCGTCACGGACCGTTGTGCCTTGTGTATCCCACTCACTGGTCCCTCATAGAGCACCTCGCCCCCTTTGGCACCACCATCAGGCCCAATGTCAATCAACCAATCGGCACTGCGCATGACATCAAGATTGTGTTCAATCACGATAACCGTGTTCCCTTTATCCACTAATTTATTGATAATTTGAATAATTACCGTAATATCCGAGGGATGCAACCCCGTAGTCGGTTCATCCAGAATATAAATATTTCCGCGTTTATTGAGTTCCTTCGCAATCTTTAACCGTTGCCCCTCACCACCGGATAGTGTGTTTAGCGGCTGGCCCAGCGCCAGATATCCCAAACCAACTTCCAGCACCCGTTTTAACTTAGCAACAACCTTGGTTCCCTTAAAGAACTCGGCCGCCTCTTCAACGGTCATCGCCATAATATCGACAATATTTTGCTGCTGATACTGGTATGTCAGCACTTGCGGGTCAAATCGGCCACCGTGACATAGGGAGCATTCAACCGTCGCGTTTTCCATGAACGATAGGTTCAGCTCAATCACACCTTTTCCCCCACATTGCGGGCAAGCCCCTTTCGAGTTGTAGCTAAACAGGCTATCACTGACACCATTCTCATCGGCCAGTAGCTTTCGAATGTCGTTCAACACACCAATATAAGTGGCCGGATTTGACCGACTATTGGCATGGAGTGGCCGCTGGTCGATCCGAATTGCTTCCGGATGTTCCGGCGCAAAGACCTGTTCCACTAACGTACTCTTGCCAGAACCAGCTACCCCAGTAACTACCGTAAACAAACCTTGGGGAACGTTTAACACGGCATCCTGCAAGTTGTGCAAGCGACTCGCTTGACTCGAAATAAACTGTGTAGGCGTCCGCGGATGCGCGTTCACTGGCAAGTGTCGCAACAGAAACTTACCAGTCAATGTTTCAGATGCCAATAATTCGGGATAAGTTCCCGTAAAGGTGATCTGCCCGCCATGAGTTCCCGCCTTTGGTCCCACATCGACCACATAATCAGCCACCTTAATCACGTCGGGGTCATGTTCAACGACAAGGACAGTGTTACCCTTGCTACGTAACTTGATCAACAAGTCATTCAATCGGTGAACGTCACGCGGATGTAGTCCGGTACTAGGCTCATCCAAAATGTAAATCAAGTTTGTCAGGCTATTGGCCAGGTATTTAACCGTCTTGACTCGCTGTGACTCCCCACCGGATAGGGTCGTCGTCTCACGCGTGAGGCTAAGATAGTCCAGTCCAACATCAATTAACCCTTGAACGCGTTCACGGATACTGTTGATTAACCCGGACATCCGTTCATCAGTAAATTTACTCAACGCGGTTAACAACTGATTCAATTGCATGTCAGTTAGATCAAATAGATTATACCCGTTAATTTTAGAGGCTAAAACTTGTGGATTGTAGCGTTTGCCTTGGCAATCTGGGCAAGGACTCATCGTCGCAAATTTCTCAATCTTCTTACGCGTACCCTCACTGATTCCTTGACTTGTCTTCAAATTTTGACGGTAGAATTGCTGTTCGATTCCTTCAAACTTAGCCTTCAACTGAGCCCCCCGATAGTGAACGGTTATTTCAGTTGGTCTCCCATTCAACAGTAAGTTCATTTCATCCGCCGTAAACTCTTTAACTGGCTTGTTCAACTCAAAAAGACCGGTATCCACTAAGATTTGATAGTAATAGGAGGTCGGATTGTAGCCTGGCAATTGAATGGCACCATCAGCAAGCGACTTACTTTGATCTAAAGCGGCATCTCGCTGTAAGACATAGGTCTTTCCAATTCCCTCACAGGTTGGACACATCCCCGCTGGATCATTGAAGGAGAAAGCATTACTGGCCTGTCCATACTGCGGCCGACCAAATCGTGAAAAGAGGATTCGAAATAAAGCATTAATGTCACTGACTGTCCCCAAAGTTGAGCGCGCATTGCCGCCAAGCGGCTTCTGGTCGATCACAATGGCGGTCGATAAGTTATGAACTTCATCAACGTCAGGTCGGTGATAGTGGGGTAAGTACAGCCGCGTAAAACTGTCATATGTACTATTCAGCTGACGACCAGCCTCCTGCGCAATCGTATCAAATACTATAGATGATTTCCCAGAACCGGAAACACCGGTGAACACAGTTAGCTTATTCTTAGGAATTCGTAGACTGATATTTTTCAGGTTGTTCTCACGGTCATTTACAATCTCAATAAATTCTGGATCTGACATGGACATAACCTCCGTCTGATTGGCTTGGCGACACAACAGAAGTCTAGATTACCATAGTCAAGACCCTAAACAAAGTGAAAAGGCTTCAAAAAGAAAAGAAGCAGCACGGCTGGGAAAACCATACTGCTTCTCACTTATAACTTTACTCATTTTCCCGAATAACATCCATAAATGTCTCGCCATACTTCTCCAGTTTGCTCTGACCCACGCCCTTCACGGATAAGAATTCTTCATCATTCTTTGGGAGCACTTCACACATGCCGTGCAAGGACTTATCCGAGAAGATGACAAACGGTGGCACATGCTGTTCTTCAGCTAGACGCCGTCGGAGTTCACGGAGCTTGCCAAAGAGTTCATCATTCTCTGGTGCTAGGCGTTTAACCTGCCGGGCCATCTTACGGTAGACTTGTTCCTCACCTTTTAAGACCGCTGCCCCGTTGGCTGTGACCTGCAGCGTTGGATACTGACCACCCACACTCTGCAAATACCCTGCCGCCGATAAGAAATCGATTAGCTCGCCAACACTTTTCTGCCGCTGTCCCTGCATGATCCCATACGTTGGTAGCTCTTCTAAATGGTTTTCACGAATCCGCTGATTGTGAGCACCCGTCAAGACCTGGGCCACAATTCCCTTGCCATACCGTGACCGCAATCGAACAACGCACGACAAGACCTTTTGGGCCGCCGTCGTTACGTCTTGTGCTTCTCGATCATCCAGACAGTTGCTACATCTTCCACACGGTTCCGATTCTTCCCCAAAGTAATTTAAAATAAACTGCTGCAAGCACCCCTGCGTATTAGCGTATTGACTCATGACCTGTAGCTTATGATAGGAGCGCTGCCGGTGCTCCTCATCCATCTCTTCCGATTGATCAATGAAGAACCGTTGAATTTGTAAATCTTGTGCTCGGTACAGTAGGATTGCCTCACTCGGCAAACCATCCCGACCGGCACGCCCTGCCTCTTGATAGTACGCTTCAAGCGTGCCTGGCACCTGGGCGTGAATCACAAACCGCACGTTACTTTTATCAATCCCCATCCCAAACGCATTCGTCGCGACCATAACCTGAATCCGATCATATAGGAAGTCTTCTTGATTCTGCCGTCGTTCATCATCCGGTAAGCCAGCATGGTAAGCTGCCGCCTGAATATGGTGGCGCGTCAACAGATTTGTCAGGCGTTCTACTTCCTTACGCGTACTGGCATAAATGATCCCTGTTTCGCCCGCATTAACTTTTAAATAATCCAGAATGTAACGATCCGTGTCCTGATTTTTAACCACCGTCAAGTTCAGATTATCCCGGGCAAAGCCAGTATTAACCTCATTTTGTGGCGCAATATTAAGTTGTTGCCGAATATCGGCTGCCACCTGTTCCGTGGCCGTCGCCGTGAGGGCCAATACTTGTGGGTGGGTGGGGAGCTGTTCGATTGCCGTGCTCAACGCAAGATAGCTTGGTCGAAAATCATGACCCCACTGAGAAATACAGTGGGCCTCATCCACTGCCAGCAGATCTATCGGTAGCCGTCCTAATGCCTGAATAAAGGCTGCCGAATCCAATCGCTCAGGCGCCACATAAAGCAATTTGTACGCACCATCATGCAGTGCCGCCAATCGCTCTTGAATCTCTGGCCATTCCAACGAACTGTTGATAAAAGTTGCTGGAATGCCACTATCATTTAACGCATCAACCTGATCCTTCATCAAAGAAATCAACGGTGACACGACCACTGTGATCCCGGTAAACAACATTGCCGGAATCTGATAGCATAGGGATTTCCCACCACCCGTTGGCATGATGGCCAGACTGCTATCCTCGGCTAGCACGTGTTCAATCACCGCACGTTGACCTGGACGAAACTCGTCGTAGCCAAACGTTGTCTTTAATACTTGTTGTGCTGCCGTTAAATCTATCATCACTGGCTCCTTAAATAGCTCATTTCTTCTTTATATCGTTTGACTTCAATATTTCTATTTTAAAGGCTAAGACCGCGTAATACAACCGAACGCCCTGTAACTTTTTGACCCTTGTTTGCCACAACAACATCAATTTTTCCAAATTATGCCGGCAATATTCTAGTATTAACATAAAAATTTTTTATAATAAATTACCCACCAAATCAAATCACAATTACCCTCACATTTCAGACAATATGGATAATTGTCGACAGGTATTGATACCTGATATGCCGCGGAAAGGTAGCGATTTCATGCAGTTTGTAGCCATTATAACAAGCTAACTATTTAGATATTAATTAAACCGACATTGTCTGTAATTTTCACTAAATATAGTTGACAGCTAAGATAAACTAGCTTATAGTAAATTAAATCGTACGCAATTGAATTGGAGTGATCGCGCATGGCACCAGACGATATGACCTTGACCAACCAACTATGTTTCTCGGTCTACCACGCTAGTCGCTTGTTTACCAAGTTCTATAAACAGGCGCTCGAGCCCTTTCAGCTCACTTATCCGCAGTACCTGGTTTTACTTTCCTTATGGGAAGAGGACCGGCAACCCCTGCATAAGTTGGGCGAGCGACTCGACTTCGGTAGCAATACCCTGACACCTTTACTGAAGCGGATGGAAACAAATGGTTGGTTGACGCGTAGTCTGCCAGCCACCGACCACCGGCAATTAATTGTCTCCCTGACTGAACAAGCTCGGGACACGAAACCGGAAATTTTTGCCGCTATTCATCAATGTGTTGCCCAGCAAAACGTCGATGTTAGCAAATACAATGACACTCTAGCTATGAATCACGAACTGATTGCGACCCTACAAAGGATGCTCAAGTAGCATCTTTTCTTTACTCGCATCAATCGTGCACGACTAAAATTAAGAAAAAGAGGTTTTTCAATCAATGACAGAAACAAATTATGACGTTGCCCTCATCGGTAGTGGCCACGCAACTTGGCACGCCGCCGTCGCCCTCAAGCAAGCTGGTAAATCCGTGGTCCTCATCGAACGGGACATGATTGCTGGCACTTGCACCAACTATGGCTGTGATGCCAAAATTTTACTAGACGGACCATCTGAATTGCTCGCCCAACTTAAGAATTATCGGGGCCTAGGGGTTACTACTGAGACTGCCGTTGATTGGAAAAGCTTCATGGCTTACAAACATCAAGTTATCGACCCCCTTTCTGACCAAATGACGACGCTTTTTACCCAGATGGGAATTGATATGATCCACGGCTCTGCTATCCTAATGGGTAACCACTGCATCCAAGTTAACGGTGAAATTATTCGGGCCGTAAACATCGTTATTGGAACCGGCCAGCACTCAAAACGCCTGCAAATCAGTGGTCGTGAATTCATGCATGATAGCCGAGAATTTCTGAACTTGCCTGAACTTCCCGAACATGTGACCTTCATCGGTGCCGGCATTATCTCCTTGGAATTTGCCGCATTGATTATGGAATTGGGCGCTCAGGTAACAATTATTGATCATGGCTCACGCGCAGTAAAAGGTTTTAGTGCCGATCAAACGTCTAAGCTCATTGCTAAAATGGAAGCAGCTGGCGCAACCTTTGTCTTCAATGAAACGGTTCTCGCAGTCGATGTCACAACTGACGGCTATACCGTCACCACGGCAAACGGTCGCAGTGTGGTCACCAACTATGTCTTAGATGCTACCGGCCGTGAGCCCAACGTCACGTACCTTGGATTGGAAAATGCTGGTATTCACAGTAGTGCCGCCGGTATCGAGGTTGATGATCATCTGCGAGCTAACGGCGATAATATCTACGCCAGTGGTGATGTGATCGATAAGCAACTTCCCAAGCTGACGCCGACTGCAACTTTTGAATCCAATTATATTGCTCGCCAAATTTTAGGCGACACAGCACCGATCACTTATCCCGTCATCCCCAGCGTTCTTTTTAGCCTACCACGACTGGCTCAAGTGGGTGTGACGGTCGATGAAGCCAAGACGGATGCTGAAAACTATCACGTGCAAACGATTCCTTACGGCCAACTGTTTACGTTTGAATATAAGAATGAAACGGATGCTGAGGTAACGGTGGTCTTGGACCAGACAAATCACTTAGTTGGCGCCGCGATTTACGGTATGGATGCTCCCGACTTGATTAACGTACTGGTCATGATTATTGAACAACGACTAGACGCTACGGACCTGAGCCGCCTCATCTTTGCCTTCCCAACAGCCACCCAGGGCATCATTGACGCCCTGACCCCCCTGCTGATGCCCGAAATGGCTGCGGAGGCTTAACTGAATGAACTTGGAACTGAGCTAATGTAAAAATATTAGCTCAGTTTTTTGTCTTTTAAAAAAATAAGTGCCGCTAAAATACGGAGTTATCTACGTTAGAGTCAACCACGCCCGTTTAAAAACGGACGCTTGTGAGAACCACACCCCACGGTATGGCGACCACAATTTGCTTAGATACAGCGCTTGCCTACGAATAGGACTTATCCGCTAATTACCAAAGCCTTTTAGGTCCGCAGGTTGCCAGGCGGACTCGTTTTTTATAATGTTGCTAAACCCTTAGCTAATATATTTTTAGCTGCGTTATGATCACGCACGTGGAATACCCCACAATTAGGACATGTCCACTTACGGTCAGCCAACGTCAACTTATTTTTTCCGGCCATGACGTGTCCACAATCGCTACATGTCTGTGTCGTATTTCGGGGATCGATTGTCAAAAATTTTCTACCGTATAAGTCAGCCTTATAAGCCAACATACCCAGTAAGGTTCGCCAGCCAACATCCGAGATACTCATTGCCAAAGCGTGGTTCCGCAACATATTTTTACCCCGCAGTTCTTCGGCTACGACTAAATCGTGGTTTTTGATTAAGGCCGTAGAGACATGGTGCAGGAAGTTCTTGCGTTGGTTAGCGACTTTAAGTTGTAATTTCGCCAATAGTAACCGTTGCTTTTGATAATTCTTTGATGCGGATAACCTTCGTTGACTCTTTTTAGCTCGTCTAGCCCGCCGTGACAGCTTACGTTGGGCTTTAGCTAGTTTCCCTCTAATCGTCCGGTAGTAATGGGGGTTATCAATCACTTGGTCATTAGAGTCCGTCAGAAAATTAGTAAGGTTCAAGTCGATGCCGACTTTAGATTTAATAACTGATTGCTCAGAAACGAAGGGGTATTCCGACCCAAGCTGCATGGACACAAAATAATGTCCTACGGCGTCCATTAAGACTGTTGTCGTCCCAATTCTAATGTCATCAGTCTGGTCTAAAATTTTCGATGGTAGCCCCTTGAAACGGAGACGCCCCAGTTTAGGTAACCTTAGGTGATGGGAATCATTTAGTCTTACGCTACCATTACGCATGGTTGGCTCGGTCACTTTGGCACTGTAAAGACATGACGTTTGATAAGTCTGAGTATAACCACGTTTATGGAATTTAGGGG
>NZ_AZDP01000119.1:7789-8604 GCF_001435525.1 Levilactobacillus koreensis JCM 16448
GCCATGAATGTTGGAGATAGCAGTTGATGGCTTCTTTAGGCGTTTGGTCAAATCAGCGATTCGTTCCAACACGATCGAGATGGGGATTTTCACCTGTTTTAACCAAAATAAGTCATTGTTCATGCCGTTCATCTGATTATAAATAAACCGACTAGCGTCACTGTTACGCTTGATCAGTCGCTTTTGTTCAGTTGAAGGAAAGACCCTAACCTTAACTCCATAATGATAAGGTAGTTGCGCCATTGTTTTCGTCATAAACTGCCACCTCCTTTTGCTTGATAGTAAGCATACCATATGAGTACACTACATTCATAACAAAACGTATTATAATAATATTTATGGAGGAAACATATGAGTAAGAATGCTGGAGGAATGATTCACGAACGAGGTTATGTTTACAATTTTCATTTTCACTTGGTTTGGGTCACCAAATACCGGCATGAAGTATTTACAACGCCAAAGTTAGTTACCGAAATGACGGATATTCTAATGAAGATAGCCCGACTGAACGAAGTGGCCATTGAGCAGATGGAGGTAATGCCAGACCATGTGCACTTACTGCTAAGCTTTAAGCCTAAGTACGCGCCAACCAATGTTGCCAAAGCCTTCAAGGGTGGCTCGGCGCGATTATTCTTTGAATTGCATCCCGAGATAAAGGCACATCAGTTCTGGGGTGGACATCTTTGGTCACCTAGTTACTTCATGAGTACTCTTGGTGATATGAGCAGGAAAACCGTAGAAAACTACATTGCTAGTCAACGAAAGGTCTAGTGGCATTCATCCCTTGTTTGAAAGCAAGGGAATTCTGCCTAATT
>NZ_AZDP01000119.1:8614-45421 GCF_001435525.1 Levilactobacillus koreensis JCM 16448
GATTAAACAACTAAAGGAGCAGCTCATTATGACTATTTTAAAACACTTTTTACAAAGTCTACCGATTCATGTGCTACAATCGGAGTACAAACTGAAAGAAGGGTTCCCGATGGCAGCTGTCGCAAGAATTCAAGTCCGCATTGATGCTGATATCAAGAAAAAGGCGGAATCAAAATTGAAACAGAATGGCCTCACTATCTCCGACTTCACCCGGATTATGATGACCAATGTTGCTAATGGAAAGTTGGACCACGCTTTGGAAATTGTCAATCAGGAAGTTAATGACTCCCTGCAAGAAGTTCTTGAGCAATCTAGTGATCAAAAGCTCCAAGGTTATTCAGATTTAAACTCACTGAACACTGCCCTTTTTAAAAATGACTAAGTCTCAAGTATTTCTCACACGTCGCTTTAAGAAAAGTTTTAAACGCATTAGAAAGAATCCGCACTGGCGACCAATCTTCAAAACACCTGCAAGTGTAAGACCGTCACCCTGGGATCAAATTATGAGCTTATTCCTTGATGAACAGCATATTCCTAGTTATTTTTACGAACACGCCGTCCATGCCAACTCACAACTAATCCATCGTCTAAACGTCAAGTATCCCCAAGAGAATCTACGTCTTTCCGTGATGGAACTTCATTTTGATGGCCATAATGGCGATCATCTTCTTGTCTACATTAAGGTTCCGTCTAAGCATGAGGTTTACCTTATCGACATTGGCTCGCATGCCGAAATCTTTCGATAAAACAAACTTCTGTGGGCATTGATGTTCACACTGAGAATTTCTATACAGTTTCTAAAAAAGGCCCTGAACAAGTCGTCATTCAGGGCCTTTTGGGAGGAGTTTACATTTTAGTTGTTACTTCGTCAAATACATTGATCGCAATTGGGCCTTTTTATGAGCGTCCAACCCGATTTGAGTCTTCAAGAAGTTGTCAACCGAACCATACTTCTTGTCAATCGTCTTGTAAGCCGCATTGAGATATGACTTCTTAACTGCCTTCAGCCGCCGGAAGTTTGCCCGTGCATTCTTATTTGCCGTCAACTTATCCATAGCTGAAATGGCAATCTTATTTTCCTTTGCCAAGTTATGGTTGGAACGTAGATATTCTTTCATAATGGTTTGTTTGCTTACACCCATTGCAGACAGGAAGAGCATCGCTCCAATTCCAGTACGATCTTTACCATCCGTACAGTGAAAAAGGGTTGACCCCTTTTTCTGCTTCAGTAATTGATTAAAGAAGACCTTGTAGCCCTTAATTGAAATCTTATCGCTGACTAATCCTTGGTAAAATTCTGGCATATGATTAGGGTCCATAGTCGCTAACTGTTGGGCAAATTCTGCCTGTGAGTTACCCCCAAAGTTAGAGTCTTTAACTACACCATCTTTAATGTATTTTACATTAGCAATCTTAACGTCCGGTGTATTCTTAATTTCATTTCCAGAACGGAAATCAACCACTGTTTTCAACTTATATGTTGATTTGATAATCTTCACATCATTCTTCGTATAGTTGATCATCTTGTTCGACCGGATGATTCGGTGAGATTTGATTCGATGTCCATTTTTGGTCTTGATACCGCCCATATCCTGAACATTGCTGGCACCCTTCAAAGAGATTTTAGTTCCATAAATCGTTTTACTTGCTGCATTAGCAACAACTGGTGTTCCCACGCTACCGAATAACATTGTTCCCAGCACAACGGTTAATCCCGTCTTCATCATGTGATTCATACTTTGTTTCCTCCCCGAAATATGTATCTCCTCCAGTTGTAAACGTTACCATAGTTTGAACACCCCGTAAAGGATTAATCCACATTTTATATTATGATTATGAACTAAATTGGTCGACAACTGGTATAGTTAGCCTACTTCCACTACCGAGTCATCCCCCTGCTCGCCAACAATCTTACGTGTCATACTTAACACCATTAAGGGGGGAGTCACATGAACCGGTGGCAAAAAATATATAATATTGGCGTTGTTACTTTAGCACTCTGGTCCATCACACTAGCCATCCTCGACTTCTCCAATCTCATTCATATTCAAGAGCCGCCCTGGTCTGCGATGGATGATGGTATTCTCGCCGCTTTTACCGTTGACTACATCGTGCGGTTCGGCCGGGCCAAGCAAAAGTGGGTCTTCTTTCGCCACAATATTTTTGACCTGCTCGCCATCATTCCGCTCAGTACCATCTTTAGTTTCTTCCGCCTAGCACGAGTCACTCGATTGTTTCGTCTCGTCCGGTTGTTTCGCTTTGTACGTTTGATTGGTTTCATTGGTAAACTCCGCCACACGCTGAAGCGCTTCTTTCGCACTAACGGATTCATTTACCTCGTCTGGGCCTGCATGGCCATTCTAATTCTAGCTGCGACCCTCTACTCCTATGCTGAACACGTTTCCTGGGGAGAAGCCCTCTGGTGGGCCATCGCCACGGCTACTACGGTCGGTTACGGCGATGTCGCGCCTCACACGGCTGTCGGCAAAGTTGCGGCGACGATTCTCATGTTGGTCGGTATTGGCTTTATCGGCGCGCTGACGAGTACCATCACCACCTACTTCGCCAACCGTGGCAAGTCGTCCGACTATCAACGGATGACCAAACAGCTAACCGCGATTGAAAGACAGAACCAGGAACTACGCGAGCTGTTGCAGGCATTACGTCAATCCAAAGACAATGATCAAAACTGAGAACTGGGCCCTTATCATGAGAGTAGAGCAGAAAGCGGTTAATGCTCATTGACTGTCTTCTGTTCCACGTTTCGACTATATACGTTTAGACCCCTGATCACAGCCCGTCTCTTGTGATCCACCTTTGTTCCCCATACAACATCTACGCAACCACTTCTCTTCCACCACGCTTCAATGATATAATACGGGTTAAAAGGAGTGCTGCATTCATGGAAAAACGAATTAAAGGTTCATGTACCACCATTTTGGTTGGGAAAAAGGCGTCACTCGATGGGTCAACGATTATTTCTCGGAACGACGATGGTCACGAAGCCCTCGATCCCGAAAAGTTTGTCGTTGTTAACCCCGCCGACCAGCCACGCGACTACAAGGCCGTTATCAGTGGCGTTGAGGTTAAATTGCCTGACAACCCATTACGTTATACGTCCATTCCAAACTCAATTTTAACGAACGGTATCTGGCCAGCCGCTGGTATCAACAGCGACAATATCGCCATGTCCGCGACTGAAACGATTACCACCAACTCTCGTATCTTAGGGATTGACCCTTACGTCGCTGGCGGTATCGGTGAAGAAGATCTGGTCACGTTGGTCTTACCTTACATTCACAGCGCCCGCGAAGGGGTTGAACGTTTGGGTAGCCTCTTAAAGGAATATGGGACCTACGAACCAAACGGAATTGCCTTTTCCGACAACAACGAAATCTGGTGGCTAGAAACCATCGGTGGTCATCACTGGGCTGCTAAGCGGATTCCGGATGATGCCTACGTGGTCGCTCCTAACCGGATGAACATTGACTTCTTTGATTTCAGTGCTGACGACACCATGGCCTCTGCTGACCTGGAAGACATGATTGAAACCTACAGTTTAAACCCTGATTTCGACACGGTTAACCTACGTCACATCTTCGGCAGTGCTTCAACTAAGGACACGGTCTACAACAACCCTCGTGCTTGGTTCGGTCAAAAGTACTTCTCCCCCGATGTTGAACAGGACCCTCAAGATCAAGACCTGCCATTCATCTGCCATGCCAATCGGAAAATCTCCATTGAAGACGTTAAGTACGTGTTGAGTTCTCACTTTGAAAACACGAAATACGACGTTTATGGTGACGGTTCCGAATCCGACAAGACGAAGTTCCGTCCAATTGGGATCAACCGGAACCACGATGTGCACATTCTCCAAATCAGAAACAATGTGCCCGACAGTATTGCCGGCATTCACTGGTTAGCCTTTGGTGCCAACACGTTCAACACGGTCGTTCCTTTCTACGCCAACGTTGACGACACACCAGCCGTTTACAAGGATGCCGATGGCACGTTCAACTTGAATCATATGTACTGGTTGAGTTGCACCACGGCTTTGCTGGGTGACACGGACTACGACTTATACGTCGACTTCCGCAACACCTTCGCTTTGGAAGCCATGGGCGCTTACCGCAAGATTCAAAATGACACGGATGCCGCTATCAAGAATGGTGCCGACGTTAAGATTCTAAAGGACGCCAACGAAAAGCTGTCCAACGAATCCTTCACGCGTCAGACCAAGTTGCTGGGTGACATGGTCACGTTCGGTTCAGAACACATGAAGTTACGGTACAATTTAAACGATTAAACGTAAAGCCTTCCTCTCAATCTGGGGAAGGCTTTTTTGTTCCATCAAGTATAACTGCCTAACCCTATAAGCGTATAGCACAATCGCAACTTAATCGAAAACGGGTGCTCATTGCCGCTACATCAGCAATTGAGCACCCGTTTTAGTTATAGACTGAAGGTTGAAAGTATCTAAATGCTGTTTAAGCCTGATGTAACAACGATATTACCGTGAAAATTAGGCAACCTAGTCCATCCTTCGCCTTACCGGTCGGCAGATATGGTGACTTTCTGTCAACTAGGAAGATGAGTGTAAAATCGTTATTAGTTGAACAAAAGATGTTAAATCCGCAAAACTTTTAGTAGTTATTGTGAATAGAACACAATCGAAGCCGGAGGAGGACAGGGATGCAGCCAGCCGTGGAGGTGGTGTTAGCTGGCAATTCTGTGAAGTGCCAGCTTACAGCACGGGCGACTTTGGAGACACGCGGTCTTCGTGGCTTCAAAGCGAGCGAGAAGACTGGTGATTTTCCAGTCTGAAGTGTCCCCACAGCAGGCGGAATCCCTGTCAGCCGGAGTGCGGCAAATTTACACTATCTTAATGGTGCGAATCCTTGCCAATACTGGGGCGAGATAGGTATTTCATCTTTCAACCTTTAGTTATAGATTTCAATTATTCGTTAAACCATCATTACCACTAACAATCCACGTAATCGCTAAAGTATCAAACCAATTTAACCCCAGCCTAAAACTTCAACTCATACTCAAAGCCCAGTTTCTTATAGTAGTCCAGCTCGATAAAATCCGTGGGCCGGACCTCACCATCGCGCTTATCAAAATAGGCCACGCCTGCCAGCTTCAGCATTTTATAAACAAACTGTGAACAAAACAGAATATTTGGCCGAGCAGAGTGCCGAGATACCAGGCCCACCATATTATAAGCACTCCCCTCCCGGTTGATTTCAGCGATCTTATCCAAGACGAACTGCTTTTGTTCACGCGTCACCGGCAAACTGTACACCAGCAGCGAGGCTCCCTGCTTTTGATGGAAGAACTCTAGCGTTTCGGCATTCATCCCCGGCGGATACACATTATCCCCACCGTTGTAGGAAATAATCGTCGTCAGGTCACGGTCAAATGCCAATGAGACATGATTGAACTGCTTGCGGGTGAATACTGAAATCATTTCGCTGGCCGCGCTTCCCGTATTAGATACCGCCAAATAAAGGTGCGCGTCATTCAAGGTGGCCTTGGCCGCGTCAAAATAGTCCTCCGTGAGCGTGCCATGGTTGATGTACCGCATGGCACTGTGGCGCGGCAGGTCAGCTAAGATTGTTTTCAAATGCGCCACCGACACTTTGTCCTTCGCCGCAGCCGTTTCTGCCATAATATCCGAAAACTTGTCCGTGTTCCGTCGCAACTCCGCAAAGCTCACAGTTGTTGCCTCTTCCACTGTTGGCAGGTAAAAAGCAACTTGATTATTCGTCGTCACAAACCGCTCAACCCACAACGGCAGTAACACAATCACCACACTGACGATTTTATCCAAGAAGTACAAGGCTGACCATCCCCGCAACGGAAAGACGACCGCCGAGACAAAAATAATTTGAATTGCCAGCATTAGGCTATAGACCACCGTCAAGCCAACCTTAGCCGTCCTGGGAAATTGTGCAAGCCACGTCCGCACTAGCATCATAGCCGCCACGTAAATATAGGTAATAATCAGAATGGGTTGGTTTGCAAGTAAATACAATAAAACTAATAAGAACCAGCCCATCCCACGTATCTTGATCGATTGAAAGTAATCCACTATTGCACTCATTGGCGCCCCTCTTTCGGCCAACATCAAAGCGCGTGATACCGGCATCGACGAGTTGGCCGTTTTGCCGGGGGCACGCGCTTAATTTGTCATTAATTATAGTTGCATTCAGTATAGCATAACTATCCTTATAATCAGCTGACCAATCGCTATTATAACGACTAGTCACTACTAAAAAAGCCCATCAGAAATCAACTTTCCAATGAGCTTTCATTATAAATACTTATTTTACAGCTTCCGCAACTGCCTTGTTCACAGCCGCCTTTTCGTCTTCAATCAAGGCCACACGGGTTTCGATGACCTTGGTGTCCATCGTTATTTCCCGGGTTAACCCTGGCGTATTCAGCTTTGGTTCAAAGAAGGCCTTAAATTCAGCCAACCGTTCTGGTGTATGGAAAACGCCAGTCGTCACGGTGATGTACGTGGTAAATTCCATGTCGCCACCAACCGTGTCTTCTAGCCATTGCCAGTCGTTTCTGATCCAATCCCAAGCGGCTTGTTCACCCTTGGAATTGTTTAACACGCCGCGGTACCAAGCCCGCAAGTCTTGAGGCTTAACGGTATCGGCGTCCTCAAAAACACCGATCAATTTGGCAATCAGCGTAGCATCGGGCGTCGTTGGTAAGGCCGCAGCGAGGTCCGCCTTGTAGCTGGCGTCACTGGACTTCCGGTAATCGTTCAAGAGTTGGTTAAAGACCTGGGCATCACTAAAGTTCTCCACTTCATTGGCCAAGATGAAGACCCGGACAGATGCTGGCAAACTGGCCAAGTTATCTTTATGGGCAACAAATAGTTTGTGAGCAGCCGCAATTGAGTCAGGATTCTTGGCGTATAAAGCCGCGTTCAAAACGAATGGCCGCGTCAATTGGTCATCGTTAGACTCACCGGCCTTAGGCGTCCAGCTCAAACGTTCAACTTGTTTAGCACTCAAACGATCAAACAATGCCCGTAAGGCTTTTTCTTCGGCAGATTCTGGCGTTACAAACTTTTGTAGGTTACCAGCAACACCGTAAAGCACGTCGTTAACGACCGTCGACTGACTATCCGCAAAACGACTCAGCAATGGCACGATCGCGGCGTAAGAAATTTGCCGACCTTCAGCCAATAACCGTAAGTCTTGGAGCAATTGTATCTGAGCAATTGCATCTAAGGAGTCCAGGTTAGCTAAGATATCCTGCAGCAAGGTGTCGTCATACTTCACGATGAAGTGTGAGCTATTGCCGACATTTAAGCGGAATGGCTTGCCACTGGCCTGACGCAATTCAGCGTAGTCGCCCAGGGTCACGGCCTTGTCCGCTAAGATTTCGGGAACAGCGTCGTAATTACCGTTCAAAGGTACTTGCCATTGACGGCCGGCATCCTTGCCTTCACCAACAAAAAATTGTTGCTGGTTGATGGTCAATTTGCCATCGACGACTGCGGCGGAAACAACTGGATAACCGGGTTGTTCGAGCCAGGAATTCATGATGGCCCCAACGTTCATACCGGAAGCAGCACCCAGAGCAGCCCAGAGGTCAGCCCCGGTAGCGTTGCCGTAATGGTGAGTGGCAAAGTAGTTCTTCAAGCCAGCCCGCAAGGCATCGTCACCGATCAAGGCCCGAACCATGACTAACATCCGCGCACCCTTAGCGTAAACGATGGCACTGTCAAACAGTGCGTCGATTTCGGCTGGATCTTCAACCTGCACGTGAACGGATTGGACACCGTCCGTGGCATCCCGTTGCAGAGCCATTGGGGCTTCGGACGTCTGGAAGACTTCCCAGATGTGCCAGTCGGGTTCGATGGCGTCGATAGCGACGTATTCCATCATGTTGGCAAAGCTTTCATTCAACCAGAGGTCGTCCCACCACTTCATCGTCACCAGATCACCAAACCATTGGTGCGCCAGCTCATGGGCGATGACTGTAGCGACTCGTTGCTTCGTTTCAAACGAGGTGTTGTCGGGGTCTAAGACCAGGTAGGCTTCCCGGTAAGTGACCAGCCCCCAGTTTTCCATGGCGCCGGCTGAGAAGTCAGGCAAGGCCAACTGCCAAGAATGAGGAAGTGGATATGGCGTCTGGTAGAAGTCTTCGTAAAATTCGATGGAGCGCTTGGCAATATCCAAGGCAAAGTCGAGTTCCTTAGGTTGATGCGCCTTGGTGGAGAAAACACCGACCTTGACGCCACTCTTAGTGGTGGTCAGCTTACTCTGCATTTCCCCGAAAGCAAAGGCAATCAGGTAAGAAGACATGCGAACCGTGGTGTCAAAGTAGTGGACACCATTAGCCACCTTCACTTCGGGCATGTTGCTGATGACGGTCTCACCCTCGTGTTCGTCGAACTTGATGGCAAGGTCAAACGTGGCCTTGGCTTCGGGCTCATCAACACATGGGAAGGCTTGGCGGGCAGCGGTCGTTTCAAACTGCGTGCCAATTAATTCCTTCTTCTCCCCGTCGAGCTCGTAGTAGGACGGGTAGATTCCCATCATGCTGTCGGTCAAAGGAGCGGTAAAGTCAATGGCTACCGTGGTTTCACCGGTCTTACCCAGGTCGATGTGAATTCCTTCACTCTGGTCGTCAAAGGTGAAAGGCACGTCCTTGCCGTCGGCTTTCACGGTACTGATGGTCATAAATTTCTGATGAATTGCAATGTTAGCTTGCTTGGCGTCACCGGTAATGGTGGACGTCCCGGAGATCAGCTTCGTCGCCCGGTTGATATCGAGGTACACGTTGTAATGTGTCGGTTGGAACAGTTCATAAAAATGTGTGGATTCTGCCATATTTTTCTCCTTAAATTGTTAGAATAAACTCATTATACGACAATTGGTTGCAAGACGCCACGAATGACGCGAGCAAATTAATGCTGCCCCTCTTTTAACCAAGCTTCGACTTCTTGCCCGTCAATTGAGCGAGTAAACCGCCGGCCGAGTTGCCAGTCAATGTTGGGATACGCACAACGCAAGCGGGCATTAGCCGCAGCAATTGGCGTGGAGCTGGAGGTACAGAACTGCCAGACAGTTTTACCACGTAGCAGGTTCGTTTCAAGTAAGGTGTTGACCACGTGTGGGACCTGACTCCACCAAATGGGGGCACCGAGGTAAATAATGTCCGCCTGTTCGAGCAACCGTCGATTGGGTAATTGAATGGCTGGCCGAACGGTATCATCAGCAGATTCAAGCGACACGCGACTAGTCGGATTGTGCCAATCGAGGTCATCCGGGGTGTAGGGATGCTGTGGCTCAAGTGGTACCAACTGCGCTCCGGTCACACGAGAAATCTTTTGGGCCACGGCAGCGGTGTGCCCAGTACAGGAAAAGTATAAGACGATTTGTTTTGACATAATAGATGGAATAACTCCTTTCGGCAATCATTGGTTTCTAGCTACTCTAGTTATACACCTTGATAGTTGGAGTCAAAAATAAAAAGCACAACTAAAGCTTACTGTTCATATCACAAAAAAGATTCAATCCAAAAATGAATTGAATCTTTAAAATATAAGCTGTTTAACCGTGCAGTCACTATGATCTAATCACACTTACTTTGATATTACTTATTCTTTTCCAGTGCTTCCCAGAGACCGTTGAGATAAGCAATTCCCAATGCCCGATCATACAGGCCATAGCCTGGCACACCATCTTCGCCCCAAATGTTGCGACCATGATCTGGCCGAATATGGCCATCGAAGTTCGTGTCGTGTAATGCCTTCATAATTTCATACATATCCAGGCTACCACATTCACTTAGATGAGCCGATTCATGGAAGTCACCATTATCATTCATGAACTTAATGTTGCGGGCATGAATAAATGGCGCGCGATCTTTGCCAACAAATTCCCGGATAATGGCTGGTACATCATTACAAATAGCATTAATAGCATTTCAATTGAGATCAAAAAAATATCCAGTCGGCGGATACCAAACTGGATACTCATTTTGTCATTTCAAAGAATAGTTATCTATTCCCATTCAATTGTCGAAGGCGGCTTGCTCGTGACATCATACAGAATGCGATTGACATGATCCACTTCATTGACAATGCGGACCGAAATCTCCTGTAAGACATCCCATGGAATACGGGCAAAGTCAGCGGTCATGCCGTCGATCGACGTGACGGCGCGAATCCCCACGGCGTAGTCGTAGGTCCGGCCATCACCCATGACCCCAACACTCTTGATGTTTGGAAGCACCGTGAAGTACTGCCAAATATCGCGGTCGAGGCCGGCCTTCTTGATTTCTTCACGCAGAATCAAGTCACTATCACGGACAATTTGTAACTTTTCCGGCGTGATTTCGCCAAGGACCCGAATCCCCAAACCGGGGCCAGGGAATGGTTGCCGCCAAACGAGCGCGCTTGGCATCCCCAACTTTTCACCCAACTCACGGGCTTCATCCTTGAACAAGGAACGAAGTGGTTCAATCAGCTGGAAGTGCATGTCTTCCGGCAACCCACCGACGTTATGGTGTGACTTGATAGTTTGCGCCGTATCAGTCCCACTTTCAATCACGTCAGTATACAACGTCCCTTGGGCCAAGAAGTCGATACCATCGAGCTTTTGGGCCTCGTCATTAAAGACTTGGATAAATTCATTACCAATAATCTTACGTTTCTTTTCGGGTTCAGTAACGCCAGCCAATTTGCTCAGGAAACGGTCTTGCGCATCGACTTTTACGATGTTCAACCCGAACTTCCCTTCCAAACTGTCCATCACTTGCTTGGCTTCACCCTTCCGCAAGAGGCCATGATCCACGAAGATGCTGGTCAGTTGCGTTCCAATGGCCTTGTGCAAGAGCACACCGACCACTGAGGAATCGACCCCACCAGACAGACCCAGTAAGACACGCTTGTTACCAACTGTCTCACGGATATGTTCGATTTGGAGATCAATGAAGTCATCCATGGACCAGTTAGTTGCCGCACCACAAACGTCAAAGGCAAAGTGTTTCAGAATATCATTGCCGTATTCCGTGTTACGAACTTCCGCGTGAAATTGAATCCCGTAGAAGTCACGGTCAACGTCTTGCATGGCAGAAATCGGGCAATTTTCGCTCGTTGCCACACGTTCAAACCCATCTGGGACCTGGGTCACTAAGTCACCGTGACTCATCCACACCGTCTGGGTCTTCGGCGTATCCTTGAACAGCTTTGCATCATCGCTCAAAACAGTGATGTCTGCTCGGCCGTATTCCCGGTTATCTGCGGATTCAACTTTCCCACCAGTCAAGCTGTGGGCCATCAGTTGCATCCCGTAGCAGATTCCCAGAATCGGAATTCCAAGGTTAAAGATCTCAGGGTCAACGTTGAACGCACTGCTGTCGTACACGCTGTTTGGTCCCCCGGAGAAGATAATCCCCTTGGGGCCCCAAGCCTTGATCTCAGCCGCACTCATCGTGTGGGCCTTTAGTTCAGAGTAAACGCCCATGTCACGAATCCGGCGCGTAATCAATTGATTGTATTGACTTCCGAAGTCCAAGACGATAATCTTATCGAATTTGGACATATCCACGTTTGCCAAGCCATTCACCCTTTCTTCTTTTTCAACATTGGTTATATCATACAGATTTCTCAAACGATGGTCAATGCAAATCCGACCGATTCCTACTAGAATTGGGTCACCCCTTAAGCTGCGGATGGCCTTCACGATTGCCGTTTATTCCCGTTGACCCGGCTTTCTTTGACTGAAACTTAATCATTAAGATAACTTCTAAGTTAATTTCAGGCGTAAATGATAGTAGGGTTGCCTATCCAACAATCGCCGTTGAGTTGCCACAAATCCATACTCGGCCGCCAGTGTTCCTAGTGAACTTCCTGGCCGCACGTCCATCCCCATCATGGGACAGCCGCTCACCTTGGCCCGGTGAATCGCATCACCCAAGAGCCATTCGTCGAACCATTTCTGCTGGAAGGTTTTACCTTTGGACCGGTTTCGTACCGTTAGTAAGTCCAAATACCACTCATCGGCCAATGCGCGTGACGTGACCACTAATTGCTGCGGCGGTGCCACCTGCATACGTGTAAACAGCGCCGACCACTGGTTATCTAGTGTCGGCTCAACCGCTGCTGGATAGCCGTACGCCACGCCAACTGCCACCCCCTGATTCTGGTAAACCCGTGCCTGCGGATAACCATAGCGAAACTTGGGCTGATGGTAACCGACAAATAAGAGTTGTGAAAGTTGTTCCTTACT
This sequence comes from Levilactobacillus koreensis JCM 16448, assembly GCF_001435525.1. Classification (GTDB taxonomy): domain Bacteria; phylum Bacillota; class Bacilli; order Lactobacillales; family Lactobacillaceae; genus Levilactobacillus; species Levilactobacillus koreensis. Next base: position 20,881 of record NZ_AZDP01000119.1, read on the forward strand.
AATTCGTCGTAACCGGCGCAATTGGCGCCGCTCCAGCTCGTGAAGCACCAGCATAGCCACAGCATCGGCATCAACAATGGTCGCATCTCGTAACATCCGACCGCCCCCTAATACTTTCGCAGTAACAACCGGTCGATCCGGTGATGGAAGGTCTTATGAATGATCATGTCGGCACGATTCCGGGTTGGCAAAATGTACTCTTCCAAGTTTTTCAGGTCGATATCCCGCCAAACCGCTTTTCCTTTGGCCAATGCCTCATCGTGGTCGCCAATTGCATAGGGGTAATAGTAGTTGGTTGGATCCTGGAAGGCCGTTTCCAATAACAGTTCAAAGCGTTCCAAGAACCAGCTCTCAATCAAGCTTGGCTCAGCGTCCACGTAAATCGAGAAATCCGTAAAATCGCTGACGTAAATCTGTTCACTGGTGGGCAATTGGAGGGTGTTAATGCCCTCTACAATCAGAACGTCTGGGTGAACAATGTACTCGAATTGGTCGGGCACGATATCATAAACTTTATGTGAATACACCGGCGCCTTAATTAGCGGCGTACCAGCCTTCACAGCGTTTAAAAATTGAATCAGTGCGGCCATATCATAGCTTTCCGGAAAACCTTTATGCGCCATAAGATTTCGTTTTTTCAACTCTTCATTGCTGTACAAAAAGCCGTCGGTCGTAATCAATTGAATTCGTTGTCCCGTGAAATAGTGATTGAGCAAAACTTCTAGCAGCCGCGCCGCCGTACTCTTCCCTACCGCCACACTGCCGGCGATACCGATGATAAATGGCACCCGATGCTTTTTCTGCTGCAAGAAGGCCGCCTTGTCCTGTTGGAGTTTTTGATAATGGTCAAACTCTAGGTGTAATAAATGCACCAACGGGATATAAACGTCCTGAACATCTTGCAGGGAAATTCGGTCGTTAAACGCCTTAATTTGCCGCAGACTTTCTTGAGTCAACGGTAAGGTTGCGTCATCGGAAAACGCCCGCCACTGTGCGCGGGTAAATGCATTGTAATTAATCGGATCACTCATGGGGACACCTCAACTTTGAATAGAAATAATTACCCACCATTATACCGCAAAACCGGCCGTTTCCGACACTGAGAAGTTGTAAAGTGGGAACGCTTACTAGGGACAGTTGAGTAAAGTGGAGGTGACCACATAAATATAAATATTTTTACATACGAGAAGTGTTCCAAAGCGAAAAACTAGCCATTTTCACTTAACTTATTTTGTATCAAGGCTGAAAGTTCACGTAAGTCTTCCTCAGTTGCACGATTTTTTACAAAACTACGTGCCGCAGATCTTGTTGAAATGTAGCGTATTCGTTCTTTATTTTTTTCATTCCATCATTTATTAGCTGCTTTTTTTGCATCGGTATAAGGCTGTACTGGCATGACTTTTGTCTCCAAATCTACTTAGTTTTATTTGTACCCACGGTCAATATCTTGTCTCGATGTATCACTTCATGAATCATCCCCGCATCAACAGAAAATTCATTAAGCAAACACAGCTATTCCGGTATTCTTACTTTTAAAAAGCATCAAATTTCATTTACTTTGTTCCTAAATCATACCGTACCAGCATCCCATTAACAACCGCTTTAGCGTCAAAATCAACAAGAGAAAGATTGCCCCACAAACCAATAAATAACCAATATACATAACTACACTTCCAACCGGACCTAACCCTCCCAAAAAACAAAAAAACGCATGCCCCGACCTCTCAGTCAGCGACACGCGTTTTCATTTCACTTAAATCATTTCATACTCATCACTAGACACATCGCTCAGTAATGGCGAGAACTCACCAATGCCGACGATGCTCAGTCGGTGCATGGCTCGCGAGCAGATGGTGTACAGCAATTGCCGTTCATCTTCCGCCGCGTAACGGCTAGCCGAAGCCTGCCAAACGATGACACCGTCGAATTCCAATCCCTTGGCCAAGAACGACGGTACCACAATGGTTCCTGGTGCCAGCCGTTGGTTTTCGGACTGAATCAACGTGACCGCTACGCCCGCTGCCTTCAGCTTTTCGGTCAGGTCGCGGCAATCCGCCAAGTCCTTCCCAATAATGGCGGTCGTCTCATCCTCTTCTTCATTTTGCTTGATCTGGGCGATGACTCGCTTTAGTCCAGCCGCTTCATCCGCCGCCAGCGTCATGGTTGGGAGTTCACCTTCCCGTGCGAACGCCGTGACCGCTTCACCATTTTTCAAGATATGCTTGGTGAAATCCGTCACCTGCTGCGTCGACCGGTACGACTGCGTCAGCTGAATGACCCGCGTCTTGTCGGGGTCAAACATCGTACTGAGTTCCTGCAGCAACGTCCGACTATTCTCCTTGGTGAAGATGGCCTGGTTCAGGTCTCCCAGCATGGTAAAGCGTGCCCGTGGGAAACTAAACTTCAGGAAGGCCAGTTGGAACGCATTGTAGTCTTGAATTTCGTCCATGAAGACGTAGCGCATGTCCCGTTCGCCACCCTTACCCGTCATCTTGTCGTACAAGTACAGGTACGGCGTCGTATCAACCAACTGCATGCGATGATCCTTCAACTTGCCAATGGATTCATCAACGCTGGCATTCCAATCAGCTACGGAGATTCCTTCATGGGCTAAATCAATTCGGTTCGGCATGTTTCGTAGCATGTGAACGTATTGATTATTGATACTCAAGAACCGTGCCCGAACGATGGCCTTCCGAATCGGATCAAACGCTTGCATGACGACCTTCCGTGACAGGAATTGCATTTCCTTTTCGGAGGAGTCAAATTCCCGCGGTTCCTCGCCATACAAGGTATCCAACTGTTCCTTACTCATGTCCTGAATAGTTTCCTCAACCCACTTGGTCTTCATTTCGCTCGTAATTCGCCGATTCAAAATACGAATCAAGGCTTCCTTCGTGGCCTGCAGGCGGTTACCCAAGTGATAGTTGCGGTTGAAGCTGTAGTAAATTTCTTGAATTTTTTCTCTATCAATAAAGACCTTACCCTGGAACTTGATGTTTCTGAAGACCATGTCGCGACTCTCCAGTTGGTCCGCGTAGGCCGTTACGGCGTTAAAGAACGCGAGACTTCCCTTGAGCTGATTGATCTTCTTTTGAGCCGGTGTATTGGTTTCGCCAAAGCGCTGCGCCAACGTTTCCACGTCGATCTTCGGCAACCGCCGTCCCGCGTACTGGTAGTACGTCATCTGAACCATGTTGTGTTCCCCTAATTCAGGCAACACTTGGTCAATATAGTCATTAAATAATTGGTTAGGTGAGAACAGCATGACCTGCCCCGCCGTTAAATGACCCCGGTAGCGGTACAGCAGGAAGGCGACCCGTTGCAAAATAGCGGCCGTCTTCCCAGATCCCGCTGCCCCCTGCACGAATAGCAGGTCGGATTTGGTATCCCGGATAATTTGGTTTTGTTCCTTTTGAATGGTCGTGACGATACTCTTCATCTTGGTATCGGAGTGCTCGCTCAATGCTGACAGCAACATCTGATCCGTCACCGTTTGGTCGGTGTCGTACAGGGTCACGATGGTCCCGTCTTCGATTTGAAATTGACGTTTGAGCTTCACGTCGACGGTTTGTTCGCCATCCGGCGTCTGGTAGCTCACATTCCCCAATTCCCCGTCGTAATAAATACTCGAGATGGGCGCCCGCCAGTCATAGATCAAGAAGTGGTCGGGCGTATCAGAAAATGACCCTAACCCAATGTAAATGGTCTCAGTCTTCGCGGTCAGACCTTCTTGAAAATCGATCCGGGCAAAGTAAGCCTTCTTCTCCAACCGTTGGAGCGTGCTTAACTCCGTCGTCGCGTGTTGCCAACTATTCTGCCGTTCGGCCAACAGTTGTTGTTGTTGCCGCACCGACAGCGCCGTTTCCAGCAAGCCCTCATAACTATCTGTTTTGATTCGTAAGTCGTTGACAAAGTTCTTGCGAATCCCGGCTTCGTCATCCTCAGCCACGTCGATTCGCTGTTTAGCGTCCTTTTCTGCGATCTTGATCTTCGTAACTACCGCATCTAAGTGTTTTTGTTCGTGGGCCTTAATTGAATCTGGCAAGCCAATCCCTCCTCGATTAATTGGGCAAACTAACGTGTCCTCACGCCAAAGAGTGGCTCCCATTTGAACCACATTTTTGGCCTCAAAGACACCGAAATTTTACATCTCTTCTGACCGGTGCATCCCCCGTGATGGGAAAACCATCACTTGTAGCCACCAGCCGGCAGACATAATAATTCGACTTACCATTCTACACGTGTTTCCTGGATAAATAAAGTAAACTGACTGCACTAAATTTAGGCACACTAGTGTTGGTCAACTATCACCGAATTTGCCAACGCGTGCGTCTTTATCTCGGCTTCTAAACGGCAACTTTGCTATAATATAGGGGAACTTTTTCGGGGGTGAATTTTATGGATCAAGTTTCTTTATTAATCATTCTGACCGCCGCGTTGGTGACGCCGCTGGTGATGGCGAAATTCAAGCTCACCGTCCTGCCCACCGCCGTCGTGGAGATCCTCGTGGGAATCCTGCTGGGGCCCAGTGTCCTCAACATCGTCCACAGTAATTCAACGCTTTCCTTGCTTTCAAACACCGGGGTCATCTTCCTCCTGTTTCTCAGCGGGATGGAGATCGACTTCAGCCTATTCAATCGGCGCAAGCGACCCCAAACACCATTGGCTGCCAAGGTTGCTGGCAATGCACCTAAGTACTCACCCGTCTTTCTGGCCGTCAGCAGCTACGCGGCCATCATGGTGACCTCGTTACTGCTCGGGTTCATTTGCAAATGGACCGGGCTCTTCAAGGACCCGTGGCTAGCCGCCATCATCTTCATGACGATTTCACTAGGGATCGTCATTGCGACCTTAAAGGAAAAAGAATTATTGAGTAAGCCGTTCGGCCAAACCGTGCTACTGGTGGCCGCACTGGGTGAAATCGTGCCGTTGTTCTCACTGACCGTCTACGCGTCGATCTTCGGTGACAGCAGTAAGTCCCTGTGGCTCCTTCTACTAGTCTTTCTAGCTGCCGGCGTCTTGTTCCGCCGGTTCAAACCGTTCTTCACCTTCTTTGAGAGCATCAATAAGTCGACCACGCAACTCGACATTCGACTGGCGTTCTTTCTGATTTTTAGCTTGGTCGTCATCGCCGAATCCGTGGGGGCCGAGGGAATTCTCGGTGCCTTCGTTGCCGGTATCGTCATGAAGCTCCTGCAACCCCAAGAGGACACTATGGTCCGGCTGGACGGCATCGGGTATGGCTTTTTCATCCCCATCTTCTTCATGATGAGTGGGGCCGACCTCAACCTACGGACGTTACTAGCCGACCCGGCGACGCTATTGCTGATTCCGGCCTTTTTCGCCGCTTATCTACTATCAAAAGCCGCCGTCTACTTCATCTTGCGGCTTCGGTTCAAGCGCGGTAACGCCTTTGCTGGGACTGCCATCTCGGCGGCGACCATCACTATGGTTCTGGCCGTCTTGCAAGTCGCCAAGTCCATGAAGGTCGTCACCACACAACAATCCGGTGCCTTCCTGCTCGCCGCCATTCTCACCTGCGTACTTGGCCCGCTGCTCTTTAACACCGGCTACTCCGCCGAAGCTGAGGACTTGAAGAAGTCGACTGTCCACTTTATCGGTACCAATTTGCTCACGGTTCCCGTCGCTCAGCAGTTGGCCGACAGTTGGTACGACATCACCATGTACACCGACAAGGAAGCCAACTTCAAGACGTACAACTCCGAGGTCAATGCCAAATTATTGACCTCACTGGACACCGAATACGTTGAATCTCAGGACGCATTCGACGCGGAAATCGTCGTGCTCGGCCACTTCAACGCCACCAAAAACTACGAACTGGCCAAGGCCGCCAAAGCTTACGGTGTCAACCGGGTCATCGTGCGCTTTGAGGATCGCAACGTCTTGGATGCGCGAGAAGACGAGCTGACCGGCCTCGGCATTGAAGTCTACAACACGCCGAACGTCAACATTGCCATGCTCCGCAGCTTGATTGAAGCGCCAACCACGCTACGCCTGCTGACAGCATCGACCTCTGCCGTCTACGAAGTGGCCTTACGTAACCGCCGTTACACCGACCAAGAGATCCACAGTCTGCCGTTCGTCAAGGACATCACCATCAGTCAGATTTTCCGTGAGGGCCACTTCATTCGACCAACCGGGAGCACCACGCTCAAATTCAACGACCGGATTATCTTCACCAGTAGCCTTGACACTGCGCGTGAGATTCGGCGTGAATTGGGGATTTTGAACTAGGGGTTGTGCGAAAATGGTGCACTGCTTCCGCCCGCTCACGTTGAGCTCTGCCCACTGGGACTGGCTAATCTACGGTACGCTTACATCTAAGCAATATCCTAAAATTTTCAGTTAAAATGAACTATTATTAAGCAAAGCGATTGGCGTTGTTTGCGGGCAATTCTGATAATACTTCTAAATTAATTGCAATCCGCACTAGTAACCGCTTACCTTGCCGTAAGTCATTTAAAAGCCAGACCATAACTGTTACACTAGCAATCTAGTGTCGTTGGTGACTACCGTTTGAGATTAAACAGCCACCACCACTAGTTAACACCCAGCGCATCTGACAAGCATCTTCGCCACTGCGCCGCACCTTACAACTTATTATCAAAGGAGACCAAAACATGGCATCAGTTGAAATCTACTTGGTCCGTCACGGCCAAACCTATTTAAACAAGTACCACCGTATTCAAGGGTGGTCCGACTCACCCCTGACCGACAAAGGAATCGCGGACGCTAAACGGGCCGGTGAGCGGCTCTCTAAGCTATCATTTGCTGCTGCCTACGCTAGTGACACCACGCGGGCACAAAACACCGCTAAGCGCATTTTAGCCGCTAATGATGCCCCCGTTGCCTTGACGACCGAACCCGCCTTCCGCGAAGAAAACTTTGGCTTCTTTGAAGGGATGGACACCGGTATGACCTGGCACACGTTGGGAACCCCAATCGGTCTGGACTCCTTCAACGCCATGATTGCTAAGCTCACCATCGAAAAAACAAAGGACATGTTCAAGGCGCAAGATCCCTTTGGCGATGCTGAAGACAACGCCGAGTTCTGGGCCCGGGTCCAACCCGGCTTGGACAAAGTCATCGCCGCAGCTAGTGATGGCGACCACATCTTGATTGCCACCCACAGCACGACCATCCGGAGCATCGTGTCGAAATATTCCGACATCGATGTCTCCGTTGCTGTTGATAACGGCAGTATCACCAAGCTAACCGTGAAAGACGGTCACTACAAGGTCAATTACTATAACAACACTGAGGGTAAAGTGAAGTAACTCCCCTTACACAAAAGGCTCCGCCGACGATAATGTCAGCGGAGCCTTTTGTGACTAATCTTTCTGAAGACTGGTGCTCTTCCAGTCTGAAGCGTCCCCACAGCAGGCGAAATCCCTGGCAGCCGCAGTGCGGACGTTCTTTGCCATCCCCCACTGCAACCAAAAAAGCACCGCAACCATCACAGCCACAGTGCTTTCAACCTTACTTTTTAATCAACGAGGCCTCATGTGCCCGCTGAGTGTACATGCCGATTTCATCATCGGCAGCACGAACCCAGTGATGAGGTGCGATTTCAACCAGTGTCCGTTCCTTACCATCGCCTTCGTTGCTGGCGTCGTACGCAATTTCTTCACGGGTCCGTTCGAACTCGGGATCAGGAACTGGGACGGCGGACAGCAGGCTCTTGGTGTAGTCGTGCAGTGGGTGAGCGTAGATTTCGTCAGAATCGGCAATTTCTAGCATCCGACCATAGTGCATGACCCCGATTCGGTCCGAAATATACTTGACCATGGACAAGTCATGGGCGATGAACAGGTACGTTAAGCCCTGTTCACGCTGGAGTTTCTTCATCAAGTTAACCACTTGGGCTTGAATCGACACGTCCAAAGCAGAGATGGGTTCATCGGCAATCACAAACTTAGGATCGACGGCCAGGGCCCGGGCAATCCCAATCCGTTGGCGTTGGCCACCAGAGAATTCGTGGGGGTACCGACTGGAGTGGTCCTTGTTCAGACCCACCGTTTCCAGTAAGTCCTCGACCTTTTTACTCCGGTCAGCATCGTCCTTAGCCAAATGGTTGATGTCGATTCCTTCAGCCACGATGTCCTTAACCTTCATCCGGGGGTTCAGTGAAGCATACGGATCTTGGAAGATCATCTGCATGTCTTGACGGAACTCGCGTTGTTCGGCCTTGCTGGTAAATGTGTCAACGTTCTTACCGTTGAACAGAATTTCACCAGCGGTTGGCTCGTACAAGTGAATGATGGCCCGACCGGTCGTGGTCTTCCCAGAACCAGATTCCCCAACGAGTCCAAAAGTCTCACCCTTGTAGATATCAAACGAGATATCATCAACGGCCCGGACTTCATCGGGTTTTCCCACGTTGAAGTACTGTTTGAGGTGTTTGACCTCGAGGATTTTTTCGGCATTTTCGTAGTCCATTATTGCTGTTCCTCCTCTTCTTCAACTGGAATACTTGGTCGTTGTTGCTTAACCAAGTCCTTTTGCATCTCAGCATACTTCTTTTGCCGAGCCACGATTTGATCGGGTGGCGTCACCTTAGGGGCATCCGGATGTAGCAGCCAAGTTGCGGCGTAATGTGTGTCGGATACCTTAAAGAATGGCGGTTCTTGTTCCGTATCGATCTTTAGTGCGTAGGCGTTCCGGGCAGCAAAGGCATCCCCAGTTGGTGGATCCAATAAGTCCGGTGGTGTCCCTGGAATCGATGGCAATTCATCGCCACCAGTATCCAGCGTTGGCATGGAGCTCAACAGGCCCCACGTGTACGGATGCTTCGGGTTGTAGAAAATTTCATCAACCGTTCCGTATTCAACGATTTTTCCAGCATACATGACGGCGACCCGGTCGGCCATACCGGCCACGACACCCAAGTCATGCGTGATGAAAATGATCGACGTGGAAATCTTGTCTTGCAATTCCTTCATCAAATTCAGAATCTGGGCCTGAATCGTCACGTCCAGTGCGGTCGTGGGCTCATCGGCAATCAGAATTTCTGGGTAATTGATCAAGGCAATGGCAATGACGATCCGTTGCCGCATCCCACCTGAGAATTGGTGCGGGTAGTCATTGATTCGGTTCTCGGCGTCGGTGATCCCGACTAATTTCATCATTTCCAAAGCTTGTGCTAAGGCTTTTTCTTTCTTCATACCCTTGTGAACCATCAGGGGTTCGGCGATTTGCCGCCCAATCTTCATGGTTGGATCCAAAGACGTCATCGGGTCTTGGAAGATTTCGGCGATGTCTTGGCCCCGAATACCTTCCATTTCCTTTTCCGTCTTCTTCAAGAGGTCTTCCCCTTTGTACATGATGGTCCCGCTGGTAATGTCAGCGTTTCGGGCGTTCAAGCCCATGATTGTCCGGGTGGTTACGGATTTACCGGAACCAGATTCCCCAACAATGGCCAGGGTCTCCCCTTTACGTAAATCAAAGCTAACGTTCCGGATCGCCTTAACGTCACCGGCATAGGTCTTGAAGTTAACTTGTAAGTTGCGCACTTCCAAAATATCTTTTTCGTTATCCATGACGTGACTTCACCTACTCTTTCGTCCGCGGGTCAAACGCATCCCGCAAGCCATCACCCAAGAGGTTGAAGGCTAACATGATGATGGAAAGAATCAACGCTGGCCACCACATTTGATATGGCAGGAATTGGAAGTTCTTCTGTCCATCGTTCAACAACGTCCCTAGTGAAGCCTGTGGTGAGGAAATCCCGATCCCAATGTAGGACAAGGTGGCTTCGAAGAAGATGGCGTTCGGGATGGTAAACATCGTATTAATAATGATGACACTCGAGAGGTTCGGGAGCAAGTGTTTAAAGGCAATCTTGATTGGTCGCTCACCCAGCGTTCTAGCCGCCAAGATAAACTCCTGTTCCTTCAACTCCAACGTCTGCGCTCGGACTAGCCGGGCCATGTTGACCCAAGACGTCAGCGCGATGGCGATAATGATCGAGGTCATCCCGGGTTTCAGGATCAAGATCAGTAGGACAATAACGACTAAGTTAGGAATGGACAGGATGATTTCGATGATCCGTTGCATGATGGTATCAATGCGACCACCCTTCCAGCCAGAGAACATCCCGTACGTGACCCCAATCGTTAAGTCAAATAACGTGGCCACTAACGCAATGATCAAGGAGATTCGTGTCCCGTAAAGAACCCGCGAGAACAAGTCCCGACCTAAGTAGTCGGTCCCCATGATGTAATGGGCCCCACTGGCACCGGCAGCCTTATAGGCGTCGATTCGTTCGCCGGCTTGGACCAAGGTCCCGTTAAACCCGTTGATGCTAATACCAGGAATCTTAGACGGTAAGTTGGCATAAGCTGGGTGTACGGCATTGGGATCGTGTGGTGAAACGAAGATGGACCCAAAGGCCATGATGAAGACGACCACCAGTACGATCAAGGAGACCCAAGCCCCCTTGTTTTTCTTTAACCGCCGCCATGCATCTTGTGCGAAAGTTAAAGAGGGTGCTGCAATTTTTTCACTATCTAACGCCGCCCGATCATCGGACGTAATTGGCTTAAAGCTATCTTCAGGGAGTTTTACTGTATCTGCCATTTATTTACCTCCTAGTTAGCCTTTCCTGTGAGCCGAATCCGCGGGTCAACGATTCCGTAGAGGATATCGGTGATCAACAGAACGACACACAACATGAATGAATAGACGATGGTTAAGCCCATGATGGTCGGGTAGTCGTTGGTCAAGACGGACTTGACGAATTGTTCCCCGATACCAGGAATGGAGAAAATGTTTTCAACAACCATGGACCCGGTCATGATGTTCACGGCCAGCGGCCCCACGATGGTAATCAGTGGAATCAAGCTGTTCCGGAGCGCATGGTGATAGATGACACCGGTTCTATTCAGTCCCTTGGCCTTGGCTAACTCAATGTAGTCTGAACTCAACACGTCGACCATTTCGGTCCGGACGAACCGAGCGGATTCAGCCAACGGTTGTGCTCCCAAGGCTAAGGTTGGCAATACCGTGTAGATAAAGCCACCCCATTCAGCGATTGGGAACCACCCCGCCTTTAAGCCCAAGTAGTACTGTAACAGTACGGCTAAGACGAAGGAAGGAATTGAAATCCCTAAGATGGAAACCACCGTGGTCGTCGTGTCAGCCCACGTATTTTGCTTCATTGCGCCGAACGCACCGATGATAACTCCCAAAATGACCCCAATGATCATGGCCTGCAGCCCAATCTGCAAGGATGGTCCGATCCGACTTGAAATCAAGTAGGACACGGGTTGGTCACTGAATTGGAAGGAAGTTCCGAAGTCACCTTTGACCGCACCCGCCAGGTACAGCAAGTACTGCTGCCAAACTGGCTTGTTCAACCCATACTGTTCGTAAATCAGATGGATCTGACTCTTAGAGAGCTTGGCTTGGTTGGTCAGTGGCGTCCCGGGCAACAACTTCATCAGGAAAAACGTCACGGTAATCACAATGAATAAGGTCAGGATCAGATAGAAGATCCGCTTTGCTAGGTACTTTGCCATTTGTTTACCTCTCAATCAGTAGACTTATTCGTTACCGTTAAGTTATCAAACTTAACAAAAACTCCACGAAAACAACAAGACAATAAATGATTGCAATAATACCGAAAAGTAAGGATCAACTCGCGTTAATCCTTACTCCCCGATAAAACTTATTAAGTCGGTTACCCGACAGTGATCACTGAGTTAACAAAAACTTACTTGATGTAGGCCTTACTGAAGTCCCAGTTAGCGCCGGTTGGGAAGTAAACTAATCCCTGAACCTTAGACTTGACGAGTTGGGCTTTCCCTTGTTGGTAAACTGGGATGATCCCTTGTTCGTTCAAGATGGTCTTTTGTGCGTTAACTAAGTCGTTCCAACGAGCAGCATCGTTGTTAGCGTCCTTACCAGTTGCATCGCCTACGTAAGTATCGTAAGCCTTGGAAGACCACTTCCCGTTGTTGTAAGAGTTACCAGAAGTGAAGAGTGATAAGAAGGAGATTGGGTCTGGGAAGTCGGCACCCCATGCGGAGATAACGGCATCGAAGTCACCACTTTGAGAACGAGCAAGCCGCGTCTTGAATGGCAGGTTGCTGTTCGTGACCTTGATGTTGCCCAACTTAGCCCATTGACTCTGAATGAATTCAGCTGAGTTCTTACCAGCTGGCGTGTCGTCAGCGGTTAAGGTCAGTGAGTAGTTTGAACGACCAGTTTCCTTCAGAGCTTCCTTCCAAAGTTGCTTAGCTTTCTTCAGATTGTAGCTCGTAGCTGAAGGAACAGCGGCATCGGTGTTGAAGTCCTTACCCTTGTTTTCAGCCAAACCGGTTGAAACTAAGCCGGTTGAAACGGTTGAACCATCTTGGAGCACCTTGTTCACAAATTGGTCCCGGTTGATGGCCATTGATAAGGCTTGACGAGCCTTCTTGTTCTTCATCATTGAATCTTTCTTTTCGTTCAATTCAATGTAGAAGGTTGAAGCACTCTTCCGTTCAACGTACTGCTTAGAGTTCTTGTAGTTCTTTGGTTGTTGACCACTCAGGTAAGTTGCATCCAACTTGCCACTTTGGTACTGACTCAAAGCCGTTTGCGGATCCTTCATCGTCTTGAAGTTGATCTTCTTCAGTTTAACATTCTTTGCGTTCCAGTACTTAGTGTTTTTGCTCATTGACCAGTTATCAGACGTCCCAGTCCAGTATGTCAACTTGAATGGACCGTTGTAGACGTTATCCTGGGCGTTCGTTGCGTATTTCTTACCGTATTTTTGAACAACTGATTCATTTTGTGGGAAGAACATTGGACTGGCTACCAATGAAGGGAAGTAACTAGTTGCCTGTGTTAACGTTACAACAACCTTGTAATCCCCAACGGCCTTGATACCTAAAGTAGAAACGGCCTTCTTCTTGTTCATGATAGCGTTGGCGTTCTTAACCTGCGCGTACATGTAGGCGTACTGTGAAGCTGTCTTCGGGTTGACCGTCCGTTGCCAGGCGTAAACGAAGTCTTTAGCGGTTACCTTGTCGCCGTTGCTCCAGTTAGACTTCCGTAAATTGAAGGTGTACGTCTTCCCATCCTTAGAAACCTTGTAGCTCTTGGCTACCCCAGGATGAATACTACTTTCCTTACCAATCCGTAAGAGACCTTCACCGGTGTTGTTAATGGTTTCTCCTGAAACGACATCAGTTGCGGTGGAAGCGTCCATTGATGGTAACGCTGAACTTTCCATCCAATTTAACGTTTGCTTGCTGGATTCTGAGCTGTTAGATGATGACCCACACGCTGCGAGTAAAACCGCCGCGAACGTTGCCACCGTCCCTAGTTTGACTGCCGAATTAATCTTCATTTTAATTCCAACCCCTCTTAGTTGTTTGAGCAATGAATTGACAACCTCAAATTTGATGTTTCCAATTGTATATTAGAAATTAATTAAAATCAATGGTAAATGATAAATTATTTTAACAAACTTGTTATAAACACCGTCACATAGGTGTTTAAAATGAAAAATTAAAATCTGATGTCACATTTAAAACGAGTAAAAATAAGCTTTCTTGCATACGATATACAGAAAAGTGACCTTAATCTGGCAAACTTAGTCATGATTTACTCACAAAGTTGTTACCTGTTACTCACAGTCAGTAAACTCTCATAATTCGGTTAACAGCTTACACAAAATATACTGCTTGCACTGCGGCTGTCAGGGATTACGTCTGACCTCCTCCGACTCTGATTAGCCCCTGACACAGTCAACGTTAAAAAATGACTCTCTCTGACCTACCAATAATCAACTTAGAAAATTCTAAGTAACTGATTTGCGACGCTAATGTTATCTCTACTGGCCCCATCGACCGATCATGTGAGTCGAGAGGCCGGTAGATATGGGCTCAGGCGCGTCGTTCTACTTGGTCGGCGTTTCTGGTCGGCTTAGTAGGAAAACGATCTTGAAGACTCGGCACTTTCAAGAATTGAAGTTGCGTTTGCACTGTTTCCAGCCCATATCTGGCGGCCGATATTTCAAGTTTGCCAAACTTTACCTAAATCCCCAGTAAAAGCGTTAATTTACCGACGCTAGCCGATGAGCATGTTATACTCATCTTATAGACAATTAAGGAGGGTGATCCTTTGGAAGAAGCCCCACGAACACCGGTCATCACGATTGGGTTAAATGCTGGTCAAGCCACGTTTAACTACTCGATGACTGAACTGAAGAATCTGGTAGAAGCGAACAACATGACCGTCGTTGAGGAGATTCAACAAGCCTTAGCGAAGCCACAACCTGGTACTTATTTTGGGACCGGGAAAGTTGAAGAGCTGGCTACGATTGTAGCTGACGACGGTGTCGACATCATTGTCGTTAACGATGAGCTGACCCCTAGCCAGATTCGGAACCTCGAAAACGTCACGAAAGCCCGGATCATTGACCGGACCGGCTTGATTCTGGAAATCTTTGCTAACCGCGCACAATCCCGCGAAGCTAAATTGCAGGTCCAATTGGCCATGCTTCAATACCAACTGCCCCGGCTGCACACCAGCGCTTCACAACGGCTGGACCAACAGACCGGTAGCGGTGGTGGCGGTGGCTTTACCAACCGTGGTGCCGGTGAATCTCAGACTGAAATGAGTCGGCGGACCATTCAGCGGTCCATCAATCACGTCAACCATGAGCTAAAGGAAATCAACCAAGCGGCCGCGACCCAACGCCAACAACGGGAACGCAATCAACTGCCTTCCGTAGCTTTGGTCGGCTATACCAACGCCGGGAAATCAACGCTGATGAACGCTCTAGTCCGGCAGTTTGGGAAGAGCGAAGAAAAACAAGTCTTCGTTAAAAACATGCTGTTCGCCACGTTGGATACCAGTGTCCGGCAACTGACCTTCCCCGACCAAAAGAAGATGCTCCTCAGCGATACGGTTGGATTCGTTAGTCAGTTACCAACTCAATTAGTCCAAGCCTTCCGCTCCACGTTAGCCGAAGCTGCCAGCGCCGACCTTTTAATTCAGGTCGTTGACTATGCTGACCCTAACCGGGAAGCCATGATGGCGACCACGGAACAGACGCTGCACGAGA
The DNA here is from genome assembly GCF_001435525.1 of Levilactobacillus koreensis JCM 16448. GTDB lineage: Bacteria > Bacillota > Bacilli > Lactobacillales > Lactobacillaceae > Levilactobacillus > Levilactobacillus koreensis. The sequence goes on from NZ_AZDP01000119.1 coordinate 35,963, forward strand.
TTGGCGTCAATGACGTTCCCATGATCACGGTCTTCAACAAGGCTGATTTGACCGAAGCCGACTACCCAAGTCGCGCCGGTGACCAACTCATTCTGTCGGCCCAAGACGATGCCTCCGTTAAGATGCTCGTCGACGCCATGAAGGAAAAGGTTTTCCACAACTACGTGACTGCCAACTTCTTAGTCCCATTTGCGGATGGTGAAGTTGTGGCCTACCTCAACGACAATGCCCACGTCCTCAACACGGATTACGAAGCTGAAGGCACCGCGCTTAAGGTTGAACTCCAACAAGCCGACTTCGACCGCTTCAAGAAATATGTCGTGACCGATTAAAAGGTTTTCCGGTTTATATAAAAAGCGCCCCACCACCTTAGTTGGTGAGGTACTTTTTTGATGCCACTATTTTTCTTATCTTTTGGCTGTGTGGTAGCTTGATAAAATATTTAATACCAAATTCTGTGTGTCTCTGAAAACCTGTCTAAGATTGAGCGAGTAACACGCGAAGTTAAGCTCGGACGACACCCATGGAAATAGTCATCCATCTAACTTAAATTCAAAACTAGTTCTGGAACTCAACGCCTATCTTGAACGAAACACAATCAAAGCCGGAGGAAGTCAGGGATGCAGCCAGCCGTGAAGGTGCTGTTGGCTGGCGATTCATCAGCCAGCTTACAGCACGGGCGACTTTGAAGACACGTGGTCTTCGTGGCTTCAAATCGAGCGAGAAGACTGGTGTTCTTCCAGGCTGAAGCGTCCCCACAGCAGGTGGAATCCCTGGCAGCCGCAGTGCGACCATCCCAACGCTACAAAAATAGCCGACAACTAAACCGTCATCGACTACCCATTTACACATATTAAGCTTGGCGTTTCTCCAAGTAACGAGCCAGAACGGACAAGCAGTAGCACACGACAAAGTACATCAGCGCGATTGCCACGAACATTGGAATAATGTAGTTTGTGTTCTGCCCGTAAATGATCTGCGAACGATACAACATTTCTGGCAAGAGAATGATGGTTGCCAGCGACGTATCCTTAACCAGTGAGATAAACTGACTCACAATGGCTGGAATCATCTTGACCATGGCTTGGGGTAACACAATGTGCCACAAGCCTTGCCAGTAGGTCAACCCATTAGCCCGGGCCCCTTCCATTTGGCCAGGGTCGACCGCTTGAATCCCCGAACGGACAATTTCTGCCAGCATGGTGGATTCGAAAATGGTCATGGCTAAAATGGCGGCTGGAATGATTTCCGGCTTAACCCCCAGGTTGGGGAGACCAAAGTAAGTAAAGAACAGAATTAAAATCAACGGCAGATTACGGATCACGTCAATAATAACCCCGACGATAGCCGAGAAATACTTAATCTTAACGTACCGGATGACCCCGAGGATCGACCCGATAATAAAACTCCCGATGATGGAGACGACGGAAACCAGGATGGTAATTCCTAGACCCCCAAACAGGTAGCGTAGGTTATCTGGGGAGTAGGCATCAATAAAGTTTTGTAACATCGTTATTCTCCTCCCCTTAAGCTAACCGTTTTTCTAGATAGCGCATGTAGTAACTGATTGGCAGCGTGATGACCAGGTACAGAACCCCGACCGCTGAGTACGCCGCAATGGTTTCCAGCGAGCTCGACGCGATAACGTTCCCTTGGTACATCAAATCAAAGCCACCCACGAAGGCCAACGTTGATGAGTTCTTCACCAAGTTGACGAACTGGTTCCCTAATGGCGGAATCACGTAGCGGAAGGCTTGTGGCAAGATGATGTGCCGCATGGCTTGCCAGAAAGATAACCCGTTGGCACGGGCCCCCTCCATCTGACCAGAATCAACGGATTGAATCCCCGCTCTGACCGTTTCAGCGATAAAGGCTGAGGTGTAGAGCGTAAGGCCAATCGTCCCGGCGGTGAACCCGTTCATTTTGATCACGTATAACGGGAAGACCACGTAGAAGAACATGGTAATGACCAGTAAAGGAATATTCCGGAAAATTTCGATGTAGACCCGGGCGATTCCCCGAGCAACTTTACTAGGGGATTCTTCGAGTAAGGCAAAGAACGTCCCGAGAATCAGACTAAAGACCAGCGCGAGAATACTGCAAAGCAAGGTCTGACCTAATCCATAAAGGAGTGTGCCCCAATAGTTTTGAAAGATATGAATCATTCTTTAGCCGCCTCCTCGTAGTCAAAGCCCGACACGTTGTGGAACCACTTGTGTAAGAGCCGATTGTAAGTGCCGTTAGCCCGCAATTCCTTCAAAGCCTTATCGGTTGCGTTCTTAAGCGGTATTTGGTTCTTGTCCATAGCGATCCCGTAAGGTTCGGAGACGAAGGTTCCCCCGGTAACCTCATAGCCTGGGTTTTGCACGGACATCCCGTAAAGGATCCCGTTATCGGTCGTCAGCGCTTGGCCTTGGCCGGACTTCAAAGCCGTCATGGCTTGCGCGTAGTCGGTCAACTGTAAGACCTTGGCGTTGGGCGCAACCTTGGCCACGTTTTCAACGGAGTCAGAGCCGACAACCCCAAGGACCGTCCCTTTTTGTTTATTTAAATCCTTAACGTTCTTGATCGAACTGCCCTTCTTGACCAGCAGTGATTGCCCGGCAAAGAAGTACGTATTGGAAAAGGCAACTTGTTTCCGCCGCTCTGGCGTATTGGTCATGGTCGCGATAATGGCATCAATGTTCCCATTTTTCAACATTGGCATCCGCGTTGAACTCGTGACCTGAATGAACTTGGCCTTCCCTTTAGATCCCAGCATCTGCTTCGTCAGTGCCTTGGCTAAATCGACTTCAAACCCTTTGATCTTGCCATCCTTGGTGTCGAGCAATCCGAAGAGTCGGGTGTCCGCCTTAACTCCCCAAGTGATGGTTTTTGTCTGTTGGTCGGTCTTTAGCACGTTGCGTTGTGATAATGGCTTACTGCCACAAGCACTCACGACGATTGTTAGCGTGACCAGGGTCAGCAGTAGGCCAAGATTACGAATCAATCTTTTCATGGTTAGCTTCCTCCCCTGATTAGTGTGTCAAAATCTTGCTAAGGAATTGACGAGCCCGTTCGTTAGTCGGTTCGCCGTCAAAGAATTTCTCCTTGGTATCGTCTTCCAAAATACGACCGTCAGCCATGAAGATAACCCGGTTAGCCACTTCACGAGCGAAACCCATTTCATGAGTCACAACTAATGACGTCATACTGGAGTCCCGAGCAATGGTCTTCATAACGTTCAGCACATCATCGATCATTTCGGGGTCCAACGCACTGGTTGGTTCGTCAAATAAGAGACACTTAGGCTTCATCGCTAATGACCGGGCAATGGCGATTCGTTGCTGTTGCCCACCAGAAAGCTGAGAAGGCATCTTGGGTGCTTGGTCCGCTAAACCAACGCGGTCCAGCATTTCCATGGCCACCTTCTTGTTTTCATCTTCGCCACGGTGGAGCACGATGCGCGGTGCCAGCATGATGTTTTCTAGAATCGTCTTGTTCGCGTATAAATTAAAATGTTGGAAAACCATCCCAACGTTCTTCCGAATCCGGTTCATATCGGTCTTCGGGTTGGCTAGGTCTTGACCATTAACGATCAATTGACCATGCCGAATCTGTTCCAGCCCATTAACCGTCCGAATCAGCGTTGACTTCCCGGAACCAGATGGCCCAATCAAAACCACGGTCTCCCCGGCTTCAATCGTTAAATTAATATTATGCAGCGCGTGAAAGTCGCCGTAGTACTTTTCCACGTTGTGAAATTCAATCATTGACATATGTTTTCCCTCCACTAGTTATTCTTTTACCGTAATCGGTCTTACTAGCGCCCCAATTAGCTCGTTGGATCTGCGAAACATTCCAGCGCTAAGCACACTTCTCGTGAAAGCTTTTTTGGTGTCTAAATTAAAGTTTAAACCAAAAATTTTACCCGGTCAAAACAAACCGCTTGGGGTTCCCCAACCCCGGTGACGATTTAAGGTCAAAAATATTAGATGTACCACGGTTTTGCGTCTCGAACCGAACATTAAAAGTTTTTTTCTGGACCCCCAGCAACTGGTCTAACCACCGGTCGCTCTAAGTTTGATTGTCCGTATCGTTTTTAGCTGACACCACCATGTTAGCCACACAGCCTGTTTTCAGGTTACACCATCACCTGCAGATTGGTTAATTCACATACTAGGTAACCCTTTTGATGAAACTCTTCCTATTAAATAGTTTCAAAGTCCATGTATGGCGGTAATGGTACCGTTTACTTTCTATTTCGTTGGCTGTCAGATATGGGGGCCTCGAACAGTGCGCACCTGATCCCATATCCGGTGACCTCTCGACTTACATGGCGGTTCTCTGACAACTCCCTAACCTTCGTCATCCGGTTGGGACAAATTTCGTAGAGCACATGCAGGTTTCAACGACTAGCTTAGTACAGAACACAATCAGCCGGAGTGTGGACAGTTCACGCAAAAAAGCCACCTGACCGAATTGGGCAGGTGGCTAAAAACACTAACTTTAATGGTGGTAACGTGAGGTCCGCGTCATTGGTTCTGAATCCGAGTCTGAACCCGCATCGCGTTCCGCTGACCGAGACGTGCGACTCATTGTGCCTGGTTCGTCGTAACGTGACACCCGCGTGTTAGCAGTGGGCGTTGTCAGCGGTTCTTGCGGCTGATCATCGCTCTGGTGCTTATAAGCCAATTGAACGGCTACGGTAAACGGATTATCTTGTTCGATCAGGTTCGTCCGACCGAGCACCTTGAAGGGGCCCCCCACCAACGTAGCGTTGGCGAGGTACAGTTCAAATTGGTCACAAACGTCAGCGACATTCTGTAACCCAACCGTACTAACGACCCCCACCCGCTGTTTTTCGGCCTGATTGATGCCGGCGTACACGACGAGTTGGTTATTTTCGGTCTGCATTTCAAAGTAAGGAATTAAGACGCCAGGACCCGAAGCATAGACTGGCTTGCCTAAGCGTTGGGTCTGTTCCATAATTTCTCGATCGCCTAATCCAGAGTAGTCGAGTTGCAACAACTGATTCTGCTGCAAGCGCGTGGCTAGTTGCTGGATACTTGCCGTTTCCGTTGCCGACGACGTTAACTTACCGGGCAAAATCTTCTTTTCATCAAAGTACCCGTTGGCTGGAATATTGCGGCCACCTCGTACCATCGGCTTGGTATCCTCAAGGTCGGCATCTTTCGGTTTCATGTGTAATAATTTCTCGATTTTTGGTGAAATATCGAACGGCGCCTTTTTGGTCGTGAAATAGTAAACGGTGTTGAGATAGACAAAGTAGATCATAATCAATGCCACCAGCAGAATCAACAGTCCCCAGAATGGGTGACCATTTTGCAGGTAACGAACGGCGATATAAAACAGATATAGATCGCCCAACGCCCCTAAAATCACGTAAATGCGGTTCTTGATCTTAACACTAACGTTGATATAGCCCAGATAGTGGTTGACCATGTCAAGGAAACTAAGCATGTTGCGGTCCCCCTTTCTTCATTATTGACCCGTGGTGTCGTTGGTGTTAGCCGTACTATGACTGTACGTGCTAGCTCCGGTGTCATCGTTGGTCGTCGTGGTATCGTCACTAGCTGAGTTCGTCGACTCCTCAGTCGTGGTGTTGTCATTAGTCGTGGTGGAACTAGCCACACTGGATGACGCCTTCTTCTTAGACGTTGTGGTTCCCGTGCTACCAGTGGTCCCCGTCGTGGTGCCCGTCTCTGATTCAGACGTGCTGTCCGCCGTTGAACTCTGCGTATCCGTTGAGGAACTGTCTTCCGACGAGTCCTTATCCTTACTACTACTCTTAGAAGAATCGGAATCCTTCTTCTTATCACTATCGTCGCTCGACTTCTTCTTGGAGTCACTGGATGACATCCCGCTAACTAGCGATGAACTCGTCGTTGAGACCCGCGACGCCCCTTCATTGGTCTTCGTCACGGTGTTGGTAACCACATTGGTCGCTCCCAGGGCTAAGGCCATCGAGACAATCGCAAATGGCGTGATAAATGGTGGTGTCCGGTACGCCATGTTACATTCCTCCCTACATTACATTGTTTCTTATTAAAATCATTATCCCACGGTAAAACGAAAATACTATCAAAATTCTCTTAATTTTTCACTAAGGCCGCTTCGGTCACGCCAGCCGCCTTGCACTCGGCACACAGGCCGTACAGTTCAAAGCTGTGTCCAGCAATTTCACAACCGGGTAATTGGGCCGTGAAAAAGTCCATTGGACACATCTGTAACTCGATGACCTTACCACAATTTTGACAAATAAAGTGGTGATGATGTTGATGATGAAAGTCACACTGGTACTTGACCCGCGCACGTTCCTGTTCCGTGTTCTGTTCAACGATGCCCACTTCCTCGAATTCCTTCAGGTTGCGATAAACCGTGTTATGGCTCATTCCAGGAAATTCGGTGCGCATGAAAGCATCGACGGTCACCACATCCGTGTAATGACCTTGGTTGGTCAACAAAAACTCTAAGAGTGCGTGCCGTTGCTTAGTCAGCTTTAACTTGTTCTTTTTTAAAATAGCCACAGCGGCGGATAAAGATTCTGCCATGATGGGCGGCCTCCTTGTTTATTTTTATTATGGTTTGACTTGCTAAGTTTTGACGTACTGCAGCTGCTCAGCCACTCAGCGCCCTGTAAGTGTCGCATACTTTTCTAATTAACTCAACTATCGACTACTTCACCGTGTTCCAGGCGGTCCATCAGCTCATCCAGCTTGATCTGTGTCTGTTGCCAGTTGTCATTATTCAACTGAATAGCGCGCCCGCGTAAAGCCAGCGGCATCGTTAAGTCACGACGATATTCTGGGCTGGCTAGACGGTTGGCCATCATGGTTTCATCGTCGCCCCGTTTGCTCAAGCGGTGCGCTAATTTTCCGGAATCACTGACCGTCAAAAAAACAATGACTGCCTGACTGCCGAGTTCATCTGCATAGGTGATGGCGCCCTTGCCGTCCAGCACGATGGTCGCAAATTCCGCCCGTTTGAGACCGGCGGCAATACCTTCCTGCGATGACCCGTAATGGTAGCCCGAATAGAGGACAGACTCCAAGTAGTGGTTCTTGGGAAAACTTTCTTCGGTCTCGAAATAGTAGTCGACACCATCGACTTCACCGGCACGTGGCGGCCGGGTGGTGTGCGTAATAATCTTCGTCGCCGGATAGTGGGTAATCAGGTAATCTTGAACGGTGGTCTTGCCGGTCCCCGTTGCTCCGGTAATCACCAACACTTTACTCTGCATGGGTGTCCTCCAGGTACGTGTTCGCCTGGTCTAACAGGCCCTTTAAATTGTCATAACTCAGCGTCTCGCGGGCCGTTTGATAGCCAAACCAGCCGTATTCGCTGATTTCCTCAACCTGCCGCGTAACGGTCACGTCGGCTGGCACTTGTGACGTGTAGAGAACCACGTGCTTGTGATGGCCATTCTTCATATCATAGTCCAGATCAGCGTGGAACTCCGGATCGATGATCGCTTGAAGCTGAGTCTCCTCACGAATTTCTCTGACGGCCGTTTCGATAGCCGTCTCGTTGCCCTCCACGTGACCCTTGGGGAAGCCCCAGAAGTTACTGGTGGCACTCTTCAACAAGAGGTACTCCGGCTGGTTATTTTTTAAGCGGTAAACGACTGCGCCGCTAGCATTTTCGGTAATCATGGCAAATTGCCCTCCTCGGATTTGAATAGACTTCCTCTATTTTAAATCGAAAACGGCGCTGACGGGTAAAATTTAACTGCATTTCTCAAAAAGTCTGGTTAACTCTCATTGACTTTTAATTTATCCCTAGGGTACACTATGCGAGACATCCCATTTTGAACCGTTTCCAGTCGTTTAATGTGGGGGAAATCGTCATTTAGAAAAAATATTATGGGACGTATCCTCATAATATGTATACAATAGGTTTAAACTAGTTCGTTTTATCCGTATCGGTGGCGCCAAACTCACGCTGACACTCGGAACGGCTAGTCGAGCTACATACTAGCATAGGAGGCTTTTTATGGGACTTTCGCGAATATTTCGCCGCGAACGCTTAGACAACTACTTAAAGAGTGACCAGCACTTTGCCAAAACCATGTCGGCAAAGGACCTGATGTCACTCGGAATCGGTGCCGTGATTGGAACGGGGATCTTCATCCTCCCCGGGACCATCGCCGCGCAATATAGCGGCCCCGGCATCGTTCTATCCTTTCTCATCGCGGCCATCGTGTGTTCCACCGCGGCCATGTGTTACGCGGAGTTCGCCTCCGTTTTACCCGTCGCAGGGTCAGCCTATTCATACGGCAATCTGGTCTTTGGCGAAATCATTGGCTGGGTGCTGGGGTGGGCTTTGATTCTAGAATACGTGTTGGCGGTTGCGGCCGTGGCCAATGCCTTCGGCGCGTATTTCAAATCATTTCTGGCCGGCTTTCACCTCAACATCCCCACGGCAATCTCCGGGCCTTTTGACCCGGGCAACGGGACGTACGGCAACCTCGTCGCTATTCTGGTGGTCTTCTTCATCAGTTGGCTGTTAAATCGGGGGATGCGCGAGTCGATGCGAATCAACAACGCCATCGTTATCGTTAAAATTGCTATCATTATTTTATTCGTGGTCGTGGGAATGTTCTACGTCAAGCCCAGCAACTGGCAACCCTTCGCGCCGTTTGGGTCCAAAGGAATCTTGCGGGGCGCATCGACCGTCTTCTTCGCCTACCTGGGTTTCGATGTGGTCTCCGCATCCGCCGCCGAGGTGAAGAACCCCAAGAAGAATATGCCGATTGGGATCATCGGCACATTGATCGTTGCCACGGTACTGTACATGCTGGTCGCCATCGTGCTGACCGGGATGGTGCACTACACCAAGCTTAACGTTGCCGACCCCGTTGCCTTTGCGCTGACGCTGGTTCATCAAAACTGGACGTCCGGAATCATTTCCCTCGGGGCGTTGGCCGGCATGTTTACCATGATGGTCACCATGATCTACAGCTCGTCACGCCTGATCTACTCGGTCGGTCGTGACGGCCTGTTGCCGAAGTTCTTGGGTAAGATCGACGAAAAGACTGGGACGCCCAAGCATAGTTTGGCCGTGATCACCGTAGTTATTGCGTTACTGGGTGGTTTCGTCCCACTGGCCCAGCTGACCAATCTGGTTAACATCGGGACGTTAGTGGCCTTCCTGTTCGTTTCATTTGGGATCATCCGCCTGCGCCACCTGAAGGACCTGCCCCAAAACTCCGGGTTCAAGGTCCCCTTCTATCCCGTCTTACCCATCATCTCTGGGCTACTGTGTTTTTACATGATGCTCCAACTTCCAGCGGAGACCTGGATCGCATCATCCATCTGGTTCGCATTAGGCCTGATCATCTACTTCAGCTATGGATTGCGTCACAGTCGATTGAACGACCAGGTTTAGTGTAAATTGTGCTTGGCTGGTCGCACTGCGGCTGCCAGGGATTCCGCCTGCTGTGGGGACGCTTCAGAC
>NZ_AZDP01000119.1:45431-56240 GCF_001435525.1 Levilactobacillus koreensis JCM 16448
TGACCCATGCGTCTTAAAAGTCGCCCATCTTGGTAGCCGTGAGCTACCAAGATTTCCACGGCTGGCTGCATCCCTGGCCTCCTCCGGCTTACATTGAACGCCGCCATGACAGTCGTTAAAGTCCTAAACACCTTGTATTTCATCTTTCAGCATATGGTGACTATTATAATCACAACTTAAGTTGCCATCAGACCACCATGTAAGCCGAGAGGCCGGCAGATATGGGCTCAGGCGCGTCGTTCTGCTTGGTCGGCGTTTCTTGCCGGCTTAGCAGAAAACCAACCTTGAAGACTTGGGTCTTTCAAGGCTTCAAGTTGCGTTCGCCCCGTCCCAGCCCATACCTGCCGGCCGGTAAGGCGAGTAACCCCACAAGGTAGCCAAACCAAGCATACCTGTTAACTGTTAGAAACAAGTTTGATGAAAAATTGAAAGTAGGCGATAGTTTTGCGTAATCAACAATTTGCCATCCGGCCCACTGCCCCCGCAGCGGCTCGCGACGAACTGACTCGAATTCATTTTTTAGACGACCAAAATGCTAGCTTAACGACCCCCAGTGACCTGTTACGGGACCTTTATGATCGTAGCTGGCCGGAATACACCGCACAATCGGTGGTGGACCAACAACTTAGTAATTTAATGGCAACCACAGATGTCGACGGGCTGGACTTCTTAGCCCATCACGACAACGTGCCCGTCACTGTCTTTTACAATTTGGCACTCCAACGCTTGGCCTTTGCCCCGGGACTGGACTTTCAGCTCACCGACCCATTGAGCGCTATGGCGAAGATTCAATTGCCAGTTGCTGACCATGCTGGTACCGACTTCACTTTAGCCGAACTGGTACAGGCCTGGTATCTTCTATTGACGACCCACACCAAAAACGGCCAGAGCTTCTTGGACCATCTGACCACCCACGGCTATTTCGAACCATTGGTCCACGATGCCAGCGTAGAAAAACCACTGATCTTTAATGGCAAGTCCCAAGCTGTCTTCGACACGACTCGCTTGATCCGTGAAGTGGTCTACGTGGAAAGTCCCCAAGATACCGATCACGATGGCAAACGCGACCTGTTAAAAGCCGAGATCATTCGGCCGGCCGAAACGGAAACTGGCCTCAAGGTTCCCGTACTGTACACCGCAAGCCCTTACAATCAGGGAACCAACGACGAATCCGGCGATGCTCTGATGCACAACGTGAACGTCCCACTACAACCCAAGCAACCTAACAACTTGACCTTGGCCGACGTCACTGCTCAACCCGATACCACGCCGCTTCCCGACGCCCGACCCGTGACAACCACGACCAAGACGGCCGCAGAGACCTTTACCCGGGAACAATCCTACACGCTCAACGACTACTTCTTAGCTCGCGGGTTCGCGGTCGTTTACGCCGCCGGAATCGGGACCAAGGATTCCGATGGCGTGCGGACCACCGGTGACCCCGAGGAAACGACCTCGACCATCGCCATTATCGAATGGTTGGCTGGCAACCGCACGGCCTTTACCAGTCGCGCCGCTACCCAGGCCATTCCTGCTTGGTGGAGTAATAAGTCCGTGGCAATGACTGGGCGCTCCTACTTAGGTACTTTGGCCACGGCGGCCGCAACCACAGGCGTTGAGGGCCTCAAGACTGTCATCAGTGAAGCCGCCATTTCCAACTGGTATGACTACTACCGTGATGGCGGTCTGGTCATCGCTCCCGGCGGTTTCCCCGGTGAGGACACCGATGTGCTGGCCGAAGAAACCTTTAGCCGCGAACTCCTTCCTGGTGACTATCACCGGATTCAGGCCAAATGGCAGGCCGATCTCGCCGCTATCACCCACGGACAAGACCGCGCTACCGGGAACTACAACAGTTTCTGGGACGCTCGAAACTATCTGAAAAACGTCAAGAATATCAAGGCCGACCTCCTGCTAGTCCACGGACTCAACGACTGGAACGTCAAGCCGCGGAACGTCAATAACCTTTGGAACGCCGTCCGCGATTTGCCGGTCACCAAGAAAATCATCTTGCATCAAGGCCAGCATATTTACATCAACGCCTTTCGTTCCATCGACTACACGGATATTGTCAATCTTTGGTTGACCCACGAGCTGTTAGGCGTGGACAACCAAGCGGAAACGCTGTTGCCAAACGTCATTATCCAAGATAACGTCCAGCCGGAAACCTGGAATGCTTACGAGGACTGGGATGCACCAACCAACGCATCCCGTCAATTTAACCTGCAACATGACGAGCTGGTCGACGCAAGCGTCACGGCACCGCTTCCCGCCGCAACCAGCTTCAATGACCAGTTGCCCGCCGAACAGTTCAATCACTACACACACCACATTGATCAGTGGCAGGCAGACCTCTTGGGCGACAAGCATAATGCCATGTTCAACCACCGCTTGATCTTTAAATCGGCCGTTTTAACCGATGACCTTGTCCTAGATGGTAAGCCAACCGTTGACCTGCGGGTTGCCGTGAACCAGCCGGTCGGAATGCTGAGTTTTCAAATCGTCGACTACGGTGAGGCCAAACGCCTCGGCGTCAGCCCAACCGTTCTCGCCCGTAAGGCCCTGGACGAGGGTTACCGTTGGCGTGAAGACGACCTCCGTGAGTTCAAGACGACCGCAGCGACCCCATTTAAGATGATCACCAAGGGCCACCGTAACCTCCAAAACCGGACCAACGCTTACCACGTCGACCCACTGAAGCCTAACGAATTCTACGACCTTAGTGTGACGCTACAACCAACCCACTACCGGCTACTTGCGGGTCACCAACTGGGACTGGTCGTCTACGCCACCGACTTTGGCATGACCGTCCGCGGTAACCAGGACCTACAGTACTCGATTCAGCTCGGGGACTCTACTTTGCACGTGCCATTCGTAAAGTAGTTTTAGGTATGACTGTAACTGGCCGCGCTCCGGCTGTCAGGGGTTACGCCTGCTATGGGGACGCTTCAGCCTAGAAGAACACTAGGCTTCTCGCTCGCTTTTAAGCCGTGAAAAACACACGTCTTAAAAGTCGCCCATCTTGGTAGCTTACAGCTACCAAGATTTCCACGGCTGGCTCCACCCCTGACCTCCTCCGGCTCAGACTAGTTGTTATCAACTATTAAGGCTGAGTGCCAGCAGTATTCTAATCTTGCTGCTGTGCTCTGAGTTAATATGACCTGAGTCAAAATGGTAATTAATCTAAATCGACTAATTACCATTTTGACTGGTACTAAAACATCCCCAATGACGTTGCATAATACGACCGCCATTGGGGATGTTCTTTTGGTCAACCACGCCCGTTTAAAAACGGACGCTTGTGAGAACCACACCCCATGGTATGGCGACCACAATTTGCTTAGATACAGTGCTAGCCTACGAATAGGACTTATCCGCTAATTACCAAAGCCTTTTAGGTCCGCAGGTTGCCAGGCGGACTCATTGCTTACAGGGTTGCTAATCCCTTAGCTAATATATTTTTAGCTGCATTATGGTCACGTACATGGAATATCCCACAATTAGGACACGTCCACTTGCGGTCAGCTAACGTCAACTTGTGCTCACCGGTCATGACGTGTCCACAATGGCTACAAGTTTGTGTCGTATTTCGGGGATCGACTGTCAAAAACTTTCGGCCGTACAGGTCAGCCTTATAGGCCAACATGTTCAGTAGAGTTCGCCAACCGACGTCCGAGATGCTCATTGCCAAGGCATGGTTCCGCAACATGTTTTTACCCCGCAGTTCTTCAGCTACGACTAAATCGTGGTTTTTGATTAAGGCCGTAGAGACGTGGTGTAAAAAATTTTTGCGTTGATTGGCGACTTTAAGCTGTAATTTAGCCACTAGTAACCGTTGCTTTTGATAATTCTTTGATGCGGATAACCTTCGTTGACTCTTTTTAGCTCGTCTAGCCCGCCGTGACAGTTTCCGTTGGGCTTTAGCTAGTTTTCCTCTAATCGTCCGGTAGTAATGGGGGTTATCAATCACCTGGCCATTAGAGTCCGTCAGAAAATTAGTAAGGTTCAAGTCGATGCCGACTTTAGATTTAATAACTAATTGCTCAGAAACGAAGGGGTGTTCCGACCCAAGCTGTATGGACACAAAGTAATGTCCTACGGCGTCCATTGAGACTGTTGTCGTCCCAATTCTAATGTCATCAGCCTGGTCTAAAATTTTCGATGGTAGCCCCTTGAAACGGAGACGCCCCAGTTTAGGTAACCTTAGGTGATGGAAATCATTTAGTCTTACGCTACCATTACGCATGGTTGGCTCGGTCACTTTGGCACCGTAAAGACATGACGTTTGATAAGTCTGAGTATAACCACGTTTATGGAATTTAGGGGTTCCCGCCTGATGAACCTGGTGGAATAGCTTCCAAGCGGTCTTATAATTTTTGATAGCATTGGCTTTCATTAAGCTATCAAAGTCTGGATGATTTAACCAACCATGAATATTGGAGATGGCAGTTGATGGCTTCTTTAGGCGTTCGGTCAAATCAGCGATTCGATCCAAGACAAGTGTAATGGGGATTTTCACTTGCTTTAACCAGAACAGGTCATTATTCATGCCGTTCATCTGATTATAAATAAACCGGCTAGCGTCACTGTTACGCTTGATCAGCCGTTTTTGTTCAGTTGAAGGAAAGACTCTAACCTTAACCCCATAATGATAAGGTAATTGCGCCATTGTTTTCGTCATAAACTGCCACCCCCTCTTGCTTGACAGTAGCATACCATATGAGTACACTGCATTCATAATGAAACGCATTATAATAATATTTATGGAGGCATCATATGAGCAATATCATTGAAGGAGCAATTCACGAACGAGGTTACGTTTACAACTTTCATTTTCATTTGGTCTGGGTCACTAAATACCGGCACGAAGCATTTACAACACCAAAGTTAGTCGCTGAGATGACCGACATTCTAACGAAAATAGCCCGACTGAATGAAGTGACCATTGAACAGATGGAAGTCATGCCTGACCACGTCCATTTACTGCTTAGTTTTAAGCCCAAGTATGCCCCAACTAATGTCGTCAAGGCCTTTAAGGGTGGTTCGGCGCGGTTATTCTTTGAATTACATCCCGAGATAAAGGCTCAAGAGTTCTGGGATGGACATCTTTGGTCGCCTAGTTACTTCATGAGTACCCTTGGTGATATGAGCAGGGGAACCGTAGAAAGCTACATTGCTAATCAGCGAAAGGTGTAGTGGCATTCATCCCTTGTTTGAAAGCAAGGGAATTCTGCCTAATTTTATATTAAATCTTTTTCTCAGCAGCACGCTAATCGGAGCTAATCAGCATAATTGACGCATCATCAGTTCAAATATTGTCAGTATGCTATTCCATAGCTTGTCAATTGTACTACCTTGTCATAGACACTTTAATAGTTAAGCGTCTATCTGAGCCGGAGGAGGCCAGAGATATAGCCAGCCGTGATAATGGTGTAAACTGGCGGTTCATCAGCCAGTTTACACCATGGGCGTCCTTTGAGACACGTGGTCTTTACGTGGCTCAAAAACGAGCGAGAAGCCCGTCCTCCGGCTGAAGCGTCTCCACAGCAGGCGGAATCTCTGGCAACCACCGTGCGCCCATATTTAGCCAGCACAGATTTTGATTCGAACACAAGCAGTTTAGAATTTCTGCGAATAGTGATAGAATATTAATAACTCATTAGAAACGGGGGAAACTTTCATGAAGCAAGGCACCACGATTATTACTTTAGACAACGGCTATCACCTCTGGACCAACACCCAAGGCACCGGCGACATTCATTTGCTGGCCCTACACGGTGGCCCCGGTGGCAACCACGAATACTGGGAAGACACGGCTAAGCAATTAGCTAAGCAGGGCTTGAACGTTCAAGTCCACATGTACGACCAACTCGGTTCCTGGTACTCCGACCAACCCGACTACAGTGACCCCGAGACCGCTAAGAAGTACCTCACTTACGACTACTTCTTGGATGAGGTTGAAGAAGTTCGCCAAAAATTAGGCATCGACAAGTTCTACCTGATTGGCCAATCATGGGGTGGCGCCTTAGTTCAAATGTACGCTGCCAAGTATGGTCAACACTTAAAGGGCGCTATCATTTCCTCAATGGTTGATAACATCGACGAATATGTTGAAAGCATCAACCATATCCGGGAAACGGTTTTAACGCCTGACCAAGTGACCTACATGAAGCAGGTCGAAGCTGACGGCAACTACGACGACGCGAAATACCAAAGCTACGTGGATATCTTAAACGATGGCTACGTCGACCGGAAGAAGCCCGCCGCTATTTCCCACTTGATCAGCACGATGGCAACCGACGTTTACGGTGCCTTCCAAGGTGACAACGAATTCGTCATCAAAGGGAAGCTGAAGGAATGGAACTTCCGCAAACACCTGAAGGAAATCAAGGTCCCAACCCTGTTGACCTTTGGTGAACACGAAACCATGCCGATTGCGACCGGTAAGAAGATGGCTGAACTCATCCCGCACTCACGCTTCGTGACGACGCCCGAGGGTGGTCACCATCACATGATCGACAACGCACCCGTTTACTACGATCATTTAGCAACGTTTATCCGCGACGTGGAAAACGACAATTTTAACGCTTAATCTATAACAAAAACTCCTGTGAAATCGTTGATGACTTCACGGGAGCTTTTTTGTCTTATCAAAAAACGGCCCCGCCAAAATTGACGGACCCGTTTCAATTAATGCGATTATTTCAATTTGAATACTACTTAATGAATCACAACTTTCATCCCATAAGGCACATGGTTGTAGACCCACTTGGCATCGGATACGGATAAGCGGACACATCCATGCGAGGCGGCGCTCTTCCCTAGTTCCTTGGCTTCACTTTCGATGTAGTTTCCATCTTTATCGGTCGGCACACTGTGGAACAGGTAAATTCCATGATCCTTCCAGGAGACCCAGTAGCGGGCTCCCTCGCCAGAACTCTGGTTGTAGAAGAACTTCCCCCGTTCACCCTGAATGTAGAACGTCCCATGGGGCGTCCCGTTTTCCTTACCGGTCCCGGTCGAACAATACATGGTGTAGAGCACCGTGTTGCCGTTCTTAATGTAGACCCGTTGCTTACTAGTGTTGACGTCTAACCAAGCGTTAGGATACTTTTCCAGATCCGGATAAGCCTTCTCTTCCGACGGCTTACGCCAATTAATAGTCTCAACTTTAGGCTTTTTGGTGGCAGTCGTCGTCTTAGCTGTCTTGGGCGCCGTATTGGCAACCTTATCTGCCGAGGTTTGTTGCATCACCCGGTTGATCCCGATTGCGGCCACAATGACCAACACAACAATGACGAGTAATTGTCTAAATCGTCTCATGCTCTCCGTCCTTTTGTTGACATAATTTTCATCTCTAACGCTAACCATAACGGATTTTTCTGAAAAAGGGAACCATTTCGACCAAAACGTAATCTAGCCGTAAGATTTCAGTCGGTTACGCTTCTTCATCGTGCCCGATATAGCTACGGGTACACCACTTCGCCTGACCGGTCGTAAACTTCAGACAGCATCATTGTTATACGGCTGTATCGCGTGCTAAGAGGCAGCTGGTTCTGATCACGCTCTCCTAATTGCCAGCGCGTAAACTCAGCTTTTCAACGTTCAAGATCTTGTCGACCAACCCGTTGTAGAAACTGGCCTCATGGCTAACGATGATGGCGTTGCCTTGGAAGTTCAAGATAGCTTGCTTCAAGGCCTGCTTCGTTTCGTCATCCAAATGGTTCGTCGGTTCGTCCATGATCAGGAAGTTGGCTGGTTCGAATTCCATCAACGCTAATTTGACCTTGGTCTGTTCCCCACCGGAAAGTTCGCCGATTGGCTTCATCGCATTGGCAGAATCCAAACCACACTTGGAGAGCTTGGTCCGAATTGCCTTTTGTGGCAGCTTTTCGTACTTCTCTTGAATGATCTGTAGCGGTGTCTGCTGGTTGTTGTCCCAGACCAAGTCTTGGCTGAAGTAACTGATCCGCGCAGATGGCGAGAAGTGGGCTTCCCCACCCTTGGCCTTGATCAGCCCCAGAATCGATTTGATCAGCGTTGACTTCCCGACCCCGTTAAATCCGGTCAAACCAACCTTTTGGTCCGTCGTCACCGAGAACGTCACGGGCTTCAACAATGGCCGGTCGTAACCGACAGACAGTTCATCGACCACCAACGCGTTTTGCGACCCCGTTTCCTGGTAAGGGAAATCAAAGTGAGCTTGCACGTTAGTCGAAGGCGGGTCGACCCGGTCCAATCTGTTCAGCATCTTTTCGCGTGACTTGGCCATGGTCGACTTGGATCCGGCCTTGTTCTTGCGGATAAAGCGTTCGGCCTTTTCAATCACGACCTGTTGCTTGTCGAACTCACGTTGTTGCGCCTTTTCCTTTTCACCCCGTTGCCGCATGGCTTGCTTGAAGTTTCCGCGGTACTTCGTGATCTGCCCGAAGGCCACGTTGATGATACAGTTCGTCACGTTTTGGAGGAAGTCGTAATCATGAGACACGATTAAGGCGGCTCCTTCAAAGTTGTTTAAATAGTCTTCCAACCAAGCGATGTGGGCGACATCCAAGTAGTTCGTCGGTTCGTCCAACAGAATGACATCTGGATTTTCGAGCAACAGTTTAGCCAAAATGATCTTTGACCGTTGCCCACCGGACATCTTCGCAACTTCGTGGTCACGACCCATGTCATCCAGGCCTAGCCCAGAAATGACCCGTTCGATCTCCGTTTCAATGTCGTAAAAGTTTCTGGCGTCCAACACTTCTTGAATCCGGCCAGCGCGTTCGAGGAGCTTGTCCTCCATTGTCTCGGCGTATTCCGTGTACATGGCCGTCATCCGGTCGTTCATTTCGTACAGGTCGGCGTAGGCCGTGTGGAGAAAATCAATCAACGTCATTCCTTCTGGAATATCGGCGTATTGATCCAAATAACCCACGTGGGTCTTCTTTTGCCATTTGACAGAGCCCGTCAATGGGAGCTCATGGCCCGTAATGATTTTAATTAAGGTTGACTTACCAACCCCGTTTTGCCCGACGACACCCATGTGTTCGCCCTTTTCTAGGGTAAAACTGGCCCCTTCGTATAGCTTCTTATCGGCGAAGCTCATGCTCAGGTCGTCAACTTCTAATAGTGGCACGTTTCGTCCCTTCCCTTCTTCTCTCACGCAGAAAAAAGCCCCGACAACGTCAAGGCCAGATTCCTAAACAATATATTAGGTAGTAATTTACCACGAAACGCCCGGGTTCGTCAACTTCCCAGTCTAGGAGTGTCGCGTCAAACTATGCTATAATAGGTGAAATTTACTGCCTAAGGACTGACAACTTATGAATATTCGTAACATTGACCACATCACGCTGACCGTTAGTGACATCGAGCGTTCCGTACGCTGGTACCACGAGGTTTTTGACCTACCCATCATCGAATTCGACGATGGCCGGCGCGGCGTTAAGCTCGGTAAACAAAAAATTAATTTCCAACAGAGCGACCAGCCTCATTTACCCGTTGCCAAGCACCCGACGGTCGGTGGTGCCGACTTTGCCATCATTGCGACCGACCCCCTGGCCAATATTTTGTCTCATTTGACCAACTACGCCGTTGAAATCGTTGACGGTCCGCTACCTAAGCAGGGCGCCATGGGCCCAATGACCTCCGTTTACGTGCGCGATCCGGACGAAAACTTGATTGAAATCGGTAAATACGATAAGTAAAGGAGGTCTGCCCCTTGCGAAACATCGTTAATGGTTGGCTTGACTGGCTGGCTCGTAGCTTAAAGTGGGTCGGCTTTTTAGCTATCTACCTCATCGACACGGGCATCCTGACCCTCGCAACAGCCATGGTCAAGCGGCCCGGCGTCGCTAACCGCTCGATTGGGGTCATGTTGATCTATTCGGCTTTGTTACTCGCCCTGATCACGTGGCGTTATCAAAAACAACTGAGTCAAAATAATCCCCGCCACTTTGGCCGCACGCGCTTTACATCCAAAACGATTACGCAACTGATCGGCTTTTTCCTACTGATGCTGGTTATCCAGTTCGCCTGGAATTTACTGATCAACACCCACGTTCTAAGCGATCCCGCGAACCAAACGGCCCTGAACACACAAGTACTACAGTTACCATTTTGGAATTTAGCCTACTCAATTCTGTTCGCCCCGGTCATTGAGGAACTCATCTTCCGTGGAATCTTCCTCAACTACTTTTTCCGTGGCAACTCACGAACGCTGAATTTTCTCGGTGTGTTTATGTCTGGCCTGATCTTTGGTTACCTCCACACCATGAGTCTCACGCCAACGCTCCTCATGTACGCCGCGCTCGGGTGGGTCTTGGGGGCCGCCTACCTGCACTTCCGGGATATCCGCTACAACACCACGCTTCACTTCCTGAATAACGCGATGTCTTTGATGGCCTTTATGTAGCTGCCAAATTAGGCTACCTGGTGGTCCCTTCGCCTTACCGGCCGGCAGATATGGGCTGGATCGGTGCGAACACAACTTGAAGCCTCGAAAGAACCGAGTCTACAAGGTTGGTTTTCTGCTAAGCCGGCAAGAAACGCCGACCAAGCAGAACGACGCGCCTGAGCCCATATCTGCCGACCTCTCGGCTTACACAGGGTTCTTAGGTAACGAGGATACTGACTGTAATAATCGTTATAGATTGGACCGGAAGCGCTAAGCCTCCATGTCTTCCGACTGCTGTCGTTGTAAAGCACAGTCAGAGCCGGAGGAGGACAGGGATGCAGCCAGCCGTGGAGGTGGTGTAAGCTGGTGATTTTGAAGTGCAAGTAAAATGTTAGACACTTTTCTGACCTATGCAACTAGCATCTTCT
>NZ_AZDP01000120.1:0-6834 GCF_001435525.1 Levilactobacillus koreensis JCM 16448
GCTTGAGATGTAGGAACAGTCAAAACATTCTAGTCCTTTTATGAATGAATTGGGTTTATGGTTCATGTAAAATATTTCCAATCGAAATTCCCAATGAGATCAGCACTAGCGGCCAACTCATCGTAAATGTGTACAGCCAGAAGTTCCCGGCGTCACTAGGTTTAAAGAAGTCCAGAATGTGTGTCTGGGTCACGGCACTGACGGCGACCAGTAAGCCGAACATCGCCAGTTGACAGCATAATCCGCCATACGTGGAGAAACGGTACTTATTGACGATGGCGGTGTCGCTGTCAATTTCCGCCGATCCATACAGTGTTTGGTTGATGGTGGGGTTGTCGTAGCCCACGTACAGTGTGATCAGCAGGAGGCCGACCAGGTAGCTGCCGACCCACGGAATCAACAGGAGCACGTGGACGGCGACCAGACTAATTTGACTGAGGCGCAGGGCGCGGGCCTCATCGTGCTTACCCAGGGCCTTGAAGACCGGGTAGCCCGTTTCAAAGCCAATCAGGTAGAGGGCAAAGACGGCGTACATGCCGCTGCCGCCGAGATAGAAGTAGGCGAAGAAACTGTTGAATAGGAGCACCAAACTCACCAGAAATCCGCGGTTCAGGAGGCGCACCTTGTAGTTGGGCAGGACGTGGCGGTCGCTGTAGAGTTCGATGGCTAGAATGACCAGCGCCACGCCGATAATGGCGAGCACGATGCCGCTGGGAATGCTGACGCTAGCCTTCCGCAACGTGGTCAGCACGGCGATGACGGCAAAGCCAATCACCGACAGAATCCAGCGCCAGGTCTGCGTGATGCCGTGAACGTGAGTGGGCCGATTCTGATAAAAGTCGTTGGTAAAGTTATCCAACAGGACGCCCCCGGGCACCGCGGCAAGGTATAGCAGGGCCAACAAAACAAAGGTCAGCGTGTAGCTCAACTTGGCCAACAGGTCGACGCCAATCACCAGCGCCAGTCCGGCAAAGATGGCCCAGTAGAGGCGTTTCATGCGAAATTCGGTGGTCGCACTCAGGTGAAGCTTCACGGTTAAAAAGTACGGCCAAATCGTGGCGGCGCTGTAGCCCCAAAGAAAGCTACCAATGATCAGCCAGCCAACGGCATCGGTCAGCGCAAAGGTCAGACTCCCCAAGGCGCCGAGCACCAGGCTCAGAATCAGGTACGTCGTGGATCTCAGATTCAGACGTTTGGTATAAAAAATACTGGCGGCACGCGAAATATAAAACGCCACCAGGGCAATCAGAAACGTTTCGCTGTGGGACGCCTGGTACTTCGCTAGAATCAGCACGTACGGCAACATGATGCCGATGTTTGCCAGGAAGTTCAGCGTGCCCACGGAAAAGTCGATGCCACTTTGTCTCAGCCGGCTCACCCGACCATCTCCTCTATTAATCGTTTACACTAGTATAGCATAGTGATTGGGCTGGATGAAAAATGGCCGCGCTCCGGCTGCCAGGGATTCCGCCTGCTGTGGGGACGCTCCGGACTGAGGGGCGGTCCTCCGACTCGATTTGAAGCCACGAAGAACCCGTGTCTTCAAAGTCGCCCACAATGTAAGCCGGGAAGGAACCCCGACTAACATTGTCGACACGGCCGGCTGCATCCCTGGCCTCCTCCGGCTCAGATGGTGTGCTAGCGGTTTTGTTGTGGTGGTAATTGGTTAGGATTTTATGACTGAGGGATGACCGATCTATAGAGGTTATCTGGGTTAATTTCGTAGCCTACAGAATGCCACGGGGGCACTAGTTCCTGCCTAGAGCGGAGTTATGTTTAGTCGAACTTGGGCCTACAGAAAGCGGCTTGCCAAAAGCAATCGTATGGTTAACAAAGAAACAGACACAAACAGCCGGTGCAAATCCAATCAGGACCGCACCGGCTGTTTTAAGCTTTTTTGATAACAAAGAAATCATAATTAAATGACGACAAAGGATAATGTGAGCCACAAGTTGTATTGGAACGCTGGGTTACGCCATAGTCGCAGGCAGTCGGGAACGGAACCCGGTGTCAGTGGTGTTAGCTGACGTTCTTGAGTCAGCTTACACCACGGGACGCTTTGAAGACTCGTGGTCTTCGAGGCTCCAAAGCGAGCTTCAAGACCGCTCCATAGGCTTGAAGCGGTCCCCACGGGGTGGAGTTTCTGACTGCCGAAGACGGTGTCATGGCAACCCGGTTAGTGTTCCGAAGACGTCTTGGGGGTGAGGCGTTTTTCGACGAAGGAGAGGACGAGGTCCGTAATAATTGCCATCAGCGCCGTCGGTAACGCCCCCGCCAGAATAATCGCGCCACCGTTCGTTGCGTTGGTTCCGCGGATGATGATGTCACCCAGACCGCCGGAACCGATGAACGAGCCAATTACGGTAATCCCAATACCGATGACCAGTGCGTTACGGATACCGGCGATAATGACGGACAGTGAGAGGGGAATCCGGATGGTCGTCATGACTTGCCACCGGGTCATCCCCATCCCTTTACCGGCGTCCAGCACGTCTGGATCGACGCTCAGCATGCCGGTGTAGGTGTTCTTGATGATCGGCAACAGGGAGTACAGGAAGACGGTGACCACAACGGTCGTTTGCCCGAGTCCCAGCCCCAACATCAAGATGGACAGCATCGCCAGGGATGGGACGGTCTGAATCACGTTCGCCGCACCAATAATGACGGGTGAGAGCCGCCGGTACTGTGAAATCCAGATGCCCAGCGGAATCCCGACGATGGCCCCCAGCAGGACGCCGTAGATGGAGACCAAGAACGTTTGGTTAAATTGACTCAGCACGTACATCCCGTTGTGGGAGAAGTAGTAGATTAATTGACTCCATAAGCCTAAGTCTTTCACGTTACTTTCCCCCTTCGAAATAGTTGTGTTGCTTCAAGAAATTCGTCGCGACCGTCTGTGGTTCTTCAAGTTGGTCGTCGACCTGGTAGTTTAATTTTTGCATGGTCGTCAGTGAGATCTTGCCCACCAAACGGTTCAGCACGCTCCTCAGCTCGGGGTGCTGCTTTAAAATGGCATCCGTGGCGACGGGGCTACCGTCATATGGTGGGAAGAAGTTCTTGTCGTCTTTGAGTAATTTCAGATTGTAACTCCCGACCCGGCCGTCGGTGGAGTAGCCCAGAATGGCGTCCATCTTGTCGGCGGCCAATGCGTCGTAGAGCAGTCCAGTTTGCATCGGCAGGACCTTGCCAAAACTATAACCGTACATCTTCTGGAAGGCGGGGTAGCCGTCTCCCTGTCGGTTCTGCCAAATTTGGTCGATTCCGACGGTCATGTTCGGCGCTAATTTCTGCAGGTCGCTGACGGTTTCCAGGTGGTGCTTCTTCGCGTAGCTCTGCTTGACCATCCAAGCATAGGTGTCAGCGAAGCCATAGGACTTGAAGTAGGTCATCTGGTAACGCTTTTCGAACTCACGGGTGACGGTCGACTTGACCTTGGCCGGGTCCCGTTCAAATTTTTCATTCAGGATGGTGGTCAGGTCGGTCCCGTTGAAGCGAATGGAACTGATATCCGCGTTGTTGTTCTTGAGGGCGTTGAAGCTGACGTTTCCGGACCCCAGGTTGTTAATGATTGAGGTGTGTAAGTTTGTATAGTGACCGATCATACCGGCGATCATGTAGGCCATAATCTGCTGCTCGGTCGTGTTCTGTGAGGCAATCCGGACGTTGTTATTGCCGGCGCCGGCTAGGCCTGGTAGCGCGCACCCCCCTAAGGGTAGGAGGACGACGGCAACCAGAAAGGCGGCGAGCCATTTACGTAATTTATTTCGCATTAAACGAACCTCCTATCGTAAGGGTCGTGGCGTGACGGCCCATTCCACTTTACCCAGTAAGTAGTCCACCAATAGGGCTAAGAGGATAACGGGAATCGAACCGCCGAGAATCAGGTCAGACCGGTAGAGGTTTAAACCGTTAAAGATAAAGTCCCCTAGGCCACCAGCGCCAATGTAGGACGCCAGCGTGGCCCAAGCGATCACGTAGGTCGCAGACAGCCGGATACCGGCCATGATGACGGGTGCGGCCAGTGGAATCTCGGCGCGGACCATCATTTGCCACCAGGTCATCCCCATTCCCTTGGCCGCGTCACGCACGGTCGGGGAGACACCCTGCATCCCGAGGTAGGTGTTGCGCAGGATGGGCAGGAGGGAGTAGATGAATAACGCGACGATGGCGGGCGTGGAGCCGATTCCGAAGATGGGGATCATCATCGCCAGTAATGCCATGGCTGGGATCGTTTGTAGCACCCCGGCGAGCGTGATTACGAAGTTGGCGCCGTGTTTCATCCGCGTCAACAGGATTCCTAACGGCACGGCCACAATGACCCCAAGGGCCAGTGCGGCGGCCGAGATGTATAGATGTTGGCCGGTCTTGGCAACGAGTTGCCAGCCGTATGTGGCTAAGAAATGGGTCATTGGGCGGTGTCGCCTCCTTCATGGTTGGCGGCGGCGTGGATGTCGGCATTGATCGGTGAAGCTGGTTCTTCATTGGCTTCAGGTGCCCCCCGGAGCGCGTCGTAGACGATGTCGACTAAGGCCGTTCTGGTAACGATGCCGACTAAGTGCTTCTTGGCATCGACGACGGGAACGTTTTTAACCCCCTGTTTCAGAATCCGGTCGACCGTGTCCCCAATGAGGGAGTTGGCCTGCACGTAGAAGACTTCGCGGTTGGTGAAACGACTGATGAGCGTGGAGCCATCGGTGATCCGGTTGATATCGTCCAGGTCAACGAAGCCTTGGAGCACGTCGTTGTCGTCGGTGACCAGCAACGTATCAACTCGCCGGTCATGCATTAGGTCGATGGCGTCGTCCAGCGTCTTATCAGGCGTGATGGACACAGGCGTCTTCAGCATGATTTGACTAACCGTTAAAATGTTAGGTTGGGCCCGAATCAAGCGTTCCTCACCAATCAAGTTGGTGACGAATTCGTTGGCCGGGTGCCGCAGAATATTTTCGGGCGTGTCGACTTGGACCTGCTTGCCGTGGCTCATGATGACGACCCGCGTTGAGAGGTGCAGCGCCTCGTCCATGTCATGGGTCACGAAGATGAAGGTCTTGCCGAGGTCCTCTTGTAAATGTTTGACCAAGTCCTGCAAGGATTCTCGGGTGATGGGGTCCAAGGCACCGAAGGGTTCGTCCATCAAAATGATCTGTTGGTCGGCGGCTAAGGCCCGCACGACACCGATCCGCTGTTGTTGCCCACCGGAGAGTTCGCCGGGATAGCGTTGCAGCATGTCATCTGGCAATTGCGCCAGTTCAATCATTTTGTGGGCTTGTTCGGCACGTTTTTCCTTTGACCAGCCGAGTAGCTTGGGGACGATTTCGATATTTTCTTGGATCGTCATGTGGGGCATCAGTCCCGTGTTTTGAATCACGTAACCGATGGAACGCCGCAGCTTGACCGGGTCCATTTTAGAAATATCTTTACCATCAATTTTGATGGTGCCGGAGGTCTGGTTGAGCATCCGGTTGATCATTCGCATGGTCGTCGTCTTACCGGAACCAGACGTCCCGATGAAGGCGATGAACTCGCCGCGGTCGACCTGTAAATTGAAATCGTCGACGGCAACCTTACCATTGGGATATTCTTTGCGTAGATGTTCCATTGAAAGTAGCATTGATTAACCTCCTGTAATTTTACGAATTTTAAAGCTGTTGCGAGCGAGTCGGTTTCTAGACCGGCTCATTGGCGTAGCACAACGCGATGATTAATTAACAACCAACCACAAAGTTAGTGTTGGTTGAGGGGCACAACGGCCAGACAGAAATCGCACAGCGTGAACGAGTCACGACCTGCGCGCTATAAAAAATAACGATCGGTGTGCCGAGAAGCACCTAAAATAAAAGGGGATTCCTGGAGACCGGTCGTATTTGAATGTCAGCCTGTAATTATGCCCATTGTACACGAAATGGGTGGATTTTCCAAAGAAAAACTATTGCCGATGTTGATAATATTCGGGTGTAAACGACTTCATGACTGTTGCTTAGGCCCGGTGGCATGCGGGTTCACCACAGTTCTCAAGTTAACACAAAAAAATGTGTTTCAGATAAGAAAAACCTTATTTATTTTAATCGAAATTATTTAAAAATAAGGGTTGCCTTCGACCTACTAGAACCCTTTATAATCAAAAACATCATCAAAACACGAAAGGGAGTTATGACCTTGAAACGACTCTTACTTGCTGGGGCGCTGGACGCCGATAGCCAAACCTTTGTCCGTCAATTAAGCCAAAATAATCAGTTAGATCTGACGGTGTACACCCCAAGTGCGGTCACGTTGCCAACGACGGTGACCGCACTGACCGGTGAAGCCATCGATGAAGGCGGCCTGACCGCGGCGATGCTGGATCAAGACGTGGTCGTGGCGCTGGTCCCGACGATTCATCTGGCCCAAATGGCACGGACGTTAGCCACCGCAGCGGTTGCGGCGGGTGCCGGCCAAGTCATCGTCAGCCGTACCGACGACATCGTCGAGCTACCGGGCGAGATCCGCGATGCGCGGCGAACTCTGATGGCGGCGGGCATCAACTTTGATATGGTCGAAGGCTTCGCGGGCATCAGCACGCTGATGGCGTTGGAGACACCACGTGTTTTTACCGCAAAGCCAGCCGACATTCCGTTAGAGGGTTTGGCGGGATAACGTTTGGGTCAAGTGCAAGGTCAAGGGCGTGTGGCGTGTAGCTTGAAATGGCCGCACTCCGGCTGCCAGGGATTCCGCCTGCTGTGGGGACGCTTCAGCCTGTGGGGCGGGCTTCTCGCTCGCTTTGAAGCCGTGAAAAACACACGTCTCCAAAGTCGCCCATCCTGTTAGCTAGCCAGCGGCCAGCTAACAGGATTACCA
>NZ_AZDP01000120.1:6844-23589 GCF_001435525.1 Levilactobacillus koreensis JCM 16448
GGTATGTTGTGTTGCGGCATGGCGTTAGCCCAATGAAAGTGCAGAGGGGTTGCCCGCTGATTGTCATGATCACGATGGTGTCGGCTGGTGCTGCTGGGAAGGTGTTGTGCCAGTTGAGACGGTGGCTTTGATGGTTAGTGGTTGTGCCGATCCGAATGAACAATTGAGACCTACAGATTTCAGCAGAATAGAAGAAATAGGGCGTGAATATTTCAGCAGTGAAGTCGCCCTTAAAACACAAATGATCGCAGACCAACATTTTTCGTGGCTTGTGATCATTTTTTGTAGAATTTAAAGGCTGAGGGACGGAATACCGGTCTCGTTCCAGTGTTGGTGAGAATTCGTACCGTTAAATTGCCGGCACTTCAGTTCTAATTGTGTTTTACCACGACAACTGTCGGAAAGTATGGAGATTTAGCGTTCTCGGTCCGATCAATAACGCCTGTTACAGTCATTATCCTTGTTGTCTAAACACACTATGTAAGCCGAGAGGTCGGCAGATATGGGCTCAGGCGCGTCGTTCTACTTAGTCGGCGTTTCTTGCCGGCTTAGTAGAAGACCAAGCTTGAAGACTCGGTACTTTCGAGGCTTCAAGTTGCGTCCGCACCGTTCCAGCCCATATCTGCCGGCCGGTAAGGCGAAGGACACACCATGCTGCCCAGTTTTGGGTCCACTATTGTTGCTAGAATAGGCATGGTTCAACGCATAGATAGAACCTGACTGGTTACGCGACCTCGCGAACGGTCAACAGTTTGGTCGATACGCCGAGGGCAATCAACAGGAACAGCAGACACATAGTGAAACCGGATTGAATGCCGATTTGCGGCGCGTTGGGGTGGCCACTGAAGAACTTGGTTGCCAGGTTGATCGTGGCAATGATGATCGCAGTCCCAAATGAACCGGCAATCTGGCGGAGGGTATTGAACGTCGCGACCCCGTCGGCAATCAGTCGATTGGGAAGCTTGGTCAGCGCCTGCGTCTGAATCGGAATCAAGATGAGCACCAAGCCCAACTGACGCACCGTTTGGCCGACCGTTAGCATGGCGACTGAGGCGTTAACGTCGATGAAGGCTTGCATCATGGTCCCGAAGCAATCGATCAGCAGGCCCGTCGTCACGATGACACGCACCGGGTAACGGTCGAACAACCGGCCGCTGATGGGTGACATGACCCCAGTCAGACAGGCGCCGGGGAGAATGGCCAGCCCCGAGATAATGGGACTTTGATGCATGATTGTTTGGATGAGTAGCGGTAGGAGAATCGTATTGCCGTACATCGTCGCAACAATTAAGGCATTTAAGCTTGTGGCCGTGGTGAATTGGACGTTCTTAAATATTTGGAGGTTGATTAGGGGATTCGCAGTATGTATTTGCTGACGAATGAAGAGGGCTGTGAACAGAAGCCCCACCGCGAAGGGTACGAGAACAAACGGTGAGGTCAGGGTGTACTGGCCCACGTTGGAGAAGCTCCAGAGGAGTCCCAGCGAGCCAAAACTAACCAGGATGAGGCCAATGCCGTCTAATTTTGGCGTTTCATTGGTTGGCACACGGGGCAACGAGCGAAGCGCTAAGCCAATATCAATGATGATAAATGGCAGCACCAGGATGAAGAGATACCGCCACGACAGGTAGGTCAAGATGACCCCGGACAGCGTTGGGCCGATGATCGGCGAAAAGTTGAAGGCCAAACCGACGATCCCCATCACGGCCCCTTTTTTCGTGGGTTCGGCGTAACGAATCGCCAGAATATTGACTAGTGGCATCATGACCCCTGACCCGATGGCTTGAATCATGCGGCCGAGAATCAGGATGAAGAAGCTCTGAGCGATGCTACCGAGCAACGTCCCCGCCAGAAAAATCACGGAAAAGGTAATGAAGAGGGCGCGGAACGTGTATTTCTTGGTCAGGTAGGCACTGACAGGAATCATCATGGCGCTGACCAGCATGTAGCCGTTGCTGATCCACTGGACGGTAGACGAGTTGACGTGAAAGACCGTCATGAAAGTTGGCAACGCCACGTTCATCAGCGTTGAGCAGAGAATGCCGAAGAAGGTGCCGAATACCATAATAAATAGTGATTGCTTGATTTCCTTAGACATTGATGGACCTTCTATTCGTTTGAGAGTTCGGAGACAGTTGAATTAATGATATGGAGAGTGAATTTTGAAAGTAATAACGGTAGGATAACGCCTTTAGTGTAAACGGTTGCATATAAGGGCAACACACTACTTATAAAATAAATAGTATGCCGTTTGATAGGCGCAGACAACTCAATATCTTCTATTATGCTGGTTGGGTTTTGCTACGACGGATTTCGGGGACGAGCCACCAGATGAGGGCCAAGTTGACCAACATCAGTAGCGCCGTCGAGAAGAACACCGCGTTGTAGTTGAACACCCCGGCGATCCAGCCGCCGAGCAGTGAACCCATCATGTTGCCGATGGCCTGGAAGGACTGGTTCCAACTGAAGACCGTCGATGTCAATTCGACCGGTGAGTTCTTGGTCAATAGCGTTTGAATTTCGGGGAACAGGGCCCCATCGGAAATCCCAATCATGAATCGGAGGGCACCGAGCATCCAGACGCTGGTGACGAAACCTTGTGGCAAGTACATTAGAAAGGCAAAGACGTAACCAAAAATCAGAACTTTTCCGGACCCATGCTGGTCGCCATAACGGCCAAGTCGCGGCGAAGCGAAGATGTTGGAGATCCCCGGTAAGGCCGCGATGATACCGGCGACCACGGTAATTGGGCCGACGTTATGCATGAGTTCCTTGACGTACAGACTGATAATGGGCGAGATAGAAATGTTCCCGAATTGGACGATCAACGTGGAAGACAGGAGCACTAGAATCAATTTCGGATTAGGAAAGGCGGCCAGTGGATTGTGGCTGCGTTCGCCCTCTGATTTGGGAGCGACTGGCTTGAATTTTTCTTCAACTAGGACCCAACTTAAAATAAACGTGGAGAAGAGCAGGGCGGCCGTGATGAAGAAGGTCAGGCGAATCGAGAAGACTTGCGCCAGTACCCCACCGATGACGGGGCCCAGCAACATCCCGCTGGTCACCCCGGTCATCAAGGTACTGAGTGATGCGCCACTGTGTTTCCGTGGGGTCTGCGAGGCAACTAAGGCCTGGGCGTTAGAAATGAAACCGGCGAAGACCCCTTGGAGGGCCCGCAACGCGACTAACTGCCAAACGTTGGTCGCAAAGCCCATTAAGGCCATGGCAAACGCCGTCCCCAGTGAGGAGCGCAATAGCATTAATTTGCGACCTTTCCGATCGGCGACCATGCCCCAGAGTGGGGACGCGATGGCGCTGACGAAGAAGTCGGCGGCGTAGACCAGGCCACTGTACATGGTGACCTGCGACTTGGTAAAGTCGCCTAGACCGCTAATGTAGAGGGATAAAAAGGGCATGATTTCGCTGAAGGCCATGCCGGCCACGAACGTGCAGAACCACAGCACTCGTAAATTACGACGCCATGGGCCACTCTCTCTTTCAGCTTCATCCAAAGTGGTTCAACTCCTTATTTTGTGAATTAATCAGCGGAATCACCGTCTGTGACGCCCGCTAATTTGACCATTATTCGTGATGGTAACGACCACTACATTACCCGCATAACGGCGAAACGTCAACACTTAACGCTTAGTTGTATGCGCTCGCAATCGTTTAGTGAAAAGGGGATTGGCAATTGCAAAAATTATTTTTGATTATAGCGATTTTGATTGGTCTAGTAGAGACGGTGGGCGAACTAAGACGGCAATTGAAAAACGTGTCCCCAAGTGATGTGGTGGGACACGCTTTTTGGCGTACAGATTAAAGATAGGTTGGGTGATAAATGAGGAACTTTGAAACGACATGTTACAGTTATTAGTCGAGTAATGACTGCGTTAGGTTTCGTCAAAAATCACTCGGCTAGCATAGTCGTAGGCGGGCAGGTACGGAACCCTGTGTCGGTGGTGTCAGTCGGCGGTTCTGAAGCCGACTGACACTACGGGACGAGCTTGAAGACTCGTTTTTTGAGGCTTCAAGTCGAGCCCCAAGACCGTTTCTCAGGCTTGGGGCGATCCCAACAGGGTGGAGTGCCTGTTCGCCAAAGACGATACTGACTATTTTTGTGGGAACAGTTCGCCGTCAGCGATGCGTTCGAGCAGGCGACGGGAAGGGATAAAGAACGCCGCCCCCGTGATTGGCGTACTGAAGTCCAGCAGCCGGTCGCTTTGGCTGAACATGTTGTCTAGCATCCGTTGCGTCACCGTGAAGTGCCGTGCGTAGCCAATGAAGTAGGTGCCGACGATGCCTTGGCCGGGCTTGGCGTAAGGCACGTTCATCCGCACAATCTTGTGTTCGATGCCATCGGCGTTGTCCTGCGACGCAACGTTGTGGGCGTTCGGTAATTTCTCGTCGTCATCAAGTTCGCGGTCGCTAAATTTATGCCGGCCAATCGACTTTTCCTGGTCCTCGGTTTTGAGCTTATTCCAAGCGTCCATGTTGTGCGTATATTTCTGAGCAAAGGCGTAGGAACCATTTTCAAACTCGGGATCTTCGTCACCAATCAGGGCATACTGCGTGGCATCGGGGCCGGCTGGATTTTCCGTGCCGTCGATAAAACCAATGATGGCCCGGCCTTCAAAGTAGCGGAAGCCCGGTGTTTCATCGACCACGGTCGTCCAATCACGCAGAAATTCGCGGGACTGGTCCATGACTTCATAGACCACGGCCATATCCTTGGCGCGAACGTGCATGAACAAATCGCCCGGGGTAGCTGGTGCCGTGTACTTTGGTCCCTTGATTTCGGCAAAGTCCACGAGTTCCTTAGGCTTGTTGGCGTCCGGGAAAAGCAGGCCCCAGGCCGTTGAGCCAATGCCAAAGGCCACCCGGAGATTTGCGTCGGGGTAACGGATGGCCATACTGCGTTCGATGGCCGCTAACCGGTCGGCGAACTCGGCCAGCGCATCGCGGTCGCGGTCGAGGTGGTCGTGGTCGATCAGGTATGTGGTGAACATAATATTGTCGCCGGCGTCGCGGTAGACGTCTTGCGCATCAGCTGGATTAATCGTCATGGTAAAGATTCCTCCTCATTGGTTGTTGTGGATTGGGCACAATTGCCCCCACAAAAGACACACTGGATATCTCTATCAGTATAGCATGCATCCCCAGATTATCGGGGTGGAAAGGCTTTCGCCAACAACGTTTGATTGGGCAAATTAAAAACCCGTGGACGTTAGGACCAGTACGGGTTTTAGACGTTACTTGGTTTTTCTGAGCTGCTTTATTTTTTCAAACGCAAAGATAGCGGTGAACCCAATTAGCGACCCAACGACAATCCAAAAAAGTGTCGACCAACTGAAACTAAAGCTGTTTGGCCAAAGAATTGGCAAGGCAATCAAAGCGACAAATATGATGGCGTAGATGATGAAACAATTCTTCAATATGCTTTTCAAGTAGACGTCCTCCTCGTAAAGAATCCCCGATTAACTATTTCAATAGTAGCATAGTTGGTTGCGAATACCGGGTGGCAAATTAGGAGATAGAAATTTTTCCCTAAAAAAGAGAGCACCATGGTTAAATGGGCCCTCTCTAGTGTTTGTAATTTAGTCTAAATAACGAAAAACGTTACTTATTTTCTGCAAACTGGTTAATACCAGCGGCTAACCGGTCCAGCCCATCTTGCAGGCGTTCTGCCGGGCAGGCCACGTTGATGCGGACAAAGTCATGGCCGTCACCACCGTAGACTTCACCGGCCGAGATGAAGAGACCCGTGTTTTGGCGAATGGCATCGCAGAGCGTCTTGGTATCGGTCGTCAGTTTATGGCAATCAATCCAGACCAGGTAGGTGGCGTGGCCTTCGATGACGTGCAAAGCAGGCAAATTTTTTGTGATGAATGCCGTCAATGTTTGCTTGTTGGCCGTGATGGTCGCGTTGAGCTCGTGGACCCATTCACTGCCGGTCGTGTAGGCGGCAATACTGCCGTCGATGGCAAAGGCGTTGGGTTCAGCTAGTTCATCGGTGTTGATGCCGCGGTCGACGATATTTCTGAGGTTTTCGTTAGGAATGATAATGGTTGCTGCGTGCAGGGCCGCCACGTTGAAAGTCTTGCTGGGTGAGACCGCCGTGATGCTATTCTGTGCGGCCGTGTCACTGACGGAAGCAAATGGCGTGTAGCCGTACCCGGCGTCGGTGATGTCCCCGTGAATTTCATCGCTGAAGATGGTGACATGGTTGGCAGCGGCGAGGTCGGCAATCCGCCGCAGTTCTTCCGGTTGCCAAACGTGTCCAATTGGATTGTGGGGATTACACAGAATCATCATGGTCGTTAGGGGTGCCGCCATTTTTGCGGCGAGGTCATCCCAGTTGACCGTGTAATTGCCGTCCTGATAGACGAGGTCGCTCGACAGCACGTGCCGACCGTTATTCACGATAGAATTATAAAAAATGTTGTAGACCGGCGCTTGGACTAAGACGTTGTCGCCGACATGGCTGACGCGGCGAACGGCCGAGGAGATGGCGGGCACAACGCCCGTGACGAAGCGCATCCAATCCGTATTAGGTGCCCAGTCATGTTCGGTCGCGTACCAGTGTTGAACGGCTTCAAAGTAGTCTTGTGGGACTTCCTCGTAACCGAAGATCCCCGTGTCGGCCTTGCGCTTGATGGCGTCAACGATTCCAGGTGCAGTCCGGAAGTCCATGTCGGCTACCCACATGGGGAGTTCGTTGTCTTTGACGTCCCATTTGACGGAATTCGTGTGCCGCCGGTCGATCATTTCGGAAAAATCATAACTCATCGCTTGAGGGCCTCCTTAGTCAATTTAATGGTCGTGTTCGCGGGGTCAATCTGGTCATCATCGAAAATGACTTTGCCGATGGCTGGCGCGGTGATCTTACCGTTAATAGGGTTTTTGACGCTATCAATTTCGGTATTGATGGTGGCATCGATGTCGCTACAGTATTCGAAGGCCAGGTCGGTGTTGATCAGCGAACAGTTCTTCATGGTCAGGTGGTCGACGTAGCATAACCCTTGATCACTTTCGAGCCAACAGTTGACGAAGGTAATATTCTTGGCGTTCCAGGCCAGGTATTCGCCAATGATAGTCGAATCATAGATGGTCACGTTGTCGCAATTCCAGAAGGCATCGTGCGTGATAAATGTGGAGTCGTGGACTTCGACATTCTTACTGCCATCAAAGGCGTAGTTACCGGTCACCTTCAGATTGTGGGCAACGACATTTTCGTTGTTCATCCCAAAGTAATCACCGGTCGCCGTGACGTTGTTGAGTTCGACGTCGTTACACCACCAAAGAGTCTCACCGGCGTCAGAAAAGGTGACGTTGTCGAGGTGAATATTGCTGGCGTGTCGGAACGTCTTGGTGGCTCGCACCATGGAATTCGCCATGGTCAGGTCATCGGTGTACCAGATACCGGCGTGGGCGTCTGGTTGCCAAGTGGTGTGGTTTAGCTGCGCGTGGTGCGTATACCACAGTGGGTACTTCCATTTGAAAATGGTGTGGTCGATGGCTAAATTCTTCCCGTGTTTCAATGGGGATTCCCCGTCGACGAAGGTACTGTTGGTAATGTGGAGGTCGTGGGCCTGAAAGAGGGCCCGTTCCCCGGTTAAAGTTTGCTGATTGATTTCAATGCTCAAAATTTAATTCGACTCCTTTTGTCCGATTAAGTGACTAGAATGGAAGCCCTGTTTGCGGACTGCGGCGAGGACAGAAGGTCATGTCTGGACCGATGCGCAAACAGGCTTTGGGTGAAACGACTGACGCGACCAGGTAAGCTTAAAATTCGCCAAGTGGTGTCAATCATTTGTCTACATAAAACATTCTAGTACCTTCGAGTGGGCTTAAGGCAAGTCATTTGTTCAAATTTGTCGGCGATACCAGTAAAAGCGGTCGATGATGAGCAGGCCACCTAACCAAATCGTGGCGAAGAGAAGCCAGAATTTATTTCGCGTGAGAATGGGGCCGACTCGATATTGTTGGATGGTTAGCCGTAGATACTGGTGGGGATGATTCGTCAGCGTCTGCGGGAGTAGCTTGAAATTGGCCGATGCTGTGACCAGCCGGAAATCTTGGCGGCCGTGGTTTTGAATTGTCAGGTGATAGTTGCCAGCCGGTTGCATGGGAATAAGTTGATTAAGACTGGTGCGTTGCCCCCGGGATTGCCAGACGACTTTACCAGTAGCCGTTTTAAGCGTTAGTCGACCTGTGATCGTTTCGCCGCGGTCGATGTAGAGACTATTAAAAGCTAGCGGCGCCTTTAGTGGTTGGGTTAGCTGTTGGCGAGGTTTTAGTGTCAGCTTGTGATTCTGGTAGTAGCGGCCTTCATTTTGACTGATCACGTTGATGGGTTGTGCCCAGTTGTGCGTGGTCAGCGAGCTGTTCTGCCAAGCAATGACCCCCAGCAATAGGGTGAAGACACCGGCCATGGCCAGTGGGAGCCAGGTCAGTGGTTTTCGGGACCAGCGCAAGAGATTGATGGGTTGCCGATAACCCGCGGCGCAACCGGCAATCAACAGGAATAGGAGTGGGAGCGCATAACGTTCCTCCGCCTCCCAGAAGACAATGTGGAAGGCCATGAGTCCCAGCATAAATAAACCACCTAATAGGTAGGCCGATGAGAGATGACGCCGGCGAAGTTGCTGGACGCCCCAGCCGAGATTGACCAAGATGAGGGCGAGATAGGCGACCTGACACCAGTTGGCGAATAGCCAATCGACGGTGCTGCGGTGCCGGCGATACCATCCCGGGGCTCGTTCAAAGGCCGAATTGACCTGAAAGGCGTCAAAGGTCCCAGTGGCTAAGAGAAGCTGGGATTTGCGAAAGAGGTGAACGACAATACCAGCGGGTCCAAGGGCCGCCAGCCGCTCATTGAGCAGTTGCTGTGAGACTTGCTTCTTGGCGGCTTCGGTAGGCTGACTGATGATCTTAGTGGCGTCGAAACGGTCGTATTCTCCGTGACGTGCCGGATTCCAGCTCATGGCGATCCAGCTAGTGGCGGGCAAGGCCTCGTTAGGATTGGCTTGGTAGCCATTTGCACGTTGGAGGGCGTGATTACCGCTGATTCCGGCGAAAAGAATTCCCACTATTAAGGCCGTCGTGCCCACTCGAACCAGCCAAGGATGGGGATGGGCCAAAGGAATGAACCATAATAGTAGAAGAACTGCGATAACGAGGACAACATCATTAGCTTTGAGCAGGAAAGCACCGGTCAAGGAGAGGCCAAGGAGCAGGGTCCAACTGAGAATTGCCGGCCAATGGAGACTCCGTTTGAGCTGGGTAAAGGCGACTACGGCAAACAAGAGTAGCGGTAGCACGACCGTATCGCTGTAGGTGTTTAGCGCATAGGCGTATAGCGGTGCGGTCGTAAGCAGTATACAGATCCAGAGATTGGCTCGGGCTGGGTTGTGACGTTTTAAGGCGAGCCAGACCGTCAGAAAACCAAGGTCGAGCCAGGCGAATTGAAGGAGGTTTAACCAGACGCCAGAGTAGCTACCGGTCAGCCAGTGGCCCAACCGAAGCAGGGCGCTGAGTAAGATGGTGAACGTCACGTTATTCGCGTACGTTTGAAAGTAAGCGGGCCAGCTCGTGATATTGTGGGCGAGGTTGAGCGCTTGCTGATGGACAAAGTACAGATCGGCACGGGGCGCGGCTACCCAGGAAACAGCAACCCAGTACTGGACAGCGAAAAGTAAGAGCCACAGACCAACGGCGATCCAGCGCCCCTGCTGTTTTGAGATTCGATGTAGTGCGCGAAAGGTCAACCCGAGAACACCCAGGTAAATGCCGGCACCAAGGGCGATGGCTAGAGGACTCAGCCAATTGTGGTCGATGCGAAAGTCCACCGGCATAAAGAGTGCCAGTCCGCCAGCAAAAAGCAGGGCAAGGCAAACTAAGCCGCATAGTGTGGCGTTGACGTGCTGACGAATAGACATGGTGAGAACCTCCTTAGGGCAGGGTGTGTTGATGGATGGTTAGAGAAACGGTCGGTGATTGAAAGTTGGGGGAATAGGTATCCGCTTGGACGATGTAGCGCGGTCGGTGTTTGACCTCGGTAAAGGTGCGGCCAACGTATTCCCCGATAATGCTGATGGCGATGAGTTGAAAGCCGCCTAAGAACCATAGTGAGGCCATAATGGAGCTCCAGCCCGTGATCACGGCGCCACGTAGATGCTGGATCATGATCCAGATCAGCATGAGAAAGGCACCGCCACAGATGGTCATGCCAGCGTACAGGACGGCACGAATGGGGGCGATGGAAAAGGACAGAATTCCGTCCAGGGCAAAGCGAATCATTTTGCGCAAGGGATACTTGGAGACGCCGGCCTGTCTGGGCTGACGCTTGTAGTAGAGCTTAGTGGAGGGAAAGCCTAACTGGGGAATGATACCGCGCAGAAAGGGCTTATCCTCGTGACACTGCATTAAGGCCGTGACGACGCGCTTCGTCAGGAGTCGAAAGTCTGAATGGTTGGGAACTAGGTTGACGCCCAGATTGCCCATAGTCCAATAGAAACCATTAGCTGTAGTCCGTTTGAACCAAGAATCACTCGATCGGTCGTTGCGGACGCCATAGACGATATCTACCCCTCGTTGCGCTTGGGCGACCATGGTGGGAATCAATGACGGGTCGTCCTGGAGGTCGGCGTCGATGGTAATGATAAGGTCGGCGTGCCGCTGCGCCGTTTGCATACCAGCCATTAGCGCAGCCTCTTGACCATAGTTGCGGGTGAAGCGTAGCCCCGTAAATAGCGGATTGTGCTGTTGGAGCTCGCAAATGAGTTGCCAGGTCCGATCCTGACTGCCGTCGTCGACGAAAAGAATTTTACTGTCGTCGGCGACTTGGTGACTGAGTATCAAGCGCTCTAAAACATTTTGTAAAACGGGTGCGCTGGTTGGTAACATGGGTTCCTCGTTATAGCACGGGGACACGATGGTGAGACTTGGTAGCGTGGTTTGCATCATCTTTGTTCCTCCCCAAAGAAAAAATAGATGAGTGACGATTAATCAATTGATGTGCTGATTATCTGATAGCAACGGTATTTGTTCCATCAGATAGTTAGCCATACAGTTCTTCACCCCATGGAAGAACCGGGTTTTAGCCTAAATGATAAGCCACCTGACAGCCAAAAAGTAGCCAGGACCCTCGAAATTTACGGATTCTTTAGCAGGATTAACTATGGTAACAGGCAGATTAAATGCAAATGAAAACGGATTCAGATATACTGTTTAACACAAACTATTTACAGCTAAAGGTTGAAAAATGAAATACCTGTCTCGTCTCAATATCGGTAAGCATTCGCGCTACTAAATTAGTGCCAATTTGCCGCACTCCGGCTCTGACTGTGCTTTACCACGACAACAGTCGGAAAAAGTGGAGACTTAGCGCTTTTGGTCCAATGGATAGTGACCGTCGCCTAAGAACCCTGTGTAAGCCGAGAGGTCGGCAGATATGGACTCAGGCGCGTCGTTCTGCTTGGTCGGCGTTTCTTGCCGGCTTAGCAGAAAACCAACCTTGTAGACTCGGTTCTTTCGAGGCTTCAAGTTGTGTTCGCACCGCTCCAGCCCATATCTGCCGGCCGGCAAGGCGAAGGAGACCCACCAGGTTGCCTAGTTTTGGCCCCACTGTTGTTGCTAGAACGGGCATGATTGGTGCTTTAGAACGTTCAACCTTTAGTTTACAGTTGAGAATCCTTTAGCCAGTCAACAACTACGATAAACGGAGGTTTTTCTGATGGGAAAATTGGATGGTAAAGTCGCAATTATTACGGGAGCCGCACAAGGAATGGGCGCCGCTCATGCCCGATTATTTGTAAGCGAAGGGGCCAAGGTCGTGATTACCGATATCAAGGAAGACGAAGGCCAACAATTGGCTACGCGCCTCGGCGACAGCGTGTTATTCGTTAAACATGATGTTGCCAGTGAAAGTGACTGGCAACGGGTGTTGGACCAGACGATTGCTACTTTTGGCAAGGTGGATATTTTGGTCAATAACGCCGGGATCACCTTTGCCAAACGTCTACAAGACATCAGTGCGGACGACTACGTGAAGATCTTTAAGATCAACCAACTGGGAACATTCTTAGGAGTCAAGACCGTCGCTAAACCGATGGTGGCACAAGGATTTGGTTCGATCGTCAACATTTCTTCATTGAATGGTTTGGTTGGTGGTGCCGTGGGCTACACCGATACCAAATTTGCGGTACGCGGAATGACTAAGGCGGCCGCGTTGGAATTAGCACCGGCGGGGGTCCGCGTGAACTCGGTCCATCCGGGGGTCATTGAAACGCCAATGATCTCGCAACCGGGAACGGAAGCGGCCGTTAAGGAGTTTGCCAAGACCATTCCGTTACGCCGAATTGCTAAGCCGGAGGAGGTCTCCAAATTAGTTCTGTACTTGGCGTCGGCCGACTCCAGCTACTCAACAGGGGCCGAGTTCGTTGTCGATGGTGGGATTTCAGCACAGTAAGTGACCATAACTTTTTTAGAAAAAGGGGCCGTCGCGGAATTTCTTCTGCGACGGCCCCTTAACGTGGTGTCGGTTTAATGACGGAAATGACGATTGCCCGTGAAGACCAGGGCCACACCATGTTTTTCAGCCATGGCGATGGAATCCTTGTCGCGGATACTACCACCGGGTTCGGCAATGACTTTGATCCCGTGTTCGGCGGCGAATTCAACACAGTCATCCATGGGGAAGAAGGCGTCGGAGACCAGGACGGCTTGGTCATAGTGTTCCTTGACCTCGGCCTTACCCACGGCGATCTTGACGGCATCGATCCGGTTCATTTGGCCGGGGCCAACACCGAGTGTTTGGTCTGGGGTATTGATCACGATGGCGTTACTCTTGATGAACTTAATCGCCTTTAGACCAAAGGTGATGGCGGACAGCTGCTCAGCGGTTGGTTGGGCAGTCGTGACCACCTGAAATTCTGCTGGATCATCGACAATGTTATCCCGTTCTTGACGTAGAAGACCGCCGCGAACACTGATCAATTCGTCATCTTCCGGTGCCTTAGCGTTGGAGAAGTCGACCGTCAGGAGACGGAGGTTCTTTTTCTTCGCAAGGACCGCGTACGCATCGTCATCGAAGGCGGGCGCAATAATGATCTCTAAGAAGAGTTGGTGCATCTTGGTTGCTGTTGCTAAGTCGACGCGACGGTTGAGAACAATAATGCCACCGAAAATGGACATGGAGTCGGCCGCGTAGCATTTATCCCAGGCCGCTTCCAGCGTGGATGCGGAACCGATACCGCAGGGATTCATGTGTTTTAAAGCAACAACGGTCGGGATGTCAAATTCGCGAATCAGGCCCAGCGCGGCATCAGCGTCCTTGATGTTGTTAAAGGAAAGGGGCTTGCCGTGGAGTTGCTTAGCCGCCGCAATCGAGAAGGGGGCTGGCTGGCAGTCTTGGTAGAAGGTCGCGGTCTGCTGTGGATTCTCACCATAGCGGAGCGCTTGTTTCCGTTTGTAAGTGAGCGTTAATGTTTCTGGTTTGGCATCGTCGGTCAGGTAGTTGGCGATAACGGCATCGTAGTGGGCCGTGTGATGAAAGACTTTGGCGGCCAAATGTTTACGTAGACGGGTATCGTCCGTGTGTTCAGCCAGAGCATGACTGACCTGATCGTAGTCGTCGGGATCGCAGACCACTAGGACGTCATTGTAGTTCTTAGCGGCAGCCCGAATTAAAGAAGGCCCGCCAATATCGATCTGTTCAACGGCGGCAGCTAAGGTGACGTTGGGTTCCTGAATCGTTTGCGCAAAGGGATAGAGGTTGACACAGACCAGGTCAATGGGCGTGATGTTGTGCTCAGCTAGCGTTTGCCGGTGAACGAGGTTGTCTCGCTTAGCAAGAATACCGCCGAAAATCAGGGGATTCAGCGTTTTAACGCGTCCGTCCAGCATTTCTGGAAAGTGCGTGACCTCTTCGATAGGGATGACCGGGACATCGGCCGCAGCTAAGAAGGCTTGTGTCCCACCAGTGGAGACAATTTCGAAGTTTTGAGCAATCAGATTTTGGGCGAATTCGACCAGACCAGTTTTATCAGAAACACTAAGCAATGCACGACGCATGAGAGAACCTCCTAATTTAAGTCTTTCTAAGATATGTTTATCATACGTGTTCTAGTCCGAACAATCAACGGGAACAAAATATAAATATTCGTATAAACGGCAAAATAATTCCATTGATTGGTCACTTAACTATTTGAATGATTATGAGAGCTGAACGTTCCGGCTAAAGATCGTTACCGCCCAACCTTGCCCAATTTAGAATGGCGACACTGGTGGTCAGTTCGGGCCTAGATCGGTTCAAAGGACCAACCGTTTTCCAGTCGGATTATCACGACTATCGTTGGTTTAACGGCGTTTCTGTAATAAATATAATTGTAAAAGCCGGTAACTGAACTGCAATCGCTCTGACACGTAATCTACATTTTAGTGGCTTAAAGTAGAACGTGGTTGAGAGATGAGGTGGTGAAGGACGCCGGAACGTTTTACAGGATTCAAACAAACTCACCAAATCTAAATAGGGAAGTGCCAAGTATGTCAACACATCTATGGGCCAAGCGGTTGGCGCAAGTCGCCGTCGCCGCTAGTGCCCTCATCGGTATCGCGTGGGGGGGCCAAACCGTTGCCAACGCGAGCACCTTAGCCATTCCGGATATTTCTGAGTGGCAGGGGAAGTTAACGGCTAGTCAAGTGTCTAATCTGAAGAGCCAGGTGTCATTTGTGATCAACCGACGGCAGTATGGGTCGTCCTATCAGGACCTGTATGCGGCCAATAACACCGCACTTTACGTGAAGTACGGGATTCCGTTTGGCGAATACGACTACGCCCGATTTACCAGTGCGGCCAGTGCCAAGCAAGAGGCTAAGGATTTCTACAATCGGTCGAACAAGAACGCCCAATTCTATGTCCTAGATTTTGAGGAAAATGACGTGACGTCTGGGACCACCAACGCTGCCG
Organism: Levilactobacillus koreensis JCM 16448; assembly: GCF_001435525.1. GTDB lineage: Bacteria > Bacillota > Bacilli > Lactobacillales > Lactobacillaceae > Levilactobacillus > Levilactobacillus koreensis. The sequence continues at coordinate 21,813 of NZ_AZDP01000120.1, forward strand.
TTAAGGCCTGGTACGACGAAATGAGCGCGTTGACCAATAAGAAGCTAGTCTTCTACTCTTACCAGTCGTTTGCGACTAATTATGCCAATACGGCCCGCCAGAGTTTTGATGCGCAGTGGATCGCCAATTATTCCTATACGCCAACGATTGCGCATGCGTTGTGGCAGTATACGGACCACAACTACTTAGCGGCGCTGGGTGAGTATACTGACAACAGTAAGGCCGTTACGTCGGTTCACCCCGTTTCCTGGTGGACGGATGGCTTGACGGCGGCATTAACGCACACCACGACCAGCTACGCATATAGTAGTTATAAAAAGGGGCAACACGTCTATCTACATAAGGGTGCGACGAAGGATGCGGACGGCAAGGCCATCGCGGCGGCCGACCGGCAGAAATTTTATAAGATTACTCAGGTCAAGTCGGTGACCCAATCGAAGTCGCAGCAAGCGCTCTACTTGGCTGGCCTGAACCGGTGGGTCTTGTCTGAAGATGCGACCGGTTACTGGGTCGGGCAACACGGCTCCTTTAACCTGAAAAAGAAGCTGTATGTCTACTCGAACTCGAGTCTGACGAAGAAGACGGGTAGCTACTATGTCGCTGGCGATACGGTCGCCGGGAAGGTCGTCAAGGCTCCAAGTGGCAAGTCTTACCGAATCAAGACAAAATTGGGCTACCTGTCAGCGAATACGAAATATTCCGATCACGCGTACTACGAGTCATTAGGCGCCAACAAGGTGATCACGACTAAAAAGCCGATCTACGAATACACGCGTAGTTCCTTTAAGAAGGCCAACCGAACGACTAGGGTGGCCAAAGGAACGACGCTCACGGTGACTGGCATTAAGAGACGGTCGACGGGTTCGCGTTACTTCGTGTTAAGTAATGGTAAATATGTCACGGCGCAGATGGCGTACGTTACTGAATAATAGTGAAAAGAGGTTGGATAAATATGCAACGAAAAGTAAAAATCGTAGCGACGGTCACGGCCGCTTTAGCCGTACTCACGTTGGGGTCGGGTACCGTGGTTGAGATGCACGCGGCCAACGATGTGAGCTCGGTCGGGCAGACGGTAGCCCCAACATCGGCCAGTACGGATGGCAGTAGGTTAACGGCCACTAGTACTAGTGGGACAAAACGGAATTATACGGTCGAATATGATGGGAACAGTGACCAGTCAGCCACTTTTCAAAAGAGGACGTACGGAACCAACTCGACAGCGGAGAAGCAAGTGGATTACGTTGGTAGCCACACGGATGGCGCAACGGTCAAATTGAATAAAAATACGAAAGCGGTCGTTCAAGGCACCATGGGCCACACCTATGTTCACTGGAATAAGGGGGACTGGTCAGTCACGGCCGTTACCAGCAATGCCGATGCAGCCGGAACACCAAAACAGTTTGCTAAGCAGGTCAACCGGCAAATCACTAAGTCCAGTCTGCCTAAGAGCGCGGATACCGGAGCCATCACCGTTTACAGTCAGACTGACGATGACGAAGCCAATTCGGTCACCTGGCAGAATGGAAAGCAGGTCTATAAGGTTAGCGGCACCACGGCCGACACGACGGTCAAGGTTGCCCAGGACGCCGATTAGGAGGTAGAAAAGCGTATTGAGAAAATAGTCTCAATACGCTTTTTGGTAATCTTCTAAAGGTTGAAAGATGAAATACCTGTCTCGTCCCAGTATCAGTAAGGATTCGAACCATTAACATAGTGTGAAGTTTCCGCACTGCGGCTGCCAGGGATTCCGCCTGCTGTGGGGACGCTTCAGACTGGA
>NZ_AZDP01000120.1:23599-30206 GCF_001435525.1 Levilactobacillus koreensis JCM 16448
ACCCAAAGTCGCCCGTGCTGTAAGCTGGCTGAAGCGCCAGCTAACACCACCTCCACGACCGGCTACATCCCTATCCTCCTCCGGTTCTGACTGTGCCTTACAGCGACAGCAGTCGGAAGACATAGAGGCTTAGCGCTTTCGGTCCAATCGATAACGACTATTTCAGTCATTATCTCCGTTGTCTACGCACACTATGTAAGCCGAGAAGCCGGCTGGTAAGGCGAAGGGCCTACCAGGTTGCCTAGTTTTAGTCTCACTGTTGTTGCTAGAGCAGACATGACTGGTATTTTGGAACTTTCAACCTTTAGTAATCTTTTAAGAGGACTCAGAAACACTGACGAACCCCGGCGCCGCGCTGGATTAGTAAGTTAAAACAATTGAGAAATGATTACCATAATGATAAAAAGTTATTGACAAGCTCTCAGAAAAGAAGTACCTTAAGGATGTAATATGAAAGCGCAGTCATAGTGAATAGTAACTGGGTGCTTCATCTTAGAGAGCTAACGGTCGGTGTAAGTTAGCGGGAGTTGCCAGTGAATCCGCCACTTAGCGTTTGTTTCCGTTCGAAGGAGACACGGTGAGACGTTATACTCGCAGAGGACACAATCATTTTTGTGTCAAGTTGGGTGGTACCACGTTAATAAACTAACGTCCCATAACCTGGATTAACCGGGTTATGGGACGTTTTTATATTCTAATTCGCAAAGGGGATTTTCATATGTTAGATCCAAAATTTGTTCGGAATAATCAAGAATTAGTCAAAGAAAAGTTGAAGACACGGAAAGTGGATCCAGCTGAAGTGGATGAATATCTCCAACTCGACCAACAAAATCGAGATGCCTTAACTAAAGTTGAAAAAATTAAAGCACAAAAGAACCAATTGACTCAGCAGATCAGCCAGAGTGATCCCAAGTCCGAAGCCGGTCAAAAGTTGATCAACGACGTTAAGAAGATCAATGGTGACATCAAGAGTACCGAAACGGCACAAGAAGAAGTCGCTGAACGGCTCCACTACTTAGCCGTTCGTTTCCCGAACCTGCCAGCCGATGATGTTCCCATCGGTCCTGACGAAGCCAGCAACGTTGAAATGCGGACCTGGGGTGAATTTCCTAAGTTTGATTTCGAACCGAAAGCTCACTGGGAAATTGGGGAAAACTTGGGAATTCTGGACTTCGACCGGGCTGCTAAAGTTTCTGGTGCCCGTTTCGTCTACTACAAGGACGCCGGGGCACTGCTAGAACGGGCCGTTTACTGCTTCATGTTGGACCTGCATACGCAAAAGCAAGGCTACCACGAAATCATTCCACCATACTTGGTTACCGGCAAGACGATGTTTGGGACCGGTCAATTCCCTAAGTTTAAGGAAGATGTTTACACGGTTGAATCCACTGGGATGACATTGATTCCAACGGCCGAAGTTCCATTGACTAACTACTATGCCGACGAAATTCTCAGTGAAGATCAATTGCCAACTTACTTCACGGCAATGACCCCTTGCTTCCGTTCTGAAGCCGGGAGTGCTGGCCGTGATACTCGTGGACTGATCCGGATGCACCAATTCCACAAGGTCGAAATGGTTAAGTACTGCAAACCAGAAGACTCATATGCCGAATTGGAAAAGTTGACCGACAATGCCGAAGAAGTGTTGCGTGAACTTAACCTGCCATACCACGTGATCAAGTTGTCCACTGGTGACACCGGGTTCTCTTCCGCCAAGACCTATGACGTTGAAGTTTGGATGCCAGAACAGGGTATCTACCGGGAAATCAGTTCTTGCTCAAACTGCCTGGACTTCCAAGCACGGCGGGCCATGATTCGTTACCGCAAGGCCGATGGCACCGTTGCTTATGTCCACACCTTGAATGGGTCTGGCTTAGCCGTTGGCCGGACGGTTGCTGCGATTTTGGAAAATTATCAACAAGCCGACGGTACCGTTAAGATTCCCGAGGTTTTACAGAAATACATGCATGGTCAACAAGTAATAAAATAAAATTATTATGAGAATAATCTATTATCAGTCAGATAAATTACCAAGATCCAGTTGGCGATGACCCCTTTGATAATAGGCTCACAAGCGAATTTAAAGAGTGCGATTAGATTATCTATCTAATCGTACTCTTTTTGTGTTCTAATCTAATCATCATGATAGAAAATTATCACATTTTATTCCAATGAATAAATTTTGTAATGATGATAATCTTTTCTCGTAAGGTGAAAGGGCTTCCAGATGCGAGAATGTGATATCACGAGCAATTCCGGAACTCGCGGAGGCCAGCAACACCAGATTACGTATCAGTAGGAGGATCTATCATGGAAATCATAATGGGTGTCTTGGTATTACTAGCAGTGATTGCCGTCATGACACTATTTACCTTCAAAGCACCGAAGGGTCAAAAGGCCGTTAGCGCACTGTCCGGCGCGGCTTGCGCAACCTTCCTGCCCCAAGCGTTTCTCAGCTACGCAATTGGTGGTGTTTTCCACATTGATTTCGTTAAACAAATCGGGGATGTCATGGGGTCATTGGGTGGCCTAGCAGCAGGTTCGTTAGTTCCATTAGCTTTCGGAATCAGCCCAGTTTTTGCTATTTTATTAGGGGTTTCATTATTAAAAGTTAAATTGCTGCCAGCATTTATCGCGGCATATCTGGTTTCCTTCCTTATTAAGGAAATTGAAAAACGAGTAACGGATGGATTAGACCTGATTGTTGTCGTTTTGACCGGACCAATCTTAGTTAATTTGGTCGCTGGCTTAATTTCACCGGTCGTCCTCATGATTTTACATACAATTGGTGATACGATAGTGACTGCAACACAAGGTAATCCATACGTCATGGGTGCCGTACTCGGGGCAATTATTCCATTAGTTGGGATGACGCCACTTTCATCAATGGTTCTGACCAGTTTGATCGGTTTAACTGGTGTACCAATGGCCATTGGGGCGTTAGGTTGTACGGGGAACTCGTTCCTGAACTTAAGCTTCTTTAGACGGATGAAGTTTGGGGACAACTCGACGACCGTTGCCGTTACTATTGAACCATTAACGCAAATTGATATTATTTCTGCTAATCCCGTCCCGATATTTGTGACTAACGCGGTCGCGGGGGCCATCAACGGGATCATCGTGACGGCATTTGGTTTAGTCGTCAACGTCACTGGGATGGCAACACCGTGGGCTGGATTGATCGTTGTCTTTGGGATGAACCCAGTTGTTAAGGTCTTGATCGCCGTCGTGCTGATCTTTATCAACAGTACGATCTGGGCTTACATCGGCTCATGGGTCTTCAGAAACTTCAAGATTCACACCGTCTCCGAAATTCGCAAGGACGATGCGCTCGAAGAAACCAAGGCTGCAGAAGCTTAATAAACGATTACGGATTAGCATTTGAAATGGGAGGACTTTAAAATGACTGTCAACTACAAGAGTGTCTTTGATATTATTGGACCCATCATGATTGGGCCATCTAGTTCACATACTGCCGGTGCCTGCGCTATTGGCCGGGCCGCAAACAGTATTTTCAAGGATAAGCCAACCGACATTGTCATTCACTACTATGAATCATTTGCCCAAACGCATAAGGGTCACGGAACTGACTACGCCATCATCAGTGGAATCTTAGGGTTCGACCCTGATGACAGCCGGGTTCCTTACGCGATTGGTCTGGCACAGAAGCAAGGCATTAACATTACCTTTATTGAAGAGCCGGAAGATAGTCCAATCAATCACCCCAACACTGCCATCATTGACTTAAAGAATGATTCCAAGCAGATCACGGTTGCGGGTTGCTCCATCGGTGGGGGGACCATCGAAATTCGTGAAATCAAGATGGACGGGTTTGACATCAAGCCTAAAGGCCCCCTTCCTATTCTCCTCGTTCAGGGTGGCGAAGACGATCACCAGAACGTGACGGATCAACTGGCTAACTTGACGAAGGTCAACGACCAACAACAGTATCAATCGGGCAAAGGTAATCTGTATGAGTACGATTTGGATCGCCGGTTAAAGGCTCACGAGATTGATGAATTGGTCAAGAACAATAACAAGTTAGTCTACTTATAGGGGGTAGCAATCATGTATATGAGTGTAGCGGAATTAGTCGATGCAGCGAAAACCACCAAGAAGCCGATCTACGAATTAATGATCGAACAGGAAATGGAAACCTCACAAAGCAGTCGTGAAGATATTATCAAGACGATGGGGCGGAACCTGGACGTCATGGAAGCAGCCGTTAAGAAGGGTGCCGAAGGAGACGGGGTCTTCTCGACGACTGGCTTAACTGGTGGTGAAGCGGTCAAACTCAGAGATTACCGGGCAACCGGCAAGACCCTTTCCGGGGATATCATGATGCAGGCCGTTCAAAACGCCATTTCAACCAATGAAGTCAATGCCTCCATGGGAGTGGTGTGTGCCACACCAACTGCCGGTTCAACTGGGACCTTACCTGGCGTGATCTTCACGTTGCGTGACCGGTTGAATTTGACCCGCGAACAAATGATTCAGTTCCTGTTCACGGCTGGGGCCTTCGGAATGGTCATTGCCAACAACGCTGGAATCGCCGGGGCTACCGGTGGTTGCCAAGCTGAAGTTGGGAGTGCCTCGGCCATGGGAGCTGCCGCTGCGGTAGAAATCGCTGGCGGGACCCCAGACCAATGCTCTGAAGCCTTAGCAATGGCGATCAGTAACTTAATGGGATTAGTTTGTGACCCCGTTGCTGGTTTAGTCGAATTACCTTGTGTTAAACGGAACGCAATCGGTGTGGGGAACGCCATGATTGCTGCCGACATGGCCTTGGCTGGCTTAACCAACAAGATCCCAGCGGATGAAGTCATTGCCGCTATGGATAAAGTGGGTAAGGGCCTGCCTAAAGCCTTACGGGAAACTGGTTTAGGTGGCTTGGCCGCAACGCCAACTGGTATCCGAATGAAGGAAAAGATCTTCGGTAAATCACGAGCAAAAGCTTAATTGAAATTGAAACGGAAGTGGCCACGGAAATTCACTGTGGTCACTTTTTTGTAGATTAGATTGTCTAGGTTGGCCGCACAGGTGATGTTTCTGAGGCTAAATACGACTGAAGTTTCAAGTGAACTATCATACAAGCAGCAAGCGGTAGTCTAGCGCAATTTGGTTGTGAGGGTGATAAATTTTGGTGACAGGACTCCTAACTTGTTTATTTTCTGATATATCAGTTTTGAATTAGGGGAGGTCACCATTAAGGAGTCCTACAACTTGGTGACGCTATCATACCAGGTATGACGGGCATTTATAGAATTCGACTGATTAGTTACAAATTTTGCTAATGGGGTGAACAAAACGCTTCCAAAGACATTCTTATTGTGATAAAATATTATTATCAGGTGATTAGCAATAAATCGTGTCTAAGATTTAGAGGGTGGTTTTAAAATGCAACAGAAATTAACTGAAGATCAAGAATACGTTCGCGAATTTATTCCGTTCGTTGACTTTCTAGCCGACATTTTGGGTCCAAACAGTGAGGTTGTTTTGAATGATCTCTTGGATTTAAACCACTCTGTTGTGGCCATCCGAAATTCGCATATTTCTCACCGGAAAGTCGGCGATCCAGCAACTGATTTAGCCTTACGCACGATGAAGGCTGGGACAGCTGAGAAGCGTGATTACCTTGCAAATTACAAGGGCGTTTCGCATGGCGACAATACGTTACGCTCCTCGACGTTCTTCTTGCGGCAACACGGCGAAGTAGTCGGCATGATTTGTATCAATACGGATGATAGTGATTTAGATAACTTGCAACAGCAGGTCATCAAGGTACTCACGAATTATAAGCATCTGGATTCGCCAACCATCTACAAGACCAAGGTGCCGTCTACTGACAAACGCGAAACTGTTAGCGCTAACAGTATTGAGTCGGAACATTTGACGACTTCAATCGGCGACTTGGCTAAGGAAGTTACTCAAGGTGTTTGTGCCCGGTACGGGATTTCGGTCGACTACTTGAAGCGCGATGATAAGTTAGAGATCGTCCGCAATCTCTACCATCAAGGTTACTTCCTCCTGAAGGATTCCGTCAGTGAAGTGGCTAAGGTCATCAAGGTATCAGACCCAAGTGTCTACCGGTATCTGCAGATCGTTAAGGACGAAGAATTACAGGATTAAATTGAAGTAGGACTGACAAAAGAGAGTGAGATAGAAGGCGGTTAATGCTCATTGACCAAAGGTTGAAAGACCAGTCATGCCTGCTCTAGCAACAACAGTGAGACTAAAACTAGGCAACCTGGTGGGCCCTTCGCCTTACCGGCCGGCAGATATGGGCTGGATCGGGGCGAACACAACTTGAAGCCTCGAAAGAACCGAGTCTACAAGGTTGGTTTTCTGCTAAGCCGGCAAGAAACGCCGACCAAGCAGAACGACGCGCCTGAGCCCATATCTGCCGGCCTCTCGGCTTACACAGGATTCTTAGGCGATGGAGAATAGTGACTGTAACCGTCGTTATCGATTGGACCGAAAGCGCTAAGTCTCCACGTTTTCTACTGTTGTCATGATAGAACACAATCAGAGCCGGAGGAGGACAGGGATGCAGCCAGCCGTGGAGGTGGTGTTGGCTGGCGATTCATCAGCCAGCTTACAGCACGGG
>NZ_AZDP01000120.1:30286-80921 GCF_001435525.1 Levilactobacillus koreensis JCM 16448
TGGTATGAATCCTTGCCAATACTGGGACGAGACAGAGATTTCACCTTTCAATCTTTAGCTCATTGGCTGCTTTTGTCGCCCGTTTCAGCAATATAAATTCAGAGATACCAAAACGAGTCTGGGACAAAAGTCCTAGACTCGTTTTTTACAACAGCTTTACTTTTTCTCAGTGCGTAATGATAAAGTATGGGCCGTTGCCTTAGTCGCTGACTTGTCGCCCTGTTGGGGATGCTTGACCCCGAACTCGTAGACCCAATATAACCAGTAAGCGACGATGAGTTGTGAACCAGCGAACAACGCGCTGTCGGCCGTAATGCCGACCAACGCGAAGGTTAAGGTTGGAACCAAGATGGCGTAACCAATGGGAAAAGTCAATGCCGTTCGGACTGAACGGTGCGTAACCCCAAGGGCGTATTGCGTGTAAATGACCAGAATGACTGCTGCGACTAAACAAGACGTTGCAATGTAGTTAGCTAACATCGTCTTCCCCACCTCCGTATTTAAGATTATTAAGAGTATATCACAGTTTATGCAGTCAAAAAGGGAGCCAGAATTGGCCGAATTTTAAGGAATCGCGTTATACCGCCGTTTATGGCACTTTGATGAGAAAACATTCTATGACTAAGCAAAGATTATTAGATAAAATGATGCATAATAAGGCTAATAAACTTATCAAACCATTATTGAACTGATAAAATGGCTACAATTTAAATTTTACCGATTCTTGCTAAACCTTTGTCAGTAGTGACCTAATCGTCCTTAACGGGTGATTAACGGAATTATCAAATGTGACCAGCAACTAAATTGGTGCGAATTTTGTGGTAAGATTATACTTAAATTAAAAGGAGGTGAGGACAATGATGACACCGACCGAAATTCAACATAAACTTCGCCGCGATCTGTATACGATTACCGATGACTATGACATTACCATTGATAATCGCTTATATACCGAAGAAGAGTACGAGAATTTGAAGGATACATTGTTAACGCTCCACGAGTTAGGCATGGCGCCCCAAGACATGCAGCAACTCCTAGCCGTTAACGCCTAAATAAAATAAGTGAGGTGACTCAATCATGGATGCTGATATCCCATCAGGTTCAATCCAGTCTAGAAAGTGCTAATGTTGGTTAAATTAACCCAGCGTTAGCACTTTTTTGATGGCTTTTTTTACATAGGAGTACATCCGCTACTTGCTGGTAAGGACAGGGGACGCAACGTCTTAGTCAATTGATTTTGGCAGCAGCTAGCAAGTGCCTTTAGTTAGGCCAATAACGATACCCAGTTCGTTGCTAAAGGCCTAGAAAGCCGCCGTCTCCCAGACAAGTTACCATTTTCTCATAGTCTCATCATTCTAGCGGTAAAGATGGGGGAGGTTCCTAATTCACTGGGGTCCGGCGAGCCTTTATAATGAACCTTGTAAGTGAAGGTTTTGTAAACGTATTTGAAAAATGATGAGGACTTTTAAACGAACGGGGACGTCTACAATGGATGAAGAAAAATTATCAGCTGAAGAGTCACAGGTGCTGGACGCGCTAAAGGAGATTATTGATCCGGAGCTTGGCATCGACTTGGTCAATCTTGGGTTGATCTACGACGTGACCGTGACGGGAAAACATTGCGATGTGACCATGACGTTGACGACGATGGGCTGCCCAATCGGTAACGTGTTGGCCAGTCAGATCAGTCAGGCCGTCATGTCCGTTCCCGTTGTCGAAACGTGTGATTTGAATCTCGTGTGGGAACCAGCTTGGAACATTGACATGATGAGCCGCTACGCCAAGGTTGCCCTGGGGGTTCATGGCTAAAAAGTGGGCAATAAAAAAGGCCCACGACGGATGTCGCAGACCGCGTAGCCTAAGCTGTAATGAGATTGTTTAACAACGCATAGCGCACCAATTCTGGTCGCGAATGCATATGTAGTTTGCGCATGACGTTGGACTTGTGCGCCTCAACGGTCTTGGGTGAGATGAATAGGTCGGCTGCGATTTCCTTGTTGGAATAGCCTAAAACCATGTACGGGAAGACTTCCACCTCGCGCTTGGAAAGACACGTGTAACTGTGTGAGATGAGGTTTAGCCGTGTCGGGCAGGGATTGAGTCTAGCGTCGACGTAACGTTGATCGTCCAGCGCTTGTTTGATTGCAAAAATGATTTCGTGGTTTGGTGCGTCCTGCAACAGGTAGGCGTTCGCACCGGCATCTAGGACTTGTTCAACCTGATACTTTTCCAAATGTTGGCCGAGAACGACGACCTTTAAGGCGGGGCAATCGCGATGAATGTCAGCGACCCAGTCGTAATCTGTGAGTTGGTCGGGAATCATGAGCAATAGATCCAGGTCAGAAAGTGCGGTTTCGTAGGGGGTCGTCAGGTGGGCATCGACGGTGAGGTCCGGCTGTTGATTGACCAAAAAAGTAAGCCGATTTTTAAATGACGGTGATTGACTTAATAGACCAATGTGGGACATAGCAGAGGACCTCCAGATTGAATGATTGTGTTTTTGCAGACTGATAAAAATCTATTATCAGTGTAACATGATTTGATAACGGTTTCAAAGGTTACTTGCGTATTTTTGAGCAAATACATAGAAAGAAAAGGATGTTGTGGTTATGCAAGGGAATCCAGTCTTATCAGCTAGAGAAAAGAAGATGTCTACTGCCGCTGCGGGAATTTTTAATAAACTCAACCGGGTACGGGCATTGGTCTTGGGCTCGAATGACGGTATCGTGTCAACGGCTGGACTAGTGATTGGTGTCACACAAGCTAACCATTCCGTCATGGCTGCCTTGTTGGCCGGGCTATTTACCGTGCTGGCAGGGGCACTGTCCATGGCGGGCGGGGAATACTCGTCGGTTTCCTCCCAACGCGACATGCAAAAGGCGTTGGCCCAGCAGGTCAAGGCAGAACTCGTGACGGAACAAGAGGTCATTCTCCAGCGATTGAGAGTGAAGCTGCAAAGCTATGGATTTGAAGTACTTGAGGCCATTAACTTATCCCGCCGGTTAATCGAGAACGAGAATATCAATGTGATCCTTTACCTGCTCTATGGCATCACGTACAAGCGCTATACCAGCCCGCTACAGGCTGCCGTGACCGATGGCCTAGCATTTACCCTGGGGGCCTCCTTGCCGCTGAGTTGTATCGTCTGGCTCCCTGAGCCCTACAAGATTGGTGGTACCATGATTGGCGTCGTCTTGGCCCTGCTCATCACCGGCTACGTTGGTGCGCGCCTCGGCCATGCCAACGCTAAGGTGGGGATGCTACGGAACGCTGTGGTCGGGTTACTGACCATGGGCATTAGCTACTTTATTGGGTCGTTGTGGCAATAGGATTTTTTGATCATAGTGTGGCTCTCAGAGAGATCACACCTTAGCTGCTTTGATTAGTAGTGGTTACTGGCAAGTCTGACAAATCAATACAGGGATAAAAGCAGTCGGTAGAATCCATATCGGCTGTTTTTTTGCGTTCGTGATTATCTGTAAAAAATTCGGCGCACTAGTCAACCATTAAGTTAGTAAGTCACTTAGTCGCTGTGCGTGAAAAGTTGACGTGATTTTCAAAAAAAGCTAGTCACCAGCGCTGAGCAGACTTACACTAAAGCTATGCTCAGATTGAAAACTAGTCGCTTGAAATGACTCAACTATTGATATACCAGGCTTCCTGGCTCCTATTACAAAGATACTTTTGGAGGGGGAGCACGCTTGCTGTCACGCAAAGAACCAGCAAGCCGACATTATAATACGAGGAGGGATCGTTGTGAAAAATTTGCGTCAACCGGATTCGGGATTTTCCTGGTTCTACCAACGATTTTTGAATAATCACATTACGATTCTGTTATTAAATATTTTTCTGCTATTATTGGTGCTCAACGAGCTTATGCAAAATGCTTGGCTGTTGACGCCCATCTGGAAATTCATTGGTATTGCCATGCCGGCCGTCGTAGTTGCTGGAATCCTATTCTACGTGCTGGACCCATTTGTCCACTTGATGGAGCGCCGATTACATCTTCGAACCGGGTTAGCGATTGCCATCGCCATGATCGTCACAGTCACGGTTATCGTGCTAATTTTTCTCAACCTGATTCCATTTCTAGCGCGCCAAACGACCGGGGCTATTTCGGCACTTCCACAGTTTTCTAACGATATGTTGCGGAATCTGAATCGCCTGAATCAGCAGCACCACTGGCTGTCAAACGACAACTTGAACGACATCAACCAGCGTGTGACCACCTACTTCTCCAAGCGGGGACTGAACCTGCTGACGGGGACGCTGAGTTCATTGGGGAACGTCGTAACGACCGTGAGCGATTGGATCATCACGCTGATCACCGCGCCGCTGGTCCTGTTCTTCATGTTGAAGGACGGCTCGCGTTTTCCACATTATGTCAGTCAAGTCGTGCCGACCGCTTACCGGGATCGTTTTGTGATCATGCTCGACCAGATGAACGTGAAGGTCAGTTCCTATGTGCGTGGTCAATTGACCGTGGCGCTGTGCGTGCTGATCATCTTTACCACCGGTTATTCAATCATTGGCCTACGCTATGCACTGCTGATTGGCCTGATTGCTGGACCACTAAATTTGATTCCCTACTTTGGTTCGGCCATCGCGCTGGTGCCCGCACTGATTATGGGGGTCGTGACCAGTCCGTCAATGCTATTGGGCGTGGTCATCGTCTATTTGATCGAATGGGTCTTGGAAACGCAGGTCCTGTCACCCCTGATCATGGGCAACAGCCTCGCTATGCATCCCATTACCATCGTCTTCGTGCTGCTGGCCGGGGGCAAAATGTTTGGTCTCGTTGGCGTCATCTTCGGGGTACCCGGGTTTGCCGTCCTCAAGGTTCTGGCGACCACTGGTTTTCAGTGGTACCAGGAATACTCGGCGCTTTACCCGGATGTTTTGCCACCGGACGAGCTCGAACCTTAAGCGTTTATTAACACCATGATATAACTTTAATTCACACGGAAACGGCGGTGCCAATACGGTTACCACCGTTTTTTTGTGGTCTCGTCATCAGTCAGTTAGGTGGGTCATCCCACCAACTTTAAGTTTCCGACAAGCCCCGTTTGCCATAATCGTTCCATGTTATGAAATGGAGGCGACTCGAATGAATTTTTTCAAGCGGGCCTGGTTGAACGTGTGGGCGAAGAAGGGCCGGTCAGTTCTGCTGATCTTGGTCTCATCCGCTATTCTCATGTTTGTTCTGGCCGGGTTATTGATTAGAAGTGCCGCGGTCAAGGCGACTGACCAAGCGAAGGCGAATGTCGGCGCAACGGTGACGTTGTCGGCGAACCGGCAGGCGGCGTTTAAGAAGATGCAGAATAGTTCCAGAAGTAAGTCCAGTCGACCGAAGATGACGCTGACGCCGGTCAAGCTGAGTGATGCGACGAAGATTACCAAGTTGAGCAATATCAGCAGCTACAACGTGACCAGTTCAACGTCGGTCAACGCCAAGTCCTACGACACGGTCTCGACCAGTTCAGGCCTGAGTGGCGGCAATAGTGGCGGTCCCGGTGGGATGAAATCGTCGACGAGCACGGGTGACACCCAAATTGATGGGGTCACAAGCACCAGTCTCGCCACCGACTTCAGCAGTAAACAGAGCAAAATCACCAAAGGTCGTGGCATCACCGCGGCCGACAAGAATACGAACCACGTGGTGATCGAAAAGGACCTGGCGAGCCAGAATAATTTGACGGTCGGCGATACCATCACGGTCAAGGAAGCCACCGGTAGCAAGGATAAGGTCAAGTTAAAGATCGTCGGCATCTACAAGGCCAGTTCAACGAGTTCTAGCTCGGCTGGCCCAATGAGTACCGACCCGGCCAACACTATGTATACCTCATACACACTGGCCAACACCTTTAAGGGTACCAAGTATGCGGGTACGGCAGATTCCGTGACGTTTAACGTCAGTAATCCGGCCAAGGTCAGCAGTGTGAAGACGGCTGGCAAGAAGCTGATCAACACCAGCAAATACGCTCTGAGCACGGACGATTCCAGTTACCAAACGGTCAAGGCGTCCATGAGTAACGTGGAGAGCTTTGCCAACAAGATTGTCTGGCTGGTGGCGATTGCCGGAACGATTATCTTGGCGCTGATCGTCATCTTGATGATTCGCGAACGGCGCTTTGAGATTGGCGTGCTCCTCTCGTTAGGAGAAGCGCGGTGGAAGATCGTTGCCCAGTTCTTTGCGGAAATGTTGATGGTCATTGTGGTGGCCGTTGCGATTGCGGGTGTTGGCGGTAAGTTTGTCGGTAGCCAACTCGGCTCGCAACTGGTCTCTCAGAGCACGACCACGACACAGACAACGACCAGTTCGACTGGCCAACCCGGTGGTAGCGGGGCGCCTGGTGGCAGTGGCATGAAGGGCGGCAATGGTGGCCCTGGTAACATGAGCCAGAGTGCCAACAGTAAAGCGGCCAAGACCGAACTCGATGTGTCCGTTAGCGCGGTTAATTTGGCGGAACTCGGCGGTTTTGGTTTAGCCATCACGTTCCTGTCGATCATGATCGCCTCCGGTGGGATCTTACGACTGGAGCCGAAGAAAGTACTGATTTCCTAAGGAGGGACGCCAATTGCTAAAAACACAAGGCCTGGGGTACTGGTACCAGGATAAGGATCAACCGTTGTTCCAAGACATCAATCTCGAATTCGAAGTCGGTCAATCCTACGCGATTCTCGGTCATTCTGGGACGGGGAAAACGACGTTCCTGTCCCTGATTGCGGGACTAGACAAACCCAAGGCAGGTGACATTCTGTTGGATGACCGGTCGTTAAAGAAAATTGGTCTAACTAATTACCGTCGCCATGACGTGTCTATCGTCTTTCAGGCCTACAACCTGTTTACCTACATGTCGCCACTGAATAACTTGTTAACGGCCATGGCCATTACGGGAGCGGAACATGCGGGTGACAAGGACTTTGCCCTGAAGACGTTAAATGATTTGGGAATCGGCGCCGACCTCGCGACTAGAAACGTCCAGCACCTCTCCGGTGGCCAGCAACAGCGAGTCGCCATCGCCCGGACGATGGCGTGTGACGCGCAACTAGTCGTGGCCGATGAGCCAACGGGAAACTTGGATGAGGACAATACCAAAGGGGTCATTGAACAGTTCCAGCGCATCGCGCACGACCGGCAGAAGTGCGTGATCATCGTGACCCACGAGCCGGACGTGGCCAGTCAGTGTGACCACCAATATCGCCTCGAAAACAAGCAGTTCACGGAGTTGGTTTAAATGGTTCACCTACGGCAGCCAGCCACGCCGTCCTGTGGGGACCGACCGAAGCCACGGAGCGGTCTTCGGTCTCGACTTGAAGCCGCGGAACCCACGCGTCTTCAAGTGCGTCCCGTGGTGTCAGTCAGCTGAAAGAACGCTGACTAACACCACCGACACAGGACTCTGTGCCTGGCTGCCTCCGGCTGTTTAAGCCAATTCGGTGAGCTGAACTGGTTTATCGGGTTTTAAGTCACTAATGTGTCATATGCTTCAGTTGTCTGGTCATGGTTATTTATCAGTCGAATAAACAAGTTAGTGTGCCACGTGTTGTCCATTAGGGACTGGAGCGTGACGCACTTTTTGATTGGTCTGGTCATCATCAATGAATGAGGTATCTGGGGATACTAAGCCGTTTAGAAGAAATTATCGAACCAGGCTACAGTATGGAATTGGCTAGAAGATGTTATCAGCTGACAACTAGGCCTGTACTTTCAAAAAGTACGTGTTAAAATAATCAACAATACACTTGGCATTAGCTTAGTCGTAGGATGACAGGTACGGAACCCTGTGTCGGTGTTCTTAGGCCGAGAGAACTTCTCGGTCTTAGCACACGGGTCGGGATTGGTTTTGCGAGGCTTCAGGTCTACCCCACAGGGTGGAGTATCTGGCAGCCGGAGACGAACTGTGAATGCCAAGGAGCGTTTAAAACTAATTGAAGAGGGTCTTCAGTATGACAGTTTTTAGTGCCTATTCGGATGAAGAGATCTTGACCTACCTGCAAGAACAGGTCAAAGATGGAACGGTAAAAACGGACGCGGCAACGTTAAAGAAACAGTCCTTCAACCCCAACGCTTCTGGCGGTGAGTCCGGGTTAGCCCGAGCGTTCGTCGAGGTGGCGAGTGTTGAAGACATTCAGGGTGTCCTGCGGGCCGCACGGAAGTTTCACATTGCCGTGGTGCCCCAAACGACCTTTAGTAGCACCGTGATCGGGTCCGATGGGATCGATGGCGCCATTATTATTTCGATGCGTAAAATGAATCAAATTTTGGAAATCAGTAAGGAAGATTCCGTGGCCGTCGTGCAACCTGGCGTGGTCAACGGTGATTTGGACCAAGAGGCGCGTAAACAGGGCCTGTTCTACGCCCCAGATCCTGGCTCTAAGCCATTCTCGTCCATTGGGGGTAATGTATCGACCAACGCCGGCGGAATGAGTACCGTGCGTTTTGGGGCCACTAAAGACAACGTTTTAGGCCTAAAGGCAGTTTTAGCCGACGGCCGTGTCGTCAAGTTGGGTGGTCGGACGCTGAAGCAGGCGTTTGGTTATGACCTGACACAGCTCTTCGTGGGGTCCGAGGGAACGCTGGGCATCATTTTCGAAATCACTGTGAAATTAATGCCAATTCCATTGGGTAAGTCTGTCATGGGAGTCGCCTTCTTCGAGGATATGGGCACTCTGGCCAAGGCCGTGACTGCTATTCGCATGTCCGGCGTTTACCCGACCATGCTGGAAGCCCTAGACGGCAATACAGTGGTCGCTTTGGACCATTACGAAAAGACGCACTACGCTGACAACAGCGGGTCCATGCTGATTTTTCGGTTGGACGGCAGTAGCGATGAGACCGTGGGCGTGCTGAACGACTTGTTGGCGAAATACAACGGCCAAAATGTGCAGGTTACAACGGATCCCGGTGAACAAAAGGCGCTGGAGAAGTTGCGGCAGGACATGTTACCGGCCGTCTTTGCCGGCAACAATCACTTGATGGAAGACATGGCGATGCCGTTGTCACAACTGGCCCCGATGATGGACTACCTACAGGCCCTCGGCAAGAAGCTGGGTATCAAGATTTACACGGCAGGTCACGCTGGCGATGGGAACGTTCACCCGACCTTCACTTGGTCCGAAGACGAGGATGACGTGCCAGAGGTCATCATTGAAGCCCTCCGGCAGACGTTCTGGAAGACACTGGAACTTGGTGGCACGATTTCCGGCGAGCACGCCGTGGGGATGTTAAAGAACCAGTGGAACAACCCCGAACTCGGCGAAAATGTCGACCAATTACAACATCAAATCAAGACGCTATTCGATCCGATGAATTTGCTGAACCCTAAGCGAAAAATCGACTAGGGTGGCTACTTTAGAATGATTTAGAAAGAGTTCCAACGAGTCCAAACCAGTTTTTCTGGTTACGGATTTGCTGGGACTCTTTTAGTATTAAGGTAACTTCCGCTGATGCCGACGATGTTTGACCGCATGCTTAAGGTTCTTCTTGGGGAGTGCTAATCGCCGATACTTGAGATGGCAGTCATGATATTATCAGTCGGCAGCACGGTAGTTAGGGCAATGCACGATCAGAATCGGCGGGTAGCCCTCCTTAATCGATGAGACTAGTTAGTTCAGTAAAGTAATCAAATTTGGGAACTATATGGTTAAAAAAGGTAACTAGCCGGCCTGTATACTAAGAGCGTGCGTTACCGCCACCCCATTATCTTTCCACCCATCATTAGTCTGGCCGACAACATTTAACATGGGTCGAACTATTTCGTGAGCAATAAAGTTGCGAAATCAGCCGACAAACGCGATAATTATTGTTACAATTGGAAGCGAATGCAAGGCGGCGGTAAAGTAACCGCAACCGGTTGCAATTTTCAGTTGTGAAAGGAAGACCGTAATGGGCGACACACAGTGGTGGCGACACGCCGTGGGGTACCAAATTTACCCGCAGAGTTTTCTCGATAGTAATCATGATGGGGTCGGGGATTTAGCCGGCGTAGAAACGAAGATCGACTATCTCCAATCTTTAGGGGTGGACTTTGTCTGGTTGGCGTCATTTTACCCGTCAGGCCAAGTGGATAACGGCTATGACGTCACCAACTACCGGGACGTTGATGGCCAATACGGATCTCTGAACGACTTTAATCGTTTGGTTGCCGCGCTCCATGCCGCCGGTATTAAGGTGGTCATTGATCTGGCTTTGAACCATACGTCGACGCAACATCCGTGGTTTCAAGCAGCACTCAACGATCCGACCAGTCCATACCGGGACTACTATATCTGGCGTCCGGCTCAACCAGATCAGCTCCCGAACAACTGGGAGTCTGTGTTTGGCGGCTCGGCTTGGACCTACGATGCGGCGTCTCATGCGGCCTACCTCCACTCTTTTGCGGAGGAGCAACCCGATCTTAACTGGGAAAATCCGGCTGTTCGTGATGAAATGGCGGCCACCATTCAGTGGTGGGCCGACCGCGGTGTAGATGGGTTTCGATTGGATGGCGTGACCCATTTAAAGAAGCGGCAGGACTTCGCGAACGTTGCGAACCCCAAGACGGATTACTATCAAGACGTTACGGGGGTCGACACCTTTTTGGCGGCCTTGAAGCCGGTCTTGCAACGTAACCAATTGTTGGCTATCGGCGAAGCTGGCGGTATCGATATGGATACCGCCCAGCGCTGGTTAGCACCGACCACGGGATTCTTTGATCTACTGTTGGAATTTGACCACGTTCATTTCTGGGAGACCGCTGATTCGAAATTACCCGTGGCGGCTCTACGAAAAACGTTGTCGAAATGGCAGTTTAACTTAGAAGGCCGGGGATGGAACTCCCTGTTCATTGAAAATCACGACTTGCCACGAGCCGTTTCGTATTACGGAAATGATGTCGACTATCGGCGTCGTTCCGCGAAGGCCTTAGGGCTGTGGTACCTGTTGATGAAGGGCACACCGTTCATCTATCAGGGTCAGGAACTCGGCCTGCCCAATGCGGGTTTCGACAAAATTGCCGATTACAGAGACCTTGACAGTCGATTATATTACCAGCAACAACGTGCAGCGGGTATCCCGGAGAAGGTGATCTTGCGGCAGTTGGCAGCGAAGAGTCGAGACAATGCGCGGACACCGATGCCGTGGACCCATCAACAATTTGGTGGATTCTCCGACGTTCAGCCTTGGATCGACATGACCCCGGGGTTCGAACAGGTCAACGTGGAGCGTGAAAGTCACGACCCGCACTCCGTCTTGACGTTCTATCAACAGCTCGTGCGGCTGAAAAAGTCTGTTCCGGCCTTGGAACAGGGCCGCTATGAACTCATCGATACGCAAGACGACCAACTGTACGTCTATCGCCGAACGTTAAACGGGGATAACTGGCTGATTGTGGTCAATATGAGCAATCAGGTCGCAACGACACAAGAATTTGATTTAAATACGAGTGAAATGATCTTTACCAATCTGCCAGTGGATTCCGATTCGGATGACCCGCAGATTCAGCCGTGGGAAGCGCGGTTGTACCATTTACGGAAATTAGAATAGTCAGTAGACGTTGAAGCCGGGAGTAAATAAAACGGCTTCTTTTTTTTCCATTCGGTAAACTTTTTCACAAAAAGAACGGTTACTATTGCTTTTTACTTAATTGTTCTTTATTATTAATTATATAGATATTTCTATGGGGTCAACCATTTTGCGTATTGCTAATCGTGTTAATTATCTAAGCGGTTAGTGAGTGAAGATAAGGATATGATGAATACTATGGCAAAAAGTAAGGTCGTTCATGCGGAGAGCTTCTTTGAAGCCTAAATGGAGTTGAAGCGTGAGCTGGAAAAGTCGGCTACTCGTTTCCAACGAACAATGGGGATTTCAGTGGATCAATATGCGATTTTACACCATATTTTAGAGAACCCGGGGAAGCTGACATCCGCAACTGTTGCGGATAGCCGGGGCATCTCACGGGCTGCGGTTTCGCGGGGGATTTCGCAATTGATTCGACGGGGCTACGTTGTGCAGAGTTACCAAAGCTCTGACCGACGTGTCCGGCCGTTATCATTAACCACAACTGGAGAGCAACTCGAAACGGATTGCTACCAGACGCTACAGACTGCCGCTAAGACCATGAGTAAGGTGGACTTAGACGGTAGTGGTAGTCAGGTCACTATCGGGCAATTGACTAAGATGTTGTCCGCGGTGACGGGAAAAGATGACACCGAAACACCAGATAAATAGTAAAACGATTTATACATTGTAGACGAAATTAGTCGTAGGCGACTAATTTCGTCTTTTTGAATTATTTTGCCACATAACTATCAAAGTGTGAGATTGATTTTATTCGTTTTTTTGATGATGTCATTCGTGATTATTCTATGAAAGACTAGCCAGACGATAACTTTTGGTTGAAAATAAATCGTGAAAAGTGAACGAGGCCCTGATAAATGGGAGCTATCGACTCTAATGTAGGCTTACCGAAATAATTGGCAGGCGTTAATTGCCAGGTGATAACCAGCCCCGTTTGCCGTTTCTAAACTGAAATATTAAGGGGTACGTGTGAAACGCACGCAATTTCGGTCATTCTGGGTGAAAAGTTGGGAGAATTTTGCGTTGGCGCGGTCAGCGAATCGGGGGACGTGGTACACTTAAACCAGCATTTTCAAGAGAAGAGGGAAGCCCATGATTGTCGAGCGAAAGATTGGGAGCGGAGAACAGAATCTAGTGTGGGTGATGACCATGGTCGAGACCGATGCGGATAAGCAGGACCTGCAGGTAACGTATGGGTTGACCGATGAGATCTTAACCTACGTGACCGATGAAAATGAACGGTCGCATTATGACCGCGATGAGTATTTAAATACGCAGCTGTTCGTATTTCACGTGCCAGTCGTCATTGACCAGATCTCGCAACGCTACGTCACGCGGCCCGTGACTTTTTTGCTAAAGGGGAATCAGATCTTTTCCATTACCACCAAGCGAACGCAGTGGGTCAATCAGCTGCTTGCAGAACGGATGAAACTGGAACAGATCTCGGATACTAATGAGTTTATGCTGATTGGGCTGTTCATTCTGTTCGACCAATTTATTCCGCCAATTCGCAAGATCAATGCGGAACAGAACCGATTGGACAAGCAGCTCAACCAGGCACCGGACAATAAGGACCTCATTGCGCTGTCCAACCTGCAACAGAGTCTGGCCTACTTCGTCAGTGCGACACGCAACAATGCCATGATGGTCGTTGGCCTGAGCAGCACGCCATTTGGCAAACAACTCTCGGATAAGAATAACGAACACTTGGCCGATGCGGTTATTGAAGCCCGGCAGACGTCTGAAATGACGGCAATCGAGGCCGATGTTGTCGACCGGATCTCAAATACGTTTAATAACGTGCTGAATAATAACCTGAACGGCACGATGAAATTTTTGACGATTTGGTCGCTGGTCCTGACGATTCCGACGATTGTGACCGGGTTCTACGGGATGAACGTCAAGCTGCCATTTGCTAATGACACCATCTCCTGGGTCTTCACAGTAGCGCTGATGGTGGGCGTCATGGGATTGGTCGCATTAATGTTGCGACACCGACATTTTTGGTAAGTTGAAGCACACAGAATGGATTGTCCGAGTGAGGATAGTCCATTTTTTTATCGCTAACATGTTCATTTAATCACTTACAAAAAATAAGTAAAATTACTGGCATTCTTATTGTATGGGGATTATGATGTGACTAATCAATGATTTCGGGGTGCATAGCCAAAGGATTGGGCAGACATCCTAACTGAAAAGGAGTGCGATTTTCATGACAAAGATGATTGCTGGACAAGCATTAGTAAAGGTTTTGGAAGCTTGGGGTGTGGACCACATTTACGGAATTCCCGGTGGCTCGATCAATCACACGGTAGAAGGGTTGTACCTTGAAAAGGACAAGATCGACTATATCCAGGTTCGCCACGAAGAGGTGGGAGCTTTAGCCGCCGCTGCCGATGCGAAGTTTACCGGCAAGGTTGGGGTCGCCTTTGGTTCCGCTGGCCCTGGTGCCACGCACTTATTCAACGGCCTCTATGATGCCAAAATGGATCATGTCCCCATGCTAGCCTTGGTTGGTCAAGTTCCCCAGGCCACGATGAATACGAATTATTTCCAAGAAATGGATGAAACACCGATGTTCAGTGATGTTGCCGTCTATAACCGGACCGCAACGACCGCGGAACAACTCCCTTACGTGGTCAATCAGGCCATTCGGGAAGCCTACCGGGAAAAGGGCCCAGCTGTGGTCATTATTCCCGAGGACTTATCCGCAACGGAAATTGACTACGAGCCCGTTAAGACGCCGAATACGGTATCCAATACCTTCACACAGACGATTGATCCAGCCGCTGTTTCGGCCACGCTGGAATTGCTGAAGAAGGCGAAACACCCGCTGGTTTACGCTGGTCGCGGTTTGCTGGGAGCGCGGGATGAACTGGTCAAATTCAGCGAACAATTCAATGTTCCGGTCATCAACACCGTTCCAGCAACTGGTGTGATCCCAACGAACCATCCAAACGCGATTGGAACGTTTGGCCGCTTAGGATCGAAGTCTGGGTTTGAAGCCTTACAGCACACCGATTTGATTCTGTTCTTGGGTTCCGAATTCCCATTCGCTCAGTTCTGGCCGAAGAACATTAAGATCGTTCAAGTCAACGACAACGCGTTTGATATCGGCAAAATGGTCCCAATCGACTACGCCGTCATTAGCGACGCCAAGAGCTACTTACAGGCGATGATTGCGACCGGTGAGACGTTGCCGGAAACGGCCTGGCTCAAAGCCAACCGGCAGAACAAGCAAAACTGGAACGCTTGGCTCGACCAATTGGCTAGCGATGACAGTCATGGCTTAGCGCCAGAGGCCGTGACCAAGAAGATTGCGTCCATGGTTGGTCCTAAGGATACGTATGGGGTCGATACCGGGAACGTTTCGGAATGGGCTGTTCGGGGCTTGCCAATGGACCAACAGCAGCGTTTCGCTCTGTCTGGGTTGTTTGCCACAATGGGCTATGGCTTACCTGCGGGGATGGCCGGTGCGTTGAGTGTGCCAGATGCGCAAGCCTGGTCACTGTCCGGTGATGGTGGGTTTGCGATGGTCGCGCCCGACCTGATCACTGAAGTTCGCTATGGGCTGCCGGTGATCAACGTCATCTTCAGTAACCAGCGGTTCGGCTTCATCTACCGCGAGCAGGTCGACACGAAGCAACACCTGTACGGGGTCGATTTGACCGATGCCAACTGGGCAAAGGTCGCCGAAGGTTTTGGTGCCATTGGCTTCACGGTGAAAAACAATGCCGAAGTCAAGCAGGTCTTTGATCAAATCAAGAATCTGCAGGCGGCCGGCAATAAGAAACCAATCGTGGTCAACGCCGTCATCAAGAATGATGATCCCATTGGCACGGCCTTCATGCCACTCGATCCACAACTGTACGGCCAAGCTGCCGTGGATGCTTACGCCAAGGAGAACAATATTGACGTCAAGCAGCAACCGGCCTTGGGTGAGTTGCTCCGTGCCCAGGGTGACAATCTGTAAGGTGTGACTGATGCGAGACTCCTGAACTAGGCAACCTGGTGGGTCCTTCGCCTTACCGGCCGGCAGATATGGGCTGGATCGGGGCGAACACAACTTGAAGCCTCGAAAGAACCGAGTCTACAAGGTTGGTTTTCTGCTAAGCCGGCAAGAAACGCCGACCAAGCAGAACGACGCGCCTGAGCCCATATCTGCCGGTCTCTCAGCTTACACAGTGTGCGTAGACGACGAGGATCATGACTGTAATAGTCGTTGTCGGTTGGACCGAAAGCGCTAGGTCTCCACATCGTCCAATCGTTGTCATGATAAAACGCAATCAGAGCCGGAGGAGGATAGGGATGCAGCCAGCCGTGGAAGTGGTGTTGGCTGGCGATTCATCAGCCAGCTTACAGCACGGGCGACTTTGGAGACACGTGATTTTCGTGGCTTCAAAGCGAGCGAGAAGACTGGTGATTTTCCAGTCTGAAGCGTCCCCACAGCAGGCGGAATCCCTGTCAGCCGGAGTGCGGCAATTTTACACTATCTTAATGGTTCGAATCCTTGCCAATAATGGGACGAGACAGATATTTCATCTTTCAACCTTTGGCTAACAGTTAAAACGTAAATGAACCGCCACAGCAGCTGGGACTAAGTCGTCGCTGTTGTGGCGGTTTTTGTGTGTCCGCTAAAATTAACCCTTGAAATTCACGGATGATCCGGCTAAAATTGTTAGCTGACTAACAAAAGGAGTGACTTGACTTTGGTGCAACGACGTTTGGGTGCTTGGCTACGCGATGCCGAACATCAGATGAATTTAGAAATGAACGATTTTGCTCGACCTTACGGCTTGACGGGGATGCAGTTATCGGTGATCGATTTCATGTCCCGGAACCTGGAACAAGATGTGTTCCAAGTTGATTTGGAGCACGAATTTCATGTCAAACGGTCCACGGCGTCCCTGCTAGTGAAGCGGATGGTGGAACGCGACCTGGTCACCCGGGTCGTGGCGGCGAGTGATAGTCGTAAGCGGCAACTCCGGCTAACGGCGAAAGGCCAGGGATTAGTGCCTATCGTGCAGCAGCACTTGGTGGAACAAGATGCCAAGATGGTGGCCGGATTATCCCCACAAGAAGCGGTGGCGTTTCGCCGGGCTCTTGCCAACGTCAGTCATTGGAACAGTGAAAGGGAGTAAAGAGATGCGTAAAGAAAAAATTGACCCCCGGGTCGTTGGTGCGGTGCTGGCGACGGGCTTGATGTCGCTTAGCGGGGTCATCGTTGAGACGGCCATGAACATTACGTTCCCGACCCTGATGAAGCAGTTTCACGTCACAACGGGCACGGTGCAATGGATGACGACCCTGTACCTGTTGATTGTGGCTTGTATCGTGCCCATTTCGTCTTACTTGAAACGGCGCTTTAAGCTGAAGCAACTCTTCGTGGTCGCTAACCTGCTCTTTATTGTGGGCCTGCTGACGGATGCCTGCGCTACAACGTTTCCATTGCTACTGTTGGGCCGGGCGATTCAAGGCGTCGGCACGGGAATTGCCTTGCCCCTGATGTTCAATATTATTCTAGAACAGGTACCACTGAGTCGAATTGGGATGATGACTGGGGTGGGCACCCTGATCACTGCCGTGGGACCGGCGATTGGACCGACTTACGGTGGCTTACTGGTGACCCACTTGAACTGGCGGTACATCTTCTGGATTTTATTGCCGTTCCTGATTGTTTCATTTTTTGTGGGTCTCAAGACGATTAAGCAGGTCAGTGAAACGGCCCCGGAACGCTTCGACTTTCTCAGCATGCTGGGGGTCGTCGTGACCTTTAGTGGCTTGATCTTTGGGTTTAGCTCGCTCAGTACCCAGTCGTTTCTCAGTTGGTCGGTTGGCGGTAGCCTTCTTGTGGGAATCTTGGGCTTAGTCTTTTTCGTCCAGCGGTCTCGGCACAGCGTCCACCCGTTGATTCAACTGGCGGCAGTAACGAATCCAGCGTTCGCTTGGCATTTGCTGGCGTTCTTCATGCTCCAGATTACCGCACTGGGGCTGTCATTTGTGCTGCCTAACTACCTTCAGTTAGTGGACCAGCAATCGGCATTTACCGCCGGCTTGGTCGTCCTACCAGGGGCCCTGATTGGCGCGGCGTTTTCACCGATCGGCGGTCATATCTTGGACCGTTTCGGTGCGAAACGGCCAATTCTGCTCGGCCTCGGTCTGGTCGTGGTCACGTTGCTGCTGATGGCGGTATTTGCCCGGCAACTTAATTTGTGGGCCATTCTTGGAATCTATGTGGGCTACATGATTGGCATCGGTTCCGCATTCGGGAATATCATGACGGATGGCTTGAAGCAGCTGTCAACTGACTTGAAGGCCGATGGGAACGCGCTGATGAACGCCATGCAACAATTCGCCGGTGCCATGGGAACGGCCATCTGTGCGGCCATTATTGCGGCCAGCCAGGCGGGAACCGTTGGTAGCACTGCCAGTAAAACAGCGGCCGGCTCACAATGGGCGCTCCTGTTTCTGGTAATCGTGGCTGTCGTCTCCTGGTTAGGGATGGCCGTGGCTTTTCGGTTGAATCGGATAAAGTCGTAGTTGGCAAAAATTTAAATTTTCATTGGAAACGGTGGGGCCTGAAACGGCTACCATCGTTTTTTTTGTTGCTCCGGGAACCGTTTGCACAAAATGGTCGTTGGTAGCGCTACTATCTTAACCATGGGAGCACATGTCATGTTCTTTTAGGGTGAGCCGTGCTAGAATTCGTGTCCAATAAAGCCGAAATGGCTGATGAAAGCGAGGCGACTTGCATGAAATTTGACTGGCGATATGCGTTTCATTCTTTCTGGTTTTTCATGATGTTAATGGTTCTATTGAGCTTAACGACGGCCGTTGACAACTTCCACGGCGTCCGCATTGCATTGGGCGTGATCTTTGGTTTCCTAGTCGTAGAAGGTTTGTGGACGTGGCAATACCCTTACTTTAATCGGTTGGGGCGGCAGGGGAGCACGGCTCTCATCAATTTAGGCCTATTCGTTTTCATCGCGGCGTTTACTTTGGCGTTCAAACAAGAGTGGTCGGCAAGCGTTTGGGGATTCATGAGCTTCTGGCTCGCTAGCATTGGTGGTACGATGGACGGCTACTTAGCACGACCGACCACGATTCTAGTTTGGCAGACCCGCGGTGACCTCCGGAAAAAGGCGGAGATTCTACAGAATTCTTCGCGACTGTAAAAAAATAAGCGTGAGATACGCGGCGGCTAACTGTCTTGTGGCGTATTGGATGATCCTTTTTCGGGAGTCTGGGGCAAAAGTCTCGGGCTCCTTTTGCGCGCTCCGAACTTGTATTGCTGAAACGTGGGGCAGAAGGCATCGAGTTAGGGCGATGTAAAAAAATCTCACCGCCAAGGATAGACGGTGAGACCAGCGAGTTAATCTTTAGGTTCTAAAGGTTGAAAGTTCCAAAATACCAGCCATACCTGCTCTAGCAATAATCGTGAACCTAAAACTAGGTAACCTGGTAGGGCCTTCGCCTTACCTCTCGGCTTACACAGTGTGCGTAGACGACGGAGATAATGACTGTAGCAGTCGTTATCGATTGGACCGAAAACGCTAAATCTCCAAGTTTTTCGACTGTTGTCGCGGTAAAGCACAGTCAGAGCCGGAGTGCGGCAATTTCACACTATCTTAACGGTGCGAATCCTTGCCAATACTGGGATGAGACAGATATTTTATCTTTCAACCTTTAGTTTAGGTTTAGTAAGCAGCGTTATAAGTCCAGTCGTACGAGAGGAGTTGGTGAAATCGTTCTCCAATCGGTACCCACAGCTTGGCCTTGGCGATGCTAGCGATGGATTCCCAGAACAGCGGGTCCTTTCGCTCTTTTTCGCTAAGGTTAATGTTGACGTAACTCCCGGCTTCCGTTTTCGCAATCACGTAGGGGTAGAACACCTTAGTAATTTGGGCGGGAGTAATCGTATGAATTTTTGGGTTGTCATCAATCAGCATATCGAACGCTTCCTTTCAATTTATAAACCTAGTATATCGAGAAAAGGTAAAGGAAACTATCACCTTTGATTAAGGATTTGCTGAGAATCTCTTAGTTTTTGAATGCTGACTAAAGGTTGAAAGATGAATTGTCTGTTTTAGACCAGGAGTAGCATGAATCGATACCGCTAAAGTTAGTATAAATTGGCCGCAGTGCGGCTGCTAGGGATTCGGCCTGCTGTGGGGACGTTTCAGACTGGAAGAACACCAGTCTTCTCGCTCGCTTTTAAGCCGTAAAAAACACGCGTCTTAAAAGTCGCCCATGGTGGTCGGTAAGGCGAAGGGCTTCACTATGTTGTCAAGCACTAGCTGTTAGTTGCCCGGTTCAAAGTCACCGTGAAGCAACTGCCGTGCGGGTCGTTGTCCGTGACCGCGATGGCTCCTTGGTTGAGCTGTACCAGTTGGGCCACAATCGCTAAGCCCAGTCCACTCCCCTCAATTTTGTTGGAGCGTGAGGCGTCGACCCGGTAGAAACGCTCGAAGATGTGCTCCCGGTCGGCAGCCGCGATACCGGGACCGAAGTCGGCAACGGTTAGGGTGGCCGTCGTGGCCGTTGCGACGACCGTTAAGTTGATCTGCTGGTCTTCCGGTGAGTATTTGTGAGCGTTGTCCAGTAAGGCCACTAAAATTTGATGGAGCATATCCGGGTCACCGAGGGTCATGGTGGGGTGGTCGGTTCCTTGAAACGTGACGTGTTGCGCGACTAGCGGCTGGTAATGGTCGACGACCCCACGTACCAGGGCGGAGAGGTCTAGGGGCTGTAACGCGACCTCGGCCCGGTCCGCGCGGGATAAATGGAGGAGGTTTTCAATCAAGTGTTGCATTCGCAGGGACTCCTGGTCGATGAACCCTAGGGATTCGGGGATGACCTCAGGGTGCTTGTCGCCACGGCGTTCGATCAGTTTAACGTTGCCCCGGATGGTTGCGATGGGCGTTCGTAGTTCGTGGGAGGCATCCGAGATAAACTGCCGCTCCCGTTCCAAACGGCCATTTTGCGCAGCCAAAAGTTGGTTGAAATCCTTGGCCAGCTGGGAAACCTCGACGGGCTCCGTGGGTTGCGGTAATTTTGGCTGGGTCGTTTCGGGGGTAGCTGCTGCGGCCTGGGCAGCTTCGGCCAACTCGATGGTCGGGGCGCTGATGCGGTCAGCTAGCCGGCGCACGAAGAATAGTCCGATCAGGAGACTCAGGCCGATAGCGATGATGATCACGGCAATCAGGACGTGGAGGTTGCCGATAAGCACGTGCATGCCGATGAAGAGCGAGTATGTGCGACCGTTCGTTTTTAACGTTTCTGAGAAGTACAGGCCCCAATTTTTGATGTAGACCAGATGGGTAAAGGGAATCGACCACGAATTGGCCTTGGCCAGACTGGTGGTACGGGGCAGGAGGGAGGTGGTGCTCCCGTCGGCATTTTTAATTAGGACAAACGTGTTGTGAGAATTGAGGCCGCTGGTCCGGTTGACCGTCAGCCAGTCGTTAAAATTACTGACCTGCGTTGTTTGCAGGCTGGCACTTAGCTTGGCGGCTTGGTCCTGCGCGCGGAACAGCTGGTCGACGCTCAACGTGATCGTTACGGTGAGGACGATGACGACGCCGACGACCAGTAGAAGGCGGGTAAACGAATCGCGAATGATATCCGCGTAAGTTCGCGGTGGGTGGTTAGCGCTCATTGGCATCATCTTCCTTTAGGGTGTAGCCCACACCACGAATCGTGTGGAAAAGGTGGGGCGCGTCATGGGTATCAATCTTATTACGGAGGTAGCCAATGTAGACGTCGACCACGTTTTGCTGGCCGAGAAAGTCGACGCCCCAAACGTTGTCGAGCAACTCGTCACGGGTGAAGACCTGACCGGGATGCTGCATGAGAAATAGGAGCAGGTCATATTCACGTTGCGTCAGTTGTAGCGCCACACCGCCGCGATCGACCTGCCGGGTCTTGGTGATGAGCGTGAGGTCGGCGAGGTGGTAGGCCTGGTCTAAGCCACTCTGATGGGCAGTTCGCCGTTGGATGACGCGGATACGGGCGAGCAGTTCTTCGATTTCAAATGGCTTGGTGATGTAGTCGTCCGCACCGTTGTCGAGGCCGGTAACTTTATCGCCTAAGTAGTCCCGGGCCGTCATCATGATCACGGGAAGCTCATCGTGTTTACGGATGCGGCGAAGGACTTCCATGCCATCCATCTTAGGGAGCATCCAGTCGAGCAGAACCAATAGAAGATGATCTTTTTCGCGCTGGTAGGTTTCCCAAGCGGCTTCCCCATCGGTGGCAGTCAAAACGTCAAAGTCCTCAAAGGTGAGCTCCTTGGCAACGTAACTGGCAAGACCTTCTTCGTCTTCAACCAGTAGAATTGTGTTTTTCATTAGTGGCGACACTCCTTTAGTAGCGGATAATTAGAGATGGAAAGGTTAAATTTAATGGTTAGGCGGAAAATTTGAGCGTCTAAATTTAAAATAGCAGAGTGGATAAAGACCCATTTGACGGGCTTACCGGCATGATACCATAGAATCATAATCCTTGATTAAGAAATTCATATATTAAGCTTAATCTAGATTCAGGATAGCGGGGACTGCGCAATGGTATAACTAATACATCGAAAGCGATAAGCCAAAACAACTAACTGAGGAGTGGTTAAAATGACTAAAATTAAATCAATGATGACTAAGGTAATGCTGGGTGCCATGACCGTCACGACCCTGATGGCAACATCCGCTGGGGCTTCGGCTGCAATTCGGCCAACGACTGGGGTGGCTGCCCCGGAAATCGAACGAACCACGATTACGTTCAACGCCCGGCCGGCAACGGAACTCCACCTGACAAAGATCAAACTCAACAAGCGCGTCACGACCAAGCAGATCTCCAGTCAGGTCCAAACGGCTGTGGATGCCAGCGCCCTCAGTCTGGACCAAAAGCACCAAGATAGTCAGTTGAAATAGTCGCGGGCTGTCAGGATCCGTCCGGTGAGGCGGGCCTGACACGGATTTAGCCAAGTTCCCGTAAAAAGTCGTCCAATGACTTGAGCAAACTTCCTCCAGATAGATAACCTCAAGTGAAGTACCTCCCCCCTTAAAGTTGACGCGAGCTACTTGAATGAATCGTCCCCTTAACGCGAGTCGACCAACAGAATAGAAGCTGATAGAAGTGGTGATGGCGAGACCGTTGCTGCTTTTTTAACGTGATGGTACGGATAAAGAAAAAAGTCAGTCCCGTAGCTAACTCAGTTGAGTAGTTGCGGGTACTGACTTATGAATGGACAAAATTATATTTTCAGCGATACCGACGATTGAGTGCAGGGGTCAACTGAAAGCGTTGATAAATGCAACGGTTATTGTGGTAGAGCACAATTCGCAGGGGTTTAGTGAACCGCGTCAGCCACTGAGACATCACCGTTAACAATCGTTATGATCTGCTTAGGTAGGGGATGCTTAACGATTGCCACAACAGTCGCGGCCACGTCCGCTCGGGAAATCTTAGTCGTGTCGGCGGTGGCTGGGTCCAAGGTGATCTTGCCGGTAGGGGCGTCGTTGGTCAGAATACCGGGACGGACGATGGTGTAGTCCAGGTCCGTGCGGTGTTGGAGCCATTGATCGGCGTAGTACTTAGCGACGTAGTAGGGCCGGATGCCAGACTTTTCCCAAAAGGCGCGGTCGTCGGTACCCATAGCACTAACGATGATGAACCGCTTGATACCAGCCTCTTCCGTGGCAATCATGGACTTGACGGCGCCATCGAGGTCGATATTGAGCGTCATGTCGTCGCCGGTGCTGCCGCCAGAACCAGCGGAGAAGACGACCGTGTCCACGTCGTTCATTGCGGGAACCAAGCCATCCGCGGTCCCCATGAGGTCGACCATGCGGGGATGACCACCGAGTTTTTCGATGACGGCGGCCTGTTCGGCGTTACGAATCCCACCGTAGACGGTTTCACCAGTTGCAGCGAGCTGTTCGACGATGTGTTGACCAACGTGGCCGTGGGCACCGATAATTAATGTTGTCATAAGAAAACCTCCATTTGTAAGTGAGCTAACTATCTTTAACCATAAGGGTTTTCCCGCAAAATTTCAGCTAAAGCGACTCGCCAATTGACCTGAAATCGGTGTGTAGCCTAAGGTTGTGGGGATTAAGTTGTCCAAAACCATTTTGTGAAATAGATTACGATTCCTTTCAACTGGTTTTTCAGTCTATAAGCCGTATAATAGAGTTAAATCATCCTTAGCAGTTGGTTGGACAGTAAAAATGTAACCGTTTTAACCAATAACTTACTGAGTAGCTTGCTGCATGGGGGAGAACATTACAGAAAAGGGGTCGTTTAACAATGGCAACGATTTTAGTTCTAGGTGGCGGATATGGCGGCATGCGGGCCGTTAAATTTTTGCAGCGGGAAGTTCCAAGTGAGGACCAAATTATTTTAGTCGACAAGTCCGGGACCCACGTTGAAAAGACGAACTTACACGAAGTTGCGGCGGGGACCATTGCACCAGATCGCATTACGTACGAAATCAACGACGTTATTGGCAACCGGGTTAAATTTATCCGGGATACCGTCACAAATATCGATATCGACCAGAAGCAAGTTACGCTTGAGAACCATGATCCGCTGACCTATGATTACGTGATCATTGCGCTGGGCTTCCAATCCGAAACGTTTGGCCTGAAGGGCGCGGCTGAAAATGCCTTACCACTGGAAGACTTGGAGACGGCGGAGGCCATTTACCAACACATTGAGAACAATATCAAGGACTATGCCAAGACGCAGGATCCCAATGATTTGCGAATCGCTGTTTGTGGGGCTGGGTTTACTGGAATTGAACTCTTAGGTGAATTGACCCAGTCGATGCCTAAACTGCAGACGCGTTACAATACGCCAGAAATTAAGATTGCTTGCTTTGAAATGGGGAAGACGATTCTGCCGATGTTTGATAAGTCGCTTGGCGATTACGCCCTGAACTTTCTGGCAAAGCACGACGTTGAAATGAACTTAGGTGCCGCGATTACCGAAATCAAGCCGGGCGCCGTGGTCTACAAGGATAGCGATGAACAAGAACATGAATTTGCCTCTAACAACATTGTTTGGACCGTTGGGGTCAGTGGGTCACACATCATTGCGGACTCTGGGTTTAGCCAACGACGGAACAGAGTCGTGGTGCAAGACGACTTAACGCTGGAAAATCATCCCGAAGTTTATATTATCGGTGACGTGTCCGCTGTGATGGACCCAGCCAGCAAGCGGCCATACCCAACGACTGCGCAAATTGCCTTGGCTTGTGCTTCACACGCGGCTAAAAATATTGGCTTGGCCTTACGCGGACACGAGACGCGACCATTTGTCTACAAATCAAGTGGGACCGTTGCTTCTTTGAGTGACCGCGATGGGGTCGGCGAAATCTTCAGCAGCAACAAGAAGGTTCACGGCTACATGGCCTCCGCGCTGAAGAAGATCATCACGGACCGTTCTTTAATGGAAAGTGCCCACCTGAGCACCACGTTAAGCAAGGGCCGGTTCGACCTTTATCATTAAAATTAAATGTGACAGTAGGGCCGTGGCGAAATGTCACGGCTTTTTATTTGTCGCTACGTGCGGGTACGCGGTGGATGTATTTGGCAAGTTGATGATAAGGAATTGAACACCACGTCGAAGATTCTGATCGGACATCGCTCATGAAGTGGGCAGAGTTGGTGTCTGCTGGGGTAAAGTTGGTAGAGAATGCTAAATCGCGTGGTAGCGGGACGGTTAACGGCCGGCAATGGTAAATGGGTAAGACTAATAAGAATGTTATGACTAGATGACCTAGTGTCGAATTAATACTTTTTGGTTACAGAATGGAAAATGCGGGGGACAGATTAGCTCACTTGCTTTTTTAATGGTAAAATAAGGCGAAAAGGGTGATGAGGATGCGCCAAAAGAAGTTGGCAACACCACTAGGGACGGTTACCGTGATGTCGGATGGCCTGAACTTAACGGGACTGTGGTTTACGGACCAGAAATATTATGGGAGTACCTTGCCCAAGTTGAGCCTAGTGGGAGACACCCCCGTGTTTGACCGGGTTGCGGATTGGTTGACAGCGTACTTCGCGGGGGAGCAACCCGTCGTTGATTTTCCGGTCCGGCCAAGCGGCACGTCATTTCGACAGACGGTCTGGACGGTCCTCCAACAGATTCCGTATGGCGAAGTGCGAACGTATGGTGACATTGCGGCGGTGGTTAGTCAACGGGTTGGTCACGACGTCGGTGCTAGAGTAATCGGTGGCGCCGTCGGTCATAACCCAATCAGCTTGGTCATTCCGTGTCATCGCGTCGTTGGTGGAACTGGTGAGTTGACTGGTTACGCCGGGGGCTTAGAACGGAAAAAGTCGTTATTACAGCTAGAGGGTTGCCTACAAGGGGACCAGGAACACGTAGTTCTCGAAAAAAATTAATGTTTTTCTTTAAAATTTACGTGTTTATTACTAATTGTGTACAAAACAATAGTACAATCAGTTAAAACCTATGCTATAATCAATGATGTTCAAAAAACGAGTCATGTTATTGTTAATATAGATAACTAGTTAGAACCTATCTAATATTTTTCGCGAAAGGGGTTTCTTCTTACTCGAAGACGCGTATAATTTTAGACAGCTTAGAGCGGACATGAAAGTTGTTGGTCTCTGGGGGGACACCGACAGTGATTAATACGCAAATCAAAATGGTGTGTGAATGATTGGAGGTATCACGATGGCTGCATCAGAAACTAAGGAGCGAATTGCGGAGGCCTTGGCTTCGTTGTTGAACCACAATACGTTTGATAAGATTACCGTCCGGGAAATTGCGGATGAAGCGGAAGTTCACCGGAAGACTTTCTACTACTACTTCGCGGATAAGTACGAGCTGCTGGCGTTTGTCTATGAGCACTTCATTGTTGAAGCGCCACGTCGCGAGCAACCGATGACGTTAACCTTAGAGAACTGGCGTCCGGCCGTAATTCAGTTACTGGAACGGATCGCTGATAATTCAAAAATTTTCCTGAACGCTTACCCCTATGATGATGGGGTTTGGCGACAATCTGCGAATGAATTTGTGGCCTCACGACTGTCAATTCTGCTTCACGCAATGCCCGAGTACCGTTACTTAAAAGAAGACGTGATCGATACGTCGGCTGAATTTATTGCCGCTGGTGCGTTAGGTATCATTAACAAATGGGCGGATGACGATTTCACGGCAAGTCCGCGAACCGTCTTAGATCAAATTACCACGGCTAACCGGCTATTCAACGGGGTTTTGGACCGTTGGAAGTTGAGCTAGTCAGATTAAAAGTTGTTGGCGATAGGTCAGCAACTTTTT
This sequence comes from Levilactobacillus koreensis JCM 16448, assembly GCF_001435525.1. Lineage (GTDB taxonomy): Bacteria > Bacillota > Bacilli > Lactobacillales > Lactobacillaceae > Levilactobacillus > Levilactobacillus koreensis. Next base: position 57,153 of record NZ_AZDP01000120.1, read on the forward strand.
TTGTGGTCTGACACTAGTTGGTGATTAAGCAGTGTTGCTCGCAGATAAGTTGGCCCGTTAAGAACTGTAGCCATAAAACTGACAATTATCAAATGAAAGCGCTTAATTTAGACGACGAACTGGTATACCAATTATTTAGTTGCAACCGGTTGAAAGTGGATATTACCGGTAATTTCACTAACAAATTGATTATTTAATCACAAACGGAGTACTAGCATTATGGGGTTGTAGGGGGTATAGTACAGAGCGTAAGGGGTTACATTGTGAATCTGGACGAACCCCACAAGGAGGATATTACCATGGCATACCAAACTACAAATCCCTATACCAATGAAGTCGTCAAGACCTACGAAAACGCAACACCCGAATACGTTGAAGAAAGTTTAGCGAAGGGCCAGGCCCTCTACAAGGAGTGGCGAAACGATCCGGTGGCGAGCCGAATTCCAGTCCTGCGTAAGTTAGCCAAGATTTTCCGTGATGAAACTGATAGTTTAGCTGAAGTATTGACCACAGATATGGGTAAATTATTTGCCGAAGCTCAGGGGGAAGTGATCCTCTGTGCAGAAATCGCTGAATACTACGCCGACCACGCCGAGGACCTGCTAGCGCCACGGGCCATTGACAGTATTGCCGGTGATGCCCAACTGGAGAATCATCCGCTGGGGGTTCTGATGGCCGTTGAACCTTGGAACTTCCCGTATTATCAAATGATGCGGATCTTTGCGCCAAACTATGCAGTTGGCAACCCAATTGTGTTCAAGCACGCGGCGATTACACCAACGTCAGCGGTGGTCTTTGAAGATGCCGTTCGGCGGGCCGGGGCGCCAGATGGGGCATTGACCAACTTGTTCGTCTCCTACGATCAGGTCTCCGCAATCATTGCCGACAAGCGAATCCAAGGAGTCGCTTTGACCGGTTCTGAACGGGGCGGGGTCGCAGTGAATGAGGTCGCTGGGAAGTACTTAAAGAAGACCACCATGGAATTAGGTGGGACGGATGCCTTCATCGTGGCCGAAGATGCCGACATGGCGGACGTTAACGCAATTGCACCGCGGGCGCGGCTGTACAATGCTGGTCAGGTCTGCACGTCATCCAAACGATTTATCGTTACGGCTAACCACTACGATGAGTTCTTGGAATCTCTGAAGGCGGCCTTTGCGTCAGTTAAGTTGGGTGATCCAATGGACCCAGAGACGACGCTGGCACCGATGAACTCTAAGAAGGCTAAGGAAAAATTACAGAAGCAAGTGGACGCCGCGTTAGACGGTGGTGCGACGGCTTACTTCGTGCATGATCCGGTCGACAGTGAAGGTCAATTCTTCCTACCAACGATTTTAACGGATATCACCAAGGATAATCCAATGTATGGCAAGGAAATGTTCGGTCCCGTGGCGCAGGTCTACAGGGTTGCGAACGATGAAGAAGCCATTGCACTGGCTAACGATGCCGATTACGGCCTGGGTGGTATTGTCTTCGCGGGCAGTGCAGAGTCCGGTGCCGCCATTGCCTCAAGAATTGAAACGGGCATGGTCTTCGTCAACACCTTCTTCAGTTCCTTACCAGAACTTGAATTTGGTGGCGTCAAGAAGTCCGGTTTCGGTCGTGAACTCGGCCAAAGCGGTATCTTCAGCTTCGTGAACCAAGAACTGGTCGTTAAGCGGGATCACCCGAACGATGACGAAAATGGTGGACTGATCTTACCTCACAAATTCTAAATTTTAATGACACGAAAGGCCACCGCACTCCATCATTTTTCGGTTGATGATTGGGTGCGGTGGCCTTTTTGAAGTTTTAAAGAGTTTCAAGAATTTTGTCTTTGGCGACATTAGCAAATTTGATAAACGTTTCCTGACGATCAATTGACATTCTGTATTTAGGCGTCGTAATGGAAAAAGCGCCGTAGAGGTGATTGGATTTAATCAGGGCGAACCCGATACAGTACACGTCAGGTTCGTTCTCTTCGTTATCGATGGAGTAACCGCGTTGTCGAATCAGAGCCAGATCATCACGGAGAGCTTGCGGATCGGTAATGGTGTTAGGGGCGACATGTTGTAGCGGACTGACTGTTTTTAGATATTGGTCGAGTTCTTCAGCGCTAAAGGTTGCGAGCATGGCTTTACCCATGGAGGAAGAATAAAGATGCATGCTACCGCCGATATGTGATTTCAAATTGACACTGCGCTGGCTTTCGTATTTCTCGACTAAAGTTACCTCGTCATGAGCAATGATTCCTAGATTGATGGTTTCAGATGTTTCATCACGTAGTTTTTCTAAGGCTGTGTGGGTGATGTCGCGGATATCGAAATTTTCGGCGACTCGTTGCCCGTAACGAAATAATTCCATCCCTAACTGATAGCTCTTCCCGTCAGTGGTGCGCGTTACCAATCCTAAAACGTCAAGTGTGGTTAAAATCTTGAGCACAGTCGAACGGGTCATCTCGATGCCATCGCTGATTTCCTTTAACGTTGGTGCCGTTTCTTGTTGGGCAATATAATCCATGATCTGTTTTGCCCGTACCAAAACGGTCCCGTATAATTTAGCTTCTGCCATATTGTTCACTCCATTATTTATTTCCGAATAAGAAATTTCCGTTGAACTAATCTTACTCAACTTTCCGTTAAAAGTAAATGGAGGGTGTTTATTAATCCAATAATTGTTAATTAAAGGCACAAAAAAAGGCCAAAAACGGTTGTCTTTTTGGCTTTTTTTCGAATTATCACAATTTAGCTATTATTAATAATTAACTAGTTGTTCTTTACCAACAAGTCAATGCCATGACGAATTTCGTCATCAGTAGCAGGGTATTCTAAGGCAACTGGTAAGCCCTTTGGTAAAATCTTCAAAGCAGCCTTCCAGTCAATGACCCCCTTGTCGAGGGCAACAACGTTAGGCTTTGCGCCGCCTAAAACGTCGTTCTTGACGTGGATGTAACGAGTGAAGTCACTGAGCTTCTTAGCGGCGTCCAATTCGTTTTCGTTGACGAAGCGCCAGTTACCTAAGTCAAAGACAAACTTGATATCAACGTTAACGGCCTTAACTGCTTCCAAGAACTTCAGGATGTTAGCAGAGCTACCGTTGGCAGTTGATTGGTCATTTTCAACGTTGAATTCAATTCCAGAGTCAGCGTACAGGGAAAGGGCGGAAACCAGGTCACCATTGAAGGCAGCGAAGTTACCGATGTTCATTTTCAGTGAAGTAACGCCCATTGCCTTTGCTTCGGCGAAGTATGTAGGGAGTTCAGGGTTCAATGCACCATCGTCAGTAAAGATCTTTTCTGGAACACTGTAGAACAACTTCAATTGGTGCTTCTCGACGAAGTCCTTAATGTCGGCAGCTTCTGCAGCGGGGTCAGTAAAGAATTCCCGCCGGACTTCAGCTTGTTTGATGCCAAAGTCAACGACGCGTTGCAACATGCTAAGTTGAGCTTCGCCATCGTTGTGTTGTTGGTCAAAAACTAACGTGTTGAGTACGATGTCTTGTTTATCCATGATTGAGCCTCCAAATTTATTATTAAAAGCACGCTTATAGTAATCGCTTACAAATAACTCTGTCAAATAAAAAAATACCGATTGATAATCAAAATTCATCAAGAATCGTGATTACATCGGTATTTTTTGTGGGTTGAAAATTTATTTTTGAACAGCGCTAAAATCGGCCTTTTGCGAAACTAATCGTAAAAACTCAGGCATAGATAAATCTTCAATCTTCTTAGTTGTGTCCTCCAAGAATTCGCTGGCCTCGGAAGAGTTAAATTGTTCAATCAAAACGTATGCGGTTAAGTAGGCAAAGAGCTGTTCCTTGGCCTTATCCTGCATATTTGCTTTAGCAACGTCAGTTTTAGAAATGGAATCGACGAAGTGATAGGCGAATTCCTTGGGATCAATATGAATTTGTTTTGTGCTCATGTGATAGCCTCCTAATCAGTTAACACGACTCATATTACAGCTTTAAAATGTCAGGTCAACATTGACAGTTTATGCACAATTCAGATATTACCAGGGTTACCGGTCTATCGCGATTTGTTTTTGCGTAAGTTCTGAAACTTTTTTTGATTGAAAGTGGCTGAGCTTTCAGAAAAAACGTTTCCAATTTGGAAATGTAAGTCACACAGTATAGGAGAAAAAGTGATGGACAAAAAAAGTTTTAAAAATTTCAACCATTGCTAAAACCCGCCATGTTAAGGTTCTTGAAAGCGTTTTCGTCTTTATCACACCTGCATGCTCAAAATAACACTTGCTTTTTATCTGAATCGGCGATATGCTGTGTTTGTCAAAAAGGAAATGCAATTTCCAAATAAGAAAATTGGAGGAAACAAAAATGGCATTTAGCATGGTAACGAAGTACGCACACAGTCCTAAGGATATTGACCACTACAACACGGATGAATTACGTGACCAATTCTTAATGGAAAAGATTTTTAACCCAGGCGACGTTTTGTTGACTTATACATACAACGACCGGATGATCTTCGGTGGTGTTACACCAGTTGACAAGCCACTTTCAATTGCCTTGAGCAAGGAATTGGGTGTTAAATACTTCTTACAACGTCGTGAACTTGGCTTCATCAACATTGGTGGTGAAGGTAAAGTTACGATCGATGGCAAGGAAGACACGATTGCACCTCATGATGGCTACTACATCAGCATGGGTACTAAGGATGTTCAATTCGAATCTGTTGATCCTAAGAAGCCAGCTAAGTTCTACGTTGTTTCTACGCCAGCACACCGTGCATACCCAACTAAGAAGCTGTCTTACAAGGATGCTATCGCAATGCCAATGGGCGACCAAGAACATATGAACAAGCGGACCATCCACAAGTACATTGATGCTTCTATTATGGACACTTGTCAATTACAAATGGGTTACACCGTTCTTGAACCAGGTAACTCATGGAACACGATGCCAGCTCACACCCACGCACGTCGGATGGAAACTTACCTTTACACTGAATTCGGTTCAAAGGATACCCGTGTTGCTCACTTCATGGGAACTCCAGAAAACACGAAGCACATCTGGTTGGAACCTGACCAAGCTGTTGTAAACCCTAGTTACTCAATCCACTGTGGTGTTGGGACTACCAACTACTCATTCATCTGGGCTATGTGTGGTGAAAACCAAACCTACGATGACATGGACGCAGTTGAAATGCATCAATTACGGTAATCACTTAATTTTTCGGAGGTAATTTTAATATGGCACAATCCAGAGAAGAGATTGAACACAACCAAGACTCATTGAATCAATTCAAGATGAACTGGTTCAGTCTGGCTGGCAAAGTTGCAATCATTTCCGGTGGGAACACTGGACTTGGCCAAGGCTACGCTGTAGCCATGGCAGAAGCTGGTGCCGACATCTTCATCCCAACGTTTGGGACTGAAGGCTGGGACGACACCCGCGCATTGATTGAAAAGCGTGGCCGTAAGGTTGAATTCATGGATGTGGATTTAACTGAAAAAGGTATCGCTGACAAAGTTGTTGCTAAGGCAATGGAAACCTTTGGACACATTGACATCGTGGTTAACAACGCCGGGATGATCAAGCGGAACCCTATTCTTGAATCCAAGGATAAGGACTGGGATCAAGTTATTGCGATTAACTTATCCGCCGTTTACCACATGTCTCTAGCTGCTTCCAAGGAATTCGCTAAGCAAAAGTCAGGGAAGATCATCAACATTGGTTCAATGTTGTCCTTCCAAGGTGGAAAGTTTATTCCATCTTATACCGCTGCTAAGCATGGTGTTGCCGGCTTAACTAAGGCCTTTGCTAGTGAAATGGCTGCTTACAATGTTCAGGTTAACGCGATCGCACCAGGTTACATCAAGACGGCTAACACGGCACCTATTCGAGCTGACAAGTCACGGAATGATGAAATTCTCGGCCGGATTGCTGCTGGACACTGGGGTGAACCTTATGAACTGATGGGTATCTCAGTTTACTTGGCAAGTAATGCCGCTAACTATATTAACGGTGCAATCATCCCAGTTGATGGTGGCTACTTAGTTCGTTAATCATACAAAAAATGGATACAGAGTTTATTCTCTGTATTTATTTTTTGGAAAAATTGTGAAAATATTTCAAAAAAACGAAATGCGCAGGTAGATATTATGAAAATCAAAAAAAATATTGAAAAAATACCTGGTGGCATGATGGTTGTACCCCTGGTTTTGGGTGCAATTATTCATACTATCTGGCCGAAACTTGACGTTGCGTTGACGGGGGTTACTGGGTCTTACATGGTTGGGACTTCAGTTATCTTGTTCATCTTCTTCTTTGCCGTTGGGACCAACATCAACTTGAAGTCTTCGGGTAAGATTGCTGCTAAAGGGTTAAGTCTATTATTAGGTAAAGTTATTCTTGCGGCTATTATTGCGGTTATTTTGAACATGTTCCTTCCTAAAGAAGGGGTGACGACCGGGGTCTTCACTGGGTTGTCTGTCTTAGCCGTTTTGGCTGCGTTCAATGCATCTAACGGTGGGTTGTATGTTGCCTTGATGACGACGATTCCTAACCGTGACGTCGATGTCGCTGCTTATCCATTCTTCAGTATTCAATCCGGACCATTCTTTACGATGATTACTTTGGGTCTTGCCGGTATTGGTGCCTTCCCGTGGCCAGCACTGGTTTCAACCTTAGTACCGTTTGTCTTAGGGATGATCGTTGGGGGATTGGACCACGAAATGCGTGACATGTTCAGTCCACTACAAGGTGGCTTAGTTCCATTCTTCGCCTTTACTATTGGTTACAGTTTGAACTTGGATATGATTTTACAATCTGGTTTAGTTGGGATCTTAGTTGGTGTCTTGGTTGTCTTTGTATCTGGTTACTTCTTATACTTACTCGACCGTTACTTGGTTCGTTCCGATGGCTTAGCCGGCTGGGCTGCTTCATCAACTGCTGGTGCCGCTGTTTCTGTGCCAATCGTTATTGCACAGATGAACCCTGCATTTAAGTCAACTGCCGGTTCAGCAACTGCTATTGTTGCTACCAGTGTTCTGGTTTCTGCTATCTTAACTCCAATCGTCACGATGTGGTACTACCGTCGTTTGGTTAAAAAGGGCAAGATCGTGCCAGCAGAAGATGCCGACAAGAGTGTTGAAACGAAAGCAACTACGAAACAAGCTTAATAATATAGTAGAAAAAGATTTTTGCACAAGAATTTCTTGAGTGGTTAGGAAAGTGATGAACAGTGGCTGAGTTTTTAACAATCGGTGAACCTATGGCGGTATTCGCAGCGGAAAACGTTGATGCTACCTTAGTTGATGCCGCAAATTTCCAGAAGTATCTGGCCGGAGCAGAATTAAATGTCGCGATTGGGATTTCACGATTAGGACATTCGACGGAGTACGCTTCATCCGTTGGGACAGATCCCTTTGGCAAGTACATCATTAAGGCCGTTTCTGACGCTGGTGTTGGGACCAAGTACCTGGATAGTAACCCTGACTTTTGGACGGGTTTCTATCTAAAACAACGTGTGAGTCATGGCGATCCGCAGACTTACTATTTCCGTAAGAATTCAGCGGCTGCTAATTTCAACAGTGGTAATCTCGACAAGATTGACTTTGATGGTCTGAAAATTGCCCATCTGTCAGGGATTTTTGCAGCGTTGTCTGACAATGATTTAGCAGTCTTAAAGGACTTAAACCAACGGCTGATTCAGCACAACGTCACGGTTACTTTCGATCCGAACTTACGGCCAGCACTCTGGTCTAGTCAAGAACGGATGGTTGCCGTGACCAATGAATTGGCTAAGCAGGCGAACGTTGTTATGCCTGGTATTAATGAGGGTGAAATCTTAATGGGGTCACGTGATCCCGAAAAGATTGCTGATTTCTACTTACAGCAGAGCGAGTTAACCCAGACGGTCATCGTTAAATTAGGACCGGATGGCGCGCTGATTAAGCAAAAGGATGGTTCCCAAGAGGTCGTTTCGGGCTTTAGAGTTGATCAAGTTGTAGATACTGTAGGTGCTGGCGATGGCTTTGCTGTCGGCTTCATCTCCGGATTACTTGAAGGAAAAACGTTGCGCGAAGCCGTTAAACGGGGCTGTGCGATTGGGGCTTTGGCCGTTATGTCACCTGGTGACAACGATGGTTACCCAACACCAACTCAATTAGCAGATTTCTACAAGCAACAAGCAGCATTAAGCTAGATAAAATAAGGGGTCAATTGACTATGAAGAGAGCAGAATTATTAACCAAAATGATCAACACTGGGGTTATTGCCGTTATCCGTGCAGAAACGCCAGAAAAAGCGGTTAAAGTCGCCGATGCCGTTATCGCCGGTGGCGTTACTGGTTTGGAATTAACTTACAGTGTGCCGCATACTGATACGGTTATTAGTGAATTAGTTGGTAAGTATGCCGATACCGATGTTGTTGTCGGTGCTGGTACTGTCTTGGACGCAACCTCCGCACGGTTAGCCATTATCGCTGGTGCCCAATTCGTTGTTAGCCCAACTTTCGACAAAGACGTTGCCTTAATGTGCAACCTGTATCAAGTACCTTACGTTCCTGGTACCTTTACCGTTACTGAAGCCCAAACTGCTTTGAAGTACGGTTCTGAAGTTGTTAAATTGTTCCCAGGTGCGATGGCCGGAACCGTTGCCATCAAAGAATACCACGGACCATTCCCTTACTTGAACGTGATGCCATCCGGTGGTGTTAACGTTCAAAACATGAGTGACTGGTTCGCAGCGGGTGCCGTTGTTGTTGGTGCTGGTGGTGGTTTGACCGCCCCCGCAGCTGACGATGATTTCGCTGGTGTTACTCGTAATGCCAAGGAATACATGGACGAATACAACCGCATCAAGAATGCAGAACTCGTTTAAATTTAGCTTGAGAAAGTCCGCCGATCAATCCCGGCGGACTTTTTTTACGGCGAATAAGTTTTGTGCTTAAATCATGTCTGTGCGCAAAATAATTTCATTTCTCAGTATGATTGTGATACGCTGAACAGTAGAAAAGTGAAAGGGTGATCTATGATGTCAGATCGTTTAAAGGGAAAAGTCGCCATTATTACCGGAGGAGTTGCCGGTATCGGGCTTGGTATCGCTGAATGTTATGTCCGTGAAGGGGCTAAGGTTGTGATGACCGCTAACCATAATGTGGATGGGGGCCATGCTGCCGTTGCCAAGTTTGGTGATGATGTGAGCTTGTTCGTTCAACAAGACGTTGCGAGTGAAGCTGACTGGAAAAAAGTTATCGATGCCACAATCGAAAAATTTGGTAAGCTAGATATTCTGGTTAACAACGCTGGTGTTGGTGGCATGGGCGCTGCGATTGAAGATCTCGACTTAGCCGAGTGGCAATCCGTGATCGACGTTAACCTGACCGCTAACTTCTTGGGTGAAAAGGCAGCCATCAACGCCATGAAGAAGACTAACGACGCCAAAGGGTCCATCATCAACGTCTCCTCCGTTGCCGGACTGGTCGGTCTGCCAATGGCCCCAGCCTACTCCGCCAGCAAGGGTGGGAGTCGCCTGTTAACGCACGCCACGGCCTTAAACTTAGCACAACGGGGCATCGACATCCGGGTCAACTCCGTTCATCCAGGCTGGATCGACACGGCCATCATTCCTGACGTTGCACGGGAACAAATTATCAAGACGATTCCAGTGGGTCATTTGGGCAAGCCAAAGGACATTGGTGAAGTTTGCGTTTACCTCGGGAGCGATGAATCCGAATTCGCTAACGGGGCTGAGTTCACTGTCGACGGTGGGCAACGCGCTTAATCACAATTAAATTAAATAGAATCAAAAACGGTGTCGTCTCCAAATGGGATGACACCGTTTTCAATACCCCTGCAGGTATCTACCGTTCAGTTTTTAGTTTTGAATAAATGGCAGCATCGTAAAAATCGGTACTCGTCGGAATGTGTTGTCGCAGAATGCCATCGAGGTGGTAGTGGTTCCGTTCGGCCACTTGGCGGCTAGCGCTATTTTCAGTGGCTGCTAGGATCATCAATTTGTTGAGATGCAAGGTGTCGAAACCGACCTGCTCAGTCAGCGCCAGACTTTGGCTAACAACACCTTGGCCGCGGAATTCATGACCCAGCCAGTAGCCAATTTCACCATGACCGTCCTTCATCTCGTGGATGTCGATCATGCCGGCAGGGTGATTGGCGACCCAGATGACGCGTAGCCACAATTGATGATCGGCGTTGCGTTGTTGGCTGTACTGGAGAAAGGCCGCTTCGTCAGCTACCGACTGCATGCTGTCGGCCCATGGTAGCCATTTTTCAAGGAGCGGGCGATCCTGTTCAATTAAGGCGTATAGGGCTGGGGCATCGGTCACCACTGGTTCCTTCAGTCGCAGAAATTCTGACATATTACCCACCTCGCTATTGTTTTACCCAGTTATACAACAAGCGATAGTTATCGTCAAAAAAACGCCCGGTCAATTTGACCAGACGTTTTTTGAACTATTCAACGATGTGTAACGTATTTAAAATCAAGTAAACGTTCAAGATAATCAGGATAACCGCAATGACCCAGCCCAAGACGCGACTCCAAGTCCGGTTGGCGAACTCACCCATCAGCTTCTTACTACTGGTGAAGATGACTAGTGGAATCATGGCAAATGGTAACGCGATACTCAGGAAGACCTGTGAGAACGTCAGGAGATTTTCAATCTTCGCTTCGTTACCGTGATAGATAATGGCGAAGATGATCACTGGCGTTACGGAGAGCAGCCGGGTGATCAACCGTTGTGCCCAGAGTGGCATCTTTAAGTTGATGAACCCTTCCATGATGATCTGCCCGGCCAGCGTCCCGGTAATGGTTGAACTTTGCCCGGATGATAAGAGGGCTAAAGCAAACAGCATACTCAGAATCGGACTGGCAATGGCCCCAACAATTTGACTATCGCTCAAGGCGTTGAACAGGTCAACGAATCGGCCCAAGTCACTGTCAGTGCCGAAGAAGAGGGCGGCTCCTAAGATCAAGAGGAGACTGTTGACAACGAATGCTAGCGTCAATTGGATATTAGAATCAATAGTTGTAAATTTAATGGCCTGAGCCACACTCTTACGGTCCTTGCGATCAAAGCTCCGCGTCTGCGAGATTGATGACCCCAAGTACAAGTCATGGGGCATCACGGTCGCCCCAACGATCCCTAAGGACAAGTAGAGCATACCGTGATTCGTGATGACCTTGCTGGAAGGCAGGTAACCTTCAAGCACTTCGTTCATGTGTGGTTGTGCCAGGATAACTTCATATAGGAAGACGAATAAGATCACGGCCACCAACGTTGCGACGATGGCTTCAATTTTTCTAAATCCTAGTTTCATCAAGACCAACAGGACCAAGACGTCCATAGCGGTAATGATGATCCCGACGATCAGCGGGAAGCCAAACAACAGCTTCAAGGCAATCGCGGACCCGATAATTTCGGCGATATCGGTCGCCATAATGGCTAATTCAGTAATGATCCACAGGGCAAATCCAGTTCGCTTACCGGTGTGCTCTCTGGTCAACTGCGCTAAATCTTTTCCCGTGACGATTCCTAGTCGCGCCGACATGGCTTGCAGCAACATGGCGACTAAACTGGAAAGTAAGACCACGGTTAGTAACGTGTACTTGTACTGGGCACCACCGGCGATCGACGTGATCCAGTTTCCGGGGTCCATATACCCCACGGCAATCAACGCACCAGGGCCCGTGTAGGCCATTAGTGTACGCCAGAAGCCCGCATTTTGCGGCACTTCCACCGTTCCGTTGACTTCATCCAGGCTCTTTTGGTTGCTCCCGGTTGACTGAATCATATGGTGCTTCTTCTCGTCGGTTTCATGATTCTTCATAAAATCCCTCTTTTCTATTGGCTTAGAAATTCAGGTAGTCGATTGACTTCTGCCTTTCCTGGTAAACGCGAGTCAGCGTCAGCGAATGGTGCGAATAATGGCAAAACTTATCAAACTAACTCTAATGACGCGCTTCAATTCCAAACGTAAGTATAAGCCATTTCGCCGTAATGTCAACCGTATTACGATTAATTTTTGGTGGGCCAAAAAAGATTTTATATAGTGGAAGCTACAATTTTTAACTTACCGTTAGAGCGTGTGGGTCAACCGTTTCACTTACTGGTGCCGTTTTCATTCCGGGTAGGTCTGCACGTGTGAATTTTCGTACAAAATGATCGACCGGTTAGGGCAACTAACTTACTGATGTTGTTACCTAATCCTTGGATTAGTTTGGTCTTAATCTAGGGGTGGCCAAAATATTTTTCCAATTATAATTACGAAACGCTGGTAATTCATGTCAGCGTGAGTGAGTCCTAGTTTTTTGAGGGGAAGCGGGTGAAACCATCCTGAATATTGCTAGCTGAAGAGGCGCTTTACCGACAAAACCTTTTGGATAGTTAGCCATTATCCGTAGCAAAGAGTAGATAACCTAGTTTTCAAAACTAGATGATTGCGTTATAATGATTCTTATCGTCAATAACTGATACTAGGAGAAACGAGGTAACCGCCATGCAATCAGAAAAAATTGCCATTTTAGTGGACTCCTGTTCGGATGTCCCGGCGGCCGTTCTTGAGGCGGCTGACATGGCTTTAATGCCAATGAACGTCATTTTTCGTGATCGGGTCTACGAGGACCGCATTACGATTACGCCGACTGAATTTTATCGTCGTCAGGCCACTGAAAAGGCCACCACTGCCAGTCCAACTGGTAAACGAATCGTTGAAGCGTTGGAACGAATTCAAGCTTCCGGGTACACACACGTCATTGCTATCTGTATTTCCGCAGCGCTTTCAGGGACCTACCAGGAAACCCAGCTATTAGCCGCTGACACGCCTTTGACCGTCCATGTAGTCAACACTTGCAGTGTGGGGATTGGTAGCGGTTTTGCGGCCATTTATGCGGCCTCACTACGGGCTGCAGGGCACTCCTTCGCAGATATTGTCGCAGAAGTCGAACGGGTGACGGCTCAGACTAAAGTGTTCTTCTATGTGCCATCACTGAAGTACCTACAAGCCGGTGGCCGTATCGGTAAAGTGGCTGGCATGGCGGGGACCTTGTTGAACGTTAAACCGATCATTTCGTGTGACCCCGAGGGCATCTACTACCCGATTGCGAAGGTGCGCGGTGAAAAACGGACGATCCATAAGTTGCTAGCACTCGTCAATGATGCCATTGGTGACGCAAAGCACGTCAACGTGGCGGTCTGTGATGGTGTGGCGCCAGAATTGCGTGAGAATGTCCTTGAACAACTAAAGGCCGCCCATCCACAGGTTGAAAATTGGTATGCTGGGGATGTCTCGCCAGCTCTAGGTGTCCACACCGGACCGGGACTGATCGGTGTTGGTGTACAGGTGCTGGACTAGAGCCCATCGGCAGTGAGTACTAACCCCGATAGACGAATAATTCCGGTTGAGGATTGTTTGTCTATCGGGGTTAGGTGGAGTTGACTGTCCTTTGGCGTGCATTTCGACCATGTACGCTCGGAGCGCATAAAAGGTCTGGGACTTTTATCCCAGACCCAAACAAAAAAAGCCACGATTTACATCGCGGCTTGAGGGGGGATACGAGCAGGAATAGATACTTTGGGGGAGTGCTAAGTTCTGCTCGTAGAAAGAGTAATAAGAATTTGGTACAACCAGGTTAGCAACGTCTCTTGTTACTAACTTGATTGTAGTGTAACCCCTGATGCGATTAGGTGCAATTGATTGGTTTCATAAATTTACTAATAACAGCGAAACCCCTTGATAGTCCACTAAATTAACTCATTTTACAAACTAAAAGTAACCAGACTTACACAGGGTCAGTCTAAAAGTCGACGACTCTATAATCAATTAAAAGCGTGATAGCACGCGATTGAACGCCACTGTGGAGATTGCAGGGCGTTTTTTATTTTGCCGCAATGACTGATAACTTATTTGATAATCGTATAATAGAAAGGGAAATCGTGTAAGGACGGCCATTGACGACACTTTGACGATACTGACGGCGACCGCCGGTGGCGTACGTGAGTTTTTGAGAATGGTTCAGTCATTTTTGAACCGACTGTCTCACGAAAGGATATTTTAGGGGGAAGTCGATTGTGAATGAAATGGAACAGATTTGGCCGCCACAATAACTGGCAAGTAGTGACCCCGGACTGAAACTGTGTCCACGAACCAGCAAAGACGGCTATCCGTACCTGTTAATTATTTATACTGATTTTGTTATGAAAACCAGTCATAATGGGGATCTAGCTCCGACAGCATAACTGAAATAATGGGTGTAATTATCGTATTCTCAGCAGGAATGGTCCAGCAGGACAGCTAGCTTTTTGAAGAAAATGCCGTGGAGGAATAATTCTAGTGAATTTATTTGACATAATTTGGAATATTATTTGGCACCCCTTAGCTGTGTTGGTGCCGCTAACGAATCAGTTAGGAAGGGGGATCTATCCGATTTTATTTGCGTTGATTTTCTTGGAATCCGGTATGCTGATTTTTTCTTTTATTCCGGGCCAATCATTGTTATTTATGGTAGGCTCGATTGCCGCAAATCCGCAGTCACAGTTAAATATCTGGTTGCTCATTTTAATGTTTACGCTGGCGGCCACCGTGGGCTCGGCGGTCAAGTACCTGACCACGCTACGCTGGGGGCAACACCGGGAACGATTGATCTGCAAACTGCCGGACGATAAGGTTGCTCGAGCGACGGCGGTGTTTAATCGTAATCAGGATCAGACCTTGCTAATTGGTCGGTTTATCCCCTTTGTGGGGCTGTTTGTTCCCATCATTGCCGGCACAGCCGATATGGACTGGCGACAATTTCGTTACTATAATTTTCTTGGCAGCCTGATTTGGGTTGGGAGTTGTTGCACTGTGGGTTATTTCTTCGGGAATACGCCATTTGTCCGGAGCAACTTCACCTGGTTATTCTTGGTCCTTCTCGCCATCCCGTTTCTTTTCGGTCAAATCCGTCAAGCCATCAAACGGCGATATTAGCTTAAACTAAGAGCCGCTGATTTTTCCATAAAATGGAAGACTAGCGGCTTTTTGGATAAAGAAAGGGCCTCGAGTAACATGCGGATTACTCGGGGCCTTATTTAGGAATCTGTAAATAAATCACTTGTTTTGGGGGGAGTGCATCTATAGACAGTGATTCCTATCATCTATCACAGTGCTTAAGGTCAGAACGTATCACGAACTAACTATAGTTATCATAGCGACTCAATAGGGTGTTCGCAAGCAAACTGTGACTCTTTAAAAACATTGGGTAGAAAAGAGAAAACACCCCCTGAACGGTCGGGTTTAAAACTTATAAATGGAACCGGGAAATCTGTGAACTAACAAGCTATTTTGCCAATTTAACCTTTAAAATTTAATGAAGGTGGTATAAAAATGGCCAAATTACAATCGGGGTATACGGGTTACGGTATGATGTTAGGCTAGCAATTAAACTAACCAACTCAGTAAAACCTTCGTAATGAGACCGTTTCATCCGTTATAATAACGCTACTTATGGCACGATAAATAAAAATTGAAATTATTTATTAAAAGCGTTATAAAGCGTGCAGACTGCACGCTAGCCCGTCATTTTCTACGAAGTGTGAGTAATCACCCCGCTTTTCTCCCTTTTTCGAGACGAAGTCATTTATCTTTCGCTAACTTTCTAGTAGACTACCTTTAGAATCGTTTTTCATGTAGGAGGGTAAACATGAAAGTCATCATTGTTGGTAGTACACATGCTGGAACAAATGCAGCTATTCAAATTTTACGGGATCATCCGGATACAGATGTGACTATTTACGAACGCCACACCAATGTTTCTTTCTTGTCCTGTGGAATTTCCTTGTTCCTGGACGGTCAAGTCAAGCATCTCGAGGACATGTTCTATTCTTCTCCTGAACAACTGACTGATATGGGAGCCAAAATTAAGACACGGCACAACGTCTTGAAGATTGATTCAGAAAACAAGACGGTCGATATCGTGGACATGGATACGGGGAAGATGACCACGGATACTTATGACAAACTGATCATGGCAACGGGGTCAACCGTGACGGTGCCACCTATCTTTGGTATCGATGAAGATAAAGTGATGTTATGCAAGAACTACGATCAAGCCAAGGCCATCGACAAAGCAGCCAAAGGCAACAAACGGATCGCTATCGTTGGGGCCGGGTACATTGGGACGGAATTAGCTGAAAGCTATGCCCGGACCGGTCACGAGGTTCAATTGTTCCAATCACGTGAGATCATTTTGAACCATTACGTTGACAAGGGCCTTTCCGACCGTATCGTGAAGTTACTGAGCGACAATGGTGTTGACGTTCAATTGAGTCGGCGGGTGACCTCTTTCACTGGTAACGAAGACGGTGAACTAGTCATTGAAACGACCGAAGGCGACTTCACAGCCGACTTAGCCATCGTCTGTACCGGTTTTGTACCAAACACCGAGCTCTTACGGGGCCAGGTTGAAATGGACCGGCACGGCGCAATCATCATCAATGATTACGTACAGACGTCCAACCCAGACATTTATGCCTGTGGGGATGCCAGTGTGGTTAACTTCAACCCAACCGGCAAGCCAGCTTATACACCGTTGGCAACGAACGCTGTGCGGCAAGGGATGTTAGCTGGTGTCAACATCTTTGGGAATATTCAACGTTACATGGGCACTCAGGCCACTTCGGCGATGCAGATCTTTGGTCATACGTTAGCTTCTACTGGATTGACCATCGAACACGCCTTGCAGTCTGGGATGGACGCTGATATGGTTACCTTTGAGGGAACTTGGCGGCCAGAATACATGCCAACTACTGATCATTTGATCATCAACTTGGTTTATGATCGGAGCGACCGGCGTATTTTAGGGGCCCAATTGTTAAGCAAGCATGAAATCGCGCAGTCTGCGAATGCCATCTCCATTGCGATTCAAAACCGCAATACGATCGATGACTTAGCCTTTGTGGACATGCTCTTTAACCCGAACTTCGATGATCCATTTAACTACCTTAACTTGGTCGCTCAAATGGCCGTTGAAAAGGAAGTTAAGCGGGGCAATGATAAGCCACGGTTAACGGCTGGTATGAAGCCAGAGCAGAAGACCAACTAAATTTAGCTGTAGTCATGGCGGTCGTTCACCCGAATAGGGGAGCGGCCGTTTTTTGTGCTTGAAAAAGTAAAGGAAGCAAAACACTAGCCAAATTATGCCCCTGGGGGTATACTGATAAGTGCATTAGGCGTGACGGTCAAGGTTACCGGTACTTTCTAATGACTTGTAATCATCGCAGAGCTAAGACGTGAAGCTGTTAGTGCAGCTCAGTTAAGGCAGTCATGATTAAAAATGAGTAGGAGGAAATTCAACATGCAGGCAATTACAAGTAAGGAATTTGAACACATTGGCGATGACACCGCCGTCACGGTCGTTGACTTTTGGGCGGACTGGTGTGGTCCTTGCAAGATGCAAACACCGGTATTAGAAGCTTTGGACCAAGAGTACGGCGATCAAGTGAAGTTCGCTTCCCTCGACGTTGACCAGAACCAAGAGTTGGCGCAATCCTTGGGAATCATGAGTATTCCATCAATGGTCGTCTTTAAGAACGGCATGCCAACGGAAAAGGTCGTCGGGTTCCATCCCAAGGCTGCGCTCAAGAAGTACCTTGATGAGAAATTAGGTGAGGTGACCGCTTAATGGTGCAAACGACAGCCAGCCAATTAAAGAACCGGCTGCGACGGGCTGACGGACAGCTGCAAGGCATCCTAAAGATGGTCGACGATGGTCGGGAGTGCAAGGATATCTTGACGCAATTAGCCGCTGTGCGTTCCGGCGTTGACCGGATGATGGGTGTCGTGGTCGCTGAGAACGTCAAGCAGTGTGTGGCGCAAGACCAGCTGACCGACGACCAACAAGCCGAGTTACAAGCTGCTTTGGATCTCGTCGTAAAAACACATTAATTAAGGGGTCTGGGATAAACTCCAGACTCCTTTTGGCGTCCCCGAATGTACATCGCTGAAACGTGAAACAAAAGGCAGTCAACTCCGCTTGACGCCGCTAGACAAATAGTCCCAAACTGGTTTTATTTATCTAAAGGTTGAAAGTTCCAAAATGCCAGTCATGCCTGCTCTAGCAACAACAGTGAGACTAAAACTAGGCAACCTGGTGGGCCCTTCGCCTTACCGGCCGGCAGATATGGGCTGGATCGGGGCGAACACAACTTGAAGCCTCGAAAGAACCGAGTCTACAAGGTTGGTTTTCTGCTAAGCCGGCAAGAAACGCCGACCAAGCAGAACGACGCGCCTGAGCCCATATCTGCCGACCTCTCGGCTTACACAGTGTGCATAGGCGACGGAGGTAATGAATGTAACCGTCACTATCCATTGGACCAAAAGCGCTAGTTTCAAGGTTTTTCGACTGCTGTCGTGGTAAAGCACAGTCAGAGCCGGAGGAGGACAGGGATGCAGCTAGCCGAGCGAGAAGACTGGCGATTTCCCAGTCTGAAGCGTCCCCACAGCAGACGGAATCCCTGGCAGCCGGAGTGCGGTAATTTCACACTATCTTAATGGTACGAATCCTTGCCGATACTGGGGCGAGACAGGTATTTCATCTTTCAACCTTTATTATTTATCTAGCGACGCTAATGCGCGTTGACTGACTGCCTTTCGTCCCACGTTCTTTTTTTGCTATAATGGGAGAATGTTTTTTGAGGAGGATGTAGCTGTGGCAAATTATCTGTCTATTCTGATTTTCGCCTTTATTGGCGGTAGTGGCCGTTATTTAATTGGTCAAGCGCTACCGGTATCGGCGGGCTTTCCCTGGGCGACGGGGATTGTAAATCTGCTTGGGTGTTTAGTGCTAGCATGGTTGTCGCATGCCAAACGGGTGACGGCCCATTGGCCTAACGCGGTGGCTGAGGGACTGGGAATCGGCGGTATTGGGGCGTTCACAACGTTTTCGACCTTTAGTGTGGATACGGTGCGACTGATAACACAACACCAATGGGGCCTGGTCGGTGGCTATCTGGGCGTGACCTTAGTCGGTGGTGTGCTCTGTAGTGCACTGGGAGTCTGGAGCGCGCGAAAGTGGGCAACCTTCCCGGTGGTTGAGAAATGATGGCCGTGTTGGCAGGAGTTGGCGCCGCAATTGGTGCTCTGGGCCGCTATGGGAGCAGTCAGTTAGTGACAAAACTGGTGGGCACACGTTGGCCGTTAGCGACGTTAGTAATCAACTGGTCGGGGTCCCTGTTACTGGGGGTGTTGACTGGTTGGCAAGTAGACTACGTGTTGACGGTCATCTTGGGAACGGGAATCTTGGGGGGATTTACCACCTACTCGACCTTTAGCCACGAGGTCGTGATGCTAGTCGATCAGCGACGGTGGGGCGCGGCGTTGAGTTATCTGCTTTTAAGTGTAGGTGTTGGGGTCGTGCTGGCTGGTTTGGGCGTTTATTTAGGCGCAATGCTTGGCTCCGGCCGATAAATCAGTGGTGTTTTAACGTTAAGTTCCCTATCATGGAAATAATGAGGAATTGCGAAAGGAGTGGCGGTCTTGGCAGAACGCACAACAATTACGGAACAAAATGCAGCGCTACGGGAACAATTGTCGCCGCAAAATCAGGCATACTGGGACGAGTTGGTCAGTAACCTGCGCCAGCAACCCAAGTTCGCTGACGAGGCGGTTTTGCAAAAGTACTTACGGGAGTTACTCCCCAGCTTGCTGGTCGCACAGGAGGCACAACAAACCGCACAACATTTCTACGGTGCGGATCCAGCAACGGTTGCCGCAAAGATGGGCCGAATCTCGCGGCCAAAGCCTAGTTGGCTGACGTGGGATTTGCTCGTTCCATTTTTGATTTTTACGTTAGGTACGATTATTCCGAGTGCCATCCTGCCCGCGGTACCGTTTCAACTCTTGCTGATCGGCTTAGAATATGTCTTCTTCGTTATTGCGATGGCGTTAGGCATTGGCGTGACGCAGCGAGTTCATACGCAACGTGGTCAGATTGCGAGCTGGTTGGTCATTATTATTGCGTTGTTACTAGCGATGCGGATAGCGGCGCAAACGGTTCCGGCGCAAGGCCTGGTCTACTTGACCCGGGTCGGCGGTAGCGTGACGTTGCTGGTTTTTGCGGTCGTCGTGACCGGACTGACTTGGTGGCATCACCGGCGGCACACAAATTCCTGGTTTCCAGCCATTCTAGGGAGTCTCTGGATTACCACGCTACTAGCCTTATTAGCACGGATTCCGGCAACATCGGGTCTGATGGTGACGTCGGCCGGCAACTTATTGATTGCGATTGGGACCATTTTAGGTGATTTGAGTATCTTGATCATCGGGTGGCACATTTGGCAGGCACGGCAAAATCAAACGAAAAATTAAGGGACACATTCATTGTGACGATGGATGTGTCTTTTTTTACGCTTTCGGTGCGGCTAAATCGTTGCTGTCACGGTGAATGGCGCTAGATATGAAATTAGAAATAGTTGATTATAACAATATAAATAGTCAAGACGCTGGACTAGTCGTGTGCGAGTAGCGTATGGTTAGGGGACTAAGAAAATATAGATATTGGGGGGATAACGAATGCGGTGGTTCAGCGTTGTTTTAGCACTAGGCATGGCTGTTTTGGGTAGTTTTTGGGGAGTCGAGCAGGTTGGTCTAGCAAGTAGTCAATATTCAGCGCAACGGGCAAATTCGGTTAAATTAGTCTGGCGCCACCGAATGGGAAGACATGCCTTTCACACGGTCAAAGGGGCGCGCTACTCGCAGCATCTGGGGGTCCGGTACAGTGAAAATTCAGATCTGCCAGACGTGACCTGGATAACGGACGCCCACGAGAAACTCTACCGGAAGGCTAAGGGATCAGCGGCCATTTACTACCACGTAAAGTCAGCTGATGGTCAGCACGGCGGCTGGATTTGGCGTGGCTATTTAATCGCGGGAGCCGTCCCAGTGCAAACGGGCCCAGATCCTGAGCGACCACGGACCCCAGAGATCCCGCCGGTAGTTCTCTATACGGCTAAAAATTCAGCGGCCTACGCGCGGGCGATTCAAACGGAACCAGCCTATCAGCTCTCAAAGGCGGTATGGCAACTCTTCCCGGGAACAAAACTGGATTTGGGCTTGTCACGCTTAGCAATCGACTTCCCGTCAGATAATGGCTTGCGGGACAAGGGAATTTTGGATAAACGGCACATCATTCACTTTGACTTGGGGAATGAGTGGGAGACGTTTCAAAATACTCGGAGTCAGCCGCTGACCAAGCGCTTGAGTTGGCTGAAAACCCGGCTAACGCAACGGGGGTTGAATACGACTAAACGGCAAAGCTTGCGAGGATGGTCGATTGGCCTCGACTTTGTGGACGATTTCCCTGAAGCAGCTACGACGGATGAGGATAACTTACATAACATTAATCAGAAACCACACAGGGATCATGACGAACACCCCTTGCACTATGCTGTCGTGCTGATTTCACCGGAGTGGTTGCATCGTTTTCAAGCAGCGTATGGTGATGAGCAATGACGGGCCTTTACCGGGGGATTTTCTTGGATTATTGGCACTGGTTGCTGGTAGTAGTGAGAGTGTCATGGTGCAGGCAAACAGCCAATGCTTGGCGCGACCTTAATCGAGGTAGGATACGGTGCCAGAAAACGGGCCGGTTTTAAAGGCTGGTCAGGGGGTAGTGTGTTGCCGACGAAAAGTGACCTGGAAGGCTCCGGACCAGGAACGGGGATGACTTTCTTGGTGCCGAAAATATAGGTGGTTTACGGGCTCAAAAAGGAGCGGCGACAGATGTCACTACTCCTCGAGAGACTTCAAATAGGTATTGCTGAAACGGATGATAAAAGGTAATAAGCGTTGATTAAACTTAGCATCTGATTTCAGTTCCGACACGCTAGAAGCCGGCCGGTTGAATGGCGTCCGTTTGAAAAGTGGTGGTCGTTGACAAGTTTAAAGCGTTGCGTAAACTCTTAGAGACCTGTTCAATCTCATTTTGCGGGGCAATCTGGTAATCGATGCCATTGATAGTTGCGTTTTCACCTTGTAGGGTCTGGGATTCGATGTGGCGACTGGTATGGCCGTCTTTAGTCCGTAGCCACATGAGATCGTTGAAGGTCAGGTTGGTCTGCAAATTGTTGGTCAGTGAATCCAAGACGGATTGGTAACGGGCCAATGAGCCAATACCGGCTTCCTTAAGGACAAGGGCCTTAATAATTTGCCGTTGCCGGGCTTGCCGGCCGTAGTCACCACGTGGATCATCGTCGCGCATCCGTGAGTAGGCGAGGGCACTAGCGCCATTCAAGTGAATCTTGACGCCCTTCGTCACGTTGGCCTGTTCATAGTGGAAGGTCAGCAATGGATCGACAGTCACACCGCCAACTGCGTTAATCATTTTTTTAAGCCCCCCCATGTTGAGAAGGACATAGTAGCGAATGGGAATGTTGACGAGATGTTCGACCGTTTTAATGGTGGCATTAGCACCATACAGGGGATAGGCTGCGTTGATTTTTTCCGCATCCTGCTGGCTTCCCCAGACATTGACCAGTGTGTCTCGCGGAATACTCGTAAGCTTAGCGGTTTGTTTGGATGGGTTAATAGTGGCCACAATCATGGTGTCCGTTCGGCCGACATCGTGTCGACCCAAAGCGCCGGTATCGGTACCTAAGAGTAGAATGGCGAAGGGCTTGCCGCTGGTCAAAGCGGCGTCGTTGGGTTTGACTCCCGCAGCATGATAGGTTTTGGAAAACGTGTTTTTAGCGGCATGCCAAGCGCGAAACCCGTAAACGCCACCCCCAATGAGTAGCAAGGCCAAAAGAACGAGTAACCAACGACGCCAAGGCCGGTGAGACCTCTGAGTGAAATTGTGTTGGCGTGGTGGCAATGGTGTATTTTGCATAGTGATTCCTCCCCCTCTAATTCGCAACCCAGTATACCCACGTTTGCTTGGACTGGCGGTAGGGTGAACTTAGCTTTTACCATTTCTTAGAAGTCAGTTTGCAAATTCACCAAGCAATCGTGAAAGCCCACTAAATTAATAGCAGTCGACCGAGCTTTTGGTGTAAAGTAAAGAGGTACAATTACTATACATACAATTGAAAAAGGGAGTTGGCAATAATGGCAAAAGTTGAAAGTTTTACTTTGGACCACACAGCTGTTAAGGCACCATACGTGCGGTTGATCACCCGGGAAACGGGCGCTAAGGGCGACGTCATCTCGAACTTTGATTTACGGTTGGTTCAACCCAACACGAACGCAATTCCAACGGCCGGGTTACACACCATCGAACATTTACTGGCAGGCTACTTACGCGATGAAATGAGTGGCGTCATTGACTGCTCACCATTTGGCTGCCGGACCGGTTTCCATTTGATTACTTGGGGCGAACAATCCACTGAAGAAGTAGCTAAAGCATTGAAGGCCGCCCTTCACCGGATCGCTTTTGATACGGAATGGAAAGACGTTCAAGGTACCGACAAGTACAGCTGTGGGAACTACCGAGACCACAGCCTCTTCTCCGCTAAGGAATGGAGCAAGGATATTCTAGACAAGGGTATTTCTAAAGACCCATTCACTCGCGAAGTCATCTAGAGGACGTTCAGCTAAAGGTTGAAAGATGAAATACCTGTCTTGCCCCAGTATCGGCAAGGATTCGCACCATTAAGATAGTGTGAAATTACCGCACTCCGGCTGCCAGGGATTCCGCCTGCTGTGGGGACGCTTCAACCTTTAGACGTTCAGTTATTAAACAAACCTAGCGCGCCGGCCAATAGGCTAGCGCGCTATTTGTGTGCGCCCGGCATGGGCGCTAACTAGGCGGTGAAAGTCCGCTGTGGACCGT
>NZ_AZDP01000029.1 GCF_001435525.1 Levilactobacillus koreensis JCM 16448
TATCTGCCGGCCGGTAAGGCGAAGGGCCCACCAGGTTGCCTAGTTTTAGTCTCACTATTGTTGCTAGAGCAGGCATGACTGGCATTTTGGAACTTTCAACCTTTAGTTAAACTGCAAAAAGATCGGCCAACGCAACTGAGGGGAGTTGTGTGGTCGATCTTTTTAACGATAATTAGCCAACGATGCGGCGCACATTGCCGTTGAAGCGTGTCTTCCAATGCGAGTCGTTCAGGCTGGAGATGCCGACGCCACCGGTATCGGCACTGGGGGAATCGTGCAGGAATAGGCGATTCCCCAGGTAAATGGCCACGTGGCAATTGACCCCTTCATCTTTATCATTGAAGAAGAAAATGTCGCCACGTTTCATATTCTTTGCGGCAATCCGGCGACCCATGTGGATCAGAGATTGGGTCGTGCAGGTACCAGTCGCGCCAAGCCGGACACCGGATCGTGCGTAGATCCAGTGAATGAAGGATGAACAGTCAAAGCGCCGCGCCGCAATGCTGGCACTCGTCCGGCCGCCGCCCCAGTCGTATTTCGACTTACCGACCAGCGCCGACCCCGTCTTGATGGCCTTCTCGACAGTCTTGATATTGCCTTTCAGCTTCTTGGTGTTGAAGCTCAGGTACTTGCCGCGAATCCAGTAGTGCTTATTCCCCGCAGTCAGTCGGTAATAGCCGGAGTTAGCGGTGTTGAGCTCCATGTGCTTATCGACGTGGTACCAGTGGTTGACCAGCTTTTTCGTGCTGGTGCTCCCAGTCACCTTGGACCCCTTGAGGCCAGCGGGCTTATTATAGAGTAAAATGTGGGTATGGTTGACCTGCATCTCATAATTTAAATGATCTTGATAGCGAATCCATTTATAAAACGCATCCTGCCGAATCCAGCCGCGGTTGGTCTTGTAAAAGACACCGTGGCCGTTCTTGGCGATGCGCGTGATCGTAAATTTGTGCTCGTAGTCGTGGCGCGCACCACTCGTCCGTTTCATCCCAGACGTATACAGGTTACGGTAGAAGCCGTACTTCGGGTGATACAGCGTCTTGGTGGCGTGATAAGCGCGATTATAATCGGTGGTATCCGCTGCTGATTTGGCGTAAGCGGTGGCTGGTTGCGTGGCGATGCCGACTAAAGCCAGTCCGCAGACGATGACACTGGTGATAAGCTGTTTTGCAGGTAACATGGTGACCCCTCCCAAATAATTTCTGACTAATAATTAATCAATAACTATATGGTTATGGTACAAAACATTTTTATCCCGGTATAATGCGGGTTACCTTGCAGAATGCCGGGTAAATGGCCAAATGGGGTGGGGGAAAATCGATTGAAGTAAATGAAACGGAGGCGTAGCGATGAAAATTGAAGAAGGAATCATGCCATTTGGACAGTATCAAACCTATTATCGGGTGGTGGGTGACTTAGCGGCGGGGCAGGTGCCCTTACTGTTACTGCACGGTGGTCCAGGGTCCACGCACAACTACTTTGAAGTGTTCGATCAGCTCGCGGAAGAAACGGGTCGGCCCGTCGTCATGTACGACCAATTAGGTTGTGGCAAGTCCTCACAGCCTAACGACCCCAGTCTGTGGCAGGCGACAACTTGGGTGGCGGAGTTAAAGGCGTTGCGGGCCTACTTAGGATTGAAGCGGGTACACTTGCTTGGTCAGTCCTGGGGCGGTATGTTGGCCATCATTTATCTGTGTGATCACCAGCCGGCCGGCATTCAGAGCTTGATTCTGGCCAGCACGCTGTCGTCGGCTAAACTGTGGGCGCAGGAACAACACCGGTTGATTCGGTTCATGGCGCCAGCGGATCAGCGGGCCATCGCCCAAGCGGAAGTCACGGGGGACTTCACCACACCGGCCTACCTAGCCGCCAATCAACGGTTCATGGAAGCCCACGCGGCGGGTCCCGTGACGGCGGTCTCACCGGAATTCTTGCGGCGGCCAAAACAAGCTGGTACGGTCGCCTACAACACGGCTTGGGGTCCCAACGAATATTGTCCGACCGGAACGCTGGGGGACTACGACTACACGACGAAATTGGCGCAGATAACCGTGCCTACGCTGGTGACGAGTGGCACCAACGACCTCTGCACGCCATTGGTGGCGAAGACGATGGTCGACCAGCTGCCCAACGCCGAGTGGACGCTGTTTGCCCACAGTCGCCACATGGCGTTTATTGACGAAGCACCGGCTTATCGGGAACGGTTGGCGCGGTGGCTACGGGAAAATGAGTAAAGAAGTTGAGAATGGGATAAAAGGCGGTTAGTCAATGAGCATTAACGTCGATGGACGAATAATCCCGGTTTTGGATTGTTTGTCTATCGGGGTTAAGCGGAGTTGACTG
>NZ_AZDP01000030.1:0-7713 GCF_001435525.1 Levilactobacillus koreensis JCM 16448
TACGGTGGTGTGAGAGGTCGGTAGCCGAAATAATCGGCTACCTCCTACTCGATTGGTCTGGATCCAAAAGTCTCAGACCTTTTTGGCACTTCGAACGGACATGGTCGAAACGTGCGGCAAAAGGCAGTCAACTCCGCTTAACGTCGCTAGCCGAACAATCCAAAATCGGGATTATTCGGCTAGCGACGTTAATGCTCATTGCCTAATCGCCTTTGGTCGCACTCTCTTTTATGTTGTCTAAGAATGAAACCGCTTCAAACTAATAATTCGATGATGAATTGCTCAGAGTTGTCCGGTAACGGTGAGACGTTTGGTATACTTGACTCTTGCGCCTAGTGCTCGACCGGTAGTCAAAATCGAGTAAAATGGTGGGTAGCAATCGAAAAGTTACGAAATTTCTAGTAGAATGAAACAATCAGTGCAGTCGACTGATAAATAGACGTGATCAGTTTCCAGCATGTTGTCAGTATATCTTTAAAGGCCAGCTGTAGTCGAAGGTTGGCAGAGGCGGAATTATC
The DNA here is from genome assembly GCF_001435525.1 of Levilactobacillus koreensis JCM 16448. Lineage (GTDB taxonomy): Bacteria > Bacillota > Bacilli > Lactobacillales > Lactobacillaceae > Levilactobacillus > Levilactobacillus koreensis. The sequence continues at coordinate 519 of NZ_AZDP01000030.1, forward strand.
CAGCAAACATAATTTTAAGAGAAGTAGGAAGTGGCAGTAGTGGTACAACAACAGCATCATTTACGCGGGGTCCTTTTGGCCAGCGCAGCGTGTATTTTATGGGGAATCTCCGGGGTTGCGGCGAGCACACTGTTCACGCTAAATCCCCACGTCACGGCGTTGTGGCTGACACAAGTTCGAATGATCACGGCGGGGTTCCTCCTGTTGGTCATGGGCCAAGTGGTTGGCGTGCATCCTTTTCAAATTTGGCACGACAAAAAGGCCGGCATTCGGGTGGTCAGCTATGGTTTGCTAGGACTGGTGCCCGTGCAGCTGTTCTACTTTGAAGCCGTCAAATTTGGGAACGCCCCAATTGCGACCATCCTTCAATTTCTGGGACCGTTTATCATTAGCATTTATTATTTCTTATTCAAGCACCTCATACCAACGCGGCCCGAGGCGATTGGGATGGTGATGGCGTTTATCGGAACACTGTTGATTGTGACGCATGGCCATTTAAACAGTCTGGCCATTTCGCCGATTGTTCTGTTCTGGGGCGGCTTATCGGCCATCGGGGTGGCGACCAACACGTTGATTCCCCGGCCACTCTTGCCGCGGTTTGGCGCAATCTCCGTCACCGGTTGGGGCCTGTTCATCGCTGGTATTTGTCTAAATGTTTTTGGACCATTATGGCGCGCGACGGTGACCCTAACGCTGGCGGAATGGGGATTGATTGCGCTGATCATCATCTTGGGCACCATCTTCCCGTTCTTGATGTTCGCACACAGTCTGGCGTATATTTTGCCGACGACGGCCAGTCTGTTAGACGCGTTTGAACCCCTGTCAGCCACAGTGTTCTCGGTGATTTTCCTGAGCGTCCAGTTGACTGGTTTCGACTTGTTCGGCGGCTTGTTGATCATCTTGGCGGTCATGGTGTTGTCGCTGAACGGTCATAAGATGTTACGCTTTATTTTGCGGCGAAAAGTAGATTAAAAGTGAGGCCTCACTAGTGTGTATAGCGCTGGTGGGGTCTTTTACGTCTCATTGAGAGTGGTATACTGGTGACTATCGGAGGAGATCATATGAATAAATTTGTAACAAGTACCGTTGTCGTTCTTGGCATGGTGGGCAGTCTCGGTTGGGGAACCGTTGCTCAGGCCAAAACAAAATGGACGGCTGGATCACCTAAGCAACTCAGGGGAGCTTGGGTCCAGCTACGGGTGAAGCACAGCGGGGAAGACACCGATATTTCGGCCAATTCCTTGTTTTTGAGCAAGACTTCAGTGATGGTCATGACTGATTTCGGGGATCAAGCGTATGGCGGCAAGCATCTTGCGTACCATGTCAATCAAGGCACGTATTACTTGCGGGATTACTTTGCGCCAGAGAAGGTTTGGAACTACACGAAAATCACTCGTCACGGGAAGAAAGTTACCTTACAGGAATACGGTAAACGTAAGCCGGGTAAGTCTTTCAAGCAGGTGACGGCTAAGGCAGTTCACCTGAAATACCATGCTGAGGCCAGTGCGGCATTATTAAAAAAATAAGTAAAAACCTGCGATTCTAATTATGGGATGAATACAGAACTTAACGTTTTTTCTGAACTTGTGTTCCCCTGATAAGCTAAGTATGGTATACTTGATCCAATCTACAGGGGAGGTAGCCGTTGATTAAGTTAGGGCGAACAATCAAACTGAGACTCTATCCAGATACTGATCAAGCAGATAAATTTCTAGCAATGAGCCAAGAGTATCAACGATTAGCTAATATTGTAAGTTAATGGATATTTGACCATGAGTTTCCATTAAGCTGGTTAACAATCAACCGCCATTTGTATAAACGTTTCAGACAAGAATCACCACTCAATAGTCAGATGGTCGAATCGGTTTTTCGAACGGTCTCAGCTCGTTACAAGACTGTTCAGAAACAGATGAAACAGCACCCTTACCGTTATAAAAATAAAGAAAACAAATGGATTCAAGTTTCTAGAGACCTGACCTGGTTGGTGAAACCCATCCAGTTTCACCGACCACAAGCAGACTTGATTCGTCAGAGTAACTATTCTTTTGTAGATAAGATGAAACAGATCTCGATGACCACTCTAGGTGAACGGACTAAGCTGGGGTTTACCAACAAAGGTTTTGAGAAATACTTTGCCGAGGACTGGAAGCTAGGGACCGCCAAGTTGGTCCACAACCGAGGAAAATGGTTTCTGCACATTGGAATAACGAAAGAGGTTGGCGATTTCGATACTAAGAATAATCCGCAAATCGTAGGGATTGACCGTGGATTACGTTTTCTAGCAACTGTTTTTGATAGTAAAGGGAAAACACTATTCTTTGACGGTCAAATGATCTTACGTAAACGCAAGAAGTTTTTAGAGATTCGGCGACAACTGCAAGCTAAAGGGTCAAAGTCTGCTAAGGAAAAATTGAAGCAACTGGCTCAACGAGAGAACCGCTGGATGACCGATATGAATCATCGGATAGCTAAGACACTCGTTGTAGCATATGGTTCACATACCCTTTTTGTTTTGGAAGACTTAACCAACGTGACATTCAGCACCAATGACCTACCTAAATCTCTGCGTAATAGTCACCGTTCTTGGTCTTTCTTCCAACTAGAATCGTTCTTGACATACAAGGCTCAGGCTATTCAAAGCGCGGTCGTGAAAGTTAATCCAGCATTTACCTCACAGCGATGTCCTAAGTGCGGAATAATTAAGAAGGCCAATCGTCATCACGAGACTCACGAGTATTGGTGTGAACAGTGTCAGTATCGTTGCAATGATGACCGCTTAGGGGCTATGAATATTGAAATACTGGGGCAAGAATGGTTGAGCGGGGTTAAGCATCCAAAAATCAAAAATTTAACGACTATTGGGTAAATCCCGATAGTTAAACGGGTAGCCGTCAATTACCCGATGATGTTGCCATTACGAGTAGGAGTGTCCTAACTGACATGTTGAACTACTGTGTCGCCAGATACGTGAGCGACAAGCCGCTGAATTCATTCAGTAGCAATTGACTAAAATAGCATATAGAAACGACTTAGCCGCCAGAATTAATTTTGGTGGCTTAAGTTTTAGATTAGGAGGACTGTTGTCATGGAAATGACGAAGGCAGAGCTAATTGAATTCAGCAGTGCGGGCAAAGCGGTCACCGTTGACCGGCCGTTCAATAACCCCGCGCACCATAACCAGATTGTTTTCGATGCGTTGCGGCACCAGAAAAGCAAGAAAATATTTGGTCTGGCCTATGAGAAGGACGATGGCCTATACATTGACCTGAAGTGTGACCCGGCCCGAATCGATGAGCTAGTTGAAACGTCCGCCTACATCTTGCCAGGGCAACATTTCACGAAGCAGAACTGGATTACGGTTGATGTTAACGAACTGCCTACAAAAGAGGTATTGACTAAATTAGTGAATGTCAGCTATCAGTTAACCAATTGATTACAATAAGCGATTCAATCTAGGCACTAAAAAAACTCCGGTAGAGGTTCCACTCTATCGAAGCTTTTTTAATACTATTCTATTTTGCTATTTAATCCGCAACCGGTTTGATCTTCAACGTCATCGCATTGATGGCCACGATAATCGTACTTAAGGACATGACGATTGCCCCAGCCATTGGGTTGAGCATGAAGCCAATGGGGGCCAAGACGCCGGCGGCCAGTGGGATAGCAATCAAATTGTAGCCAGCTCCCCACCAGAGGTTTTCGGTCATCTTGCGGTTGGTTGCCCGGGCCAAGTCGAGGAACTGAATGACGTCGGCGGGATCGCTGGCAACCAGGATGATGTCGGCGGATTCAATTGCCACGTCGGTCCCAGACCCAATGGCCATCCCAACGTCGGCACGGGCCAGACTAGGTGCGTCGTTGACCCCATCACCGATGAAGAGGACCTTGCCGTTTTGCTGGTACTTCTGAACCAATCGTTCCTTATCTTCCGGCAACAGGCGAGCCTGCACATCGTCGATCCCGATGCTAGTCGCGACCTTGTTGGCCGTTTCCTGGTTGTCACCGGTCAACATCACCGGCGTAATCCCTTGTGCCTTGAGTGACGTGATCAATTTCTTGGCGTTGGGCTTGATCTGGTCCCCTTCGGCTACGAGACCCAGCACCTTTTCACCGGCGACTAAGAAACTAATGGAGTTTCCTTCGGCGGCAAAAGTCGTGAACTGGTCGTGGTCATAGTCCAGCTGGTGTTGGTCCAGGTAAGCGACGGAAACGACGCCGTACGTGGTGTTGTCGAGGGTTCCAAATTGGCCCAGTCCAGTTTCCTGGTGCGTGTCGGTTGCGGCAGTCACCGTCAGCTGTTGTTCCTTGGCAGCGGCTAAGATCCCGGTTGCCAGGGGATGACTGGAGCCACTTTCGAGACCGGCCATCAGGCGCAGAATATCGGTATCACTGTACTGCTTATCTAAACTAATCAGATGGTTGACCTTAAACTTACCCATCGTTAACGTCCCCGTCTTGTCCATCAAGGCAAACTTTAAGTGGTTAACTTGTTCCATGGCATCCCGGTTACGGATCAACAAGCCGTTTTGAGCGGCAAGCGCCGTGCTGCGGGAAACAACCAAGGGAACGGCCAGGCCCAAGGCGTGGGGGCAGGCGATAACAAAGACGGCGACGGCCACGGGTAAGGCTACGGCTAAGTTCGCCACAGTCAGCCAAACGATGAAGGCGAGAATTCCGGCAAAGAGGGCGGCGTAGAATAACCAGCCAGCCACGCGGTTCGCTAAGTTTTCGGACTTGGACTTGGCGTTCTTCGCGTTTTGAATCAGATCCATGACTTGCGCGAGGTAGCCGGAATCCCCGGTCCCCGTGACTTTAGCGGTGAACGTCCCGGTCCCGTTGACCGAGCCCCCGATGACCTTGTCACCAGCCAACTTCTTGATCGCCTTGGACTCCCCAGTAACCAGGGATTCGTTGACGTCAGAAGTTCCAGTGAGGATGACCGCGTCGGCGGGAACTTGTTCGCCAGCACGGACAGCCAGCGTTTGGCCGACTTGGAGGTCACTCAATTGGACGTCGGTGCTGTTGCCTTGGTCATCGATAACGTGTGCGGTCTGTGGTAATAATTTACCCAGCGCGTCGACCGCGGAACCAGCGTTCATGACGGTATTCATTTCGATCCAGTGTCCCAGCAACATAATGACGATCAAGGTCGACAACTCCCAGAAGAAATTGTTGACGGTCGGTGTCACGTGAAATAGATCGTTGGCAATGACGGCGTAGATACTGTAGACGTAGGCCACGCCGACCCCCATGCTGATCAGGGTCATCATGGCAGGTTGCTTCATTTGCAGCTCGGCCTTGGCACCGCTGAAGAAGGGTGCGCCGCCGTAGAAAAAGAGAATGGAGCCGAGGATGGCGACAATCCAATCACTTCCCGGGAAAATCAATTGAAAGGGCAACGTCATGCCCATCATCGGCGACATCAGAATGACGGGGATGGTCAAGATGAGGGAGACCCAGAACTTTCGTTTCAGATTACCCATGTGCATCATGTGCCCGTCGCCCATGTCCATATCCATGTGAGTCATATCCATATTGCTCATGTCCATATCGCCGTGATCCATGTCCATCTTGTTCATGTCGGCGTCGTGCGGCGTGTGCTTGTGGTCGTCTGGCATCTTCATACCCTTCATATCTGCCTGCATGTTCATGTGTGACATGCCGACGTTTTCGCGTTCCTTCATGGTTCACAACTCCCTTCACAACCATTTGGCAAGCAGTCACAGGCGACCATATCGGGGGCCGTCGGTAACTTCTGAGCCAAACAGTCGATTAGATTTTGTACATCAGTTTTACTCAACTCAGTCTGTTCCAACACGTGAACCAGTGACGTGCCGCGATGCATCGCACACATCTGGTCGAGTTCATTTAGTAGGGCCCCGTCCATGGCGGCCTGTTCCTTGATGAGTGGGGTGTAAATAAATTGGCGGCCGTTCTTGGTGGTTCCCAGCGCGCCTTTCTTTACCAGGCGGCCAATCAGCGTTTTAATGGTTGGCGCCTTCCAGTCGTGTTGTTGTTCAAGTAAGTCGATGATGGTGCGACTATCCGCTTGCCCCAACGTCCAAACGATGCGCATGACGCGCCATTCTGCGTCGGAGATGGTAATGGCTAATTCTGTGGTGGCCATTTTAACAGCTCCCTTCGTTTACAGATGTAATCTTAATTGGTGACCTCAGTCTACCGCCTCCCACGCCCCCTGTCAAGCAGAATATATTGGGGGATTATCTTTTAGTCGTTACCTTGCCCCTTCGGCAGTCAGGTGGTCCATCCTGTGGGACCGGCAGCCTGGCCTAACGCCACCAGGTTAAATTGTTCGGTCAATAACTTGTCCAATCCGTCATTGCCGTTAACGAAAATTGGCATATAGCGGTTTCACAAATTAATCACTCAGAAGTTAAAATTTTGGCAAGAATCATCATATTCACGCCATCGTTTGGTACACTTTGTATAATCAAAGTTAGACTATGTTAACGGTTGTTGCTGATTTACTGGGCGTCTTAGTAGTGATCGACGATGACCAGTAACTGGCGAGAGAAGTTCGGTCCTGTAATTAGGACTTGTCAAGCCACCGAAAATAGGCTATTTTAATAATTCCAGTGGTGAATTGGCAATCAGCCATGACCACTAAACCGATAAGTCAACTGCCCCTGAATAAATTCAGCGGCTTGTCGCTCACGTGTCTGGCAACACAGTAGTCCAACATGCCCATTAAGACACTCCTACTCGTAGTGGCAACATCATCGGGTAATTGACGGCTACCCGTTAACTGCCAGGTTTACCCAGCAGTTGTTAGCTTTTTAATCTTTGGGTGTTTGACACCATTCAACCAATCTTGGCCAAGCATCTCAATATTCATTGCCCCTAAGCGGTCATCGTTACACCGATACTGGCATTGGGCACACCAATATTCATGAGTATCATGATGGCGATTAGCCTTCTCAACTAGGCCACACTTCGGACACCTCTGTGAAGTGAAGGCTGGATTCACTTTCACGACGGCACTTTGAATAGCCTGAGCCTTGTACGCTAAGAAAGATTCCAATTGAAAGAAAGACCAAGAACGATGGCTGTTACGCAAGGACTTAGGCAAATCGTCAGTGTTGAAGGTCACATTAGTTAAGTCTTCTAAAACGAAAAGTGTATGCGAACCATATGCCGTAACGAGTGTCTTAGCTAGCCGATGATTCACATCGGT
>NZ_AZDP01000030.1:7798-31405 GCF_001435525.1 Levilactobacillus koreensis JCM 16448
TTTCACTATCAAAGGCAGTTGCTAGGAAACGTAATCCGCGATCAATCCCTACAATTTGCGGATTGTTCTTAGCATCGAAATCACTAACTTCTTTCGTGATACCGATGTGCAGAAACCACTTGCCCCGGTTATGGACTAACTTAGCAGTCCCGAGCTTCCAATCCTCAGTAAAGTATTTCTCGAATCCTTTGTCAGTGAACCCTAACTTAGTCCGTTTACCCAGGGTGGTTATCGATATTTGCTGCATCTTATCCACGAATGAATAGTTGCTCTGACGAACCAAATCCGCTTGTGGTCGGTGGAACTGGATGGGCTTCACTAACCAGGTCAGGTCTTTGGAAGCTTGAACCCACTTGTTTTCTTCGTTCTTGTAGCGGTAAGGATGTTGCTTCATCTGTTCCTGAACTGTCTTGTAGCGAGCCACAACTGTCCGAAATACAGACTGGACCATCTGACTATTGAGTACTGATTCTTGTCTAAATATTTTGTACAGATGATGATTGATTTTTAACCAACTCAGCTGAAATTCATGGTCAAAGATCCATTGACTGACAAGATTAGCTAATCGTTGATATTCGTGGCTCATTGCTAGAAATTGATTTGCTTGATTTGTATCCGGATAGAGTCTCAACTTGATTGTTCGCCCCAGCTTAACCAATAGCTACCTCCCCTGAAGATTGGGTTAAGTATACCACGATTTGTTCCTAAATAGGGGAACGTACGTTTTAGAAAATGTTAAATTCGGGCATTCATCCCGCGATTAAAATCGCAGGTTTTCTGCTTAGTTGTTAATAAATTTACACGTGATCCTGTGTAGCGGCAAGCCGTCGCTCACAGATGAAAGTTAGGGTGAAAGGAGCGTTCGCGCTTGTGGTTAGAATAAAACACTGGTTGTGGCGCGGGGCAGTATTGGCCCTGGTCATGACCATTTTAGGGGGTATTGGGGTGACCGCACAAGCCGCCACGGTGACGAAGGTCCCTGCACGGGCGGCTTTTGTCATGGATGCGACGAGTGGTCAGGTCCTGTACCAGCAAAATGCGGACAAGAAGTATCCGATTGCCTCGCTGTCAAAATTGTTGACGGTGTATTTAACGGTCAAGGCCATCAATGACGGTCAAATCGGCTGGAACGACCCAGTGCCGATGAGTAAGGACCTTATCAAACTCAGCCACAACTACGCCTATTCCTCATTACGGATGAAGGCCAGCGAGACGTTTACGGTCAAACAGTTGGTGGCGGCGGCAATGATTGCGTCGTCTAACAGTGCGGCGACCGCGTTGGGTGAGTATGTGGCTGGCAACAACGCCAAATTTATTCAGCTCATGAACCAGCAGAGCGCAGACTGGGGCATTGAAGCCCACTTTATCAGTTCGTCTGGGTTGGATAATACCGACCTGAAGGACTTCAACTTGGTTTTGCCGGACACTGGAGCAAAGGAAGAGAACCTAGTCTCGGCTAAGGCGATTACGATTGTTGCCCAACATCTGTTACTTGCCGATCCAGAGATTACGGCAATTTCTAGCAAGACGACGGCCGACATTAATGGCACGCCAATTTTCAATGAAAATAGTTGCTTGCCCGGACAGCCGCAGTATAAGAAGGAAAGCCAGATTGACGGCCTCAAGACCGGATTCACGGAGAATGCCAAGCTGTGCTTCACCGCGACGTACACGGTCAACGGCCAGCGGATGATCGCCACGATTCTGGGCGGGGACACGACGTTCTCGGCCATGAATAAATTGATCAAGCAGCTGAAAAAGAAGTACCAGCTGGAGACAACACCGCTGACCAGTAAGCAGATTTCACTGGCTAATGGGATCACGACGGTCACGGCGGCGCCAATCGTGAGTCAGGCGGGCGTGTGGTATCTCAACCAGTCGGCTAATTTGACGACCAGGGTCCAAACGAAGCTGACGCCGGCCCAATTGTCGTCAGGCACCGTGGATGCGGGCGAACCAGTCGCTCAGGCCACGGTCACGGACACGACCACGGGTGCCAAGCAACAGGTGATGTACCGCTCGCAACAGAACGCCACGTTGTTCGCCGACCGGGTCGTCTTTACGACCAAGGACAAGGCGGACCATCTGTTGACGGCGCTGGTTCAACCGATGAATGTGGCCTTTAAATAGAATAATCCTCGACGGCAAAACTCACTATCCAAATGAGTTTTGCCGTTTTTTTTGTGCGGTCACTATATGTCTAACCGCCGTAATTACCCACACCTCGGGCAACTAACCCTAAAAATACTCAGTTACGGGTTGCCTGCAGCATTCATAGAAAATACTTCCACCGGCACGACCCCTAACCACCAGTAACTGACTATTAGCCGTCAGCATGACAACGCCCGTTACGTTACCGCTCAATCGGTAGTTAGCCAGCGACTGATGCCCATCCCTAACTGAATCAGGAATGATCCGCGTACCGTCAATCTTTCGCGGGCCTGATCACGCTAGGGGGTAACACGAAAAAATTTGCCAATAGTGTAGTCCTTTACCCGAAAAAAGGTGCAAAAACTGAACAAATTAACGAACCATACAACGCCGAGATTTTCCCGCCAGTTGATCTCTTAGGGGTTAAGCAAACAAAGACGTAATTGAATTTATCGCAACGGGTGCCCGTTTTTAGTGTGTCGGTCGTTTCCTCAATCATTGATAAATTAGAGCCTGTCCATAGCGCTATGGATCATCGAAATTGAGAGGATGATTCATAAAATGACCATCGATAACGCCGCCGCGTACCAGTTTCTGTTTACAGGCGATCACGAAACCATACTATATGCCGTGTTGAAGAAACTCAATCTGAAACCCGGTCACCCGGATTACGAGGACTATTTCCAAGAGGCCCGCGTGCTATTTCCTGATATTTATCACGCGTTCCCGGAAGATCCCGAGGAGAAGCCACACCAGTTTCTGGCCTATGCTCAGCAGAAGTTGTACTGGACGCTGATGGACCAGCGCCGACGCGACTTCCGCGAGAGCAGTCACCAGGAGAACGGGGATGGCGACACATTGCTGAGTGGGTTGCCCGGTGATGATGATGTCTTGGCCGCAATTGGCCTCGCCGATTACCGCAAGTATTTGCTGAAATTAATTGGTGCGTCCGGTAAGACGGGCGAATGGCACTTCCTAGTGGGCACGCTGGTCGACCAGCTGACGGTGGACGAGATTGCCGTCAAACATCAGGTGAGCCGCAACACGGTCTACCGTTGGCGGCGTTTGCTGACCCAACGACTGATTCACCATTTAACATCAGATCACGATATTTTTTGAATTAATTTCGCCAAACGCGTTACAAAATCGGTTCGGATTTCGTTAGTAAGAGTGTAGGGGTTGGCCAACACTTACCAAAATCGCACCACGAAGGGAGCACCACCATGCAAACAAATTGGAAGAAAACGACCATTACCTTTATCCTCGGGACTGACGCTGACCATCCGGTGAAGATCGTGTTACAAAACGCGATTGCCGATCCGGCGGCCAAACAAGTCGAGGACTTCGGCGGTTACCTTTCCGGTTTGACGGGTTTACCATTCAACAACGCCGTCATCGCCACTCAGAACGCTGTTGCCTAACGCCGCTTATTAATAGAAAGGAAGTCATTCAATGAAAGCATTAGAATTGAGTTTTAAAGGTTCCGACAAGCGCATCAAGCACCTCCGCCTGAAGTACGTCAACACGGAATTGACGCCGACTGAGGTCGAGAACCTCATGAAGCAGATGGCGGCTGCCAAGCTGTTCGCCAAGGACGGTATGGAACTCTACGCCGAGCCACACGCCGCCAGCATCGTGGAAACGACCAAGACGGCTTTGGTCACGGCTAAACCCGTGGTACCAGCCGTCTAACGTCCTGATCCATTAGTCACCAACAAGTAACGCAGCCCAAAACAACCGCCATCCGTAATGGGGTGGCGGTTGTTTTGGGCTTACATAGAGGATTATGCGTAAAATAATTGGTGAACGATTAGTGGGAATAGACAACCTAGTAGTAGGCTCAGAATGCTTCCTAACAGGTAGTACTCTGCGAATTCTGAGTTATCCAAAGCTTTAAAGCGGGTCACTGCCTTGATAGCGACCACGATTGAGATGCTGGGGATACTGTTTGAGAGGAAAAAGATGGCAATCATGATTCGTTCTAGATTGCCAATGTAGCCGCCTAAGTGGTATTTTGGCGCTGTATCATTGTGATTCGTGTTTTCAACCGTGGGAATAACACCGGTACCAGTTAGAAATTTCTTGATGAAATACTCTGAGAATTTAGTCTCAAGTATAAGTAAAATTAGAATCCCTTGGAGTATAACGATGACGTTGCCACCCTTTAATGACGTTTGAAGTTGGGTGTAGGCGGTGGCTAACCTACTGGAGCCTAGGATAATATCAATTGCTAGAAAGATAGAAATCAGATGTAGAATTTGATCTAAAGTGTACGTGACGACATCGGACTGTTTCGTGAACCAATGGTTTTTAAGCCCAAGCTGAATCGGATACTTTATTGCATCCAGTACGAAATGAAATCCAGATATCCAGAGGAGAATCAAGAAATAATCAAGAAGATTGAAAGCGTCATGATTGCCGCCGTGGATAAGTTGCTGGCTTGACCAAACGATGAAATATAAAGCTAAACCGATTACTAAGTTAGAGATGACGGCGTGACCAAACAAACATTTTGTTTTCTGCCAAGACATTTTTCCGGATTTGATTTCAACGGTAGTGTCGCGCTGAAAGATGAAATCCACTAACAGGTGGGTCAGGTAGGTCATCATGATGATAGTCATAGTTGCTGTACCAGCTCTTCCTTGATATTGAGGAGTCCATTTACGATGGCATTTTGAATGAGGATAACGGGTTCTTTCTTTACGGGTGCTAGCATGACAGAAACTTTTGAGGAGACCTGTGCTCTTTGAATAGGGTCGCTGTAATCGACATTGAAGGATGACATCTTATATTTTTCGGCTAATTCATGTGCCAAATTAATATTTGAAATCTGTCGTTCGGGGTAAAGTAGCGCATAGCCAAATCTTTTACTTTTGGTATTCAGAATTTTCTCGTACAACAGATAGAATAAACCTGTGATAGCATCGGCACTAGGCTGTGTGTTGAGCGCAGATGTTGTATTGATAAGAAGCTTAAATGGCGATTTTTTAAAAGAAAATTGTGGTGTTGGGACTTGATTGTCGACGATTCTTTTGACCAGCGTGATTCCTTCAGTAGCCCGCGAGATTGAAGATCCGTTGACAACGTCGACATTGTTTAATTGGTTAATGTTGGTATCAACAGTACCGACCCCGACAGAAAAGTAGAATGCTAAGTGTTTTCCTGGAATCATTTTTGTGACGGCCATTTCTTGAAATTCAGAGCGGTAATATAACGAATTGCAAAATTGATAAATTCGGTAGACTAAGGCCTCCATTCCCTCTTGGAGTACAATCATAATTGAATCCCCATCCTTTTGCTGGAAGGTGGATTCTCCTATGTCCATAATAAACTCGGCATTTAATTTGCGGACGAAGTAGGAGATAAAACTATTGGTTGCTTCTTGATCTACAAAATTTGTTCGACTTCCTTTAAGGTCGATAATAATCGTGAAATAAATAGGTTTTCTGTTTGGATTCCGCAACATTGAAAATCACCTTTAATCTATTGACGTATTTTAATATCGTGGTAAAATGCAAAAAAAAATCGAAAATATATGTTTATTCTTAGCATATTGGCCTAATATGGCTAAATTATAGCATAATTATATGTTTAAAAATAGTATGAAATTTTAGGGAATTTAGCAATTTATTTTTTTTGAGTGGGTCCAGAGAAGAAACAATCCATTTAAGGTGGGATGATGGCAGGTGTGGTGCTAGTAGTGGCGCATCTTAGTCATTACAAAAAGACGGTCATCCTTATTCAAAGTGACCGTCTTTTTGTAATGTAGAAACCTGATAGGGACATGGTATTTCATACAGATTTCGACAGCTGATAAGAATAAACGATCGTTACCGCGGCCATGAAGATAGAGCCGGTAATTAGAGCGTACGCCAGCCAGTCGGCGCTCAGCTGGGCGAAGAAGCCACTGATAATGCCGGTAGCGAGTAGGAGTCGGGCACCGAGTAGGTTCGTTTTTTGCCAAACGATGGGGGATTTGTAGGTCCAGGGGACGCGAATACCGATGAGATGATTGCGCGAAACGTAGGGAAGACTGAGCGCAAGGAGGGAAGAAACGAGGGCAAGTCCGCCGAGGTTGCGGTTCAGCGTCGTCGTTTGAAGTACTTTGGGGAAGAGCAGGAGGATCAGCGCATAAATGGCGAAAACCAGGTTGTAGTCCAGTAACATTTTGGCAAAGATGGTCGATTTCTTTGTAAAGTTGGCAGCCAGTAACAATAGAAAAATGGCGGTAAAGGCCAACAAGTCAGCGCCAGAGCGAACGGGTTGGAGATAGCCCGCTTGGAAATGGGTAAGTTGTGCCAGCCAATTCAGAAGTAAGAGCAACGCATTGCCGAGCAAAAACAGTCGCGTTTTCGCGGGCGTGTAGTGGGGAAGTAGCATCGTGATCAGTCCAATCTATCGCCCATTGATGAGGGTTTAAGGTATTTTAGGGCTGGAGCGAGTGTTGGGAGGCGTGAAGGGCGTTGGATAATTAGGTGACTGAACGGAGATAGTTGATCAGAGCAGTTAGAACAAATTGAGAAATGGTTAGCAATTCTAAAATAAGAACATAATATTGTGATTTAAAAACATATTTTTAGTTAATAGACTATCTAAAAGGACAATAATCACAGTTTAGTTTCGTTTTCATGCTATAATCACACTACCTACTCGGAAGGAGCGTGCTATTTTGCTAATTGATTTCAGAATGAAGAACTTTAAGTCTTTCAAGAATGAGGCCATTCTCTCGGCTGAGGTTGGCGAACGATTGAGTCGATTTAAAAAGACAAATACAATTAATATTGGCAGAACTTCTGTGTTAAAAAATTTATTAATATTTGGGCCAAATGGTTCAGGAAAGTCTAATCTCTTGGCTGGCCTCAAAACGATGAAGCACATGGTTTTGAATGATCCAGCCAAGGTGACCGATGTTTTGCCTGCTAGTCAATTTTTGTTAAGCACACACTCTGATGCTGAGGATACAACGTTTGCTGTGGATTTTAAAAAAGACGACTCTGAGTATAAATATGAGTTTTCATATAACCAAAAGATCATCACTTATGAAAGATTAACATTAATCAAAAAGGGCAAAGAGTCTGTTTATTTCGAAAGGAATCAACAAACATTTTTGTCATTGCCCAAGTCCTTGACTGATGTTTCGGAAAGAACCAAGGCCAATAGTCTATTTCTATTTACCGCCCAACAGAATAACGATGCGGTGGCAATCAAGGCAGTGACCTGGTTTGACGAAGATTTGATCTTTGTTGAATCTTATCAGGAAGAAGCGATTCCTGATGACTTGGCAATGTTGGTTAAGGATGACCGAATTAAAAAACAATTATTGCGGTTCTTACGGTTCGCCGATTTTAACATTATTGATATTGAGGTCCTTGAGGGTGAGCCACTACCAGTATCCGGCTATATAATTCCAGTTCTTCATACCAATACGAGATTGCTCACAGTTCATAAAGTATATGATTCAGCTGGAAATTGCGCTGGTCATAAAAAATTGGCTGTCGCGAGTGAATCACGAGGAACCCAGAAAATATTGATGATTGCATTGTCTATTATTAGCGCTGAACTACACGGTGATGGTAAGACGCTACTTTTCGATGAATTCGATGATTCATTGCACTTAGAGTTATCACAGGCGTTAATCAGAATATTTAATTCCGAGTCTAATAAGAATCAGTTCCTATTAACAACGCATGAACTACAATTATTAGATTCAGCAATTCGGGTGGATCAAATTTACTTAGTGGAAAAAGACTTCCAAGGGGTTAGCGATTTGAACTCAGTTTTTGATTTTAGGGATATGCGAAATACGTCACGCCAGGGCGTTAGCTATATGAAACGATACATCGAGGGCCGTTTTGGCGCGACGCCGATTATTGATCCTGAAGAGATGCTGGAATCGTTGTCTGGAATCCGAAGTGAGGCTAATGGCGATGAGTAGAAGTGGGAGAAAACGGGGACAGGGTAAAGGTGCAAATATAGTAATGAGTGGTGGAAAGTCCTTCACTAATTTGTTGTACGACGTGACTTATAAACCTCAGCTAAATAGTGTACATCCGCATTTGGAATCGTGTGTTTGACTATAAAAATCATTATAGGACAGAGAAATTGCTATGACAGTAGAAAGAGTATATTATGTTACCTACAAGTAACATAATATACTCTTGGGGGAGAAGCTTTGAAGGATGATAAAGCTAATGTTGAACTAACAATTTTTCGATTAATAGAGTTTTACGAGCAAGGAAAACTGGATGTCAGGCTAAATAAAAAGTCACGACTATTCTTGGATGAGATGGGGATCTCTTATAAGAGAATGGTTCGAGAAGCGCTGATGGTTTTAAGCAAGAGTCAGTATTTTCGTGGTCCATCTGCTGTTCACCATCAGGAGAGTAATCATAATCTACGTGGCTATGAGTTTTTAGTGGCCTTGTACAAAGAGCAGCTGTATGTGAAATTTTACGTTTCTACGCGTGGAGCAGAGCTACGTTCGTTACATCCCAGTGAGAAAAGTCCAGATCAAACGTTTACGAAATTCAAGTGAGGTGTACGCAAATGGGACAAAATTATAAGTGGCTAAAAGATATTGAGAGAAAGCGGTCCCTAACCGGTGAAATTGAAGAATTCTCAGTTATTTCTGTGACTGAGGAGGTTAAAGTAAGACGACGAGTAATTACGGCCGTGCATACTTATTGGGTACCAAAGGGAGAAGACTTACGAGACGACGATAACTATTTAGAACCAATCGATAATCCAGATTATAATTTACAACTGGATTTCCGTGAGTATCGTAAGCGGTTTGGCGTCTTGACTCCTAATCAAATCAAAGAGATACGTCAAGGCTATCATTTGAGCCTAAGACAGTATGCTTTAGTCTTAGGGATAAGTTATAGCACACTATCTGAAATTGAAAATGGTCTCGTTTTACAGTCCGACGAGCAAGAGAGCCTTTTTCGAATGTCCGAGAGTTCGCAGGCATTTACCAGGTTAGTACAATCTAAGGTAGCGGTAGTCCCAGAAAGGCAATATCAGAGTATCCGGCAAAAATTAGTGTTGTAGTGGAAGCAGCAATAGTAATGGAAACTCAAAAGGAGTGACGGCCATCGTCACTCCTTTTGATATGCAATAAATTTCAATTTGGAACAATTGTTAGGGCTCCAATCAACTGCTGTAAAAGAACCTCACAATCAGAGCCGAAGGAGGCCAGGGACGGAGCCAGCCGTGGTAATCTTGTTAGCTGGCCATTGGCTAGCTAACAAGATGGGCGACTTTGGAGACGCGTGAATTTCGCGGCTTCAAAGCGAGCGAGAAGCCTGATGTTCTTCCAGGCTGAAGCGTCCCCACAGCAGGCGTAGTCCCTGGCAGCCGTAGCGCGGTCAGCTACCACTATTACCACTACCCCACATGCGGATGTTCCAGCACCTTATCCGGGTAAGTCTCCGCCACGTACCGAGTGATGGCGGTAATCATCTTCGCCGTCGAGGGCGCCTTGGCCTGCTCGGAGTTGACGACCAGACAGATGGTTCGGTAGAAGCGCGTGTCAAATGGATAGACGTTAACGTTCCCGCTGACTCGTTCTAATGCAAGTTCAGGCAGAATCCCCATGCCCATGCCGGCTTCGACCATGGCGAGAATCGATTGGTCGTCGATGGAGAAGCGCAGAGCGTTGGGGCGAATCTGGTAATGATCCAGCGCGGCCTTCGTATCCTTATCGTAGTCGCCCCGTTGCAAGATAAAGTTTTGGTCGACCAAGTCCGCCGCCGTGACCGTGGTGCGGTTGGCGGGGATGAAGTCGCTCGGCGTGATGCAGTAGATTTCGTCCTTGATCAGTGGGAGAACGGTTAATTTCTCGGCAACTGGGAGCGCGGACAAACCGAGATCCAGCCGGCCCGTCTTCACGGCCGAGGCAATGTCGCCGAAGCCGGCCTGTTCGAGGGTGATGTCAATTTGCGGAAAGTCCTGCTTGAATTGCCGGATGATTGGTGGCAACCAGGCGATGCAGACGGACGAGAAGGCGCCCATCCGGACAGAGCCGGCATTCATCCCATTAATGTTGGCGGCGGCCTGTTGGAGCCGGTCTTCGGCGTTGATGACGCCCTGAATCAGCGGCAGGACGGTCTTCCCATCCGGGGTGAGCTCCACGCCGGTTCGATTGCGAATGAAGAGGGGAAACCCGAGTTCTTTTTCCAATTGATTGACGGAATGGCTAATAGCTGAGGGCGTCACGTTCAGCGTTTGCGCGGCCCGGTAAAAGGTTTGTTCTTGGACGATAGCTTGGAAGACGCGATAAGCAAAGGGTAACATCGGGGACACCTCCTTGGTAAAGATGAATAACATTCACGCTATTTCGAGATGGTTGAAATAGCTTTTCTTTCACAGGTATTCTATCATACTCTCAGGTTAGCAGGAAGCCTCAGTCGGTAGTTTGGCCGGTCGGTAAGGTAACGGCTAAATGCGATACCGGCAGTGAATGATGACGATAGTGACGGCGAGTCTGGCTGGGGGCTGGATTCGTCAGAAAGGTGGACTCTATTATGAAAAATTTGTTAGCACAACGCGCCAATCCCGACGTGACTTCGGCCTTAAGTGGCCTGTTTCCAACTGATACGCACCCGGACGCCATTTCCTTTGCGGCGGGTAGTCCCAGGGAAAGCCTCTTCCCCGTCAAAGAGATGCAGCGGGCGTTTCACGACGCCATTGATCAGCAGGGGGCCCACCTATTCCAATACCAAACGGCGCAGGGCAACCCGGAATTACGGGCGAAGCTGGCGGCCCGTATCGGTAAATGGGGCCAGGTAGTGACGACCGCGGACAACGTTGTCCTGACGGTCGGGGGGCAGCAGGCCATCGAGCTGGTGGCCAAGGCCTTACTGGACCCGGGCGATGAAGTGGCCGTGGAGGTGCCAACGTATGTGGGGGCGTTGGCGGCGTTCGACCTGTATCAACCGACGTATCACGCGGTGGGCCTGCAGGCGGATGGCCTCGACTTGGATCAGTTGGAGGAAACGTTGCGGCAACACCCGGGCATCAAGCTGCTGTACACGGTGCCGGACTACCACAACCCGACCGGAATCACGATGAGTGTGGCGAAGCGACGGCAGTTGGTCGATTTAGCGAATCGCTATGACTTTGTGATCTTAGAGGATTCGCCATACCGCGACTTGGGCTACGTGCAGTCACCGCTACCAGCCATCAAGAGTTTTGACACGCAGGGCAGAGTCGTCTTCGTGTCGAGTATGTCAAAAATTTTAATGCCGGCGTTGCGGACGGGCTGGTTGGTGGCCGATGGCGACTTGTTGGCGGCCATCATGAAGGTCCGCTTCGGTAGCGACTTGGAAACGACCGGCGTGACCCATGCAGCGATTAATGTATTTATGGAAGAAAACGATTTGGATGCACACGTTAATGTGCTCAAAAATCACTACCGCGAGCAGTGTGCGGCGATGGTCGCGGCGTTGCAAGCGGACTTCCCGGATGAGGTCGACTTCACGACCCCACAAGGTGGCTTCTTCGACTGGGTCACGTTACCAGCTGGCATCGATACGGGCAAACTCCTGGCGAATCAAATCATTCCGCAGGCACACGTCAGCTACGTGCCAGGAACCAACTTCTATCCGAACCGTGATAGCCACAATGGTCTGCGCCTGTGCTTCACGGGCATGACGCCGGATGAGATTGCGGTAGGGATGAAGCGGTTAGGCGATCAGGTAAAGGCTGCGGTCCGGGAGACTCGACCGGTATTTTAGAAGGAAAACAATTTGATCTGAACGCTCATATGCTAAACAGAATTCATGTGAGCTCATATCAGGAGTTAAAAAAGGCCTGTGTGAGGCTTGACTACGAGCAGTGGAGACGCTAATATTAATGTACATTAAACGAGGGACTATTGTCCATTGGGCGGCAGAGCGTTTGGTGCCCTCGATAAAAAGGATATCACCTAGGTGATATCCTTTTTTGGTTACATAAAATGGTTTTAGTTTAAAAGAGCATACAAAAAGGCCCGGCGAATAATAGTTCGCCGGGCCTTTACCTTAAAGAAGTTAGTCGTTTCCGTTCTCCGCGGAAGCGATCACTTTAAGGTAACAATTTCCTGTTGCCAAAAAGCATCACCCCCTTTCATTTAATACCTGCAGTATGGACCGTCAGGGGATGTTTTGCAAGTAAGTTGCCTTACCTTAACGGGGCATTAAACTTTATGAAATTGAAAACCTTTTGAAAGGCAGTGCATGTGGAATCTTTAGTTAAAAAAGCTGACAACAATATTGAGGACACATGACAGGAATATTACAGAACACAGGAAATTATTTCATTCCAACGACAAAACAGGCATATTCCTTGTTTCTTAGGGGTTATCCAGCTATAATCAACTTTGTAGTTAAGGAATGGTGGAAATGAGTTAGCAAGTTAGGGAATAAATTTCTTAACAAAAGCGCTGATTTCGGTTATACTATTCTTGCTTGATAAATTACATATATTATGTTTGGAGGAAGAAAAATTATGCAATCAAGTTTAAAGAAATCTCTTTACTTGGGTCTGGCTGCTTTAAGCTTTGCCTCAGTTGCTGCAGTTTCAACTACTGCCTCAGCTAAGTCATATGCTACTGCCGGTGCCTACACTACTTTGACCGCTGACGCTACTAAGCGTAACGTTGAAGCTACTGGTACAAATGCTTTATACACTAAGCCTGGTACTGTTAAGGGTGCTAAGGTAGTTGCTTCTAAAGCAACTATGGCTACGTTGGCTTCATCAAAGAAGTCAACTGACTACTTCCGTGCTTATGGCCAAAAGGTTACTAACCGTGGTTCAGTTTACTACCGTGTAGTAACGATGGACGGTAAGTACCGTGGTTACATCTACGGTGGTAAGGCTGAAGGTACTTTTGCTGGCGGTATCAAGTCTGCAGAAACTACTACTAAGGCTGCATTACCAACTAACAAGACTGTTTACTTTGCAAACCCTGGTAAGACTAATGTTACGTGGAATGCTCCTAAGAACACGCAATACAAGGCAAGCAAGATGGTTACCAACACAACTCCATTTGCTGGTGACACTTTGACCATCACTGATGCAGTTACTAAGACCCGTGAAGGTTCTCTGTACTACTACGTTAAGGATGCTCAACACCCATCAGTAAACGGCTGGATCTTCAGCAAGGCTGTTACTGCTGACAAGTCAGTATCTTTCAACCAAGCTACTGATATCAAGGTTAACTTTGTAAACCCTGATGGCACTTCAGTTGCTACTTCATCGCTACAAGCTTTGCTTGCTAACAACACGGCTAACACCGCTGTTGGTACTGCCAAGGCTAACGCTGTTGGTACCGCTGTTGGATTCGATGCACAAAACAAGGCTACTGATGCTTGGGGTGTTACTGCACTTAAGGGTACCGGTTATGTATACACTGCCGCAACTGCATCTAACCAAGCAGCACTTCTTAGCGCCAAGACTGGTGACACTGTTACCTTGACTGTTGCTAAGGCTGCTGATGCCGTACAAAGCATCTCTGCATACTACCAAGTTGGTACTACTGTCAACAAGTTGGCATCCGTTGGTACTGATGGTGTTGCATTGAACTTGCAAGTTACCTTCCCTAAGTTGGCTGCTGCATTCTCTGGTGCCACTGGCTCTAGCTATGCTGCAAACGACGTAGTTAACTTCTTAACTACTAACAAGGTTACTACTTTGACTTCTGCTGACTACGCTAAGGATGCTGATGGCAACGTTGTTGCTACTGACGCTTCTAACGCTGTTAAGGGTAACGACGGTAAGGTTACTGTATACCACACTGTTTACACCTTAACTTCTGGCGTTGCTGGTAGTTACACTAAGGGTGGCGTTGCATCTGCATTCTACAACACTGCTAAAGAAGTTACCGGTACTGGTGCTACTACCAGTAACACTGGTGATGTTTCAATCTTCGGTTAATATTCATTAATTGAGTGATTTAAAAAGGATTCCTTTGGGAATCCTTTTTTTATTAGAATATTTTTGGAGTGAAGGTGTAAGCACCTAATAACTGACCATATTAGAATTGGATTCAAAATAAGAATGGCGCCTTCGTTTTTGAGGATGCCATTCTTATTTCCACTAAGCGGCTACTGTATTAAATTAAGTGTTACCAAGTGAGCTTAGCAATGAAACAATTGAATTATTTTTAAAGAATAGTTACCAGTGATCTACGGGGTGCTAATCATGACCCAGAAGTGGTATCTTTAATGTTAATTAAGTTTAGCTAAATAGCGGTATTCTAAAATAAAATTTGGTATACTAAATGACGTTATTAAAATAACTTATTTCAGAGGAGAAATGAAAATATGCAATCAAGTTTGGTAAAGACACTTTATCTTGGTTTAGCAGCGTTGAGTTTAGGGGCAGTTGCTACTGTTTCTACGACCGCTCAAGCGGCTAGTAAGGCTAAAGTTGTTACAAGTAAGACTTTAACGACTGATGGTGCAACGCGTAACGTTGAAGTTACGGGGAAAAACGCTTTGTACTCAAAGCCTGGGACGGTCAAGGGCGCTAAGAAAGTTGCTTCTGT
Organism: Levilactobacillus koreensis JCM 16448; assembly: GCF_001435525.1. Taxonomy (GTDB): domain Bacteria; phylum Bacillota; class Bacilli; order Lactobacillales; family Lactobacillaceae; genus Levilactobacillus; species Levilactobacillus koreensis. The sequence continues at coordinate 22,479 of NZ_AZDP01000030.1, forward strand.
AACGACAATGAAGAAACTGGCCGCCTCCAAGAAGTCTGCCGATTACTTCCGTGCTTACTACATGAAGGTAACGAACAAAGGTTCAGTTTACTACAAGATTGTTTCCATGAACGGTAAGTATCGTGGTTACATCTATGGTGGTAAGGTTCAGGATACTTTTGATGGTGGTATTGCTAAGGCAAATACAATCACTGATCAAACAGCAACAAACACTATGGTTGGTAAGACAGTCTATTTTGCAACTCCTGGTAAGTCTAATGTTACTTGGGACGCGCCTAAATATACACAATATAAGGCTTCTAAGCAAATTAAGAGTACCGCCAACTATGCTAATGACGCTTTAAAGGTTACTGCTGCTGCAACTAAGACACGCGAAGGTTCCCTTTACTACTATGTTGAAGATGCGTCTAACCCTGCTATTAGCGGTTGGATCTATGCTAATGCCGTAACAACGTCTAAGAGTGATACTGCTAAGGCTGAAAACGGAATTACTTTCAATTTTGTTGACAAATCGTCGGGTGCAAAGGTTTCTTCGGCTGTCTACGAATTTGCTGCAGGATCGACAACCTTGAAGCTGGCTGATGCCTACAAGCAGGCTAAGGGTTTGGTTCCAACTGGTTACTCAATTGCCGGTGAAGATGCAGCATCATCCTTTGGTTCAACTACAGCTACTTATGCAAAGAATTCCTCAGTGACTGTTTATGTGACTGCTAACGATGCAGTTTCCTTAGGGACGACGTTGAAGGTTTACAATTCAGATATGGAAGCTGCACAGACATCACTTGCCTTCCCAGCTGATGTTCAAACTAAAATTAATGCTGATACCTTCTTTAAACAAGCTAAGGGTAAGCTTGCATCTGCAGCTGATATTCAAACACACTTACAGGCTGCTGGTGCCGGTTCATTCGTTGTCGTTACTAAGACACCTAATGCCGATGGAACTTTCGTTGCTTACCAGTACACGCTGAAGAGCGCAACGGATGGCGTCTTTGGTGGTGCCAAAGCGACGGTTTACTATACTGCCGTTAAAGGGTCGGTCAAATCAACAACGACGACCTCTAACAGTGACTTTATTGCCGGATAATCTCTTCAAGTTAGTTAATGCTTGCTTTGAGATAGTCTTTAAATGCAATTTGGAGTTCGGATAATCAATTAAAAAGTTAGGACCGCTAGACTTTATTCTTTAGTCTAACTGCTCTAGCTTTTTTGTTTTCTGCCGGGAGTGCAAAAGAAGAGTGTTCAGAAAGCTGGAGTATTCTAATGACATAGATTTGATGACAACTATTGGTAGCCAGTATAGTTATTTACATTCAATACTTTGAGCTTAAAGTAAGATTCGTGAGTGTTTTCGAGTTATAAATTTATTTGTAAGACGTTTTGTTCTGCTATTTGGTAGTTGCCCTGTATAGTAAGTAAATGTAGCCGAGAGATGAGTTCACATGTCTTTGGCTGGCAAATCTGTTAGTGGGGATTCTTCAAAGGGGGAGCGAACAATGGTTAAATTGATTGCAAAGGTAGCTCATCAGGATTTAACCGGAGCGCCAGTTGAATTTAACGTGATTGAAGTCGATGAAGAAGTGGTGATGTTCGATGCACCACTGACCAACACACACCGTTACTGGGTACCAGCTACGGTCGAAATTGATGATGAGGAAGAGTATTTAGAACCTGTAGATGATCCGGATTATAATTTTCGGATGGATTTTGCGCTTTATCGGAAGAGATACCACTTTTTATTACCGGATGAAATTAAACTGGCTCGTAAACAGCTAGGGTTGACGGTTAGAGAAATTGGTGTGGTCTTGGAAATTGATCCACAACAACTGACAGAGATTGAAGACAACGTTGCGTTGCAATCGTTTGATCAAGAGGTTAAGTTGGCTTGGTTGACGAAACGGGGTTTGTTTGCGGAGATTGTTGATGGACATCGTGAGTTGATTCGTGAACGTTGTGCTCGATATGGTGTGAATGCAGATGACTTATTTAAACAGGTATTACATTCGTAGATTAAGTCGCGAATTGCAAGAATAGGTTAGTTACTAGTACCAGGGGATTCTTAGGGATGGAGTTTAGCATGGGTATTGAGCTGAGCTTAGTCTCAGACGGTAGAAGCGTTCGGCAATGTGACTGCCAGCTTTGACGCGACCTTAACGGCTGGTACCGTTGACAACTCATCTTCTAATAACAACTGGATTGCTTAGTTTTACTTTAGATGTGCTTCCAAACCATGTCTTACTACAAGTGATTTAGTCATAACCCCCTCAAGCCTGATTGCACTTGAGGGGGTTTAATTTGAGTAAAAATTAAATTATAGGAAAAATAGTTACCGGTGTGTATTTTTATAATGTCTCAAATAGATTTCAATCTGTTATCAATCCCATCGTAATACGTAGAGAGTGATAATTCTTTGTTATGCTTAAAGGTGTAGAGAATGATTTGATAGTTATTTGGATGTAATAGTTTGGAGGATATAATTAATGAAGTTCAAAAATCACCGTTTGCCAGTGTGGTTGCTTTATACGGCGTCTTTTGTGGTGATTGCGACACTTAGCTTTGGGGTGTTGAGTCTGGCGGGACGGACGTTTATTTGGGATATGGATGGGATTGCCCAACATTATCCCATCATGCATGAGTTCCAGCGTTTACTCCATCACGGGGGGCTCGGTAGTCTCACCGGGTGGTCGTGGACGTTTGGTATCGGGGCCGATAAGCTGACCACGTTGGCCTATTACGTCCTCGGTGATCCGTTTGCTTATCTGCTGGCACTGCTGCCAACGAAGATGCTAGAAACCGGTTACGGGTGGATGGTGATTGCGCGGCTCTACGTATCCGGGCTTGCCATCATCCCGTTGGCTAAGCAGTATCACTTTCGGCCGTCTAGCCAATGGTTAGGTGCCTTAGCTTATGCCTTTACCGGCTACTCGTTGATGGTGGGGGTTCACCATCCCTTCTTCCTATTGCCGATGATTTTCTTCCCACTATTGTTGGTCGGTATCAACCGTATCTTGGAAGGCCACAGTTGGACGCTACTCGGGCTGATTACCGGGATTACCGTTCTCAGTAACTTTTACTTTGCTTACATATTGGGTCTAGGGAGCCTGATTTACCTGTTGATTCGCTGGCGGCATTGTCAGACGGCGGGTACTTTAAAAATTAAAGGGTGGCAAGTCCTGTTACGTAGCATTCTTGCCGCCGTCGGAGGACTGCTAGTTTCCGGAATACTGATCTTGCCATCAGCCTTGATGATGTTGAGTTCCACGCGAACTAACGGGACGTTTGCCAACGGACTGACCCTATATCCCATCAGTTACTACCTGCAATTGGGGAATACCGTCCTGACGACGGGGAACGCGCTGAACTACTGGGCGGTTTTGGGTATCAGCAGTCTGTCCTTTCTAGGGTGTATCTACGTTCTACGACACTTCCGAACTTATCGGTACTTGGCGGGCACGTTGGTGTTGTGTGCGGTCGGCCTACTTTTTCCGGCCGTTGCTGCGTTCTTTAACGTGTTTTCGACGCCGTCTAACCGGTGGCTGCTCTTGGTCGCTGTGCCAGTAACGCTAGCTTTGATGACCTTGTTTGATCACTTCAATGAACTAGAGCCGCGCGATGGGTGGTGGCTGCTGGGTGGTTCATTAGCCCTTTTACTGGTCGTTTACGCGGGCAATGGGTTTATTTTTAACAATGATGCCCGGAACTTTGTGAGCTATGGCTTCCTGCTAGTAGTGACCCTATTGGCCGTGGCTAGTAGTCGCGTGCCGTCGCGCTGGTTAAAATTACTGGCGGGGCTGGTCGTTGGCTTGAATCTGATCAGCAATGCTTGGGGCTACACCGACGTCAACGTTACGAGTCGGGCTAACCAGCAATTGCGCCAAGGTGATGCGACCCGCTACATGCAGGGCTATTTTGACCACGCTGACCGCGACATTGCGCAAGGGAATAACTTCTCCCGGGTCAGCAGTACCTCCGCGTATAACCTCTTTCAGACGGTGGGGAACAACATGACGATGGCACACCAACTGCGCGGCGTGATGTCTTACTTCTCCGTGCAAAATGGGGCGGTCGGAGCGTTCAGTAAGGACGTCCAAAATGCCCAATTTGCCATGAACTCGCCGTTGGGACAACTCGATGGCCGGTCCAGTCTGAACCATTTGCTAGGGGTCAAGGAGCTCTTCACGCGCCAAGACCAACTCGATGAGAAGACGGCGCTTCCATACGGATATCACGTGACCAAAAAGGACTATCCCGAGGTACCAGTCTACAGTCTCTCGAACGGAACGGGGACGCGAATTCTTAAAACGTCACTCAACCTGCCACTGGTCTACAGTCAACCGAAGATTTTGACCAGCTATCAGTGGGACCAGTTGGACGCGGTCGACAAGGAACGGAGTCTGACACAGGCGGCCGTGGTGGATTCTGGTAAGGGTCTGACACAGGCCAACTACCAGTCGCCAAAAAAGGTGCTGGATTACACCGTGGCGGTGGACCAGAAGCCGGTTATCGACAGTGCGAACAAGGTTGTCTCGTACCGGTTGGCTCAGGCCGCGGCGGGACAGAAGTCAATTTTGAATTCTAAGCAGAGAAAAACGTATGGACCGAAGATTACTGTCCCAAAGATTGAGACGGATAGTGATGGACTGATGAGTAAGGCTAACAAGGACAAGTATGCATCGGCCGTGAAGTTAGAACAGAATCAGCAAGCTTTGGACTATGTTTTAGGCCAGAATAAACGAATTTTAGCGAACAATCAGGCGATTAATAAAACGGGATTGCACCAAATGACTAGTGATGCGCAGGGGCATCGATTGACCTATACGCTGACGTTGGACCAGCCACAGCTGGCACAGGGAGCAGAATTGTATTTGGAAATTGATGGAATTAGCTCGGAGCAGCTTAACGCACAAAGAACGGTCCAGCAGAAGGCTAATTCAGCAATTTTGGGTGGTCAACCGCGACCAACGACGACTAAAATTAATAATTGGCGAAATGCGTTGCTGAATCCTGACCTTGGCAGTTTTTGGCTAACGGCACGTACGCGTAATCAGTCTAAGAGTTTTGCGCAAATGGGAGTTGACAAGCTATCTGATTATGAACCGCGTCGACATGCACTTATGAACCTGGGCTACTCTAAAGCGGTGCGCAAGACGGTTAAGGTGACATTTCATTCGACACATCAGATTAATTTTAAATCTGTTCGACTGGTGGCAATGCCGTTTAGGTCGAGTTACAACCAGCAAATTCGGCGGATTCAGCGGCGAGGATTGCGGGCAGAACGTGTGACGAACAACCGTGTCAGCGGAACGTTGAAGATGAAAGAGGCGGGGATAATGACAACGTCGATGCCGTACTCATCTGGCTGGCGTTTGACAGTTGATAATCGGCCGGTCAAGACATTGGAGGTTAATGCGGGTTTTGTGGGTGCACAATTGACAGCTGGTAAGCATCAAATTGTTCTAGCTTATGAAACGCCAGGCTTATGGCTAGGGATTGATTTGACAATTACTGGCCTAGTCGGGCTACTGATTTTCGCGATAATTCACAATTGGCCAAAGCGACGACAATATAAGCATTAAATAGTGTAGCTGAATCTTTAAAGCCTTCTGTGACACTATTATCAAAGGTAGTTGCTTTGATCTTTGCACTAGGCTAGGTTAAAATTATTGTATTGTAAAAAGGTATTTGGCTTTCCAGGCCAAACACCAAGCTAATACTTACCCTACCGCCTGTGAGGCATATTCTCGACTTAGATTGATTTTTGTTGTCCGCGTAATTAGAAGGAACCAACTACATGGCTTCACAAAACACTGTGTCAGAGGTGCAACTCTGATACAGTGTTTTTAGACTAGACAAAGAAGATAGTCGATGGAAGGGAAAAGGGACTACTGTGTTAGTTAGTTCACCACACCTTCCAAATACATTTAACTGATTCAACAATTAATCATTATCGCAAATAATTAATAAACCCACTAACAAGTCGATTTCTTGCTAGTGGGTTTTTAAATTCAATGGCGGTCGCCGCCCATGGGTAATCGTAATTGGGTGGGGAGATCTCGCTGTGACAAGTTTAAGTGCTGACACAGCGTGGTGTATAAGTCATCAGCGTAAATGAACGCGTCCAGATTGGTCACGTTTAGCCGTTGACAAAGAATCTGGATGACGGTATCTGTAACGGGTAACTGGGCGGCTTCCATTTGCCAATAGGCCATGGGGGATAGCCGGTAGTAGAAGCTGGTAATCAGCAAAGGACACCACTCGATGCGTTCCCGCACACAACGTAAAATGTCCGCGTAACTGTTCCGTGCCGCGGGGTCCGCCATCTTCACAACGGGATGTTTCGTAGCGTACCAATCGCTGCTGGGCCATTTAAACTTGCCCTGACGGCGGTAGGCTTGGCCGGTAGCTTCTTTTGCCGTGATAATGGTAGTAATGGCCGCTTTTAAGTCTGGGGCCAATCGAAAATTCGCAACCTGATCTGCCGTCACTTGATAACAGTCGTAGAGCAGCGTTAGGGTGTCCGGGTCGGGACGCGTGATGTGGCCCCGTTCCAGTTCAAGTAAGTACCAGGCCGGTAGATCGACCATGGCCAAGATTTCGTCGGGCATTGCGCCAGCTGCCAAAATCAGTCGCATCTGACGGAGCGTTTCGCCCAACGGATGCCGATATTCTTGCATACGCACGTCGCCTCCTCATTACTTTGAGTATAGCAAGTTAACTAACGGATTGCATGAAATTCAGGTAACAATTCTAGCTAGATTTATGAGAAAAATCGAATAAACTGGATATTAATATATTTATAGTTCGTAATAATTTTAACGATAGTTTCCCCTGAAACCCATTAATATCCGCAAAATATCGCTGATATAGTGTAAAAACTATTTTAAAAAAGCAGGCTGTCTTTCTTGCTATTATTCGGTTTTTGTGAGAATCTATAGCTGGGCAAACAAGGGGCCATGTTAAGTTATCACACACCTCAATCGTCCTGAGGAGGAGATAGTCGATGGCTAATTCGTTGACCCATGGTTTAACGGCGGAGTACCAGGAAAAGGTTGCGGCGGAGCAGGTGGTCAATTTCACGAATCTCCAGCCCGCCGACGTGGAAATATTTGTTCCTGGTGATCAGGTCGAAATTGATTGGTCGACGCTCTTGTATTTGAAAAATTATAGTTCCAGCGACCATGCCGCAGATACTGTTATCTGGACAACGACTGGGTTTTATCGCACTGAGCGAACACCCCTTGCACTGCTTCAGACATTGAGCAAGTGTGTCGGGGTTGACTGGTTTGATTACCGTGTGGAGAAGGGCTTTTTGAAGCTGACAAGTCCAACGCCATTTGTATTGGGTGATCTGCTACTGTTTGCAACGGAACGCTCTCAATATGGCAAATACTATAGCTGGCTGAATGGCCGCTATCTGCAGAGTGTCAACACAACTGCCCGCAAAGAGGAGAGCCGGATCTCCTTGACAGTTAGGATGGAGATGATTATCCGGGACTCGACCACCCGCCTGAGCAAGAGTTGGGGTGAAGTACTTCAAGTACAACGGTCACGGCAACAATGGGTGAAGCAGTTCATGCAGACGCCACAGGCTGGCCCGCTGATTGAGCGGCCAGTTCGAGTGGATGAGCTGACTTACTGCCAATATTTTGCCAAGCAATTATTAACCGCTTACATGAAGAAAACCCAACCCAAAGCTACCAGCGTGGTCGATGAAGAGGCCCTCTGGCAAGTTTTACGGGACGATCAACGTGGCATGGAGCCGCCGCTCGATTCCTGAAGAATCCCCGTTAAACCAAGGCTGGCACCATTAAATATAAGTGATATAATAGCAAATTTGGCCAAGATGTGATTTGTTTATAATATAGTCGGTTATCTATGATAGGATAATTGGGGTAGGCCACTTAGTTACTGTGAGAATCAGCCATTAAGCGACCAATATGTATGATGACTATGTTAAAGACGAACTGGGACCCACGGCATGGGTGTCAGTGGTCACGAGGAGGAAGAGTGTCATGATGGAAGCCAATAAACTGGCCGTGGACGTGGAGCGAATCCACCAACTGAATTCGCTGCTACGACCCTTTATTAAACGGCCCAGCACTGGAGATGCAATCACGTTTGAGCAGTACCGCATCTTACACGAGCTTGCGTCTGAGAAAATCAGCACGAGCGAACTGTCTCGTCGCCTAAACGTTGGGCAATCGATGGTCTCCATTCAGATCAGTCGACTGTTGAACGGGGGGTTCATTCAAGATGAAACGTTACCAACCGACCGACGGTATCACGTTTTCCAGATTACGCCGCGGGGACGGCGTGTTGAAGAACACGTCAGCGATGTTCTGTCTGGCGAATTGCCGGAGTTAATGCGGCAACTAGCGGATATTATTGAGACATCAGCGGAGTAGGAGTTCACGCCACACCGCGCGCGAGACTGCGTAGCAATGCGTAATCAGTGGTGATGACGTGAGAAACGGCGAACGGGCCTGAGATGGAAAGTCTCGGGCCCGTTCGTTGTGTGGTGAGGGAAAGCAAATTCTCAAGTTCTTCGACTAGCGGTCAATTCACACTGGTTTGCTATTAATAGTTAATAACAAAAGGTTGAAAAATGAAATACCTGTCTCGTCCCAATATCGGTAAGCATTCGCGCCACTAAATTGGTGGCAATTTTCCGCACTCCGGCTGACAGGGATTCCGCCTGCTGTGGGGACGCTTCAGACTGGAAGAGCACCAGCCTTCTCGCTCGCTTTGAAGCCACGAAGACCGCGTGTCTCCAAAGTCGCCCGGGCTGTAAACTGGCTTCAGAATCGCCAGCTAACACCACCTCCACGGCTGGCTGCATCCCTGTCCTCCTCCGGCTTGACTGTGCTTTACCATGACAACAGTCGGAATACCTGGAGATTTAGCGTTTTCGGTCCAATCGATAACGACTG
>NZ_AZDP01000030.1:31473-51729 GCF_001435525.1 Levilactobacillus koreensis JCM 16448
CCTTGGAGACTCGGCTCTTTCGAGGCTTCAAGTTGTGTTCGCACCGATCCAGCCCATATCTGCCGGCCGGCAAGGCGAAGGACCCACCAGGTTGCCTAGTTTTAGTCTCATTGTTGCTGCTGGAACGGGCATGATTGGTGTTTTAGAACTTTCAACCTTTAATTAATAACAAAAAAATCAGCATCCACAAAGGGACACTGATCAATTAAACCATTATAAGAATTATTCAGCCGCTTCAAGTGGTTCTTCGTCGACTGGTTCTTTCAGGGGCTTACCTGCGGCGTCGACTAGTTGTAGCTCGCTTTGCCGGATGACAACCAGGTCGCCGAATGAATCGATCTTATCGGTTTCCTTCTTGTTCAGTTGTTTAGGCTCAACTTTAACTAGTGCGGAGTGTTCGTAGATTTTGGTGATCATGCCGTAAAAAGAATCAGAAAAGAGTTCCGTTTTTTCACAAAACACCCGGTTATTTTCGTGCAATGCCATAAGCAATCGTCCCCCATAAAAGTAATTTATAACAGAGTAAAGGTCGAGTGCCTAAAAGTCAAGGAAAATCCGTGAAAAACGGTAAAATGGTTAAAAGAATTCGCTAATTAGTTAATAAGTTACCGATATTAATGCCGCAACTGGTCAATTCGCGATTGCGTGGTGAAGGTCTGTAAGAGCTCGGCTTGCTTAGCGACTTGTGCAGAAAAATTCGTTAGGAAGTCCAACTCGAGGTCGGTCAAGGGGCGTTGTTGCTGAGCGGCGGTCAATAGGGCGTTCAGGTCGTCGCTTAATTGCTGGTTGCTGGCTTGAATTCGCGTGAAAGCAGCGGTCGCCAGTAAGCCAGTAGCGGCTGGTACACTTGCTGGTGCTGGTTTGGCCACGGCCGGTGTCGGCGTCACAGCGACGGTTGTGGCAGCCGGCGTTCTAACGGGTGCGGTTGTGTTAGCGTCAAAATAGTAATAGACTTCGCGGGGCTTCAACGCAGCCTTCTTGATGCGCCGGTCGATCGACGGTGCGGCGGAGACGGCGCCCATGACGACTGAGGACGCAAAGCCTAGGGCACCCAACATTTGGCGGAGTTTGACTGCCCGAATGCCGCGGATGCCGGGGAACTTGGTTGCCGAAACGACTTCTGTTTCTTGGTCGTCCTGTAACCACGTGATGATTTGTTGCCGAATCTTTGCTGCCTGACTGTTCTTGGTGTTTGCCATGTCAGTGCCTCCATTGCATTAATTATTATCCAATTAATAATTGAATCTTCTAGTTATTAATATTGCGGCATTTCTCCTAGAAGTGCAAGGCAAAACCTCCAGAAAGTATTTAAAATTCGGTGAGTTTTGGTCGGCCCTAATTTTTTCTAAGCAAGTATGGTACAATCAAAGTACATAGAGGACTTAATTCTGGTGATACCAAACGTAACGTGGTTTGGTGAGGCTGACATCACTGTGCGCATTTTTAGCTGATCATGGGTTTAACGGACCGTGGTTGTCGAAAGTCGCGGCGGTTGCCCTAAATCTTTGATCGCTTAAATGACGATATTGAGGAAGGGACGCGCTGGCGGCTCTTCCTTTTTGTTTCAATTTGCCACGCACCAGTAAAAGTTTTAATCAATTTAGGAGTGAACAATTTTGCATATATTTAGAGATGAAAACGGGATTCGCCTGGTCGTTTCCCACCAACTCGGACACTACGCCGTTCGGTTTGCGGATTATGCGCCAGAACAAGAATTCGTCAACTACGAACTCACGCGTGACCGGCATGGCCGTTATCATCTGACCATTGAGAAGACGAACCTGACCGAACTCGACCAACCTGTTTTCAAACAGGAATTGGTCTTCGGTGACTTGGGTGACAGCTTGACCCCAATCAAGGGCGTCACGTTGATGTTAATCTAACGACTGAAGCACTGTGGCAATTGCCGTGGTGCTTTTTGTTTTGGCCACAAATGGCGGCGTACCAGCCTTAAGCCCCCTAAGTAGTGATAGGATGAGACCGTTTGACTTGCTAAATGTAACTATGAGTATTACAGTATAACCGTAAACTAAAACGAAACGAGGGATTTTACATGACAAATGTTGTAATTTTAGGTGCCAACGGAAAGATTGCCAAGTTAGCCACGATTCAGTTGCTAGAAAATTCGGAGAACCACTTAACGTTGTTCCTCCGTAATGCCCAGCGATTAGCCAATGCCGCTAGTGATCGCGTGAATGTTGTTGACGGCGATGCTAGCAAATCAGCCGACATTGAAGCGGCCATTAAGGGTGCGGACATTGTCTACGCCAACTTAGCTGGCCACAATATCGAAGCCGAAGCTAAGGCCGTTGTTACCGCCATGGACGCGGCTCAGGTCAAGCGGTTGATCTGGATCTCCACGCTAGGCATTTACGATGAAGTACCGGGCAAGTACGGCGAGTGGAACCATTCCATGCTGGATGGTGGCTACTTGGAGACGTATGCGGCCGCTGCCAAGGTGATCGAAGCGTCCAATCTGGATTACACGATCATCCGGCCAGCCTGGCTCACGAATCACGATGAGGTGTCCTACGAGACCACGCAGAAGGGTGAGGCCTTCAAGGGGACCGAAGTCTCGCGGAAGAGTATTGCAACGCTGGTGGCCAGCCTGATTGCCGACCCAACGCAAGCCGTCCGTGAGTCCCTAGGGGTCAACAAGCCGAATACCGCTGGTGACAAGCCGGCTTGGTATTAAAATAAGTTTAAAAATTTTTCTTCCTATAAATGCCTAAACTCCGGCATTCGGTCGTTACCTCTACTGGACTGCCCGGACAAAAAGGGTGCAATTCGAGCCGTTTCGCGGTATAACTATGGTGTGCGTGAGAAGAACTCCGCATAGGCTCGGGGGAGTAAAACCTTAATTTTGGAATCAATTTTACTACGCTCATTCTGTGAAACTTTTCCTCCAAACAAGAACCCATGGATTTGCCGGAAATTGATTCATACGTTGCGGAAATATCGTTAGCGGTCGTTCATCGCCGGCGGTATTTTTTTTGCGTAAAACTTGCGACAGGGGACAAAACCGCGGTATGAGTGAGCTTGGGCCAGTGACCTTACCGCGGATGATAAATATGTTCAAAAATGAGCAAAAAAGTTTAGTATTTCTATTGCAAACGCTTACAGCTCATGGTACTATTATGTTGCGGAAAGGAATTAAGGGTTGTGATTCAAAGCTCCAGTTAATCTAGTTGATGCAATGTTAATGAAACCAATTTCCGTTTTAAGCGTAAGTTAGGTTTTACTAGTAAGTAGCACCGAGAAACTGAAAGATGTATGACAACTCCGATAAACCTTCTAACGAACTCTGGTAAGATTCAAGTATCAGGTTTCTGGTAACAAGACAATTGAATAGTGTTTTAGCTTAGTGCTTCACGTAAGCATACTTGTTTTAAGACTTGTAAACAGTTCCAGGTAGTAGCTAGAGCTCGGATGTTGCGTTAGCATGGTCGCACAAGGATTTCAAAAAGAATCGTTAAAGTGTCGATCGGTTGAGGTAATGAAGGAATTAAGATTTTGGAAACGTGCTGAAACGACAGTCTGAAATTACTCAGAATGAATAAACGGCTGTGTCAGTCAGTGGGAATATCTAGTTATGAGGCGATTAAGAATTAAAATGATTACGAAACGGAAATTTAGTAATCACAACCTCCTTTCCGAGAGTTAGCGGACTTCAAGTGAGTTGTCATCCCATACTTGAAGCCCGTTTTTATGACGTAAGGAGCCTTAGTCGTTCGGGTCAGTCACCGCATTTGCTAAATTGAATAAGGTTAGGTTATGAACCGTTTGGTCACCGCCAAAGTGAGCTGGTAGGGCTACCAGCAACCGTTTAGGGGGTGGCCAACGGGAACTATTTTTCAAGGTAAATCCTTTTAGCAAAAGAAACTGGAAATTCGGTTGCTGACGGACAGGCTAGTAGTTTGACAACCATTAACACCCACAATGTTCGGAAATAGACTTTTTACGATTTTCTTAAATCGGGCATTTACAGGCCGGTTCGGAAAAGGTATATTATTACTAGACCGAAAAAATATTGGGGACGTTCAATTTCTGATATTGACCTAAGGAGTGAGAAATGGTGGCCTTTCATCGCATCTTCGTGATCGATTTTGCTAGCTTGGGTCTGGGGGAAGCCCCGGACGCAAACCGCTTTCAATCGGTAGGCGCCGACACGTTGGGTCATGTGGCGGTTAGTTGGGCTGATAAACTAAATCTTCCAACATTACAGCAGTTAGGTCTTGGTAATATTCGGATTGACCATCCATTGCCCGGGATTGCCCCCGTGGACGCCCCAACCGGCTTCTTCGGCCGCCTGCACGTGAGCGCGCAGACCAATCGACGGGCAACGGGACTTCGTGAGATGTGGGACTATAATGGTGCCACCCGCACGGAGAGCGTCTTCGATACCTTACCGGCTGCTGGCTACACGGTCACTGTCGCTGGACCGTTTCTGAGTTACTTGGAAACCCAGTCCTTGGCAGAACGGGTTCAGTTGGGAGACAACAAGGATGCATTTCGTATCCTATATGATCGGCTTTCTCAGCCAGCCTCTGGATTGACCTACGTGTTGCTGCCGGAATTTCGTTTCGCCGGTGAGCATCAGAATACACAAGCATTTGGGGAAGCGTTGATGCTAGCGGATCGTTATTTGGCACAGTTCATGCACGACATGGGCGCCAATGACTTGCTAGTGATTACCGCGACCCACGCCGATGACCCGACCATGGCCGTCACACCGACGCGCGAGTATTTGCCGTTACTGGCTTACTCCCCGTCGCGACCGAGTACCCACGCATTGGGCATTCGGCGGACGTTAGCCGATGTCGGTGCAACGGTCTTGGAAAACTTCGGTTTAGCGGGACACGCGGCCGGACATAGCTTTTTAAATGAAATTACGCAATAGGACTTAACCTTGAAAGGGGGTGGGCAAGCATCAGTCTCAGGGGGTAACCGTTGGGTTGCAAAGGTCAGCGCACATCAGGAACCGATTCATCAATTATTCACCGCTTAATTTCACCATTCCCTGGTGGCCGCTGAAATCCAACTGTTACGAACTGTTATCGTTCGTTCGTAACAGAAGTTATGCGTTACATAATTTCTGCATCAACATCGTGTCAACTTTTGTATGGAAAACGTCTATACATCAAAGAATAATATCGGAAAGAGGTATTTTGACCAATGCTAGTCGCAGTCAATATTTTAGGGGTAATTGTTTACCTCGCAATCGCTTTCTTGTTCTCGAAGAACAAGAAGAAAATCAACTGGAAGTCAACTGCCATTGTCTTAGTTCTTAACTTGATCTTGGCTTGGTTCTTCACTAGTTTCTCACTCGGGCAAGACATCGTTAAGGGTGCCGCCGATGGGTTCAACTGGTTAGTTCAAGTGGCTTACCAAGGTATCGTCTTCGCCTTACCTAACTGGGTAACGCCTGACTATGGTGGTACTGCTAAGTCAATGAACTTCGTTACCAGTTCATTGCTACCAATCTTATTAGTTGTTCCAATGTTCGATATCTTGACTTACATCGGGATTCTTCCTTGGATCATCAAGTGGGTTGGTCGTGGCCTTTCCTTCATTACTGGCCAACCTAAGTTCGAATCATTCTTCTCTGTTGAAATGATGTTCTTAGGTAACACTGAAGCCTTAGCCGTTTCACAATTACAATTAAAGAGCATGCGTAAGGAACGTAACTTGACCCTTGCCATGATGTCGATGTCATGTATCACTGCCTCCATTCTGGGTGCATATACCCAAATGGTTCCTGGTCAATTCGTGTTGACGGCCGTTCCAATTAACATCTTGAACGCCATCATCGTGACCAACATGTTGAACCCTGTCGAAGTTACTCCTGAAGAAGACACCATTGCCAAAATCGGTGGGTCTAACTCAGCTGCTGCTGAAGACGGCGAAGTTGAAGACGACGGCAAGAAGGAACCATTCTTCTCATTCTTGGGTGACTCTATCTTGGGTGCCGGCCGTCTGATCTTAATCATTGCTGCTAACGTTATCGCCTTCGTTGCCTTAGCTGCCTTGATCGACAAGTTGCTTGGTTTGTTCAACCCATGGTTATCCTTGGAACACATCTTAGGGATCATCATGTTCCCATTTGCTTGGTTAATGGGTCTGAACGTCCACGACGCATTCGGCTTTGCACAGTACATGGGTACTAAGCTGGTTACGAATGAATTCGTTGTTATGGGTAAGATTTCTTCAACCATCAACACCGGTGCATTCTCTAATCACTACCGTGCCATCTTGACTGTCTTCTTGACTTCATTCGCTAACTTCTCAACTACTGGGATGATTATCGGTTGTTTCAAGGGTATCGTCGACCGCGAAAACAACGAACTTATTTCTAAGAACGTTGGTTACATGTTACTTTCCGGGATCTTGGTTTCCTTACTTTCTGCCGGGATCGTTGGTTTGTTCGTTTGGTAAAATGAGTGCTCGCGGGTAACTGTGAGTTTTAAAATTGATAGCCCAGGGGCGTTCGCTTCCTGGGCTATCTGTGTCAAAAAATGCGGAACTGCCTCAGATTGGGGTGGGCCGCGATGGCCACTTCTACTGGTGGCTTGCGGCTGACGGGATAACCCGTTCGGTCCGTACGGGTGCCGACCTTCCTTAGGGAGTGAAACCCAGCCGGGTGTTTGAGACCATCCGGTTGCAAAGCCCGTGAAGTCTGTGCGTCGAGAATTGACGCACCGAAAGATAGGGATTTTTATGGATAAGCAACAAACGCAGGTGGACTTAGCCAATGGTATGACGCTAAGAGAAGCGCTGCGACATAAGGATGTCGTCCGCAACGAACTGATCGCAGGTGTGACTGGCTTCTTCGCCATTTCATACATTATCATCGTGAACCCGCTGATTCTTAAAGACGCCGGGATTCCGACCGATTTAAGTGTCTTTGCCACCATCTTTTCGTCCGTGATTGGCTGTTTGATTATGGCTTTCTGGGCGAACGCACCGGTCATCTTGACTCCCGGAATGGGCGTCAACGCCTTCTTCACGTACACAATCGTCGTGAACATGGGCTTGAGCTGGCAGGAAGCGTTAGGAATTGCGGCGGTCGCCAGTTTCATTTACATGCTGATCGCCTTCACCAAGATTTCGACGATTCTTTCCGAGGCCATTCCGGAGTCGCTAAAGAGTGGAATAACCGCGGGGATTGGGCTCTTCCTGGTCGAAATTGGCCTGGAGAAAGCGGGCCTGATCGTTGCCGGGAAGTCCTCCTTGATCGTCTTGGGCGACTTGACGAAGCCCACCCCGTTGCTAGCGCTCTTTGGATTAGTTCTCAGTTTGATTCTGTTTTTACGGAAGATTAAGGGGAACTTCTTCATTGGCATTATTGCAACGAGTCTCCTGGCCTTCTTCTTGGGGGTCAAAGATTCAGACACGCCGAACGTTGATTTGGCGCGGTTGGGTCAATATCACGAGATCGTCTTCAAAAACGACTTCTCCAACTGGCTAACGACGCCTTTTATCTTAGCTGCGTTCTCGATGACCATGATCTTGGTCTTTGAGTCGATGGGGCTATTACAGGGACTGTTGCCTGACCAGAAGAAGTTCAAGAAGACTTTTGAGGGGAGTTCGGTGACCACGTTCTTGTCGAGCTTCTTAGGGACCAGTCCTACTGTGGCTGCTGCCGAAAGTGCCTCGGGGATCGAAAGTGGGGGCCGGACCGGGATTATGGCGTTAACTGCCGCGGTTCTGTTCGCGCTGTCACTGATCTTCGTGCCACTGCTGGCATACGTGCCGTCCGCTGCCATTGCGCCCGTGATTATTATTACCGGGGCGTTGATGATGGCTGCCATTGGCAACATTAAGATGGCTGATTTCTCTGAATGGTTCCCAGCGTTTCTGATCATTGTGCTGATTCCGTTCACGAACAGTATTTCGACCGGGTTAGCGTTTGGTTTCGTTTGCTACCCGATTATGAAGCTGGCTTTGGGTAAAGGTAAAGAACTATCCTGGCCGGTGTACTTGTTAGGCGTTTTGTTCCTACTCGACTTGGTCTTCAGTGCCATGCTCTAGTGGGAGCTTGACCCAGGGTTAAACGTAAGCGGTTACTGACCGCACTAAAAATTGAATTCATTTCATTGGGAGGAAATTAACATGACTATTAAAATTCTTATGGATACAGACCCAGGTATTGACGATGCAGCTGCTTTGACGATGGCAATCAACGACCCTAACATCGACTTGAAGTTGATCACGACGGTTGCTGGTAACGTTACTGTCGACAAGACCACCATCAACGCCTTGAAGATCGTTCGTTTCTTCAACCAAGACATTCCAGTTGCTGCTGGTGCTGAACAACCATTGTTCAAGGACTTCGAAGACGCAGCCCGGATCCACGGTGCCTCAGGGATGCCTGGTTACGAATTCCCAACTGATTTGCCAAAGCCATTACACAAGACGGCCGTCGAAGCCTTACATGATGAAATCATGGCTAGTTCCGACCCAATCACGTTGGTTCCAACCGGTTCATACACGAACATCGCGTTGCTCTTCTCAGAATACCCAGAAGTTAAGAGCCACATCGACCGGATCGTTGCCATGGGTGGTGCTTTAGGTAAGGGTAACATGACCAGTGCCGCTGAATTCAACGTCTTCACCGACCCAGATGCAGCCGCTATCGTTTACAAGTCTGGTATTCCAATCGTGATGGTTGGCCTGGACATTACCATGAAGGCCCTCCTGACTCACGAAAGCATTCAAGAATTGCCAAAGATCAGCGAAACCGGGAAGATGCTGCATGACATCATCATTAACGATGGTGACAACAGCGACAGTGGTATCGCTATGCATGACGTGAACACCATCTTCTACCTACTTCACCCAGAAGCAATCAAGACGGAAGACATGTGGATCGACGTTGTGACTGATGGCCCAGCTATCGGTGAAACTGTTGGTGATATTCGTGGTGCTTACCATGATGGCAAGACCAACGCCAAGGTTTCTGTCGACATCGACGCCGCAGCCTTCAACAAGTGGTTCCTTGAAGAAGTTCGGGCCATTAAGAACTAGGCACGCGCGTAAGCTGTAAAATTTTAAATAAAGTCGTCCTCACTGGTGATGGTGGGGGCGACTTTTTGGTTGCGGATTGGTCGGATAACTTTAAAAGCTGGTCGACTCATTAGAATCTACAAACCGCATGAATACTGAGGTATGGATGAGTCTGTCAACTGTGTAAAGAAACCTTTACAAGTTCTGGAGCATTTTTATACAGAAATAACACATGGACTTGCTATTATGAGGATATATCAAGGGGAAGAGGATGATCGTATGTCTGCCATGGATACGGATACGTTGATCTTACTTATTATTACTTGGTTACCGATGTTATGGTTTTCCCGACCACCTAAGCATCCATAATGAATCCTCTGGTAGGCCGAACTGTGATTCGGTTACTAGGGACGGTTGAAATAGCGTTGCGGTTCCGCTGGGGGCTGCGGCGCTATTTTGTTTGGAAACGTATGCGCGGGGTGCCAGCTGACAAGAGTCTTCAATGCTTTTGTAAGTCGTACATGTCAGAGAACGGCTGGTCATGTTGATAGCCTCCTTGCTCACCCTTTGCGGAAACTTTACAAGATGTTGACGTAGACCACACCAATAATTTACAAAACTTCGCTATGCTAGAACTAACTTAGTGATAGTAGGGTTTAACTGTCGCCGGGTGGACCGTTCCCGGGGACCATGAGTCTATTTTGATGGGGGCAACGGGGGCATGAATAAGTTTACAATTGTTCATTTATCAGATCCGCAATTAACGGCACCGGCGCAGTCACCGCAGTATCATCAACAGATCGCGCCGATTGCTAAATTACAACGTATTTTTGACGACATCGTGACCCATCAGGTAGAACCAGATCTGATTGTGGTGAGTGGTGACCTTTTACAGGGCGGCACTAGCGCTGACTATGCGCGACTTCATGCTTACTTTCAACAGCAAGCACAGCGAGTCGGCGCACCCGTGCAGGTGATTCTGGGGGATCAGGATGACCGCGAAGCCTTCAATATTGGGTATTTAGAGCAAAAACATCAGCCCTATTATGCCTACAAACAAGTTTATCAAAACATGGACTTTTACTTTTTGGATTCTAAATGGGAACCGAATAAAGAGGCCGGTTGGTTAGAGCGTGAACAGCTTGATTGGCTTAATAAGAATCTCCACTTGGCGCCACGGCGACGGGCATTTATTTTTCTCCACCATCCGTTGGATACACCGGCGCTACGAGGGATGCGTTACGCCATTCTTCAAAATAACCGGGAGCTGTTGGCGATTCTGCACGGGCACAACATTGGCGGAATTTTTACTGGCCATCTTCACTTTGGCGCGAGTTACTTGGTGGACAATTCGATTCCGGTAACCAGCGTGGGGTCGGCAACGACCTACATCGACTGTCAGGACCTACACCGCCACGAAGTTCACGACGGGGTGAGCTATAATATCATCACCATCCAACGGGGGATGGCCAGCGTCACCACCCACCCGCTCTTTCTCGGTCAGCCGGTAATCGATACAATCACCATTGGTAACACCGGCTTCGCCAAACACCGTCCCAGGCTAACGGGCCAGCACCGTGCCAGCGATGGCGTTCCATTCTGAAATTGATAAGTCACGCCATGGTCACCGGTTCATAATCGGTGGCGATGGCGTTTTTTTTAATTCAGTTAGGCACCGAATTCTTGAGCGTGATTGTGATAATTCTGATGAAAAGGTAATACTACGATTAGCAAATCCAGCGATACATAAGTCAGTGAGATGAGTACCCTAACTTAGACTATAGAACACACCTAGTGGTCAACATTTGTTATGGCGAAGATCAATCGGAGCCGGAGGAGGCCAGAATGTAGCCGGCCGTGGAAATGGCGTTAATCGGGGTTCTTTCCGACTTACACCATGGGCGACTTTGAAGACGCGTGCTTTTCGCGGCTTCAAAGTCGAGCGAGAAGCCCGTCCCCCAGGCTGAAGCGTCCCCACAGCCGGCGGAATCCCTGGCAGCCGGAGTGTGGTCACTCCGATACAATCTTGAACAGTTTTGCCTACATCTAATTTAACTCCGGAATAAGCGTTTCATGTGACGCCGGTTTTCGGTATAATAGGAAACGACGTCACAACGAAAACAATCGCACCCCGAAGGTCACAACCCGTGGTGGTTCGGTTGCGTTTCGCTAGTAAGTAAGGTAAAGTATAATCAAACGTGAAACAATTGTGTTTCACAGAAGTGAACTGGGAGAGTGTGTATGAATCCAGAAGAGTTTCGTGCCGCGCTAGCCACGCAGGGCATCCAATTAACCACAACGCAGGAACAACAATTCGCTGACTATTATCATTTCCTAGTTGCGACCAATGAACATGTTAATTTAACCACGATTACCGCGGAGCCCGATGTCTACTTGAAGCATTTCTACGACTCGTTGACCCCCGCTTTTTACGTGCCCGCTATGCGCACAGAGCCACTCAGCATCTGTGATGTGGGCGCCGGGGCCGGGTTCCCGTCATTACCGCTCAAAATCGTTTTTCCACAGCTTCAGGTGACCATCGTCGATTCATTAAACAAGCGCATCACGTTCTTAAATGATCTCGCCGCCAAGCTCAATTTGACCGGGGTGGCCTTCCATCATGCTCGCGCTGAAGAATTCGGTGGCAAGCGGGCCACAACTCGTGAGAGCTATGACCTCGTCTTGGCCCGTGCTGTGGCCCGCATGTCCGTGTTGAGCGAACTGTGCCTGCCACTCACCAAGGTCGGCGGTCAATTCGTTGCCTTAAAGGCCTCGCAAACGGAAAATGAGCTGGCGGTCAGTCAGACGGCTATCACCACTCTGGGCGGGGAGCTCAAAGCGGATGAAGCCTTCAACCTACCAGTGTCCAACGATCCACGACACATCGTGGTCATCGACAAAGTACGCAAGACGCCCAAGCGGTATCCGCGTAAAGCCGGCACACCCAACCGGGAGCCGTTAGAAGATTAATGGGATGGGGGTAAGCTAATTGCCATTTTCATTATTTGGAAATAATCGGGAAAAGGCCACGCAACCGGCCCATCCTGTGAAACAAAATGTGGTGATGATTCCGGTCGCCCAGATCATTCCGAACCGCTTCCAACCACGGCAACGGTTTGACCCGACCGCCATTGCGGAGTTGGCGCAGACCATTGAAGAACATGGCCTCCTACAACCCATCGTGTTACGGGAGTACGAGCCAGACCACTACGAGATCATTGCCGGTGAACGGCGATTCCGGGCCATTTCCAGTCTTAAATGGGAAACGGTACCCGCCATCATCGAGGCCATGAACGACGACGAAACGGCGTCTATGGCATTGATCGAAAACCTCCAACGTGAAGAGCTATCCGCTGTTGAAGAGGCGCACGCCTACCGCCAATTGATGGACCTGAACCACATGACGCAGGCCCAACTGGCCGAGGGCATTGGCAAGAGCCAAGGATTCGTGGCCAATAAGCTGCGGCTCCTCAAACTCAGTGAACCGGTGCGCAACGCCATTTTGAACCGTCAAATCAGCGAACGGCATGGCCGCGCATTGCTGGCAGTGCCAGCGGAGCAACAGGCCGAATTCGTCAAAAAGATCGTTAACGATAAATTGACGGTCAAGGAGACCGAAGCGCTGATCACCAAGCAACAGAAACCAAAGAAACACCGGCGAAAAGTCACCAAGCACGGTGTCTCTGGCGATACCCGCGTGGCCGTGAACACGATTCGACAGTCGGTCAAAATGGTGACCGACGCCGGAATGGCGCTGACCACGAAGGAAGAAGAGACCCCAACCGGTTATCGAATTACAATTGACATTCCAAAAGAAAGCTAGAGGTGAAACGACATATGGGCTATATCATTGCTTTAGCCAACCAAAAGGGCGGCGTGGGTAAAACCACGACCGGCGTTAACCTGGGGGCTGCATTGGCGAGTGCCGGCAAACAAGTTTTGTTGGTCGATACCGATGCCCAAGGGAACGCAACCAGTGGGGTTGGTATTCAAAAGGCCACCATTGAACGGGAAGTTTACGACGTTTTGGTCAACGAGACGCCGATTCAAGAGGCCATTTTACACACGGAGCACCCGGGATTGGATATCGTTCCCGCAACGATCCAGCTTTCCGGTGCTGAAATTGAGTTAACGCCAATGATGGCGCGGGAAACGCGGTTGAAGGATGCGTTGGATGACGTTCGTGACAACTACGACTACATCCTGATCGACTGTCCGCCTTCGTTGGGCTTACTGACGATCAACGCGTTCACGGCCGCCGACTCCATTTTGATTCCCGTTCAGAGCGAATACTACGCGCTGGAAGGGCTGACGCAATTGTTGAACACGGTCAAGTTGGTTCAGAAGCACTTTAACCGCGACCTGAAGATCGAAGGCGTGCTGTTGACGTTGTACGACGCCCGCACGAACCTTGGCAAGCAGGTCAACGAAGAAGTGAAGAAGTATTTCCAAAACAAGGTTTACGCCACGATTATTCCGCGCAACGTTCAGTTAGCGGAGGCACCGAGTCACGGCATGCCGATCATTGATTATGCGCCGAAGTCTAAGGGCGCCGAAGTTTACACCGAACTCGCAAAGGAAGTGCTAGCTGCCCATGGCAAGTAAGAAAGAGAAAAGTTTAGGTCGGGGAATTGATGCGCTGTTTGCTGAAAATGGCGTGGACGCCGGTGAAGAGACCGTCGTTGACTTGACGTTGGCTGACATTCGGCCCAACCCTTATCAACCCCGGCAGAAGTTTGATACCAAGGGGTTGAACGATCTTGCGGCTTCCATTGAGAAGACCGGGGTCTTTCAACCGATCATCGTCCGTCAACCTGACAAACAGATTCAACGTTACGAGATTCTTGCTGGCGAACGGCGTTTCCGGGCGTCTAAGATTGCCGGAAAGAGTACCATTCCGGGCATTATCCGGGAGGTTACTGAAGAACAAATGATGGAAATTGCGGTCCTAGAAAACTTGCAACGAGAAGACCTGACCCCTTTGGAAGAAGCCGAAGCGTACGATACGTTAATGACCAAGTTGACGTTGACTCAGGCGCAGGTTTCCGAACGCTTAGGGAAGAGCCGGCCGTACATCGCTAACTATCTGCGGTTGCTCGGCCTACCCAAAGCCGTCAAGGACATGCTCCAACGCAACGAATTGTCCATGGGCCAAGCGCGGACGTTGCTTTCCTTGAAGGACAAGACTAAGTTGGTCGCCCTAGCGAAGCGCGCCGTCAGCGAAGGCATGACCGTCCGGGCCGTTGAAGCCGAGGTCAACAAGCTCAATGGTGCCGCTAAGAAACTCGCCAAGAAGCCAGCCAAGAAGAAGTCTCCATTCCTGCGGTCGACCGAAAATCAATTACAGGAACGGTTTGGGACTCAGGTTTCCATCAATGAAGGCAACAAGGATCATCAAGGCCATATTGAGATCGAATACCTGTCAAACGATGATTTAAACCGGATCTTGGACTTGCTGAATATCCAGTCGGACTAGGACCGACCGTCAGCCCCGAAGGAGGACCTGCCATGTATGATTTAGGTGATTTGGTTGAAATGAAGAAGCCGCACCCTTGTGGCACGAACCGCTGGGAGATTACCCGGATGGGTGCGGACATCAAGATTAAGTGTACGAATTGCGGGCACGTGGTCATGCTGTCGCGCCGCGAATTTGAGAAGAAATTAAAAAAGGTATTGGTGCACCAAGCCGATGCCGATAAATAGAAAGAGTGAATAATTGCTATGTCATTAACTGCAGGAATCGTTGGTCTGCCGAACGTCGGCAAGTCAACTCTATTTAACGCGATTACCAAGGCCGGTGCCGAAATGGCGAACTATCCTTTCGCCACGATCGACCCCAACGTCGGGATGGTTGAAGTCCCAGACAGTCGCTTGGACCGGATTCAAGCTTTGATTCCAGCCAAGAAGGTCGTCCCAACGACGTTTGAATTTACCGACATTGCCGGGATCGTTAAGGGTGCCAGCAAGGGTGAAGGTCTAGGGAACCAATTTCTGGAAAACATTCGCCAAGTTGACGCCATCGTCCACGTTGTACGGGCGTTTGATGACGATAACATCACCCACGTTTCCGGTAAGATCGATCCCATCGACGACATCGAGACCATCAACTTGGAACTCGGATTGTCCGACCTAGAAGCCGTTAACAAGCGGTTGACGAAGGTTGAACGGGCTGCCAAGGGGAGCGACAAGGAAGCCAAGGCCGAATTAGCCGTCTTGGAAAAGATCAAGCCAGTCCTCGAAAAGGGTGGCGCTGTGCGGTCCATCGACTTTGACGAAGACGAAGCCCCAATCGTAAAGGGCCTCTTCCTGTTGACGTCCAAGCCGGTGCTGTACGTGGCCAACATTGCTGAAGACGACATGGCTGATCCCGAAGACTCCAAGTATTTTGGGGCCATCAAGGACTACGCCGCTAAGGAAGGCGCCGAAGCCATTGCCGTTGCCGCCGAAGCCGAAGAAGAAATTGCCCAGTTGGATGACGACGAAAAGCAAGACTTCCTGGAAGCCGAAGGGGTTGAAGAACCTGGTTTGAACCGCCTGATTCGGGCCTCATACCACCTCTTAGGCCTGCAAACGTTCTTTACGGCCGGTGGTAAGGAAACTCGTGCGTGGACGTTTAAGACCGGTACCAAGGCCCCACAAGCAGCCGGAATCATTCACTCCGACTTCGAACGTGGGTTTATCCGCGCTGAAGTGATGGCCTTTGATGATTTAGACCAATACGAATCCGAAGCCGCCGTTAAGGAAGCCGGCAAGCTGCGGGTCGAAGGTAAAGATTACGTGATGGAAGACGGCGACATCGTCGAATTCCGCTTCAACGTTTAGAAGGGAAACAGATAAATGAGTGATAACAAAAAGCAACCGCGTAACGCGGGCGTTCACCAAAAACGCAATGACGTTGCGGCGAACGAACGGGCGGTCTTCGACAACGTTGGGTTAACCAAGCGAAATGCCGATTACATGTTCCGTTTCAACCGGGCCTTAGACAAGACTAAGCTTTCGCCCGAAAAGAAGGCTGAAGCCGTTCAAAACATGGTCAATGAACTGGTCGAAAGCCAAAAGAGTGGGAAGACCGCCAAGAACCTGTACGGCGACATCGACGGTCAAGTTAAATTGATCGTGGAAGGCCCACAACATCCCGATGCCGTCATCGGGGGACCGGACTACTGGCCAAACATGGCGTACAACGCCTTGACGTTCTTCATGATCTTTAACTTGATGTTTGGGCTGATGTACCTCTTCAGTCCGAAGTTGTTGGAGACTAGCAGCCCAGTTGGGATTACGGCGATCTTGGTCAGTGCCCTGGTTGCCGGCTTCATCTTGCCGATCATGCCACGGATGTTCGATCCTAAGATCAAGCACAAGTACAACGGCTGGATTCGCGCGCTGTTCGTCCTGTTAGGGTTCGTGGTCTGGATGTTGCTGTTCTACGCAGCCCAACTCCTGCCACCAATCATCAACCCCGTCATCGGTGCTTGGCCAAGTATCATTCTTGGCGTCTTAGCCATCGTAGCCATGTTCTTGATGCGTCGTCGCTACCCAATTCGTGGGGGCTTCTTCGGATAAACCGTTGTCATGGTCGTCTCCGGCTGGCGGGAACTCCACCCTGTGAGGCAGACCTGGGGCCTGTGAAGCGGTCCCCAGGGCGACTTGAAGCCTCAAAAGCGAGTCTTCAAGCTCGGCCTCTCCTCTAAGGCTGAGAAAACCGCTCAGTCTAAGAGGACCGACACGGGGTTCCGTTCCCGCCAGCCTACGACTTGGGTTGGTTTGACCCACCTTTAAATTTAAGATATTGGGCATCGTCTGGATTCTTCTTTTTTGGAGAATTCTGACGATGCCCTTTTTGAATGGCGTTGTAATGATGAGTTAGAGCTCATGTTAACTGGCGGCTGGTGCTTCCGTGAAAGATACCGACTGCTTTTGGCCGCCGATAGCCGCAGAAAAACCGGCTTCGCACACTGACCATCACCTGGCCACAAGGTCCGCCCCAGCAACCGTTCAGCCGGTTAGGTGGTGAGTGGATTAGGCCGCCTAGATTCAAGCTTTACGGGGACTTTGGTTAGGTTAGGCATACAAGTCAAAATTTCATCCGCGGTTAAATTTGGTAACTCTATACATAGAATGAATATAGAAGGCTTGGCAGTAGGCGGCAATTGCCAGAGTTGACTTGCTATCTAGCCGAGTACGACAAATATTTATGCAGACCGCTATTTCCAAAAATTAACTTGTTTATGAAAGGAGCCATCTTGACCCGGTTTAGCCACGGACCTATGATGCCAGCAAGTAGTCAAGTTCCTCAGTAATTTGACGAAAAACTATCATAATCTGTGGGGAGGATTTTTGTATGAAGCGTATTTTTGGGTATGTTTTAGGGTTAGTCGCTGCACTGTCAACGGCCGGCGTCATTGCGACTTCGGCGAACGCTGACGGCGGTAGCGCCAACGCCTTGAGCGGTAGCGGCAGTGGTGCTGTCAGTGCCGTGGTCGACTCAACTAGTGGGTCTGTCGCACCTGCTGACAGTAGTTCTGCGACCGTCGCTGAGAGTGGTGGCCGGACAGCTCCAGCCACTGACGCGACGAGTTCGAGCAGTACCGCCGATTCCACGGCCAGCAGTACGCCAGCAACCGATACCAACGATGATACCGGTGCGGGCACGATGACTGACAACGGTGGTGCCGTTACCGACACGACTGACAGTAGTACGGCTAGCTCGACCGCAACGTCAACGTCTGCTTCAACGACAACGCCAAGTAAGCCAATGAAGCCAGCTAAGAAACCAGCGAAGAAGCCGGGTAAGAAGGTAGCAGCTTCCAAGAAGCTCCGCGGGCGTAAGCACTATGTTCGTTACAGCCGCACGCTCCTGTTCCAAAAGGGCCGGAAGGGTGCTGTCGTTACCCTGTTGACCAACAAGGGCAAGAAGGTTTTGACTTTCAAGGTTAAGAAGACTGGTCGCTTCGAGATCAAGTTGACCAAGAAGGAAGCCGACAAGTTGGCTGCTAAGAAGGCGAAATACTTCAAGTTTGCTGTGGCGGAAAAGGGCTACAAGACTTACACGGTTCGCTACACCATCTACAAGAAGTAGTCGTTACGACAGGGAAACGTTGAATCTGGGATGGATAGCACGTTTTCCACTCGTAATAATGGCCCGTCAAGTTAATTCTTGAATTGGCAGTAGCCAAGCTTGGCGGCCCTATCAGTGAGGCAGGAACGGCCTGAAACCTCTGCTAGATGCGGGGACTTTAGGGCTATTTCTCAATGTGAAGTTTGATGCCGACCGGTGATGAATTTTACGAAAATCAAGATTTGAGAAGACGTGGCGGGGACCACGTCTTTTCTTATACCCACAGATTGATTGTTTACGAAACAAATTAAGGAGGGGCACCTATGAGAGGATTAGGCCAAAAATTACGGAGCCGCGACGCCCAGCACCTCGGACTACTGGCCATCGTTGGGACGTTTATCATGTTGTTTTGTTCGTACACGTCGCCAGCATTTTACGTGGACGATTCGCCGGACAACAACGCATTTTTTACAGTGGGGAAGGCAATGATGAACGGCATCGTGCCCTATAAGGATATTTTTGAGCAGAAGGGGCCCTACGTGTATTTCCTACACGGCCTGGCGTATCTGGTGTCGGCACGCAGCTTTATTCTAATTTTTGGCTACGAGGTGCTCACACTGGTTGCGGCGATGTACCTGACGTATCGACTGGGAAAATTGTTGCGGTTGGCGCCGCTGCCGGCCTTGTT
Organism: Levilactobacillus koreensis JCM 16448; assembly: GCF_001435525.1. GTDB lineage: Bacteria > Bacillota > Bacilli > Lactobacillales > Lactobacillaceae > Levilactobacillus > Levilactobacillus koreensis. The sequence continues at coordinate 50,226 of NZ_AZDP01000030.1, forward strand.
AGTGGCGTTGCTGTCACCAATGCTGTTTCTGTATCACCCGTACTACGATTACGGCGATACGGTTGAGTTCTTCACGCTGCCATTCTTGCTATCACTGATTTATCTGCTGGTGCTGCTGGATCGGCACAATTTTCATGCTAGCCACTGGTGGTACTTCGCGCAGGGCGCGCTGGTCGGCGTGGTCCTGCTGTCGAAATACACGTTGCTGGGGGCCTGGATCATGTTCTATCTGGCCCTAGGCGTGTACTTTCTGGTGCACAAGCGCTGGCGGGATTTGGGCAAATTGGTTGGCTGGAGTGCCGTGGGGTTCGTGATGACGACGGGGCCGTGGCTGGTCTACTTTTTGCTGACCAAGTCGCTGGGCGCGTTCATTAAGGTCTACTTCCTGTTCAACACGCACGTTTACCTCACGTCGTCGGTCGCCTTCTTCGCTAACCTGATCCAGTCGACGTCGATTCTAGCGCAATTTTACTTAAGCAACATTCTCTTCTTCCTGTTGGGCGTCTTGGGCACGCTGGCAATTTTATTTCAGCCGGCAGTCTTCCATCACCATTTCACACGGGGACTCTACGTGGCGGTTGGTCTGGCAAGTGCGTTGCTGGCGTTATACGGGTACCAGTCGGGGGCGGTCTACCAGTATTATGAATTGGTTTATTTTGCCTTTTTCGTGCTGCCATTGGTCTATTTCGGTCAAGTATTCTTCAAGCGCGTGCCGTTGCCAAATGGGGATGAGCCGTTTGCCATCCTGGGAACGTTGGCGTTGAGTCTGTTTCTAGTCCTGGGGGTCAACAACAATGTGACCGACTCACGGGTGTTCCCGAACAACGCGTCGATCACGGAGGAGGCGACCACTAAGCCGCAACAGCCCGCGCAGGTCGTCTTTGGCAAACTCATGCGGCAACGGACGCCCGTCGACCAGAAGCTGACGTTGTTAAATTATGGGTCGATCGACATGGGCTTCTACACCACGTCGGGTGCGGTGCCGTCGACGTACTATTTTCAAAATTATAATATTACGCAGTCGGCCGATCCCCAGATTCTGCGTGACCAGACTAACGTGATCAAGCATCATCAGGTCGAATGGGTCGTACTCAATACGCCAGCTGGCAAGTCCATCAAGCAGTGGCAGGGAGGCAGTGGCCGCATCACCAGTGGGAATCTGAACCCGGGGACGGCCAAGCTGGCGAAGACGCTGGACCGTAACTACCGTGCCATCGCGTACCACACCCAGCTCTTCGAGGGCACCAACGTCACCTACTGGCTGTTTCAAAAGAAAATGTAGTCCGGCTTCGGCTGGCAGGAACGCCACCCTGTGAGGTCGTAACCGCTACGCCAGTCACGTACGCCGTCCGGTGGGGACCGGCCGCAGCCTGAGGAGCGGTCTGTGGCCTCGGCTTGAAGCCTCAGGAAGCGAGTCTCCAAGCCGTCCCATGCTGTAAGTCAGCAAAAATGAAGTGCAAGTAAAATGTTAGACACTTTTCTGACCTATGCAACTAGCATCTTC
>NZ_AZDP01000121.1 GCF_001435525.1 Levilactobacillus koreensis JCM 16448
CCCTAAGTAAACAAGCTTTGATTATTTGCTTGTCTACCTAAGTAGGAGTATAGCCGTGGTTAGCCGCTCCTTTTCTGTACCCTGAACTTGTGACTAGGTTAAACCCAAAATCGAATCCTGACTCGTCAACTTGATTTAGTCGCCTTTGTGTCGCTATGATAGTCTTAGTCATTCACCACAACACACCCACCAAGGAGGTCTCATCCATGGCGTCTATCGCCTTTGCCGTCACTATCGGAATCATTATATCCTTTCAAACCGCCATCAACTCGCGGCTACGGGGCTTTATTGGGTCCCCCTACCAGGCATCGTTTGTTTCGTTTACCGTGGGCACACTCTTTTTAGCAGCCATCCTCTTGCTCAGCCATCAGCCACTGGGCGTTTCCCAACATCTACTTGCCACGCAGCCATGGTGGATCTGGATCGGTGGTCTGCTGGGTGTCATCTTTTTGACCACCAATATCCTGCTCTTTCCACACATCGGCGCAATTCAGACGGCCATCATGCCGATTTTGGGTCAGGTCATCATGGGCGTCATCATTGACAACTTTGGTTGGTTTCACTCTCCACAACAAGCGTTGACGCCCATTCGACTGCTAGGCCTACTGATTGCCCTGATTGGGATCACCGTGACCGTTGCGCTCCCCGAGATCATTCAACGGCACGCGGCACCCACTAGCAGTCCCACCCTCACCCAGGGTAATCCCTGGCCCTGGCGTTTATTGGGGGTTCTCGCCGGCGCACTTGGCGCCATTCAAACAACTATTAACGGCCGCCTGGGACTCGCGCTAAATTCTGCGGTCCACGCCGCCTTCATTTCTTTTTTCGTCGGCACGCTCTGCCTATTCATAATCGTACTTCTCGTGCACCGCAGTTTCAGCGCCATTCGTCATGCTACCGGCCACGGCAAGCCCTGGTGGATCTGGATTGGTGGTGCCTTAGGCGGTATTTTTGTTCTGGGAACCGCCTATCTCGCTCCGATTCTAGGTACCGGTCAAACCGTAGTCTTTGCACTGCTAGGTCAGATTGCTGGTGGCCTGTTGGTCGACCAATTTGGCTTGCTGGGAGCTAACCGTAAACCGGTTGTCCCCGTTCAGTTTCTGGGACTATTCTTATTGGTTGGCGGCGTTGTTTTGATTCGTTTGTTCTAACTAACGCCAAAAAGGCAACCCGCAAACCAACTTTCCTCGGTTCGCGGATTGCCTTTCATTTCACCTAAATTTAAAGTTCCTTCCAGTCCTGCCACAGCGCCTCGACCGCTGCCAATGACTCGGTATCGCCGGTCGCCTTCTCGCGAGCGAGTTCGGCCTGTAATTGTTCCTTACTGAGTTCGAGGTCAAACGGTAAATCGTGGTCGGTCACCGACTGCTGGAGAAATAAATGGATCGCCGTGGTCAGGCTCATCCCGTACTGTTGGTAAACCGCGGTCACATCTCGTTTGAGGTCCGCGTCAATGGTAATGTCTAGGTGCTCCGATTGATTAGCTGAATCATTTTCATTTTTCATGATTAGTCTCCTTCATCAAACCCTATCCTTCACCTGCAACCCAACCATAGCATGGCCTCATAGGGCAAGACAACCCTTATCGTTTTAGGCATTCCGGCAATTAAGACGTTAAATCTTTTCCCGTCCAAATGGCAATTAGGGCCAAACTTTGGAGACTTGTTTAGTCGTGGCAACCTAGTGTTATCTTCGCCTTGCCGGCCGCCAAATATGGGCTGGATCGGTGCGGACGCAACTTGAAGCCTCGAAAGTACCGAGTCTACAAGGTTGGTCTTCTGCTAAACCAGCGGGAAAAACACCCACTGACTAAGCAGAACGACGCGCCTGAGCCCATATCTGGCGACCTCTCGGCTTACACTCTAATCTTAGGGCAACCAGGAAAATGAGCGTAAAACTCGTTATCAGTCGGACCAGAATATTTAGAGGGTATGTGGCCTTTAACAATCGTTATCGTAGAACACAATCAGAAACCGGAGGCGGTCAGGGATGCAGCCAACCGTGATAATAGCGTTGGCTGGCGTCCTTTGCTAGCCTACACCATGGGCAGCTTTGAAGACTCGTGCACTTCGAGGCTTCGAAGCGAGCGAAAAAACTGGTGCCTTTCCAGGCTGAAGCGTCCCCACTGCAGGCGGAATTCCTGGCCGCCGCAGTGCTGAGACCAATAGGAAAACCCCGTCAGCCACAAAAAAACGACATCGTTCTCCCCTGCCTCAATGGGCAAAGGAAAACAATGTCGTTACGAATTATCTATTGATTATTCAGCGTCGTACAGTGCCGCAACCTGTTCTTGAACCTCTTTGTGACCCAAGAATTCGTCGTAGCTCGTGTCGGCTCGGTCGACGATACCCTTAGGCGTCACTTCGATGATCCGGTTGGCAATCGTTTGAATGAATTCGTGGTCATGTGAAGTGAAGAGAATGCTGCCGGTAAACCCGACAAGACTGTCGTTCAATGCCGTGATGGATTCCAAGTCCAAGTGGTTGGTTGGGTCATCGAGCAACAGCACGTTGGCCTTGCTCAACATCATCTTGGACAGCATCGCGCGGACCTTTTCGCCCCCGGACATCACGTCGACTTCCCGGTTCACGTCGTCGCCAGAGAAGAGCATCTTCCCTAGGAAGCCCCGCAGGAAGGTGTTGTCGCTTTCTTCCTTGGATGCAAACTGACGTAACCAGTCGATCACCGTCATCTGGTTTTCGGCGAAGTAGTCGTTGACGTTCTTGGGCAGGTAGGTCGTGCTGGTCGTTTGACCCCAGACCACGTTGCCACTATCTGGTTCGAGTTCACCGGAAATGACCCGCATCAAAGTCGTGGTCGTCACGTCATTGCGGCTGATAAAGGCAACCTTCTCGCCTGGCCGTAACGTCATGCTGACATCGTCCAAAATCGTCACGCCATCGATAGCCTTGGAAACGTGCTCCAGACGCACCAAGTCGTTCCCCAATTCGCGTTCTGGATTGAACTTGATGAAAGGGTACTTCCGTGAAGATGGCTTGATGTCGTCCAGCGTGATTTTTTCCAATTGCTTCTTCCGCGACGTGGCCTGCTTGGACTTCGACGCGTTAGCACTGAATCGCGCCACAAATTCTTGGAGTTGCTTGATCTGGTCGGCCTTCTTGGCGTTAGCGTTAGCCTTTAATTGGGCAGCCAACTCGCTAGATTCCATCCAGAAATCGTAGTTCCCCACGAACAGCGTAATCTTGCCAAAGTCGACATCGCACATGTGTGTGCAGACTTGGTTCAAAAAATGCCGGTCATGGGACACCACGATGACGGTGTTTTCGTAGTCGGCCAAGAAGTTTTCCAGCCAACTAATGGATTGGACGTCCAACCCGTTGGTCGGTTCGTCCAAGAGTAGCACGTCGGGATGACCAAACAAGGCTTGGCCCAACAGCACTTTCACCTTTTGTGGTTCGGTCAATTCACTCATTGGCACTTGGTGGAGCGATTCGTCGATACCCAGGGCTTGTAACATTTGGCTCGCTTCGGCTTCGGCTTCCCAACCGCCCATTTCACCAAATTCGCCTTCCAGTTCAGCGGCCCGAATCCCATCTGCGTCGCTAAAGTCGGCCTTCATGTAAATGGCGTTCTTTTCGGTCATGATATCGTATAACTTCTTGTGTCCCTGGATGACCGTGTCCATGACCAAGTTGTCCTCAAAGGCAAAGTGATCTTGGTTCAAGCTGGACATCCGCTCGTTAGGCCCCATGGAGACATTCCCGGACGTTGGCTTTAATTTGCCCTCGATGATCTTAAGGAACGTCGACTTCCCAGCGCCGTTAGCGCCAATGACCCCGTAGCAGTTTCCTGGGGTGAACTTGAGATTGACTTCGTCGTAGAGCTTCCGGTCGGAGAACTGCATACTGACATTATTGACGGTTAACATGAACGATACCCTCCTGTTTTTCGCGTAAAAAACCAACGTGTCTAGTCACGGCAACGTTGGCTTCTACTTATATTCGTTAGTTGACATGTTAGGGTAGTGTAACATAAAAAAGCAGAACAAGCAACGTTTACGCTACGACCAGGTCTGTTGGGCCGCATAACGTTCGCGATACGTCTTCGGTGTCATCTGAAAATGCTGCTTAAAGGTCACAAAGAAGTTTTTTTCCGTACGAAACCCCGTCCGCAACGCAATCTTCTGGATAGAATCCTGCGACGTCATTAATAGCTGGGTCGCCCGTTCGAGCCGGATTTGGCCCAGATAGGCCTTGGGTGAGATCCCCATGTATTCCTTGAAGTAGCGAGAAAAGTACACGCTAGAATAGTTTAACTCGGTCGCCATATTCGCAATGGAGACCGGTTGGCTGTAGTTTTCCTGAATCATTGTGACCGCTTGACGCAAGGAATGCGGCAATGGCAACTGGTCGCTGGTAACGCGGCCATTGACGGTCAAATCTTTCAGGAGTTGGCCGACCAATTGATACTCGGCCCCCAGACTCGCCAGATAGTCCGCCCGCTCGGTGGGTTCGGTGACGGCATTGGTCGCTAAGGTCCGAACGAACTCGCCCAACTCACGGTAAGGCTCGGCGTGCAGGTCCAAGTCCAGTGGTCCCCAGACCGGGAGTTGCTCGCTGGCCACCACGTTGCGGACCCAGGCAGCCGGCAGTAGCAACGTCACAATCTGGTTGTCCTCATCCAAAAAGGTCTCATAGCTGTGGACCACTTCCGAATTGACCACGTACAGGTGCTGCTCTGCCATTTCATAGGTCGAGCCCCCAATATGAACGGTCCCGGGGCGGCCCTTAAAGGCGTACGCCAGCTCGACGGCTTGGTGCCAGTGTGGTAAGACCATCTTCGGCCCCACCGTGCCATGTGAGATCACTCGTAGTGGTAGTTCCGTCATAAAATTCAATCGTTCATGATACGGCCGTGGCATATCAGTTCCCCCTTGTAAATTTGTCTACGCTAAACGGTTGTTAACGCATACATTTTTCTTACTATATAATATGGATTAAACTTTGCCGCACTGCGGCTGGCTACATCCCTGCCATCCTCTGGCTCAGATCATATCCTTCATATGACAATTATTTAATCCACCAATTTATTGATGCTTGCTACTTATCCTTGTAGATAGAGGTTGCCCAAGTATAACGGATAATGACAATTTGTCAGCTAATAACTGCTCACAATCTAGCGGAAAAGTAGTTAAAAAAAGTAACTTGCTTACCAAATCCACTCACATATACAATTAAAGCTCCCGTGACGACAATTCAACCCTCATTTTCCTAGTCATTTGGTCGTACCCCAGCCAAACAAAATGACGGCTCTAGGTCCCATTGCCACGCGCGTTTGGCTCATCGCAAATGCCCGTCTGATAGCGTTTTCAAACAGTCGGCGACTTTTCGACCAAACACTTACAAAAAATCAGATAGACCAATTCATTTGCTTACTTGTTAATAGCATACCACGTCTAGCACCAACATGGTTAAATTTAGTAATCCAATCATTAGATTACTGGATTATTGAAATACATCATCCCCGATATAATGTACTTGTAACATCCGGATGGGTACGAAAGGATTCAACCCTTAACTCGTTACTCATCAATCCACTATTGCCCGTCCTCGTTGGCATACCGCAACTTGGGGAAGCTATCGGTGTGTCCAACAATCTTAGGCTATCGGGGCCGTAACCCGTCGCCTATCTTGATTTATTTGACCCGCAACGGTTTTAGCCGATTGGGGGATCGACTAAATGACCGATCACTTCCAACTAATTTGATTGCCGTCGTACCTGGGTTCCTGTCTTCTTTTGGGGAAGAAGGTCAGCTTGAATCCGTGCCCGGTTATCACTGCACCACATGGCCATCGAGGGCTTTTGGGGGAGCAGCTAGACTTCGTGTCTGGCTGTTTTTTTGTTTGCTAGGCGACCTAATTATCCATTTACTTTTCCGGGCGCCGGTCGTATGCTCAGGATATTCCATTTTAAAGGGGTCTGATTGTATTGAATGAGTCGCAGTCAAAAATTTCCGCTAATCTTTCGCCGGTCGACGTCGGTTACATTGATCTGCTCGTCAAACAAGGCTCGTTTACCTCCCGCACGGACTTCCTCCACGAAGCTATTCGCAAGGAACTCGAGGAAAATCAAGCCGTCATTCAGGCCACCGTGAACCCCGCGGCCCACAGCAATTCGCTCGAAACGCTGATTGGGAGCTACACTTTTACGGACGCCGACATTCTCAAACGCCTAAAGGACGGCGAGCGCAGTAAGCTCCTCGTCGTGGGCAAGCTCAACCTCCTCGGCGTGAATAATTTGGCTAGTCTATTCGCTACACTCAAGTCGATCACCGTTTTTGGGAAGCTTGAGGCCAGCCCTGACGTTGTCGCGCACTATAAGTGAAAAGGTTGACCGCTAAGCCAAAAAGTCTGCAGTTTTTTCGACTGTTATCGTGGTAAAGCACAGTCAGAGCCGGAGGAGGACAGGAATGTAGCCGGCCGTGGAGGTGGTGTTGGCTGGCGATTCATCAGCCAGCTTACAGCACGGGCGACTTTGGAGACACGTGATCTTCGTGGCTTCAAAGCGAGCGAGAAGACTGGTGACTTTCCAGTCTGAAGCGTCCCCACAGCAGGCGGAATCCCTGTCAGCCGGAGTGCGGCAAGTTCACACTATCTTAATGGTGCAAATCCTTGCCGATACCGGGACGAGACAGGTATTTCATCTTTCAACCTTTAGAAGTGTACAGAAAAGACCTATGACAACCGCCATAGGCCCTTTCTATACACTCATTTCACAATTTCTATTCTACTGATTGTTTTTGCATTGTATCCGGTCGTTTCAGCATGAACGCCATCAGGTAGGACACGATGAGGAAGACAGCCACGACCAAGTATGGGTAGTGGGTATTCCAGTCCAGCAACATCCCGGACATGATGGGTCCGACGATGTTCCCAACACTGGTCAATGACATGTTCAGTCCGTTGATCAGGCCTTGGTTGGCCTCACTAGCCTTCGTCAGCAACGTTGTAATCGCTGGCCGCAAGAGGTCAAACGCAGAGAAGATAACCAACGTCGCGATCATAACCTCCAGCTTGGTGTGCGCCTGCGTAATCCAAATCGTGCAGACGGCCGCCAGGAAGAAACAGATGCGAATCACGCGCCGCTCCCCGAACTTACTGACCAGTGTGTCGAACATGGCGACCTGCAGGAACAGTGAAATCAATCCGTTTAGGGTCAGCACCAAGGCAATGTTACTCAGACTAAAGTGGAAGACCTCGTTGACGTAGATACTGTAGATACTTTCGAACCCTTGCAGGCCAAATGAGGAGACCAGAATCATGGTAAACAGGATGATAATTGGCACCGTCCAGAATGCCCGCGTCATTGGATGCGCAGCTGGCTTGGCATCTTCGGCCGATTCACCCTCCACAATGCGGTTCTCTTCGGCATCGCTCGGTAAGAGAACAATAAGGACCACGGCACTAATCAAGCCCAGGGCCCCAGCAACCCAGAACGGCGTCTTGTAGCTGATACCGGCCAAGATACCCCCGATACCAGGACCTAAGATCAGGCCCCCACTAAATGCGGCGGACAACCAGCCAATGACTCTGGCCCGTTGCCGCTTAGTGGTAATGTCGGAGGCCAAGGCCATGGCGGTTGGCACGACCATGGCGGCGGACAGTCCACCGATCAACCGGGAAATATCGAAGACCCACAGGTAGTTGGTTAACGCGAAGAGCACTTCGGAGACCATGTACAGGATCAGTCCAGCGGTCAGCACCGGCTTTCGACCAATCTTATCGGACAGCCGCCCGATGAGGGGTGACGCCACGAATTGGGCGAAAGCAAACAGGGCGTTCATAATCCCCATATCGGTCGCTGACAGATGCAGCTCGGTTTTCAAGAATGGCATGACCGGAATGATCAAACTAATTCCCAAACACACTAAAAATTCACTAAAGATTAAGATAAAAATGGCCCGTTTCGTTTTTTTCGTCACGATGGCTCACCCCTTCTCATAGATTTTTAACAGCAATGTTACCATTCTAACAATATTTAATGGCATTTGTCTAATTCTATGCTCAATAATTTATACCCGGATTATTCATCAACAAGATTTCTCACCAAAATAGGTAGGCCTGAATCG